>CAVUDN010000036.1:0-62319 GCA_963740095.1 uncultured Acidobacteriota bacterium
CACATCAGGGCTGTGTTCCGTGCGGCATGCCTGCGCTCGGTATGAGGATCGTCGCTAATTTTCACGTCACCCGCCATCGCCCAAACAATCAATGCACAGTATCCCCAAGTATCCCCGGTCGGGCCGAGGAGAGTTCCAGGCCTTCAATGCCTGCCCTCTGCTCGCCCTTCCCTTCCACACCTCCCCGCGCGGTGCTCGCCTTGACCGCGAGCGCTGGCACTGCGTAGAATCAGGCATGGTCAATTTCACCTGCGCGAGGATTCTTGCGGCCTGTTGTCGTCCGGCCACAACTCGCGCGGGCGTGTGATCCGAAGCATCCGAAGATTACGACGCAATCGTAAGCCCGCTGCCGGAGCAGGACCTGGTAAGCGGGCTTTCTGTTTAGTGCCGAAATCGACCGCGTAAGGGAGCAAATGACACAGATTTCCACAGGCACGGTGCATCTCGTCGGAGCAGGTCCGGGCGATCCCGAGCTGCTGACCGTCAAGGCGCATCGTCTGCTCGCGGCTACGGACGTCGTCCTGCACGATGATCTTGTGCCGGCCGCGATTCTCGCTGTCGCCGGCCCGCAGGCCGAGGTGATCAACGTCGGGAAGCGCTGCGGCGCGAAAGGCATCACGCAGGGCGAGATCGACGCCCTTATGATCGATTTCGCACGGCGCGGGCTGGACGTTGTGCGCCTCAAGAGCGGCGACCCTGGAATCTTCGGCCGCCTCGCCGAAGAGATCGACGCGCTCGCAGCCGCCGATGTCCCGTTCGACGTAGTTCCCGGCATTACCGCCGGACTCGGCGCAGCCGCTTCGCTCGGCGTATCGCTCACGGACCGCCGCAAAAGCGCGCGCGTGGTCGTCGTGACCGGCCACCATGCGCAAAAGGGCGGCCGGCCCGAGAAACCCGACTGGAAGAATCTCGCCCAGGGCAACGCCACGCTCGTCATCTATATGCCGGGCCACGATTTTGCGGGCCTGCGCGAGGAATTTCTCGCTGCGGGCCTCGCCGAAGATATTCCCGCGGCAATCGTTTCTCACGCCACGACGCCCCGGCAACAGCATCAGTACACGACGATCCGCGATCTGGACAAGCTGCCGCATCTCGATTCGCCGACCATCCTGCTCGTCGGTCGGGTGCTCGAAGATGCCCGCCTGCGCGATGCCGGAAATCCGCTGCTCGCGCTGGACGACGCCAGCCTGATTTTCTCTTCGCGGTAGCCCGCGTCGGCTTCTCTCGTCGTGCCCGCGGCAACATGCTCCCACTCCTCCAGACGAAACCTCCTCTCCTCGTGTTAGATTCGTCTGGGATTCGGGTTCATGTCCCTTGGGATCTTCGGGAGCATGTTTGCGAGATGCTCGACCGCAAAAAATTACCGATCAGCTGGTTCGACGTCCTCATACTGCTGCTGCTGGCCGGCCTAGCGGTCCTGCCTGCGCAAGACGAGCTCCACAAGCAGCTCATTCTTCTCGTTATCGCAATCCTTCAAATTCTGGAAGGTCCGCTCATTGCGCGAATGCCAGGCCGCGGGCGCACCTACAGCGTGCTTCTGAAGATCGCTTTGTCGACCTTGCTGCTCGCCCACACCGGCGACGTGGGAATCAACAGCGCCTACTATCCGATTTACTTTTTGCCGGTCCTTACGGCGGCCATCTATTTCGGGCCTCTGGCGACGCTTGCGTGGACCGCTCTTTCCTCGCTCGCATATTGCTCGTTTCTGATCGGACCATTGATAACCGACGAGTACGAGATCGGGACGGAGGGCGCCACAATCCTGGCGATTCGCATCCTTTTCTTCTTCCTTGCGGCGATGCTGGTGAACCGCTTCGTGATGGACAATCGCCACCAGGTCCAGCGTTACCGCGAGCTTTCCGAGCGCCTCGAAGAGACGAACCGCCAGCTGCAGCGCGCCGAGGCCGAAGCGCGCCGCTCCGAGCGCCTCGCCGCCCTCGGCCAGCTTTCGGCGGGCCTCGCGCACGAAATCCGCAATCCGCTCGGCGTGATCAAAGGCTCTGCCGAAATGCTGCAGCAAAAGTTGCAGGGGTCGGAGCCGCTTGCGGCCGAGCTGGCGGGTTACATCTCCGCCGAGGTGAACAGGCTCAACGCGCTCGTCGCGCGCTTCCTCGATTTCGCGCGCCCCGCGCATCTCGATCTGCACGCCCAGCGCGTGTGCGACCTCATCGACCGCTCGCTCGAATCCGTCCTCGCGCAATCGCCAAATTCGAGAGTCCGCGTCGAACGCCACTATTCCCCGGTGCCCGAAATATTGGCCGACGAACAGCTTTGCGAGCGCATCTTCGTAAATCTGATCCAGAATGCATTCCAGGCAATGGACGCTTCGCCCGACGGCCGCGAGGAGGTGCTAAGCATCACCATCGCACCGGAAACTTCCGGCGGCCGCTCCGGCGTCGAAATCGCGATCGACGATACGGGCCCCGGCGTGCTGCCGGAAGCGCGCGAGCAAATCTTCAATCCGTTTTTCACCACGAAGAAAGATGGCGTCGGTCTCGGCCTCGCCATCGTCGCCAAAATTGTGGACGATCATCGCGGATCGATTAAACTGGAAAACGATTCGCGGCCCGGCGCGCACTTCCGGATTTTCCTCCCGGCGGCACCGGAACATTCATGAGCACAATATTCGCATCGGATAGCCGCCTAATATGAAGCGCGAAAAACCATCCATCCTCATCGTCGAGGACGAAGCCAAGATGCGGCGCCTGCTCGAGCTGCAGCTTGCCGAAGAAGGATTTCAGCCGCGCACCGCTCCGGATGCCGAAACCGGCCTGCAGTTCCTCAACAAGGACCCCTTCGATCTCGTCGTCACCGATTTCAAGCTGCCCGGGATGAGCGGCCTTGATTTTCTTCACGCGGTGAAACGAGTCAATGGGGAAATCCCTGTGGTGATGATGACCGCCTACGGCACGGTGGAATCCGCGGTCGACGCCATGAAGGCGGGCGCGAGCGATTACGTGCTGAAGCCCTTTTCGCTCGCCGAACTCGTCCTCGTGATCCGCAAGGAACTCGCCGCCCACGCACTGCGCGAGGAAAACCGCGATCTGCGCGAGGCGCTGGGCCGCCGTTACGAATACAAAAACATCATTGCGACGAGCGATAAAATGCAAGCAGTTCTCAGCCTCGTCGAGCGCGTGGCGCCCACCAACGCCACCGTCCTGATCGGCGGCGAAAGCGGCGTCGGCAAGGATTTGATCGCGCGCGCCATCCACGAGCATTCTCAGCGCGCCTCCGGTCCGTTTCTCAAAATCAACAGCACCGCCATTCCCGAGAATCTCCTCGAAAGCGAGCTCTTCGGCTACGAAAAGGGCGCTTTCTCCGGCGCGACTTCGAGCAAGCCCGGAAAATTCGAGCTGGCGGACAAAGGCACGCTGTTCCTCGACGAGATCGGCGACGTCCCGCCCGCCATCCAGGTCAAGCTGCTGCGCGTCCTGCAAGAGCGCGAATTCGAGCGGCTCGGCGGAACGAAAACGATCAAAGTAGATGTCCGCCTGATCGCCGCCACCAACCGCGACCTGCGCGCCGCCCTCGAGGAAGGCACGTTCCGCGAGGATCTGTACTACCGCCTCAACGTGGTCGCCATCGATATTCCTCCCCTGCGCGATCGCAAAGAAGACATTCCGGCGCTCACCACCTTTTTCCTCGAGAAGTTCGCGCGCGAATCCGGCAAGCCGACGCCGCGCATCACGCCGCAAGCGCTGAAGCTGCTGATGGATTTTCACTGGCCCGGCAATATCCGCGAGCTCGAAAATATTTTGGCGCGCAGCGTCATGCTTGCTGCCGGCCCCATGCTCGACGCCAGCGATATTCATTTCGATAGCGCGCGCCCGCGCGCCCACGCCGACTCCACTGCCGCCATCCTGCCTGAAGGCGTCACGCTCGAGCAGTGGGAAGACGAAATCATCCGCGAGGCCCTCCGCCGCGCCAATGGCAACAAGAGCCAGGCCGCGCGCGCTCTCGGCCTCTCTCGCAATGCCCTGCGCTATCGTCTGTCGCAAATGGGCGTGCCCGATCCTGACCCTCCTGGCGATTCTCGGACCAGCTGAGAGGTGCAAATAGATGACAGTAACGCTGCACGTGGTTTCAAGTCTGGATGGCTTCATCGCCAAGCACGACAACACTGTCTCGTGGCTCGAAAGCTCTGGCGACGTCTACGAACGAGGCGTCTCCGAAGACAGCTCAGCGGAAGCCGTCGGCGCGATCGATTGCTTTGTGCTGGGTTCGCGCACCTATGAACATGCGCTTCAGCTTGGTTGGCCATATGGTGATACTCCGACCGTCGTGACAACGACCAGAGACTTGTCGTCCACGAGAAAGAGCGTGGAGTTCTATTCAGGCGATCTCAAAAGATTGGTTGATGCGGTCCTCGCGCCTCGATTCCGAAACATCTGGCTCGTGGGAGGGGCGATGTTGTGCCAGGATTTTCTCAGGCTTGGCTTGGTCGACGAAATCCGATTGATGATTGCACCGGTCTTGTTGGGTGAAGGGCTGCGCCTCTTCGCTGGTTCCAACGCAGAAACGAGATGGCAGTTAAGGGACACCGTCGCCTACAAGACCGGTTTTGTCGGGTTGTGGTATGCACGCGAATCGACCGGCCCCCTGTCCTGAATTCGATTGGGGCGGAAGGACATCTTGTTGGCCATTCTTTTCAAAGGAGGCATGTAAGCATGAAGAACCTGTTCGATGCGACGGTGGCGAATCAGGTAAAGGCCCGGCTGGGAAAATTGGAGCCACAAAGTGAGAGGCGCTGGGGCAAGATGACGGCAGCGCAGATGCTGGCGCATTGCTCGGTGAGTATGCAGTGGGCGGTGGGAGAAGTGGTGCCTGAAAAGGGTGCGCTGCCCGCACGTCTAATGGGGCGGCTGGTGAAGCCTATGGTGTTTCGGAACGAAGACCCGCTACGGAAGAATTCGCCGACGGCCAAGAGCCTTATCGTGGCGGACGAACGAGATTTGGGCAACGAACGGGAGCGGTTATCGGGATTGATTGACAAATTTGCGGCGGGAGGGCCGGCAGGGTGTACGAAAAATCCGCATAGTTTCTTTGGGAAGATGACGCCGGAGGAGTGGGCGATCTTAATGTACAAACATCTTGACCATCATTTCCGGCAGTTTGGGGTGTGACCGCCTCAAAAACGGTAAATCCGATTGATGGCCGCGCCATTCTTGTTGGGCGACGGGCTGCGCCTGTTCGCTAATTCCAGCGCCGAACGAGATGGCGGCTGGGTCGGCTGCGATATGCGCGCGAAACAACCGGTGCCGAGTCCTAAATTCGATTGAGGCGGAACTGGCCCAGTTTGGTGGGGTTGCCGGACTGGTTGAAAACCACCACCCTCCGCGTGAAAACCACCGTGTCATGAGGATTTGGCAGAACTGATACCGGCATACCTCCGCGGCTAACCCGCATTCTAACAATGAGATCGAGGCGAAGTAACCAAATGAGCTTGTTTGGCATTGGCCCTGCACTACCGCGGGTGGGTTCAAGGGTTTTCTGGCGGATAGTTCGCCAGGGGGAAATTATGAAAAAGCATCTCGCGAGTCTGGCAGTGATTTTCTTAACGATGGGCGTGATGTCCGTGAGCGCGCCGCTGAAGGCTCAGGATCAGCAAGCTGATACCGCGCCGCCTCCGCCCGATCAAGATTATTCTCAGCAGGCCGGTCAGCCCGATCAATCCGGCCCCGCGCCGGGCGTGGCGCGCGTGAGCGTGATTACTGGCAACGTTTCCACGCAGCGCGGCGACAACGGCGAATGGGTCGCGGCAACTGTGAATACGCCGGTAGCGGTCGGTGACCGCATCTCGACGGGACCGGACGGTAGCGCCGAGATTCAACTCGATGCCGCAAACGTCCTGCGGCTGTCCCATAACGCGACCGCCAAGATCGCAAGTATCAGCCGCGAAAATATTCAGGTGCAGGTCGGGCAGGGTCTCGTCACCTATGCGGTGGTCCGGCCCGGCGAAGCAAACGCGGAAATCGACACTCCCAACTCCGCCGTCCATCCGGATGGCACGGGCGAGTATCGCATTCAGGTGAATTCCAACGACGAATCGGACGTGATCGTTCGCGAGGGTTCAGCGGACATCACCGAACCGCAAGGCAGCACGCACGTGAACGCCGGACAAATGATCTCGATCCAGGGAACGGATAACCCTGAATACAAGACAGCATCCGCTCCGAGCGAAGACGCCTGGGATTCCTGGAATATGGACCGCGATCACCAAATCACCAGCGCAAAAAGCTGGAACGATACCGACCAGTACTACACCGGCTCTGAAGATCTCGACAATTACGGGACGTGGAGCGAAGTTCCGGATTACGGCCCTGTGTGGATTCCGCAGCAGAATCCTAATTGGGCGCCTTATAGCGATGGCCAATGGGTCTGGGAGCCTTACTACGGATGGACGTGGGTTTCCAACGAGCCGTGGGGATGGGCGCCGTATCACTACGGGCGCTGGTTCGTCTATGGCGGTAACTGGGCTTGGTGGCCGGGCCCCGTCGTCGGCTATCCGGGTTACTACCCGATATGGTCGCCCGCATATGTTTCGTTCTTCGGCTGGGGTGGCGGAGGCTTCGGAGTCGGATTTGGCTTCGGCAATGTTGGCTGGCTGCCTTGCGGTCCGGGTGACTGGTATCACCCGTGGTGGGGCCGTTGGGGCGGACGGTACGACACGTTCCGTGGCGGTCGCGACGGTTTCCGAGGCGGAGACCGCGACGGCTTCCGTCCCATCGGGCCGCGAGGCGATCGTTCTTTCTCGAACGTGAACGAAGCGTTCCGGAATAACCGCGTCCGATCGGGCTTGGTTTCGATGAACTCGAGCCGGTTCGGCCGCGATGCGGTGCACGGCGGGGGCGGGCGCATGAGCGCGGCTTCGTTCCGTCAAGCAAGCATGGTGAGCGGCAGGATGCCGATTTCGCCTTCGCGCCAGAGCTACAGCGCATCGAGCCGCGCTGCGAATCCGGCTTCGTTCCGGCACGCTCCGTCCAATTCGCAACACTTCTTCAGCGCTGCGGGGCGCACGAACACAGCGTCGAACGGATTCGGCGGCCGGTCACTGAACAACAACGTTCGAACCCGCGAATCCTTCGGCAGCAACGCGGGTAACTCCGGGACGCGCTCGTTCGGCAACAGCAGCAACGTGGCGCGGGAACATTCGTTCGGAGGATCGGCGAATCAAAACCGCGGCGCCATTACATCGAGCCGTCCGGGATGGCACACCTTCACGCCGCCGCAATCGGGCGGCAATCGCGGCTCGCAGGCGCGAGGTTTCGAAGGAAACAATCGCGGACAAGCGAGCAACAATTCCGTTGACCGTGGGTCCTTCAGCCGCGGAAATGCTCAGGCTCAGTCCGGGAATCGCGGCGGCTGGCAACACTTCTCTCCGCCAACGCAACAGTCCGGTCGCGGTTCCAACCGTTCTTTTAACTCGCCGCAATCGACGTCACGAGGGGGCTACTCGAATTCATACTCTCATTCATACTCCAGGCCCCAACTTAATATGAGGCAACCCATCGTGACGCCGCGCGGCGGCGGGAACTACGGGAACGGCGGATACAATCGCAACGGATATCAAGGTTATAGCCAACCTCGCGGATCCTACAGTGCACCGCGCGGTAACTATAGCGCGCCTCGGGGAAACTACAGCGCCCCTCGAGGTAACGGTGGCGGTGGATATAGCGCTCCCCGCGGCAATTACAGCGCACCCCGCGGCGGTGGTGGCGGCGGGTCCAGTGCACCGCGCGGCGGTGGTGGTGGCGGCGGTTCCCACAGCGGCGGCGGTGGCGGCGGCCATTCGGGTGGCGGCCACGGGCACCGCTAGTCTTAGCAGAGACACGCGGCCGCGGTTTTTCGAGGCCGCGCGGTGCAGAGGCAAAGTGGTCGAACGAAACTCACGGTCGCGCAGCGGGTTGTATAAGCAGGAGGCAAAACACATGTCGTCAATGCGTGTTGCCGCATGGTTCACATGGTTCGCTGCATGGAATTGGCTCGTGGAGAGGGCTATGATATCAAGAGAGCGCTTCGCCAAGGGAGTCGTCCGTCCATGAGAAAAACTGCTTTGTCTCTCGGGGTTCTGTTCTTCGCGATCGCACTGGTCTCCGCGTTTCCAGGCTCCGTAGCCGCGCAGGATCAAGATCCTCCGGGACGCGTCGCGCGATTGAACTACATCCAGGGATCGGTGTCGTATCAAGTGTCGGGCGATCAAGATTGGGTGCAGGCCGACCCGAACCGCCCGCTTACGACTGGCGACAATCTCTGGGCGGACAAGGATTCGCGCGGCGAGGTTCACATCGGCAGCACGGCGATTCGGATGTCGAGCGAGACGGGCGTTTCATTTCTCACGCTCGACGATCGCACCACGCAGCTTCAGCTCGCCCAGGGAACGATCGAAGTTCATCTGCGAATTCTGCCGAGCGGCGACGCCTTTGAAGTTGACACTCCCAATCTCGCGCTCACGCTCACGCAACCTGGCGAATATCGCATCGAGACCGATCCCAACGGCGGTTCCACCGCAATCGTGGTGCGCGAAGGCGAGGGCGAAGTCACGGGCAGCGGCGACACGTGGGATCTGGGCCCCAACCAGCAATACACGTTCAATGGCACGGACCAGCTTACCTACGATGCCTCTCCGGCTCCGGGCTTTGACGATTTCGAGGATTGGTGCCAATCGCGCGACCAGCGCGAGAACAACGCCGTCTCGGCGAAATACGTGTCGCGCGATGTCGACGGCTACTACGATCTCGACGACTACGGCTCGTGGGAATCGGATTCCGATTACGGCGAAATCTGGGTGCCGAGCGGCGTTGCCGTCGGATGGTCGCCTTACCAGATGGGCCATTGGGTTTTCATCGAGCCGTGGGGCTGGACCTGGGTTGATTCAGAGCCATGGGGATGGGCGCCGTTTCACTATGGCCGATGGGCTTACGCCCGCGACCGATGGGGCTGGGTGCCCGGGCCGGTTGTTGTGCGCCCCGTGTATGCACCGGCGCTCGTCGGATTCGTCGGCGGAGGCGGATTCGGTTTCTCGGTCGCGTTCGGCGGAGGATTTTCAGGCGTGGGATGGTTCCCGCTCGGGCCGCGCGACGTTTTCGTCCCGGGATATCGCTGCAGCCCGCGCTACTTTCAGAATGTGAACGTGACCAATACGCGGATCGTGAACGTCACGGAAGTGAGGAACGTCTACAACACGGCAGTGGTCAATCGAGACGTGACGCACGTGAACTACACGTACGCAAACAACGAACGCGCCATCACGGCTGTCTCGCGCGATACGTTCGTGAATGCGCGCCCCGTTGATCGCGCGATGGTGCGCGTCAACGCGGATCAGATTCGCGGCGCGCGCGTGGCCGACTCCGGCCCGATTGCTCCGACTCGCACCAGCTATATCTCGGCGACGGCGCGCGTTTCCACAGCCAAGCCGTCGTACTCCTTTGCGCAGCGTCCCGTGGTCGCGCGGCTGAATCCGGCGGTCGAAACGCAACGCCGCGCACCGCAGTACACGAACGACAGCCGGCAATTCAACGAGCCGCAAAATACTCGCGTCAACAACAACGTCAATCCGCAGTCAAGTCCGCGCGTGACGAATAATCCGCCGGTAAACAACCAGCAGCAATCGAACAATGGATTCCGACCGTTCACTCCTCCTGGATCGAATAACCGCGCAACGACTCAGCCCGACAACCGAATTACGCCCAACCAGGTCAATCAAACGCAGCCCGCCCAGAACGAAGAGCGGCCGGCAATGAAATTCACGCAGCCGACGAAAGCCCGCGACGAGATGTATGACGTCCATCCGCCGCTGAACCACCAGCAGAATCAGAGCCATGCCCAGCCGAAGCAGCAGGAACAGCATTCCGCTCCCCCATCCCATTCGGACAGCCATCCGCAGAAGAAGTAGGAACTCGCCGGAGGTGGCGGGCCATTCGCAAGCCGCCTCCAAAGTTTCTCCTAGCGGCTCTTAGTTCCGGAAACACTGAGGAGAACCAGTCATGAGAATTCGACCTGGCACCAGTAATACTGCACGCACGCTCGTGGGACCTGTCGTCGTGACGCTTCTTTTGGCCGTCGCAAGTTTGTGGATCGTTCCGCGTACCGCTGCGGCGGACGATGATGACCCTCCCGGCCGCGTCGCGCGGCTGAATTACATTCAGGGATCGGTCTCGCTCCAGCCCGCCGGCACGCAGGACTGGATCGACGCAAATCCGAATCGCCCGCTCACCACGGGCGACAACCTCTGGGCCGATCAGGACTCGCGCGGTGAACTCCACGTGGGAAGCTCTGTTCTGCGCCTTTCGGGACAAACGGGCGTTTCCTTCCTGAATTTGAACGACCAGATCACGCAGCTTCAGCTCGCCCAAGGATCGCTGTACGTACGCGTGCGTCAGCTCGATGAAGGTGAGGCATTCGAAATCGATACGCCGAATCTCGCGTTCTCAATTCTGCGGCCCGGCCAGTATCGCGTCGATGTGGATCCCGATGGCGGCTCCACGGTGATCGCCGTGTGGGGCGGCTCGGGCACCGTTACCGGGGGAGGCCAAGCCTTCACGCTGAATCCCGGCCAGGAATTTATGTTCTCCGGCACCGATCAATTGACCTATGACTCGCAAGCATTGGGTGATCGCGACGATTTCGACAATTGGTGTTTTTCGCGGGACCAGCGCGAGGATCACTCCGCTTCCGCGCGCTACGTTTCACGAGACGTGATCGGCTACAACGACCTCGACGATTATGGGGCGTGGAGCAACGATCCCGAATACGGCGCGGTGTGGATACCTCGAGACGTTGACGCCGACTGGGCGCCTTATCACGACGGCCACTGGGTCTACATCGCGCCGTGGGGATGGACCTGGGTCGAGGACGAACCCTGGGGCTTTGCGCCGTTTCACTACGGCCGCTGGGCCGTGATCCGCGGCCGATGGGGCTGGGTGCCGGGGCCGGTCGCAGTCGGCGTGGGGGTCGGCAGACCGATTGTGCGGCCGATGTACGCCCCCGCGCTCGTCGGATTCGTGGGCGGCGGCGGCTTCAGTTTGTCGATCGCAATCGGAGGCGGCGCGGGTGTTGCGTGGTTCCCTCTCGGGCCGCGTGACGTTTGGGTTCCGTCGTATCGCTGCAGTCCCGTCTACGTGCAGCACGTGAACGTGTACAACACGCGAGTGGTGAACGTCACGCAGGTCACGACTGTGTACAACCGCGTCTACGTGAATCATGACAGGGCAGAGTTCAATCGCTACACGTACGCGAACAACGTTCGTGCGGTCACGGCCGTCGATCACGATACGTTCGTGAATGGCAGGCCCGTGGGCCGCGCGTCGGTGCGAATCTCGCAGGAGCAGATCCGGAATCCGCGCGTGATGCAGCAGACGGAGATGCAGCCGACGCAGCGCAGCGCGTTCGGCAACCAGGCGAATGCGCGAGTGCGGCCTCCGGAGGCGCTTGAGAACAGGCGCATCGTCACCAAGATCGCCCCTGCGCCGAATGCCGTTCCCATCGGCCACACGCAACCACTCGGGCGCGGAAGCAACGGGACGTTCGGCGGCCAGCGCGGCAATCAGCCGGGCAACCAGCGATTCCCCCAGCCAAATGGAAACGTCGGAAACGCGAATGCCGGTGGCAACGGCAACGCGCATCCGAACAATGAGAACAATAATTCGCGGCCCGGCTTCCGCCCGTTCCAACCGCCGAACAACAACACAAACACCAACGGCAACGGGAATCGCGGCGAGAATCCCAATGGCAACCCCTCGTTCAATCGCAACGGGCAGCCAAATAACACTGCGCAGCCGAACAACCATACTCAGCCTACAATCGAGCGGGCGCCACAGAGCAATGGAAACGCGAGCGGAAACAACAATTCCACCAATCCGAATGGAAACGCGCCATCCGACCGCAGTGGCCAGCCGACGAACAACGTGCGTCCTGCTTTCCATCCTCCGGCGTTGAATAACAGCAACGCGAATGGAAACGGAAACGCGAACCCGAACTTCAATCGGAACAACGAGCGGGGCAACGCGGCGCCACCCGCCGGCACGCAACCGAACAACGCGCAGCCGAGTAACAACGTGCGTCCCGCGTTCCATCCGCCGACGCCGAACAACGGCAACACAAATGGAAATGGAAACGCGAATCCAAACTTCAACCGGAACAACGAGCGGGGCAACGCGACGCCACCCGCCAGCGCGCAACCCAATACCGCGCAGCCGAACAACGCGCAGCCGAGAAATGCGCAGCCGGATTTCCGGCCTCCTTCACGCAACAACGAGAACTCGGGCGGCAACGGGAATGGCGGCGGGAATGGAAACGCGAACCGGGGGACGGGCGGAAATCCGCACCCGAACGCCAACGAAAACAATCCGCACGGTGGATTTCAGCCTCCGCCACGGCAGCAGACGGAGGCGAAGCAGCCTCAACACAACAATCCGCCGCCGAAAGAGTCCACCCCTCCTAAGAAGGACGACGGGAAGGACCACAAGGACTGAGACGACGGTTGATTCGACGAAATGAACAAAAAGCGAAACGAACCTGCTGTAAGTGGGGGCTGGAGCATCCCCCTAGCGGGGCCTTAAAACGGGCTTAGTTGGACGAGAAAAGCCACTCTTGGCGGGCTCACGCCACCAGCCCCGCCATTCAATCGTCCCTCCGGGACTTTTGCGCTTGCTTTCCGTTTCCCCGGCACTCCGCTCCGCTTCGTGCCGGGCTAATGACAATCGCGCCTCCGGCGCTTAACGCTTATCTCGTGGCGAAGCCGCGAAAAGCATTCGCTGGAACCTGGCTATGGCGCGACAGGGGGCGCGGCTGGGTTCGGGGCTGGGTCGGCCCGGGCGAGGGCGAGGTAGGCGCGGCCGAAGGCTGATTGCTGCGTGCCGGCGGCGATCACGATCGCCTGGACCGTGTAGCGGCCCGTGGGGAGCTTGGCGAGCGGGAGGCTGATGCGGAAAGACGCGGTGTGCGTCTTCGGGTCGAGCGCGGTGGGCGCGAGCAGCGGCGTGGAATTGATCTGCACGCCGCCCCGGAAGAAAACGAGACCGGCGCGCACAGTGTTTGCGTCGAACGCCTCCTGGTTTCCGCCCTTCTCCGGATAATAGGCCTGGAAGAAAACGTAGAGGGTCTGCGGCTGGGTGAAGTAGCGCGTGACGCTCGGGATGATTTTGCTGCCGTCCATTTCGAGCGGCGTTGATGTGAGCTTCGCGCGAAGCCCCAAGGTCTTATCCTGGACCGCAGCTGTTTTTTCCACGGGCACGATCTGGCTCGATAGCATCACGGAGCTCAGCATCATGCGCGCGGGCTGGCGCTGAGGCACCACGAGTTCGCTCTCGAACGTTCCCATCTTTCCCGATTCATTTTCCCGCGCTACGAATTTGAGGCGGTAGGTGCCGGGCGAGAGAACGACGCCGCCTTGATACACGAGATTGCTGCGGGTCACCTGCTGGTATTGTTGCTCGTCGAGGTGGACCGTGATCGTGTCGCGGAGAGCGGCGACGGTCTGCGTGGAAGGCACAGCCTTCACTTCGGCGGCGAAATCGAATTCGGCGGTGTGGAGGCCGCGCTTCTGCGCCCATTCGAGGGCGCTGGACGAAAGTTTTGCGGAGATGGGGACGTAAACCTGATTGTCGCTGAGGCGAAACATCGCCGTTTCGACGGCGACCGGCAATTCAACCTCGGGATTCGGCGATTCGAGCGCTTCCTCGAGCTGCTGCTCCTTGTCTTCCTTTTCGAGATGCTGGAAATCGCGCGGGGCGTAATAGCCGCTGCGGTAGCGAACGTGAGTGCCTGGCGCTTTCACTTTGACGGCGACGGCGCGCCAGCGGCCATCGTGCTTCACGTCGGGCGGGAGATTGTAGCCGACGAGATAGTAGCCGCCGTTTTCCTGCTGAATCTTCGGGAAGGCATCGCTCAAGTCGCCGAGATCGAAGAAGGCGCGGCCGCCCGTGTCGGTTGAAAGCGTGGCGAGCGTGTCGCGCGAATCCTCGCGCTGGTCGGTCTGATGGAACACGGAAGCGCCGCTAAACATCGAGCTGCCCGTGGAGGCGGCCGTGGTGGCATCTCCGCCGGGCGGCGTGGCGAACATGCCGCGCGCGTCGATCGAATAGATCGAGACGTCGGCGCGATTCGCGGCGTCGGTCGCGGAGGTCAACTCGGCGCGATTCTCTTCCCCGGTCTGGGTGATGCCGCCGGTAAATTCGACGAGCGCCTTGCGGCCCGGAATACCGGCCAAGACGTTGGTGAGGCTTTCGATGGCGATGAGTTTCTGGTCGGTATTGAAGACGTTGAATTCGGTCTGATCGGGCGTGTAGGCGGCTTGCGTATCCTGCTGGACATCGTATTCGCCATTCTGGGCGGCGGCGTATTGCTGATCGGCGAGCTGCGACGCCGCGCCGGGCATGATCTGGGCGACGGCCTTCTCAAGCACAGCGCGATTGTTGGTGAAATTCGCGAGCACCGAAAGTTGCGAGCTGAAGACGACGACCGAGACAAGATCGGCCGGGGTCAACTGCTTCGCCAGGAATTTTTCGGCGGCATCGTGCGCGCGGGTGATGTCGTCGGTTTCCATCGAGGAGAGATCGAAGAAAAGGACGAGCATGCGGCGGTCGCGGACTTCATCGCTGACAGCTTCCTTGACGCTTGGCGCGCCGCCATCAACCGGAATCACAACGGGCTTCGTGTTCTCAGGCCCCGCGGTGTCGATTCTTTCGATATCGGAATACGAGAAGCTGGAAATCTTCTGAGGCTTGCCGTTGTCCGTTACCGTGAATTGGTCTTCGCGCAGGCCCTTGATCGGCTTGCCCGAGCGGTCGGTGACCTCGACGTCGATGCGGACCAACGAGGATTCGGCGCGGAGCACGTTCGGCTTCGGCGGATTCACTCGCGGCGCGGGCTGCGGAGCGGCGGGAGCGGCAACGACCGTGGGCTTGCCCGATTGCTGCTGCTCAGATTGTTGTTGTGCGGCGGCCGGCAGCGGGGCGAGAGCCAGATTCGCGGCGATGATGCCGACCAGCAAAGCCCGCGCGAAAGAGTCTCCCATGATTCTCATGCGTCGCCTCAAAAGTTAAACCTTACCATCAAGCTCATCGTACGCATTGAGCCTGCGCTCGTCACGTGGCCGAAGAACGACGGCGTTGTTGTCCCAGACACTCCGCAAACGATTCCCGACACCGAGACGCCGGGTCCGCAAGGAAGCACGGTGCCGACGCCGGTGTAGTTCGCAGTGTTGGTGAGGTTCTGCACCTGCCACTCGATATTCATCACGTGGCGCTGCTCGGGGCCGAAGCGGAAGGCTTTCGAAAGCCCCGCATTCCAACTGAAGGTACACGGGCCTTCGACTGAGCCACGCGCCTCGTTGCCATAGATGAGATTTCCGCTCGAATCCGTGGGCAGAGCGAAGGCGCCGGCATTGAAGAAGGTGGAAGGCGAGCCACCGCAGATTCCCTGATTCGGGTCGCCCACGATATTCGGCCGCAGCGAGAAATTCGCGCCAGTGCCGTTGTCGGACGCCACGCCGCCGAGCAGAGCCGTGAATGGAGTTCCCGTTTGCCACGTAAAAATATTCTGGAGGCGCCAATCGCCGAATACCTTTTGCTGCCATCCGTGATTCGCGCGGCGGTAGCGCTGGCCGAAGGGCAACTGCCACATGGAGATGAGGCGGAACTGGTTGCGGATGTCGAAGGTCGAAAGGCCGTATTCGGCGTGGAGGTTGCCGTCCTGCTGCTCGACGGTGCCGCCGCCGCCCGCGCCGCCGATGGAACTGGCGTCGTCGAGCGATTTGGCGTAGGTGTAGATACCCATGAGGAAAAATCCCTTCGAGAAGCGATGAAGGACGCGCGTCTGAAGGGCGTTGTAGATCGAATTGGCGCCGGACTGATCGTAGGTGAATCCGGCGGCCTGGTTGTCGATGCGATTGGCCTGAATCTGATCCGAGGTTGTGCCGAGCGGCGCGCGATTGGGCGCGCGCAGGATGTCGAGATACGTTCCCTTCGTCCCCGTGTAAGTGAGGTCAAGAACCCAATTGGCCGAAATCGACGTTTCCGTGCCGAGACTCCAAATCTGGGCGTACCCAGGCTTGTAATTCGGATCGACGGACTGAGTATTCGAGATGGCGATCAGATTCGACGAGCCTCCCACGAACGGATTCTCAAACGTGAGCTGATTGGGCGACGCGGCAGTGGTGAGCGTTTGGGCCGTGTCGATGGGCGGCTGATAGGCCAGCTCGCGGGCGAGCGTGTCGTAAATGGATGTGTTGTAGAAAATGGAATAGCCGGCGCGCACGACGGTTTTCGGTTTGATCGGCGGCTGCCAGGCGATGCCGATGCGCGGCTCGAAATTGTGATACTCGCCGTGGATCAAGGAGCGCGGCACTCCCGATGCGCCGGGCTGCACGGTCGTGACGAGGGCGAGATTGGTGATATCAAGATTCACGATGTTGTTGGCAAGCTCGATGGGCGGCGTGACGGCGTCATAGCGCAGGCCAAATTGAGCGGTGAACGTCTTGGTGATGCGGAAATCATCCTGCGCGTAGAAGCCGAATCCCCAGCTGCGAAAATAGGTGTTGGGATTGCCGAACTGGCCCGTGGTATTGAACGGCAGCCCCTCGAGAAAATCGGCGAACTCGTTGCCGGTAGCGATGCCGGTGAAGACGAAGCCACCGCGCGGATTCGGATTCGACTGCGTGTTGAGATCGACGCGGCGGAGCTCGCCGCCAAAGCGCATGGTGTGTTTGGCGTGCGTCCAGGAGATGTTGTCGTCCACGCGAAGCGTCTGATTGCGCGTGAGGGAAGGAATCGGATCGTTGAATCCGGAGTACGTCGTGAAGCTCACCTGCGGGATGCCGCAGTCAACTGCGAGGGGCGTGCCTGGGCCCAGGTCGATGCCGAGACTGGCAGGCGAAAATGCGGCGTTGTAGGAATTGTCGCTGAGCAACTGTACACGATTGCGGCTCCAATTGACGCTGATGGTTTCGACGACGTGCGGCGTCCAATTGTGGGAAAGCCCGAGCGTAAGATTCTGGCTGCGGGTGGAGTCGTGTCCGCCAATGCCAACGAAGTTGCTGAGCGTGTTTTCGCGCTGCGAACTGAAATTGTAGCTGCCGTTGACATTGAATTTCGCGTTGATCGTGTGGAGGATCGTGCCATTCACGCGATCGGTGTTTTCCGGCGTGGTTGCTTGCAGCAGATAATTCTGAGTGCCGTTGAGCCCGCTGGTCGTTGGCGTCGGCAGCGGGATGTAATTGAGGAGCTTCTGGGCGACAGGGTCGATGGGAACCTGGACGTCGCCCGCTGCGCACGAACCTTGCGTCGTGACGGGAGTGGTGGTGAAGGGCTGGAAGACGCTGTTTGCGGGGAAACAGCCGTTGCGCTGGTCGGGGGTGGGCACGGTCGAAAATGTGTTGATCGCGTTGCTCACCGTTTCGTGCTGGTAGTTCAGGAAGAAATAGGTGTGATCGGCGCCGTTGTAGATGTGCGGAATCCTGAGTGGGCCGCCCATATTGCCGCCGACGCGCTCGTCGTAGTGGCCGACCTTGGGCGCAGGCGTTCCGGTGATGGCGTAGGGGCGGGCGTCAAAGGCTGAGTTCTGGTAGCTGTCGTAGAAGCTGTAGCGGACCCGATTGACCTGCTGGCGGAACAGACGGCCAAGAGGGCCTCCGCGTCCACCTCCTCCGCCGGTGTTGAAGATCATGATGGCACGGCCGCCACGTCCGCCGCCAAAGCCGCCGCCCGGACCGCCCCCGGGGCCGCCGGGACCACCACCGCCCGGGCCGGCGCCTCCGCCGAACATTTGCCCGGCTGCGCCTCCGGGTTCCCCAGCTTCTCCGCCCGGACCGCCGGGGCCGCCAGGTCCACCGGGACCGCCGGGACCGCCAAAGCCTCCGCCCGGAAAGCCGCCTGCGTTGTAGGAAAGACCTTGGCCGACCGTTCCCTGCAGCAGAAATGAGTCGGACGAGCCGCCGACGGCCGGAGTCACGCGAGCGTTCGCTTCAGGGATGCCCGCGTCGCCGCCTTCCGATGCGCCCGCCACATCCGTCTGCTGGAAACCGCCGCCAGCAAGACCCTGCTGCATGGCGTTCAATAGTCCCTGGGGAAGCTGCCCCCCTCGCCGGCCGCCGCCCTGGCCGCCCTGGCCGCCTTGGCCGCCGCGACCGCCCGGAGGGCCAAAGCCTCCCGGAGGGCCGTTCGCTGCGTTCTGGCCAGTGCTTGGCGCGCCGCCATTCGGCCTTTGTCCGCGGCCGCGCTCGGGTTGATTCGATTCGGCGGGAGCGGTGAGTTCCGCCAGCGTGGCCACGCGCAAGGCGAGCTGGAGCGCTGGCGGCTGGGGCGGAGGGTCGGAAAACTGCGCTTCAGTCGAGGAAGAAACAAAGCCAAGCTGCGTGGCCTCGATCGTGTAGTGGCCGGGCGTAAGTGTCGGAAACTCGAACTTGCCCGTTGGATCGGTCCAGCTGACCCAGACTTGCCTGGTATCGGTGTTGGTGAGCCGGAGGGTGGCGCCGGGAACGGGCGAGCCGTCTGTGGTTTTGACGAAGCCGGCAGCGTCGACGGGACCTTGTGGCGGCAATGCGGCTGGCGCCTGAGCTGTTTGCGCAGGCTGGTCCGGGGTTGAAGTTTGCCGGGCAAAACTCGGAGCCGCCATCGCGAGAAGCGATGCGAGCAGCCACACGGATCCTTGGCGAAGTCGGCGATGCACGACGATCCTCTCTACTGACTACGGACCAAACGGGCTGAACATTACCCTGAACTTACCTGTCGAACCACGACGATCGAATATCTTTCTTTGACGGCCTGCCCGAAGAATGGGTTACCTGCGCGGGCAAAATCTTGAGCGACAGACTGCTCAATGCTCTTGTTCGGTCATCGCGTAACATCGAAGTTGACGACGCCAGTGATTCCTTTCAGGGCACGCGAAGGTTCCACAATGTGCGGAAGGCTTTGGCGCGGGGTGCGTCCTCCTGTATCATGCGGCATGCTTCCTTTCACATGGCGCACGTGGTTCACAGGACGACCGTGCCCGGGACGCGATCACCGACCGCGTCGATAGTTGCTGTGGGCGCGCGCGGGCGAATCGCGCGGCCTCCCGATCGAACAGCCGATCAATTAGCGCGAAAGGGGAAAGATCGAATGGCAAAATCCAGCCAAGTGCGCCTGGCCGTGTTGGGCGCGGGGAAAATGGGCGGCATATTGATCGAGGCGCTCGTGAAGGAAGGGCTCGTCTCGCCGAAGAATCTTTTCGCGACGGTGGCGCACGCCGGGGCCGAGCGAAAGAATCTGGCGTCGACGGTTTCGCTCGGCAGCGACAATCGGGCGGCCGCGAAGAAGGCGGACGTCATTTTGCTGTGCGTGAAGCCGCAGGTGGTGGGGCGCGTGGTGGATGAAATCGCGCCGGAATTGAACGCCGGGAAGCTGCTGATTTCGATTGCGGCGTCGGTGCCGTCGGAGTACATCGAGCGGCGATTGCACGCGAAGGTGCCGGTGATTCGCGCGATGCCGAATACTCCTTCGCTGGTGGGCGCGGGAATTACGGCGATCTCGCCCGGAAAGCATGCGGCACAGAAGCATGTGGAGCTTGCGCAGAGGCTTTTTGATGCGGTCGGCAAGACGGTGGTCGTGGACGAGAAAAATATGGACGCGATTACCGGGCTTTCCGCGAGCGGGCCGGCGTTCATTTACATTATTTTGGAGTCGCTGGCGGAAGGCGGCGTGAAGGTTGGGCTGTCGCGCGAGCTCGCGACGTTGCTGGCGGCGCAGATGACCCTGGGAGCGGCGAAGATGGTGATCGAGACAGGGCACCATCCTGCCCTGCTGAAGGATACCGTGACGACTCCTGCCGGGTGCACCATCGACGGGATTCTCGAGCTCGAGGAAGGCGGGTTGCGCGTTACGTTGATCAAGGCGGTGGTGAAGGCTGCGCAGCGCGCGAAGGAGTTGCTGCTGACGGACGAGCGCGCGTAACGCGGATATTGATTCGAGTTCCGCGCTTTGGCTGAAGATCGCACAATCGAAAACATTATTGCGCCTGAAGGGCTTTGGGCTGAGTGCGCGTTTGCGCGAAGGATTGAATCGGCGCGCGGGTCGCAGTTTGTGCGGTGCGAACGCTCGCGCACCGACGCGGCATTTCCGAAATATCCGTGGCTGCCGGTGATGGCCTGCGCCGGTTACGCGCCGAGACCCAAGGGCGAGGAACGGCCGAGCCGTTAGAGTTCCGTTGCAACCCCGGCGAAAGACCCACCCTCACAAAACGAGGTTGGGGCACGTGAAAATTCAAAGGCAAAGACCAGTCAGCCCTTGATCAGGAGGACGTTTACCGCTTTTACGACGACCTCGACTTTGTCGCCCTTCTTCAGGCCGAGCTCCTTGAGCGATTCGATGGTCATTACGGAGGCCATGTGCGACGGGCCGGAGACATCGACGTGGACGATCGACATCAGCGAACCTTTCTTGATTTGCGTGACCTTGCCGATGATCCTGTTGCGCGCTCCAACCTTCATGTTTTCCCCCATGTGTTGAGTGGCTGCCGCCTACAGGTTACTACGATTCTTTGCGCTTGCCGCCGTCCATTGTGAGCCGGATAATTGGCGCCGTTTGCCAAGGAGGCTGAGATGAAAGCGATACGCGCAACGCAAGCTGGTGATCCAAGCGTTCTGAAAATCGAAGATATTCCGCAGCCGAAGCCGGGGCCGGGAGAGGCGCTGGTTCGGGTGCACGTAGCCGGCGTGAATTTTGCGGACATCTACTATCGAAGTGGTTCCGCGCGCGTACCGACTCCCTTCCCGTTCACGCCGGGAATCGAAGGCGCGGGCGTGGTGGAAGCGGTCGGTGAAGGCGTGAGCGAAGTGAAGGCGGGCGATCGCGTCGCATACGCAGGCGGCCTCGGATCGTACGCCGAATATCAAGTCTTCAAAGCCACGCAGCTCGCACCACTGCCGGGCGAGATGAGTTTCGAGAATGGGGCAGCGGTGATTCTGCAAGGCATGACGGCGCACTATTTGCTGCACGAGTTCTATCCGATCAAGCGGGGCTCGACCGTGCTCGTACATGCGGCCGCGGGCGGCATGGGGCTGCTGCTCGTGCAGTGGCTGAAGCACATGGGAGCTGTGGCGATCGGGACCGTCTCAACAGAGGCGAAAGCGAAAATAGCGCGCGAGGCGGGCGCCGAGCATGTGATCAATTACACGACGCAGGATTTCGCGGACGAGGCGAAGAAAATTACCGGCGGCAAAGGCGTGGATTACATCATCGACGGCGTGGGCAAAACTACATTCACGAAAAACTTCGATGCGCTGCGCAATCGCGGATGGGCGACGATCTTCGGAATGGCGAGCGGGCCAGCGGAGCCGGTGGCCCCGAATTCGCTGATGATGAAGGCGCTGACGATTTCGGGCGGGGCGCTTTTCAATTTTATTGTGACGCGCGAGGAGCTGCTGGCACGGGCGCGGGATGTTTTTGGCGGGGTGCGCGAGGGATGGTTGAAGCTGCATATCGACCGGGAGCTGCCGCTTGCGCAGGCTGCGGAAGCGCATCGGTTGCTCGAATCGCGGCAGACTACGGGGAAGCTGATTTTGAAGGTGTGAGGCGCTCGCTCGTGGAGAGAAGGAGCCCGCGGCTAAAGCCGGTTTCTTTGTGGGCGCCTTTTTCGCGGGCCCGAAGGCCCACGCTGCCACCGGTGTGCCGGGTCGCAAAAGCAGCGACCCGTCGCTGTAAGAGCGGCGCGTTAGTGGCATGAGCCGGCTGAGCCCGGGCGGCAAGCGGCGGGAACCCTTCGACGAGCTAAGGACAAGCAAGCTCCCGCACTCCAACGTCCGAGCGAGTACGTCGTTTGAGCTTGGCCACGCTGGCGAGCTACTACGGGATCGAAAGGCGATGGCCCTCGCCGACCGCCGTAGCCTGTTCCTGGCCGCGGAAACGGTAGACGACGATCAGCACTTTGTCCGCGCCTGGAGCCGGGTCGCCGCCCAACGAGCGATTGTTTACGTCCAGGGTCAGCCCGCGATCGCGCACCATGCTCCGCAGTAGGTCTGTCACGTTGGCCATTTGTCGTTGCACACCGTAGAAACCGAAGAGGATCGAAAAATCATCGCGATCACCCCGTCCGCGGTCACCGCGGTCATCGCGATCGTGCTGATCCTGGCCACGGTCGCCGCGATCATCCCGATCGTCGCGCGGCGCGGCGAAAATGGTGACGTCGATGGCGCTGCCCTCTTTATAATCGAATTCGTGTTCCTCGCCCTGTTGGTTTCTTGCGAAGATGCGGAGCCGCTTGTCCTGGCCGACAGCCGGGTCGCCGCCCATCGTCTGATTGTTGACCGCAACCCGGCCGTTCACTCCGCCGCGCGAAATAAGATCCCGTAGGATGTTGGAAACGTCGTTGCTCTGGGAACGCGTTCCATAGTCGGCGTGATCGATCCGCCAGTCACCGTTCTGCGCCGCCACGCGCGCGCTGAAAACCGTTGCGCTCAAAGCTACAAAAACGATCGCGATCAGAAACCCGAACACACGACTCCAAGTCTTCATCGGAAAGACCCTCCAGTGATGGCCACGGCGGCCAACCAGCCAACTTTACCCCGATCGCGGACGGCGGGAAATGGCCAGCGCCCTCGGTCATGACCAAAGCGCCGACAAGCGGGTTGGGCAGGCCGCCTACAAACTCGTGGGCGCAAGGCTGCCCAGATGAAGACCCCGGCGCCACATCTAAATCTCAATAGAGGCGAGGTTGTCGCAGCTGCTAGTGGATGGCTGCGGGACGCGATATTTGTACGGCGGAGTGGATCTCGACACTCACTGTGTCACTGACGCGGAGAATGAAGGTGCTGGGATTCTTCAGTCCCCATTTGATGAACGGGACGTCGAATTTTGCCGAAGCCTCGAGCCGGCCGCTCTGGTTGGCTCCCGAGGCGGGGGCGACGGTGACCGGGATTGTCACGGTGTGATCCTGGCCGTGGAGGCGGAAAACGCCAGCAACCTGTAGCTGCGCTGGCTTTCCGGCGAGCATGTCGGCCATTGGTCCGGTCACCTGAGCTGGAGAAAACGCGATTTCGGGGAATTTGGCGCTCTCGAGGATCTCGCCGTGCATTTTCTTGTCGCGGGAACTGTTGTCGGTGTTGCCGCTGGTGGCGTCGAGGATCACCGCGCCGCCAGCCTTGCCGGTTGCGGGATCGAAGTGAATCTGGCCGCTCTTGAGCTTGAATATGCCGTGGACCGTGTGGAGTGTGGCGCCGAGCGTGAAATCGACCTGCGTTGCAGCGGGATCGAAATTGACGACTACGTCCTGCGCGCGCAGAGCCGGAGCGAGCACGAAAACGGAGACGGCAAGTGCAAAGGCGTAGAAGGAACATTCCAACAGCGCGCGGAAAATCGTCCGCGGACGCAACAATCGCGGCATGATCACGCGCACAGTACCCGCCAGCCGAGATCGAGAATTTCCGCCGCGCCGAGCGCGTCGGGAGGAGCTTGGCCCGCGTGAGCCGAGATGAGATTTGAAAACACGGCGGGACGCGCAGCGAAGAGGCGCAGCGCCTTGCGGCGAATCACGGCGCTCGCGCTCATCAGAAGCAAGAGGCGCGTCATGCGGGCAGCATTTTGCATGATGCGGCGATGCGCGGACTCGTAATACGCGAGGTCGCCGAGGCCCAGCGCTTCGCCGAGGGTCTGCGCTTGCTGGAACGCTAGGCTGAGTCCCTGACCGGCGATGCCATCGACTGTGCCGGAGGCGTCACCGACGAGAGCGATGGTGCCGCGAGTCACTCCGCGGGCGCGGCCAAGCGAGGTGATGGCGCCGGCTTGCGTCGAGGCAGGTTGCGCGCCGCGCAGGCGCTTTGCAACTGCCGGAAATTCTTGAAGCGCGCCATCGATGCGCAGATGCAGATCACTCGCGAAGAGTGAGACACAGATTTCTTCGGCGCCCGTGGGAGTGATCACCATCTGGCAGCGTTTGCCCCAGTGGACTTCGACCAAATCGCTCCACGGCGCGACGGCGTAGTGGCGGCGGAAACCGAAGCGCGTGGGGCCGCGAAGACCGCGACCGAGTTTCGCAAAACGCCGGACGCCCGATTGCTGGCCGTCGGCGCCGATCAGCCAGGAGCAGCGAATCCATTCGCCGTTCACTTTCGCGCCGACACTATCGAATGCGGAAATGCGTGCGCCCCAAACAAACGAGACGCCGGCCGCAGCGGCGCGCTCTACGAGCAATTTGTGCAGGATCGTGCGACGCATGCCAAACGCAGTTCCCCGAGGAAATCTTGCGGTCGCAGAGGAACGTTCATCCGAGAAACGAATTCCGGCGAACGGAGTGGGGAATGCGGGACCGAGATCGACGCCGAGCTTGCACAGCGCCGCCACTGCTTCGGGCAGCAACCCTTCTCCGCAAGCTTTATCGATTGGGGGTGTGCGGGAATCGACGAGCGTGACGCGGAGGCATTTCGCTCGCGCCGCGATGGCGGCCGCCAGCCCAGCCGGGCCGCCTCCGACGATCAACACGTCCGTTTGGACTGCTTGATTCAGATAGCCCTACCATCGGAGGAGGAGCAATTCCGAGCAGAAGCCCGGACCCATTGCGGCCAAAATGCTTAGGGTGCCCGGCGCCGGGCGCCGGTGCTTGTAAACATCCTCCAGGACTAAGAGCACGGAAGTGGATGAAATGTTGCCTACTTTTCGGAGGGACTCCCAGGAAGCCTCCAGATCTTTGGCAGTGAGCCCAAGTGCGTCGGCGGTCGCTTCGAGGACTTTCGGGCCGCCGGTGTGCATTATCCATGTCTTAATGTCGCTGCGCTTCAATCCCTGCTCGCCGAGGAACGTGTCCACGTCTTCCCCGAGATGTTGCCGCACTGTGTCCGGCACTTCGGCGGAGAGAACGATCTTGAAACCCTTCTCAGAAATGTCCCAGCCCATCACGCGCTGGGTATCGGGATACAGGATCGATTTCGTGGCGAGGATCTCGGGGCCGCTGGATTTTCGGTCGGCGCCGGTGACGATAGCCGCTGCGGAGCCGTCGCCGAAGAGCACGGCGGAAATCAGGTGCGCCATGGAAACGTCTTCCCGCTGGAGCGTGAGCGAACACAACTCGATGGAAAGCAGCGCGGCGGCCTGATTCGGATATGCGCGCACGTAGTCGGCGGCGCGCGAAATTCCAGCGGCGCCCGCCACGCAGCCGAGGCCGAAAATAGGCACGCGCTTGATGTTGTAGGAGAGGCCCATGCGATTGACAAGGCGGGCGTCGAGAGATGGCGCCGCGATGCCGGTCACGGACGTAACGAAGATGGCGCCGAGCTCACCCGGCTCGAGGCCAGCGGCGGCCAGGGCGCGGCAGAGCGCCGTTTCGCCGATTTCCATGCCGGTTTCGATCCAGACGTCGTTAGCCTCGCCCCACGTCTGCATGCCTTCGTAAAAACTGATGGGACGCGCCAGAAAACGCCCATCCACCTTCATACTGTCGTCAAGTCGATCGAGGATGTCGGGATTCACCAAGCGGTCTCGATAGTAGCCCTTTAACGCCGCCACAATAACGTCCTGCTTGAAGTAAAGTTTTGGGAAAGCACTCCCAACACCGGCGATTCTCATTAACATGGCTCCTGGATGAAGGCGAGGTGCGTCGGCGCTTCCGGCCGAGAGCCGGGCCGACTTCCACTTGGCCTCTTTGCGAGTTTCGCGCGGGCTGAAAAGCCGTAAGTCGCTCACACGAATAGACACACTCGTATAACATAGGACCTACACACGTGTCATCATGGCATTCCTTGATATTTCAGGAGTGTCCAGGATTGAACACTCTGGGGCACGCCAAAATCTGCCTTTAGGTGGCCTTTCTGTCAATTTTCCGACGTCGAGAAGGAGCGACAAGGAAAGAGAAACCCGGGTCTGAGGGGTGCAGACCCGGGTCGGGGGTTGAGAGGGACTATGGGCCGGAAGCTCGTTATAGTAAAACTACTGAGATCGATCTCTTTGGCTGCGAATTGGCGCTAGAACTCGGTAACTTTCCAGCGCCGGAGCATCGTGAACGTCCTGAAAACCAGCTGCATGCTCAGGACGATCATCGTGTCGCGGATGGCAGCCAGTTTTTCCCGGATCGACGATTCCTCAAGAACCGGCGCATGGGGAAGGCGCGCCAGCGGGCCGTCGTTTTGGGCGTTCCAGCCGGGCCCGGCAATCGCGCTCATGGAGCCTCCCCGTTAGTTAAGGATGTAGACGGGGTTGTCGTGCTCGACGGCAACCACCATGGACTTGAAAACGTCGACATCCCAGCTATCGGCAATGCGCAGGCGGATCGCGTCATCGGTTTCCGACAGCAGGCGACCGCGCAATGGCACGCGAAGCTCTCCCGCTGCAACTCGAAGGACTACAGGCTGCCCCATCCAGATTGCGTAACCGCCATCCATGAGGTCCTCCCCTCAGAAGAAACTCGTATCTCGAACACCTGCATCTTCTTATAGGGGGGTGGGCGGGCCAATGGTACAGGGAGCTAAAACCAGTGGGAGCAAAGTACTACTGGCAGACTGGGACCTTCAGGCTACGAGTTTTCTGCTATTGTGGGCCTGATTTTCATGAGGCAATTCGCCCAAACCGTGTTCCGCAAAACGCTGGCGGGCATCGATATCGAGGCGGCGCTCGAGAGGAACCTCGACCGCGACGGGCCAACAATAAGGGCTGGCGAGGCAACCCTCGATCTCCGGGAATTCAGCGCAATCCTGGCTATAGCTTTCGGCAAGGCGTCCTATGCCATGGCGCGGGGGCTGGTTGGGGTTCTTCCGTCCGAGTTTCCGATCGAGGGGATTCTCGTTGCGCCTGCCACGCCGCCTTCGCCGCTACCGGGTTGGCAGGTCATCACCGGAGGGCACCCGATCCCGAATGCGGGGAGCTTTGCGGCCGGGCGCGCGATTCTCGATCGCCTGGCACGGTGCGATGAAAAGACGCTGGTTGTCTTTTTGATTTCGGGGGGCGGCTCGGCGCTGGTGGAACAGCCGCTCGACCCTTCGATCAGTCTCGCGGATTTTCAGGCGCTGCACGCAGCGCTGGTGACCTGCGGCGCGCCGATCGAGGAGATCAATGTCGTGCGCAAGCACCTTTCCGCCACGAAGGGAGGGAGGCTGGCCGCGGCGGCTCCGCGGTCGATGAAACTGACTCTGGCAATCAGCGATGTGCCGCTTGGGGAGGAGGCTGCGCTGGCGTCGGGGCCGACCCTGCCCGATCCCAGCACGATCCTCGATGCCGAACGTGTGGCTCACGCCTGCGGGCTATTGGGCCGGCTTCCCTCTTCCCTCCGCGCCATTTTCGAAAATCATGGGCTGCGCGAGACGCCGAAGGAGGGCGATCCGGCGTTCGCGCGCGCGCACTTTGTGCGGCTGCTGAGCGTGCACGACCTGTTTCATGCGGCGCATCATGCGTGCGAGGCGGAGGGGTTTGTTTGCCTGTGCGACGATTCGACCGACGGCTGGCCCATCAAAAAGGCGGCGGATTATTTGCTCGCGCAACTCGCGGCGCAGAAGAAGGCGAATCCGCATCATCGCGTCGCGGTGCTGGCGGATGGCGAGTTGAGTAGCCCCGTCACGGGCGACGGAATCGGAGGGCGGAACGCCGCGTTCGTGCTCGCGTGCGTGCCTAAGATTGCGGGAAAGGACATCACGGTGCTGAGCGCGGGGACGGATGGAATCGACGGAAATAGTCCGGGGGCCGGGGCGGTCGCGGACGGAAAGACATTCGCTCGCGCGCGGCAGATGGGACTCGCTGTAGACGATTTCGCGCGGCGGAGCGACGCTTACAACTTCTTCGAACGGCTGGGCGATGCGATTGTCACGGGGCCCACCGGGAACAATTTGCGTGATTTGCGAATCTTGATGGCCTAAATCTACCTGGCCAATTGTGCTTTCAGGACGGCGAGCGATTCTTCGATGTACGGTTCTTCGCCCTGCGTGAGCTGTCCGCTCTTCAACATATTTTCGAGGGGAGCGACAGCATCCTGATCACCGCGCCTGCCCAAAGCAAAAATCGCCTCGAGGCGGATATCGAATCGAGGGTCCTGAAGGTACGACACGAGCGCCTCGGTGACCGACTTGTCTCGCTTATCGAGTCCTGCCATGGCGCCGATCGCCGCCTGGCGGCAGCGCAGCGGCTTGCCGGCGGCAGACCAATCGAGCAGGATCGGGACGCTACGATCATCGCCAAGGAAGCCAAAGGCGTGAAGGCCCGCGCGGCGAAGAATGTCGTCCGGCGAGTCGGCCTTCACGGAAGCGGCGATGATGTCGTACGCGTGGGGCGCTTTGACCGCGGCGAGAGCTTCGATCGCCGCCGCGCGGACGGTGTACGCGGGATCGCTGGACGCCGCCTCCGCTAAGCGAGACGCCGCGGACGGATTCCCCTTAAAGTCTGCGAGCACGCCCGCCGCAACATCGCGGACCCAGGGCTCCTTTTCGCTATTCAGAGACTGAAGGATTCGCGCCTCGGCATCGTCGCCGCCGGTCCTGCCGAGCGCGCGCAGCGCTTCCACGCGAATACCCCAGAAGGGATCGTGCAATGCGGCGTCGCCGAGCGCTGCCACGGCCTGCGGATCGTCGCGGTCACCGCTGAGAGCGACGGCCGCTTCGGCGCGATCCGGGGCTGTCTCGCCGTTCTTCAACTGATAGATCCACAGCGCCGTGCTTTTCCGGAAGTCCACCTTCTTGAAAATCTGGTCGCCTCGGTCGAAGACCACCATCAGAGGCGCGCTATCGGCGGGGAACGTGAAGTTTTGATCCGCCTGGCTGACATCGATGGGATAGGTCTTTCGTCCGCTGGCGGTGGCCATTTCCACTTGAATGGGAACATCGAAGAGTTCGACGAGGCCGCCGACGTCCTGAGTTTGCTTCACGTCCATGTCGACTTGGTGCATTGCGGGATCATACGTGTAGCTGACCTCGAATTCGGGAGCGCCGGCGCGATAAATCCACTGATGGAAGAATCGATCGACGTTGATCGAGGTGGTCTGCTCGATCGCCTTTTGCAGATCGGCGGTGACGACGTTTTGCCCGCGATTCGCCTCGAGGTAGTTGTGCAGGCTGCGGAAGAAATCATCGTCGCCCAGCTTTTCGCGGAGCATGCGGAGGACCCAGCCGCTCTTGTTGTAGACGTTGCCTTCATATTCGGTCGAATCGTCGAAATGGCGGTTCAGGATCGGCACGCGGAAGAAGCGCGGCTGGCGGAACCAGGCGTTCTGGTCGCGCCAGAATTCGTAGTCCGCATCGTCGACGCTGTAATGCTGCTCCATCCAGTAGTGCTCAAAATAGGTGGCGAAGCCCTCGTTGAGCCAGAGATTCGCCCAATCCTTGCAGGTGACGAGGTCGCCGAACCACTGGTGCGCGAGCTCGTGCGAATTCACGTCGTCCGTGCCGATGCGTTCTTCCGATGCGAGCTTGGGATCGACGAGATTATCGACGGCGAGCGTGGTGGCGCTGGCGTTTTCCATGCCGCCCTCGACGAAATCATCGACGGAAGTCTGCGCGTACTGCGCCCACGGGTAAGGAACGCCGAACTTGGAGGAGAACAGGTCGAGCATTTCCTTGGTGCGCTCGAAGGTTGGGTCGATGGTCGCGCCATCGCCGCGCGGGACGACATAACGGAGCGTGAGCCCGTGCCACGTGTCGTCTTTCTCGACGAAATCGCCGGCGACCACCGAAATCAAGTACGTCGAGATGGGCTCGGATTCCTTCCAGTCCCACGTTTTCATGCCGTCGGTTTCGTCTTTCACGCCAAGCAGGCGGCCGTTCGACACCGTGATCCACCTGCTGGGGACTGTGAGAATCATCTCGGAGGTGGTGCGATCGTTCGGGTAATCGTAGAGCGGAATGTAGTACCGAGTGTCTTCAGCCTCGCCTTGCGTCCAGATCTCGCTGGGCTGCCGCGGATAATTGCGGTCCGGGAGGATAAAATAGAGGCCCTTCTTCGGCTGGCCTTGGTAGCGGATCGAGATTTCGCGGCGATCGCCGCGGTTGGCGGGACGATCGAGCGAGATTACGAGTTTTTTCGGATCGACCGCAAAATTGGCGGCCTTGCCGTCGACCTGAACGCTCTCGATTTTCAAATCGACCGAATCGAGCGAGAGCTGAGAAACGTCATCGCGAAGCGCGGAGATGCTTTCCGTCACTTCGCCCCGAATCGCGCGCTGGCCGAGATCGAACCACAGATGAGTGCGAATATTCTCCAGCGCGTAATTGCGGCTCGGCGCGTACGGCTCGTCCGCACGGCACGACTGCGCGACGATGGCCGCCAGCAAGAGCGCCGCGGTGCATAAGACCGCCGCGAGACGGCGCCGGGCCCGGAGTCCCTTCATCATTCGAATGTCCTCACAACGGAAAATTCGTACTCAACAAGCATTTCATTATATCCCGTGGCGCAGATTCTTCGCGCTCGATATGTGCCTCTGCCTAGCGCACCGTGCACGATGCGCGAACGAAATCGGAATCGTCTTGTACCGCGAAAGCGCAGCCCCTAAGATGCGCCATGAGCATTTTCGGCTGGTTGGCGGCCATTGTGATGTTTTTGCAGCTGCCGATCCCGATCTACTGGTTTGTGGTACATCCCTTTGGGAGGTTTTGGCGGGCGCGTCCGGCGGCGGCCTTCGTGGTGGGCCTGGTGGTGTCGTGGCCGCCCGTGACGGCGTGTTTGATTCTGTACCGGCGCGAACTTTTCGGAGGTTACCGGCCCGCGGTGGCGGCGATCATTGCGGGGCTCGTTTTGATCGCGCTGGAGATTTGGATCTTCTGGCGAGTGCACCACGACTTGGGAACGGCGCGGCTGGTGGGGAAAGCGGAACTCGCCGGAACGGGAGAATTGGCACGCCAAGGAATCTACGGGCGGATTCGGCATCCGCGATACGCCGGGTCGTTCGTGGCACTGATGGGCGCGTGCCTGTTGGCAGGCACGCGTGCGGCGTGGATTGTCGCGGCGGCTTGGACGGCGCTGATGCTTGCGGCAATATTGTTGGAGGAGAAGGAACTGCACGCGCGTTTTGGAGCGTCGTACGAGGATTATTGCAGGCGAGTGCCGCGATTTATTCCGGCGATTCGTGGGTCAGGGAGGTTCTAGGAGTTGTGTCGCGCCTACGGAGCTTAGGTTCTTCTTGTTTCCGCTTCCCCGCCCTTCCGGGCGGAGCTAACTTGTGTCGCGCGTCCCGCGCTGACGTGATCGGTGGCCGGTTGTTGGCTGCTTATTGGAGAGGTTCCACCCACCTTCATAAACCGCGGTTGGAATACCGGGAAGCCGAAAGTGAAAGGCCCGGGACGACCAACGGTCCTTTTGATCGCTGCGCTTCTTCGCGAACCTGAAGAGCCTGTGCGGGAACTAGAAAAACCGCGCCTCGGCGGCTAAAAGCCGTATTGATTTTGCCCCGCCTACGGCACGACTGAAGTCGTGCCCTGACGCAAGAGCGAGATTCTCATACAGGCACTGAAGGTCCGCGCTTCTCGTTGTGCGTTCAGTGAGAGAGTTATATTGCCGACAGGATTGATTCGACTTACTCGGTGCAGTTTGGCTGCGGGCAGCTTTCGGATCCCTTGACGTAGAGAGCGATGGCCGTGCCGCCGACGACCGCGACCGGGATCACTATGCCCAGCACGTGCTTCCAGTTGACGCCCTCGCCGCCGACGCCCTGAACCTTGGCATCTTTGCCTCCGCTGCCAGCATCGGAAGCCATCGTTCCGATATAGGTCTGGCCTTCCTCAATCGTCTTCGATACGCCGGCACCGTCGACAACCAGCAGCGTGCCCTGATAGGACGTGATCTCAATCTTTTCCTCGGTTGTCTTTGGAGAGGGGAGCAGCGAAATTTGGCCGAGCACATGCGAACCATCCGCGCCGCGAATTACGCCAAAGGGCGTCTCGACGGCGAGATTATCCGGCGCCGAAGTGGAGAAACCGAGCGTGCCGCGATACATCTTGGCCTCGACCTGACCCTGGTTTTTGCGGAGGACTGCTTCGCTGTTTTCCAGCAGATAGACCTGGCTCGTCCCAACGGCCAAGCGCAGCGAGCCGCCGCCGATCGTTACGAGGTCGTCGTCGTAATAAACATCCGCGCCTGGTACGGCATCCGCGTTGGCGAGGCGAGCCGACTGCGCCATCACCACGGTTGCGACCGGGAGCGAGCTTGCTCCCATCGAGGGCAGACCAACGAGGCCAGTTATAACGAGAGCTATCAGGCTGGATCGGGCGCCAAGGACGATCGAACGCACGCTTTTTCCTCCCTCAGAGTACCGGAACGACCCCGTACAACGCGAATGTACGCGTGGCCCCTTGCAGTGTCAATACCTTCGAGGCCCTAGGGATGGGGCACTGGTCGCCGAAGGCACCCCCCGGCTGTACCGGAATCGCAAAAGCGGAGCCCCAGCGGTTGAGACCGGTCTCGGTTTCGCGGCATACGTCGAACTGAAGGGCCACGTGCGCGGCTCACTTGGACGCTCCGAAAATGGTGAAACTGAGGGTCGTCCACCCGCCCGGAGACCAGCGCTACTAGCGGCCCGGAACTTCCGCGTATTGGTGGAGCTTATCGAGCAAGCTCCTCGCGGATTGCTGGTCGTTCTTGGAACCTCCCCACGTCCAATAGAGCCCAACGTACGCATAGGTTTCCGGCAGGCCGGCGACCGAATGTCCGTAGGAAAAGAGAACCTGAAAGCCGGGATTTCGAATGTAGTAGTATCCGCCGAAATCCACGAGCGTCGACGCTCGGATTTGTGGCGTCGCAATTCCTTCGGCGCCGTGGGAGAAAACCTCGCCGCCCAGCGTCCACTTTTTTCCGATGTCGCGCTGCAGCAGCCATCCACCATACGTAAAATTGTTGTAGCCGGTCTGCGGCACGATCTGTTCTCCCACGCCGCCGTATGTCGTCCACGGGCCGAAGCTCTTCTGCACCCACACCGGCAGCTTCGCCCAAACTTTCCCGACGCCCAGCCCGAGGTTGGAATTCCCGCTCGGCACTTCGAGCATCGTGAATGTGCCAATCATGGGCCGATGCTTGGTTTCCTTGAGGTATCGGTATTTCACGCCGATTTCGATATCGCCCAGTCCAAACTCGCTCGGTCCCGTGCCGGAGGGAGCATATTTTGCTTCGTTCGAAGGCACGATCGCGGCGAGCGGAACGACCAAGTGGAATTGCGTGTTCGGCAGAATCCCCCAGTTGAATTCCGCTGCCGGCCCGACCGTGTCCATTTCCACGCCGGTGCCGTCCGCGTTGCCAAACACGTAAAACTCGTAGTGATGAAAATCGACAGGCTCGGGATCATCGGTTTGGAAGGGCGGGCCGGCAAAAATCGGCTTGGCGCACGCCAGAAGCAAAAGTACGAGAAGCGCACCGTGACGTTTCATCGTTCGTCCTCGAAGAGTTCTCCAAAAAGCTCCTGCACGCGTTTTTTGGCGATACGCAGGGCCGCGCGCCCGGCTGGCGTGGCCCGGTACATACGGCGGAATTTGCCGTTTACACGCTCGCGCGACGAACGCAGCAGTCCTTTGCTTTCCATGGCCGCGAGCAGCGGGTAGAGCGTTCCAGGACTCAAGCGATAGCCGTGCCGAGACAGTTCTTCGATCATCCACAGTCCGAAGAAAGCCTCGTGGCAACCGTGGTGAAGCACGTGCAGCCGGATGAGACCGGAGTACAGTTCACGCGGTTCAGTCAATGTGCCCTCGGAGCCGGTTGTTCGCAGGTCGCGATCATTTTCCGCTAATTCTCCAAGCAGGCGTCAGGGTGCGAATTCTTGATCGCTGAACATTCCCGCGGCGGGGACTTTGATTCTTATGAAGGGGTCGTTCGCAGCCGCGTGGCAATTCGAGCACGAGACGGACAGGGCCTGGTAGGCTTGCACGAACGATTTCTCATTCTTTTGCTGGATGGCTTCCTGGACCTGTGCAATGGCTGGTTTAGTCATGGCGCGGATGAGCTCCGGCAGAGGCACGCGCACTTCTTTAAATTCATTGGGATAGAGCTGCATGGCATCGTCCAGACTTTCTTGTATTTCATTCAACTCGTAGGCCGCCAGGGGCCAATTTGCCTTGGTCCCCGCATAGTACAACTTCGCGTGGTGCTGTTGAATCACGCCCATGATCTCGCCAAGCCCCGGCTTGGTCTCGTTGACCTGTTGTTCGAGTGTTGCGACTTTGGCTTCGAGAGCGGCGTTGGAACTCTTATTCTGCTGCTGCGAGCAGCCGGCGAGAAGAATCACCGCAAGTCCGACCAGGACTAGTTTCATTCCCAAGCCCCCTTGATCTGGAATTTCCGATTCGGCACCGTTGGCTCCGGCCGCCCGGGTGCCAGGAACGCTACGGCTGAATGGCACGGCGTGGGCAGCAACGGTGGGCCGGCGGCCGCGATTGTCAACGATATCCGATACCGGATTGCGATATCGGAATACGATATATAGCCTGAGCTGTCTAAAGTCAAATGTGGCCTTCAAAAGGAACGGGGAGGCTAAATGCGCCTCCCCGTGTTCCCTGCAACAGCGCAAGGCAGATTAGGGAATGTAGTAGCGGAACGAGGTGAAGACCATGTTCTCGTTCGTGCTCGGGGCGCAGCTTGGGTTCGTAACCGAGGTGCAAGTACCGGTTGAGCCTACACCCGCCCATGTGTTGTAGGCCTCGTGAGAGAACTGCAGGCCGAACTTGACGGTACCTTTCGGGCCGGAGTAGAAGCTGTACCACACGCCGGCAGTACCTTCGATAAGGTCCCGGATATTGTTGGCGCAAGTGCCAACTGTTGCCGGGGCATAACCGCCCGATCCAGCAGTGGTTTCAGTCCAGCAGCCGGCGTTGTTGAAGCCGAGGGCACCAAATCCTACGGTCGGAATGGTGCCTCCAGTGAGGGTGTACTGAGTGCGAGCGCCGTATTCGCCGCCCACGTGGAAGTAAACATCCCACTTGGGGTAGTGGAACGCGAGCGTGCCCAAGCCCTGATAGCTGCGGACGGTAGCAAAAGTGCCATCCGGCTGTATGGTGACATCTGGGGTGGCCTGGGAACTGCCGTAGCGGCCGACGCCGTCGCCCACCAGCACGTGGAGGCCAAGGTTGATGTGGCTGTTGTCAAACGGCAACCAAGCATTCGCTCCGCCGCCGCCGCCGACGGTGTTGTTGTTTAGGGGCGCCAAGCCAGTGGGGAAAGTGCGATCACGGAAAGTGCTAACCAGACCAAACACTTCGTAATGCCCGAAGCCGGGCTCAAACGCAGCCTTGAAAACGAAATCCGGCGTCAGGTTGAAGGAGTAATTCGCCGTCGGATTGTAAAGCCCCCCGCCGGTGCCTGCCTCGCCGAAGAGGAAAGGAGTGGTAGTTCCCGCTCCCTTGAAGGTTATCTGAGGCTCCTCAACCGACATCGCCAGCCACAGTTTGTTGTTGAAGTCCTTGACAATGCGGACTCCATACTGGCGTTGCCAGCTGAAGCCAACGTGGTATTGCGCGTCGATTGTTTCCGGCAGAACTTCGGTGCGGGGGTCGACACCTTTTGCCGTTTGGGTGACCAACGACCACATCTGGCCGCCGGTGATCGTCCAGCCGCTATCGAACGCGGCCTGAGCCCAAAATTGCCGCTGCCGCAGGGTATAGCTGTTGCTCTGGTTGTCGTTCGACGTGGTGCCCGCGGAGAGGAAGTCCGCTTCGTAATAGCCGCCGATCTTGAGGCTGGAGAGTTTGCCCTGGACCAGCATGCCAATCCGGGACTGACGGCCGCTGGCGTTGAACTCCGAAATGTTATATTGCGAGGCACCCGGCATTGGGAGGGAGTTGAATGGAGTGTTGACGTCGGCTCCGAGTCCGCGCTGCCGCCAAACCGTTTCTGCCGCGAAGAATCCGATTGGCGTGAAGGTAACACCCTTGAAACCCCATGAGTTGGGCTCGGCGCTGCCGCCCTGGTTGCCTTCGGCGGCCGCCGGATTTGCAACGACCGCAGCAGAGACTGGGGCGCTGGCCGCAGTCGAAGCTGCAACACCCGCTGATGCCGTGGCGGCCATGGCTGACGCCGCGGGCGAGGCTGAAAGATTCTCGCGGCCAGCGCTGGAAGCCTTCAACTGGTCTTCGAGCTGCTGCATTTTTTCCTGCTGGTCCTGAATCTGCTGGGCCTGCATCGCGATGGCATCGCGCAACTGCTGAAGTTCGGTTTCCATTTCTGCTGCCGCGGCCGGTTTGGCTGGAGATGCCGGCGCAGCAGCGGTTGCCGTGTTGGCAGCCGCGGGCGCGGGCCTCGCCGCCGAGTCGGCAGCCTTGGGAGTGGCCGGATCTGCGCCGTTGTTGGCCGCGCCGCCAGCCGCCATAACCGGCATGGCGAAAAGGCCCAGGGCAATCATTGATGCCGCAAATGCTCGCATTCATTCCTCCTTAGAATATGAACTGCCAAAAGCGGGCTCCGACTGCGGAAGCTACACGCCCACTCTGTTAGAATTTGAAATGGCTCTACCCCTACCCTCACCCTGATTGCGTGGGAGATTCCGCACGCGTTTCTTTGCTGACGCAAGGTAAGCGTGCCGGGTCAATCTAATGTGACTTCAATGTTAAAAGTATGTGACTTCCCCGGGGCCGCGGCGTCCGAACATGGTGCACGTCGAAATGAGCGTCAGCTCCGGACATCGGCGCGGAAACGCTCTTTCCCGACGCTCTAACCACAGTCATCACTTTGTCGCGAAAATTGTTTCGCTTAGTCGAGTTTCACGAGGAGACGGCCACCGGTCGTTTGTGTAGAGGTTGGCGTCAAGTAAACCCACGGATTAGACGACAATAGAGATCAGAAGGGTCGTGCATACGCGGCACATCATGCGGGCTGCGGGGCTGCCTTGCAAGTTCTTTTTGGGCGACGCGGGGCCGGAGAATCTTCGCTCAGTTTCAGTTAAGGATGCCCAGCTGGTAATCCAGCTCATGGGTTGCGATCTGATAGTCGTACTTCGCACTGGCTTCATCAATTTGGGCTTGAGTTTGATTCAGCTGCGCCTGGCTTAATTCCACGATCGAGCTGAGCCCGAGAGTGTACCGGGATTGCGCAAGCTGTAGAGCTTCGTTGGCCTCGCTCAGAAGTTTCTCTGTAAGTGAGAGATTCTGGAAGTCCGTATTGGCGTCGAGCCAGGCAGCGCGGACGTCCCGCGTTGCCCGGTCTTGCAGGTCGCGCAGGTATTCGTCTTGTGCGCGGGCGCGCTCATTCGCCTCGCTGTGCAACGCTCCGAATAGATGCCCGTTGAAGATCGGGATGTTCACGTTCACCCCGGCTGCGGCATAGCGCGGAGCGAGCTGATTCGCCCCAAGCGGAGTCAATCCCGCCGCGCCGGCCGCGCTGATCGTCGGAAGCCAAAGGTCGCGCTCCGCGATCGCATAGGTGTGCGCGGAATCCGCATCGAGTCGCTGGCTGATCAGCTCCGGCCGGTCCCGCATCGCCTCCTGCAGTAGATCGGCAAAGTTAGTCGAAGGCGCCGACGGCACAGGCATGTCCGCCAAATCGAACGTTTGCTCGGTCGATGATCCCAGCGCTTCGGAAAGCTGTGCGTAGGAGGCTTCCACGCGGTTTTGCGCCTGCACCAGCAACAATTGTGCCTGCGCTAGGTTCACGTTCGCGAAGCTGACGTCCAGGCCCGACTTGATCTTGTTCTGTTCGAGCGTGGTCACTTGATCGGAAACCAGCTGCCGTTCCTTGACCGTCTCCTGCGCTACTCTTAGCACCGCCTGCGCCTTGAGGACTCCAAAGTACGCGCGATCAACTCCGAGTAGCACGTCTTCCCGAGTGGTCACTACGTCCTCTTGCGACGCACGTGCGTGCAAATCCGAGCTTTTCACGAGATTGTGCGTGCGCCCGAAATCCGTGATCAGCTGATCGACCATGAAGCCATTGCTATAGCGCTCGTAGATGATCGGATTGTTCAGGGCTCCGGCAGCGATGCGGCTGCTATTTTCCGCATCCACGGCCGTGGCGCTGCCGTACGCCACCGGATAGTAAGCGGAACGCTCTTGCGTTACCTGCGCTTTAGCCGCCAAAGCCATGTTCGAAGCAGCCTGGATCTGCGGATGATTCCGAATCGCCAGTTGCTCCGCTTGCCCCAATGTTAGCTGCTGCGGCGCCTGCGCGAATGCCACCCCGGCGATTAGCGCAGCCAGCCCAAAAAGAGAAAACAGCCGAAATGGCGCGTTCATCGCGCTTCCTCCGCGAGGGTTACCGAAGACGGGTTCTGTTGTTCGCGCCGCCCGTAAACCATCAGGTAAGCCGCCGGCACCACGAAGATCGTCAGCGCCACGGACACAATCAGTCCGCCGATGATTACTCTCGCGAGTGGAGCGTATGCCTCGCTTCCCGCTTCCAGCTTGAACGCCATTGGCAGCAGCCCCACCACCGTCGCCAGCGAAGTCATCAGAATCGGCCGCAAGCGGATCCGGCAGGAATGCGTCACCGAATCGCGCACGCCGTGCCCCTCCTGCCGCAACCGGTTGGCAAAATCCACGATCAAAATGCTGTTGGAAACCACCATGCCGGTTAGCATCACGATCCCCATCAGCGATTGGATATTCAGCGTCGTGTCGGTGAACGCCAGTGTCAGCATCACTCCCACCAGCCCCGTTGGAATCGCCAGAACGATCAAGAAAGGATCGACAAACGACGAAAATTGCGCCACCAGCACCAGGAACACCAACAAGATCGAAAGGATCAGCCCGATCCCGAAACTGCGGAACGAGGCGAACATGGTGTTCACAAGACCGCGCACATTGATCCGCATGTTCGAGGGAATTTGCATCTGAGACACGATCTTTTCCACCTCGCTCGCCGGCTTGCCCAAATCCTCGCCCGACGGCGAAACGTATACGTCAATAACTCGCTCGGTTTGGTAGTGATCGACTTCGGAGGGCGTCAATTCCCGAGTGATAGTCGCCACCTGGTCCAAATAAGTGGGCAACTTCAAATCAGGCGATCGCAGAGGCATCGTTTCGAGATCCTGAATCGATTTCACCGTGTTGTCAGGGTACTGAACGGCCAGGAAATGGTCGTTGCCCGTCTTTGGATCGATCCAGTAATTGGGCGCGATCATCACGTCCGACGTGAGCGCGGTAATGATGTTGTCTACTACCTCGCGCAAATTCATGCCCAGTTCACTGACGCGGTCGCGGTTCAGATTCAATGCCAGCGTCGGGTAGTCCATATCCTGCGGAATGTAAACGTCCGAGACGCCTTTGATGGTCCTGAATTTGCGTTCCAGATCAACCGCCACGCCATCGTCGGCGTGCAGATCCATGCTGCTAACCTGCACGTCAATCGGAGCCGCGGCGCCCTGGTTCAGCACGGATTCCACCAAGCCGCCGGACTGGAAGAAGGTTCGCAACTGAGGAAGCTGTTCGGCAGTCGCGCTGCGCACGCGATCCATATATACGAAGCTGCTGATTTTGTGGTCCGCCTTCAATCCCACTTCGACGAACGCTGTGTACATTCCTGAATTCGGGCTGGTCAAGGACTCCAATCCGGCGTTGACTCCAATATTCGAAACGATGGTTTTCAAATCCGCGGGCTGAACGACCTTTCGGACAATCTCTTCGACCTGTTCTATGTATTTTTCCGTGTCCTCGATGCGCGTCCCGGTGGGAGCTTTCACGTTGATAACGAACTGTCCCGCGTCGGTGCGCGGAAAAAACGCGAGTCCCACCATCGGGTAGAGCGCGAAACTCAGCAAAAACACGGCCAGAAATCCGAAGACAACTGTTCGGGGACGATCCAGCACTCTCTTGACCGCGCCCTCGTATTTCCCGAGCATTCGCTCGAACCCTGCATTGAACGTTGCATGAAACCGTGCTCCCCACGAAACTCGAGCCGTCGGATCAAGTGGTGCGCCTTCCGCTGCCCCAGCCTCGCGATGTGCCTCGCTCTTCAGCAAGTGCGCGCAATAAAGAGGCACAACGGAAACCGCCACGAAGTAGGACGCGAAGAGCGCAAGCACCACGGAAAGCGCTAGGCCGTGAACAAGTATTTGCTCACGCCGTAAAGCAGCGTCACTGGAAAGAAGACGACGACGGTGGCGATGGTGATGGCCAGCACGGCCAAAGCCACTTCGTTCGTCCCTTTTTCGGCGGCAATACTGGGTTTTTCCCCCAGTTCAACGTGCCGGAATATGTTCTCCAGCACAATCACCGAGTTATCGATCAATCTCGAAAACGCCAGAGCTAAGCCGCTCAGGATCATCGCGTTGATCGTGGCGTTGCCGATATGAAGGAAAAAGAAGGTGGCCATCACCGAAATCGGAATCGAAAGGAAAACGGCCGCCGTCGCTCGCACGCTGCCCAAAAACAGGAGTACCATCAGCGCCGTCAGGACAAGGCCCACTCCGCCTTCGCGCAACACGGTCGAAATCGCCTGCCGCACAAACACGGATTGATCGAATACCACGCGCGCCTTCATCTGCGCGGGAACGTCGCGCAGATGCTCGATCGCTTTTTTGATCCCGTCCACGACCGTGATGGTGTTGCTGTCGCCGCCCTGCTTTTGCACCGGCACGTATGTCGAGCGCTGCCCGTTCACCCGCACGATGTTGTATTGCAGCGCCGATGCGTCCTCCGCTTTGCCTATGTCGGACACAAAGACGGTCCTCTCGCCTACCGTCTTCAGAGGCACCTGATTGAGGACCTCCGCACTCGGAACCTGTGCATTGGTATAGAGGTTGTAATCCAGGGGCCCGATGCGCACGTCGCCCGTCGGCACGAGCAGGGTGGAGTCGTTTACTGCGCGGACCACGTCCATGGGACTCAGTTGACTGGCCTGCAGTTTTACTGGGTCCATGTACACCATAATGTGGCGGTACTTTCCACCGTATGGCGGCGGAACGGTTGCTCCCGGCACGCCCGCGATCTGGTCGCGTATCTCGAATTCCAGGTAGTCGCGCAATTGCGTTTCGGTTAAGCCCTTGCCTTCCACAGCCAGCAAGCACACCGGCAACGAAGAGGCGCCGCTGTTCATCACAACGGGCGGCAGCGTTCCGTGCGGCAGTCGCCGTAAGTCCGCCATCGCCAAACTCGAGATTTGCGTCACATCCGTACTGGGGTCTGTACCCGGTTGAAAGTACACCTTGATCAGGCTTACGCCCGGCAGCGACCGCGAGGTGATGTGGTCGATCGAGCTGCCCATAGTGAAGAAGCGTTCGAAGCGCCCGGTGATGTCGTCCTCAATCTGCTCGGGAGGCATGCCGTTATAAAAAGTTGCTACCTCGACGACCGGCAGATCGATCGGCGGAAACATATCCACTGGCATCTGCACAAGGCTTGTAAGTCCCAAAACGCAGACGAACAGACAAACAACGACTATGAAATATGGGTGCCGTAACGAAAACGACGACATAGAACTCCTCTCGAACTAAGAAGACTTGATCACTTTTGGCGCTACTATTTGGCCGGGCTGGTATTGCGACTGGTCCCCGAAGATCACCAGGTCCCCCGCGTTCAAACCGGAAGTCACTTCCACTTCGGTCGCGCTCTGAATCCCCAGGGTTACTTCGCGCCTCTGGATCCGGTTCGACTTATCGACCACAAGGACCGTACCCTGGTTTTCGCCGGAGGCTTGGACCGCCTGCAGCGGAACGGCCAGCACGTTACCGGCGGTGTGCAACGGGATCGAAACCGTGGCGTACATTCCCGGCACGATCTGATAGGAGGCGTTGTTCACTTGCACTTCGGTGTGCATCGTGCGAGTGGAAAGATCGATCTGGTCAGACGTGCGCACGATTTTCCCGCTGAAGGTGCGGTTCAAGCTCGAGACCTCCACTTGTACGCCCTCGCCTATCCGTATGCCGGGAACAGCACGCTCGGGAACCGGAATCACCAGCCGCAGCACGTCGTTTTGCGCGAGATGGCACAGCGCTGAATTGCCGATGTTCGAAGACGTTCCGGCAGGCAGCAGCGCGCCGGTGTACGCATACATCTTCGTCACCACCCCGGTGAATGGCGCACTCATGTGCGCGTAACCGTAAAGCGTCTGGTCTTTCGCTAACGCTGCGGTGGCGGCCAGCAGAGCCTGTTGGGCCCCGGAAACAGCCGCGCTTCCTTCCAAGTCCTTGCCTTGCGCTACATCGATTTCTTGTTGGGAAATCAATTCGGGACGGGTCTTCTGAACGCCTGCGAGCCGTTGGTACGTCACGTGCGCCACTTGAAACGCGGAGTTGGCGCGATTCAAATCCTCGCGGGCTTCGGCCACAGCCGCCTGATCGCGCTGGACCTGCTGTTGCAGTTCCGGAATTTCCAGCACGGCCATCAGCTGCCCTTGCCGCACGTGAGCGCCGTAATCGACGAACAGTTGCTTGATGTACCCCGAAACTTTGGCGTACACGTCGATGTCCTGATATGGCTGGAACTCGGACGCGATGCTGAGAGTGTTCGAGAAACTCTGCCGCGTCACCGGAACCACCGCCACATCCGGAGCGCTCGACGCCACGACAACTTTCGGCTTGCTGAAGCTTCCGCAACCCGCCAGGGCCGCCGCGCACAAAATCGCCGGCCAAATCCAGCGCGCCCGGGTTGCTCCTCGGCTTACACCTCGTATGAACCAACTCACGGTCGGCCTCCTCGAATAGGGAACGAATTGTTTGATAGCCATGGCTTTCAGTCGCCGTCCTCTTTTGCCCCGCTCGTCTCTCGGATCGTTTGGTGCAATTTGTCCAGCGACAAATCGGTCGAACGCCGCAGCGCCAGGAATTGATTCCTCCGTTGACGCACTTTCCGCGCCGCATCCGGCACTTTCGCCGCAATCTCGAGAGGCACCGTCTGCACTTCGTGCAGGTCCCCGTGGATCAAATCTCCGGGTTTCACGCTCAGGCCCCCGACCGTCACCTGGCACCCAAAATCGAAGAGGTGCGCATACGCGTGCGACACGGACACGTTTCCGGCAAACATCTGAAACTCGGTATGGTGAACGTCCGTTAGGTCACGCACCGCGCCATTGGTCACCACTGCCAAGCAACCCAGGCTCAGTAGAATGTTCGCGTGCACTTCGCCGACGAAAGCTCCCAGCCCCGGCGGATCATCCACGTCCTCGATCACCACGATCCGCGGCCCCGGAATCGAAAGAATGTTCTGCCACCAATCCATGCGGTCGTAATAATCGAAGTGCGTGCGCTGCTCCATCGGCGGATTCGACGTCCGGATGCGCGCCGTCGCCGCGTATCCGATCACCGGCGGCTGTTCCGGGAAGATGCACCGGATACTCGAATCCGCGAATCCCGTGTTCGGCAGCCGTACGTGGAACGTCTCGATAGCGCTGGACACGACGCAGGTGCTCCATCGTCGAAACTGCTCCAGTTGAGCAGCCGTAAGTCGTTCCGTTCTCATCCGCTCTCCGATCTTTGCACTCAAAATTGAGCAGCCCTCTAGCGCGGCAACCCCTCTGGGGGCGTGGTATCTTCGTGAATTTTTCGTAAGAAAAACGGGACTACGAGAGGAAGGATTCTGGCGGTGATCGGTGTTGCATTGCGACCGTTACGCCCACCGATTCCGTCGGCAGCGGTTCAGGTTTGAATCGTGCGCAGAAGGTTGGCCGTGGCTTCGATGCGATAAGTCGCGCCACATTCTCCAATTCCGCCGATCCCACCATCGCCCGAGCCGGTGGCACATTCATCTTTGTAGACAGCGACGACTGATGCTCGATGTTCGACGCGCGGTGGTATTGCCCGTCTTTCGCCGTTGCTGCCAGCCCCGCGAGTCCTACCAGAAGGAGCAGGACAACAAGCCGATTGCAGATCATCCGCCCGCGAGCTCGCGAGGGCGAATCCAGCACGCCGGACTCACACTGCGGAAATGATCTGCCATCTCGGAGCTCAAAATTCATTTTGGTCGTAAGTGTCTATTGCCAAGCAAACACCGAAGTTTAATCATAACGTCACTGAGATTCGAAATTCAAGTCGCGGGATGCCAACGGATTCCTGTATGGCATCAACCGCTCTTTCCTGAACGTGCCTTTTCAGGTCGTCGATCGAGTCGGCGACGGGTAAAGCCAGTACGGACTCTGGGTATCGTTCCGTCGATTCTGATCGCTGTGCCACTCGCTTGACGCGCCCTTTTCCTGTTAGCCCGGGCATTGCCCTCGGCACGATTCACGTTATTGGGGCGATTTTGCTCTCGCGAAGCTTCCCGAGCATTGACAGACCGTTGTCGAAAAGCATGTATTCGTCGTCGGGAAAATAGGCAATATGGGAAGAGAAGTGACTCCATGCACTTAGGGCGGACGGGCATCCGATGCCTGTGTGGCCTCGGATCATAGAATAACGCGAGAGGCCCGTTCAGAAAGCCGTGAGCGTGAACACTGGAAACTACTAAGACGATCGCCCGCCGGCGTCAAGTCGGCGGTTTCGAGCACGCAGGACGAGCATCAGCAATCCGCAGCACAGCATCAGCAGGGTTCCCGGCTCCGGCGCCGAAACGGGCGAAGTCACGTCGATCGTGAACGGGATGTCGACGAGATCGCTGAAATCCGTGCCCGCCCCGGCGTCCGGACCACCCTCGATCGTAAACACGCCAGTGTAGATTCCTGCTGTCGTGCTGGGATCGAGGAACACGTTGAATAGCCCAACGTCGCCGCTGTTGTCACTCGGATCGAGAAACAGCGGAGCGCCGGTGAGGAACGGCGTGTCGTCCACCGTGAGGAGCGACGACGAAGTGGTGGAGCTGTCGGCATTCAGGTACAGGGTATCGGGGGATAGATTCGCGATCGTCCCGCTGAAGGTTACCTCGGTGGTGTCAACCGGCACAGTAAGAGTTGACTGGTCTAGTTGGACGGTGAGCGAATCGGCCCGCAGCGGAAAAGACCATGCCACGAATGCAAGGATGGCCAAACCCATCGGCAAGCGTAGTGATTTTTTCATTTCAGTTTTCCCTTCGCAAATGGAATAGCCTTCGAGAAACGCTCGCCGCTTCCGGCGAGTTGAGACAACTGCCACTCCGCGCGACAGCCGATCATGGCAGTTTGACGCTCCGGACCGTCGCACTCCAGTTTCCGCTGAGCGGCCCCCCGGCGTACGTCCCGCTGACCTTGAAAGGCACGCTGGCCCCCGCCGCCCCAGCCAAATTGGAGAAAACCATCTGAATGGTCGCCGTAGCTCCGGCGGCCAAGTTTGTCACGGAATTCCCCTCAGGGAACAACGGCGCGGATGTACCTCCGAGCGTCGCTCCTGTCACCGCCAGGGTGCTCACCGTCGTGTTGCCGGCGTTGGTGATCGTCAGCGCCACGTCGTAGACGCTACCATTCTGAGAAATGACGACCGGGCTCGTCGGGGCAAGCTCGATCAGGATTGTCGGGGATTTCACCGTCAGGGTGGTCGTGGAGTCGGAAGTGGGGTCGAGGTTGGCGTCTCCCGCGTAGCTGTACGTGATGACGTACGGCGTCGCCGAAGCCGGGATCGTCGCCGTCGGGAATACCAGCGAGAAAGCCCCGTTCGCCCCGATCGTCGCCGTTTGCGTCACCCCGTTGATCGTCACCGAAACCGTCTCTCCGCTCGCCGGATACTCCGGCCCTGAGCCGAAATCGTCCCTGACAGACTGATCGAAGCCGTCCCGAACGCGATCGTTGCGACCAGTCAGTCCGCTGAATCCGGCGTCTACCGCCTGCACCGTGATCGCCACGATGCTCAGGAACTGCTGGTTCCTACCGTCACCGCCGCCGTGTTCGTGTACGTCCCTGCACTGGCCGATGCGCTGCTCACATGCACGCCCGCGCTGGCTCCGTCGCGAGGTCCCCGAACGAACAGCTCAACACCTGGCTCCCGACCGGCCCGTCACCGTGCAGCTTCCCGGCCCGCTGTATGCCGGACTGATCGTCCAGCTCACTCCTGTCCCCGCAGGCAGCGGGTCGTTCAGCGTCACGCTGTTCTCGGTTCCAGGCCCGGTGTTCTCACCGTGATCGTGAACCCGATCCCTTCCCCCGCATTCACCGTCGCCGCATCCGGCGTGCTCGTCACATTCAACTGTCCGCCGATCGTGGTGGGTGGGAACGCAATCACCACGTCGTTCAGCTGCTTCGTCGTCCCTCCGATCAGCGTGTCCACCTGCTGACCCGGAGTCACGAACGTCGTGATGTCGTACTCGAACTGGCACGCGTAGGCTCTGCGCCACCCCGTTGATCGTCATCGGCTGCGTGCACACGCTCCCACCGCAGAGTGGGCGTCGGCGCGTAGTCCGGATCGTCGTAGAACTGCGGCTGGCTCCCCGTCCAGTAGGGCCCCGGCGGCACGAACGTGTCGTTGTTAACGCGATCTCCCAGTTCACCGGCCCGCTGTACAGACTGGGATCGGGCTCGTTGCCAGGCGTTCCCGAATACACTTCGTAGTGCACGCAGTTCCCGTTCGCATAGGGTAGCACAGCGGCACGATCGTGTTCCCGTTCGCATCCGTCCCATAGTTGAAGAACGTCGAGAACCGGCAATCGAAATCGTTCAGGACCGTGTTCCCCACCTCGCACAGACCATCCGCCTGCGACGGTGGTACTTCCGTCGCCGTCACCGTGAGCGTGAAAGAGCTATTCACCTGCGGCAACTGCAACTGCAGAACGTGCGCGTTCGGATCCGTGCATGGATTTGTCGGGCTTGGATTCGGATTCGACGGGCAATTGAACACCGCCTGCTGCGGTGGAGGATTCACTCCTGCCGGGAACGTCAAGTTGACCGATGCAGGCGGCGGAAGGAAGTTGGCGCTCGCCATGAGATTTGACGTGATCGTCAAGGTGCACGATGTTCCAGTCCCTGACGACCCGCAGGCTCCTCCCCATTCCGCAAATGTGCTCGGAGACGAAGGCGTCTCCGTTAGAATCACCTGCGTCCCGCTCGTATAGCTGGCTGAGCAGGTGCCTGTAACCATTCCGTTGGCCTCGGTGCAATCGATCTGGCCCGTGTTGTCGGTGACCGTGCCTGTCCCTGTCCCCAGCTCCGTCACCGTCAGCGTGAACATCTGCGGCGCGCCGACCACGAAATCAGCCTCCGCGAACTGATTGCTGCTCATAGTCACGCTGCAGGTCCCCGTTCCGGCACACGAATCCGGAGACAACCAACCGCCGAAGGCGCTTCCGTCGCCCGGCTCGGCGGTAAGCGTGACCACGGTTCCAGTCGCATAGCTGCTCGTACATGTCCCGGTGAGAACTCCGGTGGTGTCGATGCAGTTGATTTGTCCGAGATTATCCGTGATCGTTCCGCTGCCGGACCCGAAGCCATAGATTTGCAGGGTATAGGCGGTCAACACCGTAGTCGAAGTGCTGGCGCCATTGTTCGCTGCATTGGCATCAGGCGTGGTCGACGTTACGTTGACGGTATTGGCCAACGTCCCGGCTTGTGACGGCGTGACCACAATGGTGATCGTGGCGCTTTGACCGCTCGCCATCGCGCCGAGAACGCACGTCACTGCTTGCGTTCCCGAACAGGAACCTAGTGACGTAGTCGCAGAGACGACCGTGATGCCACCGGGCGGAAATCCGTCGGTCACGGCGACGTTGGCCGCGCTACCAGGGCCGTTGTTGGTCACCGTGATCGTATAGGTGACCGGCGAACCTGCCAACGCCGTTGACGGGGCCTGTGTCATGGACACCGAGACGTCCGCGCTGCCCGACCCCACGAAGGTGCCGGAGGTGGCGATCCCATATATTCCGGTGCTGCTGATTTGTAGCCCCGTATTGATCGTGTTCAGGACGGTTCCGTCGGAGATTCGGATTTTATACAACTTCCCGGTCGAGCCGTCGGCCGTCCAAAATGCAGCAACAGTAGGATCCAGACGCAACGCGTAGAATTGAGCGCTTCCGACCGGGGCCGGGGTGTACGTTTGAATGACCGTTCCGGTCGGGCTGAGCCGTACGATTTCCGAACGGTCCGCGAGAAGCACACTCTTGTCGCTCAATTCGCGGAGCTGGAAAGCTCCCTTACCGGGAAGACTCGTCGCGAAATCGGGATTTTGATGGTTGTAGAAGATGTCGAAGTCTTGAACCGTGCTTTCACCTGTCGTGTAGAGCATGCTCTCGTTATCATCGAGCAAAAGGATGAAGTCGCACCCCACGCAGGCGGATTTTCCGTAAGCGGGGTAAAACGTGCTCGTTGGGGGTCCGTTCTCGCCGCCAGCAAACTCGAACAGAGTCGGCACCTGGCCGTCCGACTGGGCCACGAAAACGTCTCCCGCCGGGTCGACGTGCACGTCGCCGGGCGCGCTGACATAGCCCGTCCCAAATATCGTCGGACCAGCGCCGTCGCTTGCAAAAAACTCGACAGTACCGTTCGGAAAGTCGGCGCTTGATGGGTTTGTCGCCCATAAGTTGCCGGCCGGATCGAATTTCATGCCGTAGATTTGCCCCTGCAAATGGCCCGAATTGAGCACCTGGGCCACGCTCCCGTCGGCGTTGTAGACGAAAATTAGGCCGTTTCTTGCTCCAACGAGCACCTGGCCTGCAGCGAAACTCTGACGCGGCCCACTGAAGACTGCCGTGACTGTCGAACCCACGGGTTCCGTGCACGCCGGTCCGTCGCAAGATGATCCCAGCCACCCGGCGAATGTTGAGGATCCAGTCGGTGTCTCGGCAAGAGTGACGTTCGTAGTGCCTGTAGGAAAACTCGAGAATGTGCATGTGCCGCTCGTGGTGCCGTTCGTGATCGTGCAATTGATTCCGGCAGGAGTGCTGGTGATTGTTCCGCTGCCATTTCCCAGCGCCGAGACCGTGAGCGGACCCGGAGGGGGCGGCGGCGAACTGTTAAACGTGGCCACAACGCTCTGAGCCTCACTCATCGTCAGGGTGCAAACCCCCGTGCCGGCACAGGTTGTCCCTGAACCATTGACCGTCCAGCCGGTGAATGAACCTGAAAGCGCCAAGGCGTCGAGAGTCACCTGCTCATCCAATGGAAAATTCACTGAGCAGGTCCCCGAATTCGCCTCGCAGGCGATTCCCGAGGGGCTGCTAAATACATAACCACTCCCGGCTCCGGTTTCGCTGACCGTTAGCGTGACGCCGGGCTCAGCGGCTACAACCCCCGAGAGAGCGAAGCTGAAAGATGGGTTCGCCGGATCGTTGGTGGCGAACGTGAGGTTCCCGCTGATCGTGCTGGGCGGAATTCCAGCAGCCGGCGAAAACGTCACGAGAAGAAAGCACTCGCTGGTGGTGCTGGGCGAAACGGAAAACGTCTGGTTCGAGCTCGGGTTGCAGGTGTTCGTGACTGCGAATCCGGCCGGCGCGCTGATGTTGGTGACGATAAGGTCGTCGAGCCCCGTGTTGCCAAACTCCACGACTCCCGTAGCACTGCTGGAGCTTCCGGCGAAAACGGGCCCGAACTGCGCAGGAAGGACTGGCGTGACAACCGCGACCGGCGCTAGATGCACTTTGCGAATGCGATCGTTTCCAGTATCGGCAATATAGAGATTTTCGTTCCCGTCAACCGCGACGCCGAAGTTATCGAGCAGAGCTTGCGTCGAAGGGCCGCCATCTCCCGAGAAGCCGCCGTCCAGATTGCTTACTTCGCCGGCGACTGTGATTACTGATTGATCGCCCGCATCAATTCGACGAACCACATTGTCGTACCCGCCACCCACGAAAAGATTCCCTCTCGCGTCCAGTGCAACCTCGAGCGGTTCTTGCATACTGGCAGAAAGAGCCGTGCCGCCGTCCCCGCCAAACGTCGGAAGTCCGTTGAAGGCGTATGTCGTGATGTTGTGCGCGGGCGTGTTGTCGATCTTGCGGATTACGTTATTGCCGGCATCAGCGACGTAGAGGTTGTCCTGGGAATCGAAAGCCAATCCATACGGAAAGGATAGCGTGGCGGACGTCGCCGGTCCGCCGTCGCCTGAATAGCCTCTGACGCCCGTTCCTGCGTAGTTTGTGATGACCCCAGTAACGATGTCCACACGGCGTATCCGGTTGAGTCCCGCATCACTAATGTATAGATTTCCCGCTGAATCGGTTGCCATGCCAGCGATGTCGACGAATGTCGCACTGGTGGCCGCCCCTCCGTCGCCGCATCCCGGGGTCACGTTGCGATTGCATGATGTTCCGGTGCCTGCGTACGTTGTGATCGTTTTGGTGACGGCGTCCACGCGGCGCACCCCAACGCGGTAGTCTCCGACGTACAAGTTGTCGGATGAGTCCAGGGCCAAAGCAAATGGGGAGAAAAAGTTTGCCTGGGTTGCGGGACCGCCGTCGCCATTACCGGGTCCGATGTTTATGCCGTCAAGCTCATTGCCGGCGTAAGCGCCGAGCGTTTGCGAACCAGCGTCGTATCGATTGACACTAAATCGATCCAGGAAAAACAAGTTCCCGGAACTGTCACTCGCAATCGTGTAGGGGAGTGACACGACGGCGCTCGTTGCTGGCCCCCCTAAGCCTCCGTTCCCACCGCCCGCAAAGGTGGAAATGATTGAGCTGGGACTCGGTGACACAACGCGAACCGTGCCAGTTCCGAAATCGGCTATAAAAAGATTCGCAGCTGCGTCGATGAACAGCGCAAAGGGACGATTCAAGAACGCGCTCGCTGGCGCGCCTCCGTCGCCGCAGCCAGTCGCGAAACTGATGCACGCCCCTCCTCCTCCAACCACGGTTGTTATGATGTGACTGGGTGTCGTGTCCACCTCGCGGACTTGCCCGTTAAAAGTGTCCGCGACAAAAAGGTCGCCTGAAGCGTCAAAGGCAAGTCCCTCCGGGGTATTCAGGCCCGCCTGATTGGCGGGGCCGCCGTTCCCTGAAAATGTGAAGGTGTAGCTGGGGCTGCCCGCATAAGTAGTAATGATGTGGCTCGTTGAGGTGTCAACCTTTCGGATGACAGAATCTCCCGAATCCGCGATGTAAAGGTTTCCGCCTGCGTCCGCCGCCACACCGAGAAACTCACCGGCGTAAGCATTCAGTTGGGCACTAGTCGCTGGGCCGCCATCGCCGTTAGACGTTCCAGGAGTTCCTGGATTCCCATTGCCGGCATAGGTCGTAATGATGTGCTCGGTTGAGTTATCGATCTCCCGAACGACCTCATTACTCGCGTCCCCAACGAAGAGATTGCCGTTGCCGTCAAACGCCAGGCCGGATGGGAAGTTCATCATGGCGCTAGTAGCCGGGCCGCCATCGCCGCTGTAACCGCCGAAAAAGCCGGTGCCATTATATTGATCGCCAGAGCCAGCGTACGTGGTGATCACACCCGTGGACGCATCGACGCGCCGGATTCGATTGTTCAGGCTATCGGCGATGTAGAGGTCTCCTGCGCTGTCGAGGGCGAGGCCCAAAGGATAATTCAGCTTTGCTGCGTTCGCGGGACCGCCGTCTCCCGAACTTCCCGCGATCCCAGTGCCGGCGAAAATCGATAGCTGCCCGCTGGCGCTAATCTTGTAGACCATCTCAAGTGGAGCCGCGGAAATGTATGTGTTATTTGAGCTGTCGCGCACAACGCCGCCGAAAGCTGGCAGGAAGGCCGCCGTGGGCGTGGTCGGATTGGTCCCGCCGCCCGCGATGGTGTTAATGGTGTTGGGAGCTTGGGCTGGCGTCCAGAGGGCGGACGAGAGGATCAGAATAGCGAGGCCTAGGACTTGCGGTACGGCGCACTGCCTGAACTTCAGCTCGCCCATTTCTTAGCTCTCCATTTGCGGACGACCCCTGATCGAACCTCACGGCCCGATATCGGCAGGCTGGCTGGGACGTTAACGCGCCATGAATGCAAACTTTTGCATATAGTTGGCATGGGACCGCCCGACACCAACGCGTCGGTGGCCATAACTGGCGAACACCATTACCGCCCAGATAAAGAGTTACACCCCAAAAGACCTATTTAGCGACGAAAGGACCCCGATACTGGAGGTGCGTGGCAGCAATCCAAGGCCCAATCGTGTTGCCCACTCTCACTGGCCGAGGAGTGTCTTGGACGCCGCGAGCGGGATCTCGCGGATCGTGGGTCGCACTGCTTCCCGATCAGACGCGTTGACTCTCCGCCGACCGGCTCGATGGCCTCGAAGCCCTTGATTTATCAGTTCGGAAGACTTAATTTAACTTCCACTTCGTCGTGTACCCGATGATCATGTACCCGACGCCGGGCTACCACATGATCGAATGCCCGCAATGCCAGTCGAGCAATTCCCCTACGGCGGCTCGTTGCGCGACGTGCGGCGTTTCATTCGACTTCAACGCGCCCACAATAGCGGCCACCGCGGTTGTGACGCCGCCTCCTAATGCCTCCACAGAAGCTTTCGCGAAGAATTGGTCGTTGCCTTCGCCCGCGGGAATCGCTATAGGTCCATCTTTTGCGCCCGGCACCGTCCTCGGGGCGCGCTATGAAATCATGCAGTTGCTCGGGCAAGGCGGCATGGGGGCCGTCTACAAAGCGAAGGACCTGGAGCTGGACCGCGCCGTTGCCCTAAAAGTGATTCGCCCCGAATTAGCGGTTCATCCGGAGATTCTTCAGCGCTTCAAGCAGGAGTTGATCCTTGCCCGCCAGATCACGCATCGCAACGTGATTCGAATCTTCGATCTCAGCGAAGCAAGCGGAATCAAATTCATCACCATGGAGTTCATCGAGGGACAGGACCTCAAATCCCTCCTCAATGAAAAGGGCCGCCTGAGTCCGGAAGAGGCCGTGCGGATCCTCGAACAAGTTTGCCTGGCGCTCGAAGTGGCTCACAGCGAAGGCGTGGTGCACCGCGACCTGAAACCGCAGAACATCATGATCGACAGGCACGGCCGAGTGGCCGTGATGGATTTCGGAATCGCGCGCTCGATCGAGACCGGAGGAATGACGCAGACCGGCATGCTCGTGGGAACTCCGGACTACATGTCTCCCGAGCAGGTGATGGGAGAGCGCGTGGATGCCCGATCGGATCTCTTTGCGATCGGCGTAATTCTCTACGAACTGCTTGCGGGTTCCCTGCCCTACAAGGCCGACACAGGCCAAGCCGCGATGTACAAACGAACGCGCGAGACGCCCAAACCGTTGACTGTAGTCGAACCCAGCGTTCCTCCGCTCCTAAGCGATGTGGTCGCCAAATGCCTCCAAATCGATCCCAAGCTGCGCTACCAGTCGGCGCGGGAGATCCTGGGCGACCTCGAAGCCTGGCGCCATGGCGCCGCACCCGGAAGCGCAACCGTCTTGGCGCGCCGGCCCGCACTGGCCTCACCGGCATTGAAGAAATGGGCCGTGGCTGGCGGAGTTACGGTGATACTTGCCGTGGCTGGCTGGGTGGTGGTACGTGCGCGCCACGTTTCTTCACCATCTCCCCAGGCTTCATCCACGCCGGCTGTCTCGCTCGCGATCCTGCCATTCCGCAATCAATCTGGTGACGCGACGCTTGATTGGCTGGGCTCGAGCGTCGCCGAAACGCTGAGCACCGACGTGGGCCAGTCGTCTCATCTCCGCGTCGTATCCTCGGAACGCGTGGGCGAGATCTTTCGCGACTTGCGCCTGCCTTCTGACACGTCACTCGACCCGGCAACCATCCAGCGGCTCGCCGATTTTAGTAACGCCGATAACGTGGTCTGGGGAAGCTATGCCCGCTTCGGCGACAAGATCAGGATTGACGGCACACTTCAAGATGTAAAGACAGGCCGCACGACTTCTCTCGCCGAGTCCGCAACGGAAAACAACATTCTGAGCGCCATCGATCACTTGGCAGGGGATATTCGATCGAACCTTTCGCTTTCAACCAGTATCGTCAAGGAGCTCGAGGGGCGCTCCTTCAAGCCGTCGACGAATTCAGTCCCGGCGCTGCGCGACCACAACGTGGGCTTGGAGGATATGCGGCGCGGAAACTATCTCGAGGCGGTTCAACACCTTCAGGCTTCGACCAAGGAGGACTCACATTTCGCGTTGGCCTATTCCGAGTTGAGCCGGACTTATGCGCACCTTGGGCAGGACAACGACGCCGAGGAAGCCTCCCGAAGAGCGGTTGAGCTAAGCGATCAGCTTCCCGAACAAGAAAAGTATTTGATTCAGGCAACGCACTACCAGATTCTGCGCGATTACCCGAAGGCGATTGAGGCGTACGAGAACCTCGCTCAAGCCGAGCCGACTAACTCGGACGTGCTTTTCAACCTCGGGACCCTGTATGAAAACGCGGGCCAGTACGATAAGGCTCGGCAAGAACTTTCCAAAATGCTGGCGTTCGACCCCAATAGCTCGACCGGCCTGCTCGAAAGCGGCCGCGTCGAGATACTCAGCGGGGACCCACAGAAAGGCCTCGAATATCTGGCCCGCGCTCAGGCGTTAGCGATCGAATCTGGAAATGAAGAGCAAGAGTCCGAGATTCTGCAGGCCACGGGCGGAGCGTATGCCGATTTGAGCAAGAACGACGACGCAATCCGCAATTATCAGGAGTCGCTTAAGATTAAGCAGAAGCTTGGGCTCAAAAAAGGAATCGCCGAAAGTCTGCAAGCGATCGCAACGTCGCAGGCCGCCCTTGGCCAGCCCGAGCAGGCTCTCAAGAACTACAATGCCGCTCTCGATCTGCGGCGCGAAATCGGCGACCGAGCGGGCACGGGCGATTTGCTTAACGACCTTGGCCAATTCTATAGCGACCGCGGGCAGTACGGTCAGGCGTTGAAGCTTTTCAAGGAATCGCTGCAGGACGAGATCGATGCCGGGAATGAAAATAATCAAGGTCTGGTCTTAGCCAATATCGGAAACCAGTATTCTTTCAAGGGCGATTACCAAAACGCTCGCACCTATTACGAACAAGCGTTGCAGGTTCGGGAGAAGTTGAAGGTTTCCGGAGACATCGCAGACACGCTTCACAATCTGGGCGACACGCTGTGCAGTTTGGCTCAGTACGACCAAGCCCTGAATTATTACGAGCGAGCCCTCGATCTCCGGCGGAGCGCAGGCGACAAACGCGGCGCGGCGATCGAATCGTCGTCGCTGGGGGCCCTTTTCTCTTATCAAGGGCGATACGGCGCGGCTCTCAGTTCGCAGGAGGACGCCCTCAAAACCATGCGCGACATTCAGGAGCACGGTTTCTGGCTTGCCGAGGTCCTCGGCTTCTACGGTGAAGCTCTTGCGCAGGTGGGCAGAAGCGACGACGCCGAGAAAAGCCTTCAGGAAGCCTTGTCCATTGCTCGAGAACAGAAGGACGGAGGTCAGCTCGCGGAATTGCTGGGTTTTGATGGAGACAACGCCTTCTACCGGGGTGACTACAAATCGGCGGCTGCTCTCTACCGTCAAGCTCTCGAACAGGCTTCACACACGAGGAATCCACAAATGGTCTTGACGTCGAAGATAAACGCGGCAAAGGTTGCCGTCAAAGAGGGCCACTTTCAAGCTGCTGCCGACTCCTTGCCTGCTCTTGCGCAAGAGGCTGACACTATGGGGCTGCAGTATGCCTCTACAGAGTGCTCGATTTACCTCGCCGAAGCGTTGATCGGCATGAAAAGCTACGCCATGGCGCAAAGCAAACTGCAGAATGCTTTGAACAATGGCGAGAGGCTGGGAATACAGGGCCTGCTGGCGCAAAGCCACTTCTTCCTGGGACGCACGCTCGAAGCGTCGGGCCATTCTGCGGAGGCCCCGGACCAATACAGGCAAGCTCGGCAAATCGCGGATGGCATTCAAAAAGAGGCGCACACCGACACCATTGTAAGGCGCAGTGATCTAAGTGCGATCTACGCCCATCCGGCTTCGTGAGCTTGCAGAATCCCTCCTTCGAGTAAAACTGAACCCCGTCCGCAGGTGAAACTGGATGTGTCGAGCTTGATGTACTTGTACGCCGTGAATTTGGACTGAGCCATAAGAATCTCCTAGTGCTCAATAACTGGAAAAGTGACCAGTCGGAGATTTCTTAGGAAAAGATTTTAGGAGGCTCTAACCCACTGAATCTAAAGGAATGGCGGAGAGGGTGGGATTCGAACCCACGGTAGAGTTCCCCCTACACTCGCTTTCGAGGCGAGCTCTTTCGACCGCTCAGACACCTCTCCGCGGCATGGTCGGTTTGGTTAGATTAGCAAAGGCGCTGGAGAGTCACAACGGAGAATGGCGTGTCAACCTTCGACTACACTGTGGATTCAAGCGGCTAGGTGCCGCGCCTACGGCGCTTGGGTCCATTTCTGCTTTCGTTTCCCCACCCTTCCGTGTGGGGCAAACTTGTGCCGCGCGTCCCGCGCTTGGGACAAGCGTCACAAGTCGCTACAAAAGCTCGGCACATGCGTTCCGCCAAAAGTCAGCGGCGGGCGGCGAAAAAATCTCTTAGGACTGCGGCGGCTTCGTCGGCGCGGACGCCGGGCGTGACTTCGACGCGGTGATTGAGCTGCGGGTGGTCGAGGATGGAAAAGCAGGAACGGATGGCGCCGGCCTTGGCATCATCCGCGCCATAGATCAGGCGCGCGATGCGTGCCTGGATCATCGCGCCCGCGCACATGGCGCACGGCTCGATCGTGACGTAGAGTGACGCGCCCAGGAGGCGATAGTTGGCGGTTGCCTTTGCAGCTTCGCGAAGGGCGATGATTTCGGCGTGAGCGGTGGGATCGCAATCGGCGATCGTTCGGTTTCCGGCGCGTGCCACGATGCGGCCGTCGGCAACGACGACTGCGCCCACCGGGACTTCGCCCCGCTCGGCAGCAAGCCGCGCCTCGGCGAGCGCCGCTTCCATGAACGCAGCGTCTGCTGCCAATTCGGTCATGGCGAGCAAGAATACCACGCCGGAATCGCCGGCCGTCATTGCCCTGCACAGACAGGATTGTCTGTGCCACTATCGCAAAACTTTTCGGGTTCGGGCAAAATAATCGCCGATGCTGACCGACGCGCCTCCTCGCAAGAAAAATGCGACATTCCTCGAAAGCGATAGCATGCAGGCGATGCCGCTGCCCCCGGACGAGAGATTGCGGCGAATCGCGCGAGGCATCGAGAAGGCGATGAGCGATGGAATGTCGGCCGACGTGCGGCGGACGTGCGAGGAGTTCGTTCAATGCGCGGGGGATTTTTACAGGGTGCCCCGGTGCGGGGTGAGCGTGCTGGCCGCGAGGCCGCTGCGGGTGCGCGAACATTCCACGACCGAGCTGTTTGGAGATTATCATCCCGACTCGATGTCGATCCGCGTGTGGATGCGGACTGCGATTCGGAAAGACGTCACTTCGTTTGGGACGTTCTTCAGCACGCTTTGCCACGAGTTTTGCCATCACCTCGATTTTCATCGATTCGCGTTTGGCGATTCGTGGCACACGCGCGGCTTTTATCAGCGGACGGCAGCGCTCTATCATCATTCGAGAGGGACGCCGCCCAAGCAGTTGGTTTGGGTGCCCTTGCCTCGGCGGCGCTGGCGAATCGATTGGCAGCGGACTAACCGGAGCGGAAAGGTTCCGGGCTGAAGGACCCGGCGCTACGTTTAAACCTTCATGCCCGCCGATGCGGGACCCTCCCGCGCTTTCAGCCCATTGCCGGGGCGAAGCTGCTGCGCGAAGGCCGCAGCGCTACATTTAAACCTTCCGGGGGACTACGCAGGCTTCTTTCGCGCTACGAGGCGGCTCACGAAATAGAGCACGGCGCCGGCGGCGACGACCGTGATGCCGATGACCAGCTGATTCGTGGCGCCGGCGAGTTCCCTGCTGTTGCGGACGACCGCTGCAATCATCAGCGCGAGCGGGGGCGCGCCGATGAGGATCGTGCCGATGAGTCCACCCGGCACGCGATACGGGCGCGTGAGGTGCGGTTCGCGGATACGCAGCGCGGCGAGCGCCCAAAATTCGAGCAGGATGCTCAGGCCGGTGAGCAGCACGTCGAGGAACAGGCTTCGCTCGAAGCCGAGCGGGTAGCACAGCGCCCAGAACCCGGCGCAGGCCAGAATTGCGACCCACGGAGTGCGAGTTCGGACATGCTGGCGCGTGAAGATTTTCGGCAAGTAGCCGTCTTCGGCCATCACGGCGGGCAGCCGCGTGAAGGACATCATCAGCGCTCCGAATGTGCCAATCGCGCCGATCACTCCCGCGGCGGCGATGGCGATGGCGAGCGTTTCGCCGCCTAGAATCTTGCCGATGTCGACCCATCCGCCCGTGGCCCAGCGGTTCGGATCGACGCCGGTGCGCGCCACCGCGGCGACCGGGATCAGATAGCTGGCGATGACGAGAATGACGGCGCCGAGCATCGCACGCGAGTAGGTTTTCTGCGGCTCGGAGACTTCTCCCGCGATGGTCGAGAGATTGTCCCAACCCATGTAGTTCCACATGGCGATCAGGATGCCGCCAAGCAGATCGGCATGTCGCAGCGGAATGGCGCCGGCTCCAGCGCTCGCCCCCGCGTGTGCGCTGTGCAGCGCGAATATCGCCAGCGCGACAAATGGCAGAAGCAGCGCGATGTTCAGAACAAACGAACCTTCACCCACCGCGTCTGCGCCCAGAATATTCCACGCCGTGCACAACGCGATCATCAGGAATCCGAGGATCAGGCCGCGATGTCCCGCGACCATGGCCGGCGAGAGTCGCCCGAGGTAGTCGACGAAGAGATTCGGGTAGAGCGCCATTTCGAAGACGCTTCCCGCGAGCGTGAGCCACGTCTCCTGATATCCCCAGAACGGGCCCATGCCGCGGCGCACCCAGATGTAGAAGCCACCCTCCTCGGGGATCGAGGTGGCGAGTTCGCTGACCATCATGGCGACCGGGACGCTCCACAGCAGCGGAGTGATGATCAGGATCAGGAGCGTAGCGGTGTAGCCGGTTTTCTGCACGATCTCTTCGAGGCCGTAGGGGCCGCCCGCGACCATGAAATAAGTCGCGGCGATCATCGGCAGGACCGTCATTTTGCGGGTGGATGCCACGCCGACCTCGTGATTTTTTGCGTTCAGTTAAGTCCTCCTTTTCGTGCGTGGAATTCGCGCTTGTGGCGCAGTGTAAAGCAAAAGTTTGCGGCGATTGCAAATTATCTCTGCGCCGAGTGGCGAGGTGCCCTCTGAATCGCACAGACAGGATTATCCGTGCGGCGCGCTGCTAGCCTTTACGTTTCCCGCGCCGCGCCCGAAACACGCCATGGAACCCGAGCGCCGTGCTCAATGCGCAAAGGTAGCTGCAAAAACCGGATTGTCTCATCCTGAAATTGGGACAGTACTGGGAGGGTCGTTCTCTATTCCCGGCGAAGGATTTCGGTATAAGATGGCGGTTTCAAACTTACAGACAAGGGCCCTATGGAACTACGAAAAGATCCTATTACGCGCAGTTGGGTTGCGATCGGACATCCCGAAAAGGAGGAAGCGCAGCCTCCGAAGTGCCCGCTGTGCCCGGAAAACCGGATTGAGACTCACGTTCTTTTGAGTCTGCCTCCTCATGGGCCCTGGCAGGTGCGGGCCTTCCCTCATCTTTGGCCGCTCTACCGCGTCGAGGGCGATCCTTCGCGCGCGGCCGACGGCATTTTCGACCGCATGGAGGCGATCGGCGCTCACGAAGTTATAGTCGAATCGCCCGATCACGCACGGCAACTCGCGCAGCTTTCGGACGAAGAGATTCAGCGCGTACACGAGGCCTGGGCCATCCGCATTGCGGACCTCAAGCGCGACGCGCGCTTCAAGTACATCACCGCTTTCAAGAATCAGGGCCCTGCCGCAGGCGAGGAATGGACGCACCCGCATTCGCAAGTCGTGGCGACCACTTTTGTGCCGAGGCGGATTTTGTACGAGCTGCGCGCCGCGCGCGACTGGTATCGCGACCGCGAAAGGTGCGTCTTCTGCGATATTCTGCGGCAGGAGATCCGGCAGAAGGTGCGGGTGGTCGATAACGTCGGCGATTACTATGCGTTTTGTCCTTATGCCTCGCGCGTGCCCTTTGAGATGTGGATCATGCCGAAAACGCACAGTCACCTGTTCGAAGCGCTCTCGCCGGGCGAAAATCGCCGCCATCTCGCAACCCTGCTGGGGCGTTTGCTGCGCCGTCTGCTGAATGTGACTGAGAACTACCACATGGTGTTGCACACGGCGCCGAATACGCTGCAAACCAAGGGCGAGTTGAGCGATTACTGGCGGACGATTGCCGGAGACTACCACTGGCATATCGAGATTCTGCCGATCGTTCCGGCGCGGACGAAGTCGTACAGCATCAAGGAAGTCTATTTCAACGAAATCCATCCCGAACAGGCGGCGGAACGGTTGCGCCAGTTCGACCCGGCCAAATAGTGCCTCGCCGCGAAGGAGAACGCGGGGGAATCATCTTCAAGTTCTTGCTGCTGGTTTGCTTCGCCTGCTTCCTTTTCGTGATTTACCTGGCCCGGCATCCCTTGCTGCGGCTCGCGGGCGGCTTCTGGATCGTCGACGACGGGCCGGCCTACTCCGACGCCATTGTCGTCCTCAGCGACGACAACTACGGCGGAGACCGCGCGGCGGAGGCGGCCAAACTATTCAAGGCCGGCTGGGCGCCGCGCGTGGTGGCGAGCGGGCGCCTCCTGCGTCCCTACGCTTCTATCTCCGAATTAATGGGGCACGACCTGAAGGATGGCGGGGTGCCGCAGGACGCCATCATTCATTTCGACCACCACGCTGGCAACACGAAGGACGAAGCCGCGGCGCTTCGCCAGTTGATCCTGCAACGCGGGTGGAAGCGAATTCTGCTGGTCACGTCGAATTACCATACGCGCCGGGCGCGCTATATCTGCGCGCGAACGTTTCCGGCAGGCACGGTCCTGCGGGTGGTGCCCGCGCCCGATTCGGAATACGACCCAAATCACTGGTGGGAAACGCGGCGCGGCCTGGTGATCTTCACGCACGAGCTGGTGGGCATGGTTGTTTCACTCTGGGAAATGCGCCATGAGGATGTGCAAACCACGGACTCGGCGCTGCTGGTTGTTGTCCATTCGGTCATGGGTGGCTTGCGCGATTCAGGGATTGACACCGTTTACACCGCATAGTCGCTGTAATATAGTGCCCATACTATATAGGACGCCTGCCACCCCAGCGCAGCGCCTGTTCATCTGGAGGATTTCATGTGGCACAAGAATGATGGCAAGCCGTCCCAGGAAGCGCCCCAGCCCGCGGCTGGGGGAACCACGAAATCGCAGGCCACGCCGGAACCGCCCGCAGCTTCGCCTGTCGCGCCCGCTCCGATTGCATCGACACCGGCTTCGGCCCCAGCACCTGCTCCCCGCGCGATTACGCCCGAGACACCCGTTACACCTACGCCAGCGGCGGGTGGAGCCTCCCGGATACAGGGAGGTCTTAAAATTCACGGAGAAATCTCGGGAAACTCCGATCTATATATTGATGGCGAACTCCAGGGCAAACTCCGCCTCGGTGGCGCCCGCCTGACGATCGGACCCAACGCGAAGATTCAAGCGGACATTGAAGCCGGCGGAATAACCATCGAAGGATCGGTACAGGGGAACATTAAGGCTGGCGAGGGTGTGCACCTTGGCCCCGGCAGCCGTGTCCAAGGCAGCATCCTGACGCCGCAGATCGGAATCGATGACGGCGCTCGTTTGCGGGGAAAGGTGGAAATGATCAAGGCAGGCTCGACGGCGAGCACCTCGACGACCGTCGCCCCGGCAGCGCGGGCTACCGAAACCGAAGCTCCCCGGGCAATCGCCGCGAGCGCAAAAGCTGAGTAAGCCCGACATCGCCGGGTGAGTAGGCACGACGAAACCGCGATACCTTAGAAGAATCGAACGTAGAGGCGACGATGAACTGGATGGCCAAAGCCCGGCCCAGCAACCCCACGACCACACCGGGGAATCCGGCCAAGGCTCCTGCGTCGGCAGCGGGCGCTGCGACGTCAAGAGCGGCGGCGAAACCGGGACCGGCTGCCTCCGTGGCCCCTCCTGGTAACGTCCGCATTTCCAATGCCCTCAAGGAATTCCTCTGGCTGCTGAGCGATGTGCAGCGAGCGCGGATTTTGGATCTCGGCGCGGTGTCGCAGGCGACCCTCACTTTTTTTATCGAGAAGGGCTATCGCGTGTCGACCGAAGACCTGCTGCATGAGTGGAAGGATTTTCTGACAACCGAGGAAGAACGGTTGCGTACGACTCCGGCCGGCGAAGAAGCCGAGCGGCACTCACTTCCCGCGCTGGCGGAAAAGTTCATCGATACCGCGCTGAACTATCCCGAGAACAGCGTACACGGCGTGCTGATCTGGGACCTGCTCGACTACTTCGATCCCGCGGTCGTGCCCGCCCTGATGAGCCGGCTCTACAATATGCTCCATCCCGGCGGGACGGTACTGGCGCTCTTTCACAGCCGCGCGGCCGAACGCTTTCACCGCTATCGGATTCGCGACGGCCAGACGGTCGAGCTCCTGTCTGCCCCCACGCTCGCCGTGCACGCGCACGTGTTTCAGAACCGCGAGATTCTCGATCTCTTCGGGAAGTTCCGCTCGTCGAAGACGTTCGTCGGGCGCGATCAGGTCCGCGAAGCGCTCTTCATCAAGTAGGTTTCTCCCCCGCGCACAATCCTTGCTTCCTGAGTTTGTAGCGCGCCGCAGCCTGTCCAGAAATTTTGTGCTTGCGCCGCCCTTTGCATGGGCGTATGACGGAATTGCAGGAGCTAAGG
>CAVUDN010000037.1:0-7304 GCA_963740095.1 uncultured Acidobacteriota bacterium
CGCCGGTGCCTATGCCTGCATCCGGCTGGTCGAGCCATGAAGGCGAAACCATCGGGCGCGGTGATCACGGTGTGATGTCCCTCTCAGGAGAAGACAATTCGATTCGAAATCCGCAGCTGCTTTCAGGGCGATTTCGACGCGATTGGACTGGACTTCCTCAATTGTGCGGCCTGTGAGGCGTGACATTTCGCCTGGGTGCGGCGTCATGGCCAGCAAGCCTTTGCGATCTCTCAGCTCGGCGGCGCGTCCGGCGAAGGCGTTGAGGCCGTCGGCGTCGAGGATGACCGGAACATCCGAATCAGTTTTCACTACGGCGCGCACGAAAGACTGCGTTTCCTCTTGCGTTGTGAGTCCCGGGCCGATCGCGAGAGCGCGCTTGCCCTTCAGGAGCGTTCCGAAGAGATTGCCCTCGAGGGAGCGCTCGGAGATGGTCCCGGCGCGGGTGGCCGCGAGCGGCTCGGTCATCACTTCGGGCGTGTGCGCGGCGACGATAGGCAGGACGGGCTCGGGCGTTGCGACGGTGACGAGGCCTGCTCCTGCGCGCAGCGCCGCCCAGGACGCGAGAACAGCGGCGCCGCTCTTGCCGACCGATCCCGCGACGATCAGTGCGTGGCCGTAATCGCCCTTGTGGCCTTCGGGCCTGCGCCGAAGGGCAAAAAACGCGAATTCGTCCGGCTCGGTCCACCGAAGATTGCCCTTCCCGATTTCCTGGATCAACTCGCGGGGTGAACCGATGTCGCGAACGATGAGCTCACCCACACGCACCGGTCCCCCGCCGAGAAACAGGCCCGGTTTGGGCGCTGTGAAGGTGACGGTGTATTGCGCGGCTATCACGGCTCCTTCCACGGAGCCTGTGTCAGCGTTGAGTGCCGAAGGAATATCCACTGCCACTACAGAGTCGGCCCTGCGATTAACATCCTCAATGATTTCTCGAAGAACCCCGGTGACCTCGCCGCGAGCGCCTGTGCCAAGCAACGCATCGACGACGATCGGAACCGGCCAAAATTTCGAGGCCCATTTCTTGTAATCGGACGAATTTCGAACGACTCGAAGCGAACCGCCCGCCTTCTTCCAACGATTCAAATTGGTGGCGGAGTCGCCCTTTACTTCGCGCGGGTCGCCGACGAGATACGCCTGGACATTCGCGCCCATCTTCTGTAGATGGCGCGCGGCGACGAAGCCGTCGCCCCCGTTGTTGCCTTTGCCGCAGAGAACGAAGATGGGGCGGCGCTTGAAATCCGGAAACCGCGAGACGATGAAATCGGCGACGCTTTTGCCGGCGTTTTCCATGAGGGTGAGGCTTGTAACGCCGTAGCGTTTCGTCGTGAGGCGATCGACTTCCCTCATTTCGGCAGCGGTGAGAATTTTCATGGCTGAGTTCAGTATAAACAACTGCAACAAGGAATGCGTCTGGACCGAGCTATCCCATGCGGGCGACGACGACGGTCATGTCGTCCGCCTGCTCGGGCGTGCCCGCCCACTGCTCCGCTGCAGAAATCACGTTCTTGGCAAGGGTTTCGACCGGCAGGTCCCTCTGGCGCACCACCTCGGCCTTGAGCCGCTGGATTCCAAACTCCTCGCCGTAGACGTTTTCCGGCTCGGTGATACCGTCGCTAAACACCACCAGCAGGCTTCCGGGAGTCACTTCGACGGTTCTTTCCGTGTAGCCGGGATTTTCGAACAAGCCCACGACCGTGCCCCCCTGCTCGAGTGGCTGTACCTCGTTCGAGCCGCCGCAAACGAGTAGCGGCGCGAGATGGCCGGCGTTGGTGTAGGTGAGCGTCTTGGCCACGGAGTCGTAGACCGCGTAGAAGAGAGTCGCGTAGCGGTCCTCGGAAGTGTTGCGGAAGAGGTGCGCGTTGACGCGGGAGATGAGATCGGCCGTGCACCCGTGGCCGTCGGACACCGCCATGCTGCGCAGCGCCGCCTGCAAACTCGCCATGAGGAGAGCCGCGTAAATCCCCTTCCCGCTGATATCGGCCACGGCGATTCCGACGCGGGCGGGGTCGAGTTGGATGAAGTCGTAGTAGTCGCCACTGACGACCCGGGCGGGGTTGCAGATCGCGGCCAGTTCGAGACCGGGCACAGACGGAAAAACGCTGGGAAAGAGCTGCTGCTGAACTTCGTGCGCGATGGAAACTTCGTGCTCGAGACGCTGCTTCTGCTGTTGTTCTTCGATCAGCTCGGAGATCGAGCCGGTCATTTCGTTGAACGACTCACCGAGCGCGCCGAGTTGATCCTTCTGGCGCACCTGAACGCGATAGCTGAGGTCACCTCGACGAACGTGGAGCGTGGCATCGTAGAGACCCGCCACCGAACTCGTGATGGTTCGCGTCAGCATGATTCCGACGGCCAAAGCCACGATTTCGAGCAGGAGAAAGACGACAGCGACCGCTTCGAGGATGAGGACGAGCGTCGAACCGAGCGCACCCACTGAGGTCAGAAGGTCTCCGTTGATCTGCGAGATCCGCAACGAGAAGTGGGCGAACACAGGCAGGTCTTCCACCTTGGGGCCCAAATCCGCACGGACGGCCTCGAGCGTGGCGAATCCATCGATGTGCAGATCGAGCGGGTGAGCGGCCGGCGCAAGCGTACGCTTGTCGCTGGCAATCTGCTCGCCGAAAACGTAATGCGTACCGTCGAGCGTGATTCCCCCGGACGAAGAGTCCTGCGCGGGCTCGAGCAGCGTGAGGCCTATGGGGCCGAGCTTCGATGGCAAGCTATCGAGCACGGTGGGCGTGATCGGAGCGACGGAGAGCAGAGTCGCATGGCCACCCGGAACCGGGATGCTTTCGGCCGACGCAAACCAGAGCTGATTGCGGAACTCAGCGAGGCCGGAGAACTGCTTGCCGTGGGCCTCACGTACGACCTGCTGGCCGTGATTCAGAACGACGCGGAGACCGGGCGTTTCCGCCTGAGCCGCGGCGATAATCTTGGCGATTTCCGGGCGCAAAAGGATCGGGTCGACGATCGCGGCCGAATTAGGAGAAACCGGCTGGTCAGGCTTCAAGTCCGGTTCGCGAGTGAGCGCCGCGGCAATCGTATTCGTATCGGCGGCGATCACTTCGCTTCGGCTCTGGAGATCGTCTCGCAAGAGGTGTGCGCCGATCTGCAGCTCGAGGAGATACGCCGCAACGAACACCATCGAGAAAAGAAGCGCAACGGGCGCGACACCCATGAAGAAATAGGCGACGATCAGGCGATTCCGCAGCGCCCACATTCCCTTGGCGCGGATAAACAGAATCAACCGCACGAGGAAATAAGCGGCGGCGGCGACACCCAAAAAGACGATCAGCGAAGTGAGCGGGAGGGTGCGGCTGGATACCCGGTTGATGGCCAGCACCAGTCCGCACAGGACGAGGATCGTCGCAGCGACACGGTCGAGCAGCGACATGTGCCGGAACCATACGGCTAAGCGGCGCGGAGAGATTCGACTCATAGGCAATGCGTGAGGCGCCGAAACCAAACGGAGACGTTCGGCACTCCTCGGTCAACATACCTGAGTCGAAGGGACATTGGAGACACTTTACCGGGCGCTGCCAGCCGCCGCCTTGCGCACCTTGCTGTGCTTCTGCCCGTAGAAGAAGTACACGACAAGGCCGATGACGAGCCAGATCAGCAGCCGCCACCACGTCTTCGCCGGGAGGCTCAGCATCGCGGCGAGTGACGTGAGAATCCCTAGGATGGGAACCAGAGGCACGAGCGGCGTCTTGAAGGGCCGCGGAAGATCGGGGCGCTTGCGGCGAAGAATCCAGACTCCCGCGCAGACGATCACGAACGCGAGGAGCGTCCCGATATTGACGAGAACGGCGAGGTCGCCAATCGGGATTAGCGACGCAAAAATCGCAACGCAGACGCCCACCACAAGCGACGAAATCCATGGTGTGCGGAAGCGCGGATGGATCGCGCCGGCCCAGTGCGGGAGAAGTCCGTCGCGGGACATGGAATAAAAAACGCGTGATTGGCCGAGCAGCATTACCAGCATGACGCTGCCCAAGCCCGCTACGGCACCCGCCTTGACGAGCAGGCTGCCCCAGGGGACGCCCGTGGCGTCGATGCCAATTGCGACCGGTGCGGCCACGTTGAGCGCAGTGTAGGGCACGACCGCGGTGAGGAGGCCGGAAACCAGAATGTAGAGAACCGTGCAGATGACGAGCGAGCCGATGATGCCGATCGGCATGTCCTTCTGCGGATTTTTCGCTTCCTGCGCGGCGGTGGAGACTGCATCGAATCCGATGTACGCGAAGAAAATGACTGCAGCGCCGCGCGCTACTCCCGATAAGCCAAAGTCGCCGAACTTGCCCGTATTCGGCGGAATGAACGGATGCCAATTCGCAGCGGCAAGGGCCGGGTGACGAAAGACGTACATTCCTGCGACGCCGATGAAAACCAGAACGATCGCGACTTTGAGGATTACGACGGCCGAATTGAAATTCGCCGATTCCTTGATTCCGACGATCAAGATGTAGGTGGCAGCGGCGATCCCGAGAAACGCGACTACGTTGAACAGGCCGGTTGCGTGAGGAAGCGTTGACGAATCGACACCGGCAGCCTTCAGCATCGGCTGCACCGACACGATCGAGGCCCAGTGGTTGTTGTAAAAGACCAACTGCGTTCCCGGCGTTGCGATCCATCTGGGGCCGATGTGAACGCCACGATCCTCGAGGAAACTGACGACGTAGCCGCTCCAACCGGATGCGACTGTGGCAGCGCCGAAGGCGTATTCGAGGATTAGGTCCCATCCGATGATCCAGGCGAAGATTTCGCCGAGCGTCGCATAGCCGTAGGTGTAGGCCGAGCCGGCGATTGGGATCAGCGAAGCGAATTCCGCATAGCACAAGCCCGCAAACGCACAGATGATGCCCGAAAGGATGAAGGAGAGCACGATGGCCGGGCCTGCGCTCTGCGCGGCCGCCTGCCCCGTGAGCACGAAGATGCCGGCTCCGATGATCGCGCCGATGCCGAGCGTAATCAGGTTGATCGGACCCAGCGCGCGTTTCAGAGAATGCTCGTGCTCCTCCGCAGCCTCCTCCATGATCACGTTCAGCGGCTTCGTCGCCAGCAATGGATTTCCCATTCGGGATTTTCCTCCCAAGAGTCAGATGCGCTTGTGCTTCGCGCTTCGTAACCCCGCGATTGTTTGCTGCTCTTCAGGCTTGCACTAGGACTCGCCGGGCCGCCTGCCCAGCCAAGCCCACAGGCCGTATACCGGCAGCCCCAGCAGGACGATAATCAGCCCCGGCCAAGTGTACTGTGGTTTATAGCGCAAGAGCTGGATTTCGAGAAATATCGCCATGACGAAATAGAGAGCCGGCAAAACTGGATACCCGAACGCGCGGTACGGGCGCGGCGTATCCGGGCGCTTCGCCCGCAGGACGAACAGCCCGAGCAGCGTGAGAATGTAGAAAATCAGCTCGGCGAAGATCAGGAAGTCGAGCAGCTGGCTGTAGGTTCCCGAAAGGCACAACGCCGAGGCCCAAATGCACTGGACGACAAGGGCGACGCTGGGCACGTGGAAACGGTTCACGGTGCCGACGGAACGAAAGAAGAGGCCGTCCTTGGACATCGCGTAGTAGATGCGGGCGCCAGAAAGGATCAGGCCATTGTTGCAGCCGAAGGTCGAAATCAGGATGGCGAGCGCCATCAGAATGGCGCCCGCCGGGCCGAAGATCACTTGCGTGACGGCCGTGGCCACGCGCCCGTCGGCCGCGAACTCGATGCCGCGCGCGAGCGGCGTTGCGCCCTGCGCGCTGCCCGAGAGCGGGAGCACACGGAGATACGCAACGTTGGCGAGCGTGTACAGCAGCACGACGAGGCCGGTGCCCATGGCGAGGGACAGCGGCAGGTTGCGGTTCGGGTTTTTCACTTCGGCAGCGGTGAACGTCACGTTGTTCCAAGCGTCCATCGCGAAGAGCGATCCGACCATCGCGACTCCCATCAGGGTGATGGTCGTTATCATCCACATTGGATTGTCGGGCGGATAGGCGTGGAGCGCATGCCAGCCGGCATTGCGCCAGAAATGGGTGAAATTCGCGGAGCGCGCGACGGCAGTCGTGAACCAGAATCCCAGAATGACCAAGACGGCGAGCGCGCCTGTCTTCGTGACCGTGAAAATATTTTGCACGATTTTGCCGAGGCGCAGGCCGCGCGTGTTGATCCACGTGAGCAGGACGATGGACAGAATCGCGAGAAGATTTTGCCGATTCAGGCCGACGTTGTACGGGCCGAGTTCGCCGAACCAGAGATGCCACGGTCCGAACGTGCCGATTTTCCAGATCCAATGCGCGGGAGAGAACCAGGGGGCAAGCACGCCCGTGAATTTCGCGAAGGCGATGGCCACCGCGGCAATCGTCGCGGTCTGGATGACGAGCAACATCGTCCAGCCGTAGAGAAAGCCCCAGATTTCGCCGAGCGACTCGCGCAGGTAGACGTACTGGCCGCCCGCGTGCGGCATCATGGCAGCAAGTTCGCCGTAGCTGAGGGCAGCGACGAGGGTCATGACGCCCGAAGCTAGCCAGACCGCCAGCAACAAGCCGGGACTTTGCACCTGATGGGCGATATCGGCGGAAACGATGAAGATGCCCGACCCGATCATCGACCCAACGACGATCATCGTCGAATCAAACAGGCCGAGGCCCTTGACGAGTTCGGCGGAAGGCCGACCGGTGGAGGTTTCGGTGCTCTGCGCCTGTTCGACCATTTAGGCTTTCGCTTTGCAACTGACCGTCAAGCTCGCTCCGTGCGAACGCGCCGCGCAACTTCCAGATACTCGTGCGCACGACCAGCGGGATCTGGGGCTGACAACAGATCTCGAATCACGGCGATGGAGTCCGCTCCGGCACGAAAAACGTCCGCGGCGGATTCGACCGTGACGCCGCCAATCGCGACGATCGGCTTCGGCGTCAGCTTGCGCACGGCGCGCACGAAGTCGATTCCGACGACGGGGTCGGGATTCTCTTTTGCAGCCGTCGGGAAGATAGGCCCCACGGCAATATAATCCGCCGAAGTGAGGGTGGCCTCGCGAAATTGCTCGATGTTGTGTGTCGAAATGCCTACCCAGAGGGAGGGGCCGCAGATCCGGCGCGCCTCTTCGACCGGCACGTCTTCCTGGCCGACGTGCACGCCGCCTGCGCGCACTATCGCCGCGATGTCGGGGCGGTCGTTGACGATGATCCGCACACCGCGCGGAGACAGGTGCGTGACCAGTTCCAACGCCTCGTCATGAATTTTTCGCGCCGGGGCGCGTTTGTCACGCAGCTGGAGCAGTTCGACGCCTGCATCTGCCAATTTCAGCGCGAACTCGA
>CAVUDN010000038.1:0-216272 GCA_963740095.1 uncultured Acidobacteriota bacterium
CCAATGTGAGAATCAGCGACTTGCCGTTGTCAGAACCAATCGAGAGTTTGACCCTACCTTCCCAGACTACGTACGCGCCGAGAGCTTTTTCGCCCTCCGAGAACAGAACGAATCCCTTCGTACGGGAGGTGCGGCTGTTAATTATCAGGTTTCCCAAAAGACGTTCGAGATAAGAATCCGAAAGGACAGGATAGCTGCTCATCTGATTCGGAAACGAGGAGAGGCCCTGCGAGCTTGTGCCGGAGGGTCGCCGGCCTTTTTGCTCTCCCATAACTTGCCTCTGAAAGAGTGCTGAATTGCTTTCTCCGCCTCTATTCATAAAATATTTGTAGGGCGAATATCGGTTGAAGCCTGTGACATATGTCACAGAATGATGTGACGGCCATGTGAGACCCGCGTGCGTTCCAATCGGTGGGCCAATTCCACCGGACTCAGAAGACTCCTAGAGCCCTCATTCGGAAGACGCGCCGTTCTTTCGAGTGTTGTTCAGCAGGGAATCGGGGATGATGAGCCGCTCGACGGGCCGCCCGCCGATAATGTGCGAGTCGATGATCTCGTCCACATCCTCCGGCGTGACGTGGCCGTACCACACGGCCTCGGGATAGACAACAACAGTCGGGCCGATCTCGCACTGATCGAGGCATCCCGATTTATTCGCTCGCACCGTGCCTTTGATTCCGCGCTGCGCGAGCTTCACTTTGAAGAGGCGATGGAGTTCGCCTCCGCCCGACGGGCTGCAGCAGCCGCGCGGATGTCCTTCGGGCCGCTGATTCGTGCAGATGAAGATGTGTCTTTCGAATTTCGCCATCGGCTTTCCTAAAAGCGACTTCTGGCGCCGGTGATTCTCAGTCTCGCGCCGAGCCGTCCATTCCCGCGAGCACCACCTTGTTGTTGCCCGGGATCATCATTTCGAAGATCGATTCCACGCTCGTGTAGTCGTAATAGCCGAGGCGTGCAATCGGGCGGATTTTGAGCACGTCGATGCGCCCGTCGGAAGTGATCACCTCATCGTTGATGTGAATCCCGATCACGCGGCCGAAACAACATCGAGGTCGAGAGCTTGCTGTTGCCGGGCAGCCGCACCGTCTGGTGGTAGACGCATTCGAAATGCACGGGAGATTCGGCCACGCGGCAGGGCTTGACCGCATGCGAAGGCGCCTTCGTTACGCCGGAAAGATCGAATTCGTCGACTTCGGGCGGAACCTCCTCCGCGGATTTATTCACAGCCTCCCGCAGCTCCCACGTCGCCATGTTCCAGACGAATTCGCCCGTCTCCTCGGCGTTCACGACAGTATCTTTACGCCGCCCGTGGCTGTTCTGCCCGGCGGAGAACATCACGTACGGCGGATCGAACGCCAGCATCTGAAACTGGCTGTACGGCGCGAGATTATGCGCGCCATCGCGGCTAACGGTCGAGATCCATCCGATCGGCCTCGGAATCACGCACGATTTGAACAGATCGTACCGGAGACCATGCTGCGTCTTGCCGGGCTGGTAGTACATGCAAATACCTCCTTGAGAGACGCGCGATTCTAGCGCTTCATTCGGCTGTCGTGTGCGATTTCATCGGCGCTATTTCTTGCCGGTGCTTCGCTGGGCAGCGGCCGGTTTCGTTTCCGGCGCCGTGGTCACCGCCGCCGCGCGCAGGAAACGAAGGAAATCCTGCGCCTCTTTCGCAAGCGGCCGGTTCAGCGGGCGAATCACGTCGAGATTCCGGCTCAGCGGCTCGGCATCCACGATCTCGATCGAAATCAGCTTGCCTTGCCGCAGTTCCTGCGAGAGCGCGATCTGCGGCAGAAAACCGAAGCCGAGTTTCCGTTCGACCATGCGCTTGGCCGCTTCGATCGTTTCGACTTCCAGCGCCACATTCGGCAGCAGTCCCGCGCGGCGGAAAAGCCCCTGGCTCAAAGTCCAATCGCTCGAGCCGCGATCGTAGAAGATCAGCGGCCACGATTCCACTTCCTCGAGCCGGACCTCGCGCTTGCCCGCCAGCGGATGCGCCGGATGCCCAACAAGAATCAGCGGATCGTTGCGCAGCGTCATGGTCTCGACTTCCGGATGATTCAGCGAGCGCGCCACGCCGATTTCCGCTTCGCCCTCCAGCACCATTTTCAGCACCTGCATCGAATTGCCCGAGCGCAGATGGACCATCACTTTCGGGCTCTCGTTCTTGTAGTCCTGCATCACGTCCGGCATCAGATACGTGCAGACCGAAAGCGATGCCGCGATACGAAGCGCGCCGCCCGTCTGCGGCTGTAGCTCGTGCACCGCCTGCCGCGCCGAAGCCACCGTCCGCAGCAATTGCTCCGCGTGGGGACGCAGCGCTTTTCCCGCGGGCGAAAGCGTGGGATTGGCCCGGCCGCGCGTGAACAGGGTAGCGCCTAGCGACTCCTCCAACGCTCGTATCCGGCCGCTGACGGCGGGTTGGCTCACATGCAGCGCCTCAGCCGCTCGATGGAAGCCCCCGTACATCACCACCGCCAGAAAAGTCTCCACTTGGTCGATTTCCATCGCCCTTCCCCCTAAACCGTCGTCGCCTAAGCCCTGCAATTGCCGCGCATGATAACACAGGCTTATCGCTACGATAACTACAATCACTTTGACTTAACTAGCCCGCTCCCGCGACAATGCGCCTTGGAAATTCCCACCGCCGGATCGGCGCGGTGGCGACGCGCATGCGGTTTGCAGCAAACGAGGCCACTCCGTCTTCGTCCCAGCTGAGAGGGCAATCATTCGCGATGCATGAGTTGACTCGCGCTGTGTTTGTGCGCGGCGATGAACTGCGGTCTATGGAGGCGACAGGATGTCCAGCAACAACGGCAAGCAGGTGAATCTGGAGATGGACTGGCGGACCAATCCGCGATGGGCAGGGGATTATGCGTCCCTACAGCCCCGCGGATGTCGAGCGGCTGCGCGGCTCGATCCATATCGAGCACACACTGGCGCACGTCGGCTCGGAGCGTCTCTGGAACCTCCTCCATTCGGAGCCGTTCGTTGCGGCGCTCGGCGCCATGACAGGCAATCAGGCCGTGCAGCAGATCAGCGCCGGCTTGCAGGCGATCTACGTCAGCGGCTGGCAGGTAGCTGCCGACGCGAACGAAGCGAGCGAAACCTATCCCGACCAGAGCCTCTATCCCGCCAATAGCGTCCCGCATCTGGTCCGCGCCGCATCAATCGGGCACTTCTGCGCGCCGACCAAATCAATCACGCGAATGGACACCACGCGGACAACGCCGATAGCAAGATCGCCTACTGGCTCGCGCCACTCGTCGCCGACGCGGAAGCCGGATTCGGCGGCAACCTGAACGCGTTCGAGTTGATGAAAGCCATGATCGAGGCGGGCGCTTCCGGCGTTCATTTCGAGGATCAGTTGTCATCGGCGAAAAAGTGCGGCCATCTCGGTGGCAAGGTATTGGTTCCGACCTCCGAAGCGATTCACAAACTCGTGGCAGCGCGCCTCGCGGCGGACGTGATGGGCGTTCCAACCGTCATCATCGCGCGCACGGACGCCGAAAGCGCGTCTCTTCTCACCAGCGACGTGGACCCGCAAGATCACGCGTTCATCACCGGCGAACGCACTTCCGAGGGATTCTTCGGCGTTCGCAGTGGAACGAAGGCTGCCATCGCGCGCGCCATCTCCTACGCGCCTTACGCGGACATGATCTGGTGCGAAACTTCCAAGCCGGATATTCACGAAGCGCGCGAATTTGCCGAGGTGTTCACGCGAAATTCCCTGGGAAGCTGCTGGCCTACAACTGCTCGCCGTCCTTCAACTGGCGCAAAAATCTCGACGACACCACGATCGCAAGCTTCCAGCGCGATATTGCCGCGATGGGCTACAAGTTCCAATTCATCACGCTCGCCGGCTTCCATGCGCTGAATCATTCCATGTTCGAGCTCGCCCGCGGCTACAAGCACGAAGGCATGAAGGCGTATTGCCGCCTGCAGGAAGCGGAATTCGAGAGCGAGCACGAGCACGGGTACGATGCCGTCGCGCACCAGCAGTTCGTCGGCACCGGATACTTCGACGATGTGCAGCAGGTGATCACCGGCGGCACCTCATCCACCACGGCTCTCAATGGCTCGACCGAGGCCGCGCAGTTCACGCCCCGCAAACGCAGTGCGCACGCGCCGAAGCCAGCTCACGCAGCGCATTGCTGAAGCGTTCGGCGCGGCGCGCGCGGGACCTTAGCAGCCTGCTGAAAAACCCTTTGGACCTGTTATCCCGCCCTGACGCAGGAAGGGAGCAAAGCGAGGGATCTGCTCTCTGCAGAACCTAGGAAAGGAGCAGATTCCTCGGGCCCGCCTGTCGGCGAGGCAGGCAAACCCCGCCCTCGGAATGACAGTTCAGTATTTTTTAGCAGTCTGTTAGGGCGTGGCGAGGGAGAAGCCGTACTTCTCGAAAATCGCGCGCGCCTGCGGGCTGGAGAGAAAATCTTCGAAGGCCTTCGCAGCGGCGGGATCTTTCGTGGTTTTGATCACGGCGACCGGATAGATTACCGGCGCATGGGAATTCGCGGGCGCCTTCGCGACAATCTTCACCTTGCTCGATGAAAGCGCGTCGGTCGTGTAGACGATCGCCGCATCCACGTCTCCCGTCTCGACGTAAGTGAGCACCTGCCGCACATCCTTCGCAAGCACTGCCTTCGCGTTCACCTGATCGTAGATTCCGAGGTGCGTGAGGACTTCTTGCGCATACTTTCCGGCCGGCACGGTCACGGGCTCGCCAAGCGCGACTCTTTTCACATCCGGCTTCAGCACATCTTGGAAACTTGAGATCCCGAGCGTCGAGCCTTTCGGCACGATCAAAACGATCCCGTTTCGCAGTAGGTCCCTGCGCGTTCCCTCGAGCAGTATGCCCTTCGATGCGAGCTCATCCATCTGCTTGGGTGCCGCCGAAATGTAGACGTCAACCGGCGCGCCCTGCTCGATCTGCAGCTGGAGCGTCCCCGACGCGCCGTAGTTCATCGCGAGCGAAACGCCGGGCGCTTGCGACGCGTACGCCTGCTTGATCGCGTCGAGCGCATCTTTCAGGCTGATCGCAGCCGAGACGGTAAGATCGGCGCGCTGCGACTGCGGCGTGGGGGCAGCCGAAAAACCGCCTCCCGCCCACAGAGAGAGGCAAGCCAAGGCAAAGGCGGCCACGCGAGCCGGCAGAGTCTTCATACTCCGATTTAATATGGCTCTCTCCGTTATGTCAAAACCTTCTAATCCGTTCTCGGGCCAGCGACACGTGCCCCCAATGAAAATTGACACCGCGCGGCACTTCCGATAGTCTGGTTGGGATGAACCTGATGCCACTCGGCGCTTGTCCGGTCTGCAGCTGTTGTTGTCCGGATGTGTGTATGCCGCCGGGGGCGCCTGGGTTCGCGAGCTAAGTTCTACCAAAACTCGACTGGAATCCCACCCGCCCTCGAATGAATCGAGGAGCGGGTTTTTTTATGTCTTCACAAGAGATCAAACTCGACCTGAACGGCGCCCCACCAAGGGCGGAAGCTGGCAGTCTGTCCGGCCACCTGAAGAGGCTCGAAGCCGAGAGCGTCTTCATCCTCCGCGAAGCCGCAGCCGAGTTTGCGCACCCGGTCATGCTGTACTCGATCGGCAAGGACTCTTCGGTGATGCTGCGCCTCGCGCAGAAGGCGTTCTATCCCGGCAAAATTCCGTTCCCGCTGCTGCATGTCGACACAAGCTACAAATTTCCCGAGATGATCGAGTTTCGCGATTGGTACGCGAAGCACATCGGCGCCGAGCTGATCGTCCACAAGAATCAGAAGGCCCTCGACGAAGGCGCGAATCCCTACGATCTCGGCACGCAAAAATGCTGCGGCCTGCTGAAGACGCGTTCGCTGCTCGACGCGCTCTCCGAGGGTGGATTCGATGCGGCCTTCGGCGGCGCGCGCCGCGACGAAGAAAAATCGCGCGCCAAGGAACGCGTCTATTCCTTCCGCGATTCGCTCGGCCAGTGGGATCCGAAAAATCAGCGCCCCGAGCTCTGGAATCTCTACAACGGGCGGCACCACAAGGGCGAAAGCATTCGTGTCTTTCCGCTCTCGAATTGGACCGAGCTGGACGTCTGGCTCTACATCCAGTCGGAAAATATTCCGATCGTTCCGCTTTATTTCGCGAAGGAACGCGAAGCCGTGATTCGCGGCAATTCGATTCTTCTGCCGCAGAATGGCGTCCGCCCGCTGCCCGGCGAAAAAACACAGATGATCAAGTGCCGCATGCGTTCGCTCGGCTGCGTGCCGTGCACGGGCGCGATTCGCTCCGAGGCCGACACCGTGCCCAAAATCATCGAGGAGATGCTCTCGTTCCGCCGCTCCGAACGCGAAAATCGCGTGATCGACCACGACGAAGAAGGCTCGATGGAGATCAAGAAACGCGAGGGATATTTCTGATGCCGGCCGCCCCTGCTGAGCCTTCTCCCGACACGACGACGGCAACAGCGGGCGCCTCGCCGCTCTCGAACGCGGGCCTCCTCCGTTTCACCACGGCGGGCAGCGTCGACGATGGCAAATCCACGCTGATCGGCCGGCTGCTCTACGACAGCCAGTCGGTGCTCGAAGATCAGCTCGCTTCGGTGCAGAAGAGCAAGGTGAACCGCTCGACCGGCCCCATCGATTTTTCGCTGCTTACCGACGGCCTGCGCGCCGAGCGCGAGCAGGGAATCACGATCGACGTCGCCTATCGCTACTTCACCACGCCGCGCCGCAAATTCATCATCGCCGATACGCCGGGCCACGAGCAGTACACGCGCAACATGGCCACCGGCGCGTCCACGGCCGATGCCGCGATCGTGCTGATCGACGCCACCAAGGGCGTCCTGCGGCAGTCGCGCCGCCACGCTTTCATCGCCAGCTTGCTCGGCGTCCAGCACATCATCGCCGCCGTGAACAAAATGGATCTCGTCGGCTTTTCGCAGGAAGTTTTCGACCGCATCGCCGCGGAGTTTCGTGAATTCGCCGCGCAGCTCGGTATCGGCAATCTCTACGCGGTACCCGTCAGCGCGCTCGAAGGCGACAATGTCGTGCGGCGCAGCAAGCGCATGCCCTGGTTCGAGGGCCCGGCGCTGCTCGAATATCTCGAAACCCTTGAACTCGGCGGCGACGCAGCCTCCGGCCCGCTGCGTTTTCCTGTGCAATACGTGATCCGGCCGGACGCGAGCTTCCGCGGCTTCGCGGGGCAATTGGTGTCTGGCGAGTTGCGCGAAGGAACCAGCGTGATGGCGCTGCCTTCGCTCGTGAAGACACGCGTGAAATCGATCGTGGCGTTCGAAGACGAAATCGAAGCCGCGCGCCCGGGCGATTCCGTCACGATCACGCTCGAAGACGAAATCGATCTCAGCCGCGGCAACATGCTCGTTGCCGAGACCGATGCGCCCTCCGCGGGCACCGCGTTTCACGCGACGCTCGTCTGGATGCATGCCGAGCCGCTGGATCCGCACAAGATTTACGTCATCAAGCACACCACGAGAACGGTTCGCGGCCGGATCAATCACATTCGCTATCGCGTCGACGTGAACACGCTCGAGCACGTGCCCGCAACGAAGCTCGATCTGAACGAAATCGCCGCCGTCGATGTAAAGACCACGCTGCCGCTGTTCTTCGATCCCTATAAGAAGAATCGCTCGACCGGCAGCTTCATCGTCATCGATCCACTCACCAATGCCACCGTCGGCGCCGGAATTATCGAGAGCGCCATCGCCGGCAACGGTTCCCACAGCCATGCCACTGAACGCAAGCGCAGCACGAAGGAAGAGCGCGTCTTCCGCTTCGGCCATCCCGCGGCGGCCGTCTGGGTCCAGGGACGTCCTCACGTCGCCGAAATGGTCGAGCGCCAGATGTTCGACGAAGGCTGGCACGTGCAGATGGCGGGTCCGAACGATTTTCTCGCGCACGAGCTCGTCACGGTCGCGAAAGCCTTTCGCCTTTCGGGCAACATCACGATTTTCGCTCCGCTCGACGACGGCACAAATCCAAAAAACGTTGTCCGCGCGATCTACGGCCCGGAATCCTTCTTTGCGGTTCGCATCACCGACGACACCGATGAAGAGGCGGTCGAGCGCATCATGAAAGTTCTGCGCAAGTGGCGCGACGCGCAATCCGACGCGGAGAAAAAGAAATCATGAGCGTGACACTGCCTGCCACGGAGCTTGAGTCGCTTTCAGTCGATGCATTGATCGATCGCCTGCTCGCCGAAAATACAGGCGCGCCGTGCATCACATGCAGCTTTCAGGCGGAAGACATGATCGTCGTCGATCTGCTGCGCAAGCGCCTGCCGAAAATTCCGGTGCTCTTTCTCGATACGGGCTACCACTTCTCAGAAACCTACGCCTATCGCGACCGCATGACGAAAGCTTGGGATTTGAACTTGCAGAATCTTGCCGCGAAGCAATCCGTCGCCGGGCAGGAAGCGCAATTCGGAATCCTGAATCAAACGGATCCCGGCCGCTGCTGCCAGCTTCGCAAAGTCGAGCCGCTATTTTCGGCGTTGGAGAATTACGATGTTTGGTTCACAGGACTGCGCCGCGAGCAATCGCCCACGCGCAAGAATCTGAAAGTTGTCGAGCATCACCAGCTGCCGAGCGGCAAAATACTGCTCAAAGTGAGCCCGCTCGCGGCGTGGACCTGGGATCAGGTGTGGAATTACACGGGCGAGCACGCCATCGAGCATCTTCCGCTATACGATTTCGGCTATCCCAGCATCGGCTGCGAGCCCTGCACCGCGATTCCGGCGGCGGGCGCGGATGCGCGTTCGGGCCGCTGGGGCGGACGAAAGCTCGAATGCGGCATTCATACCGAATCCAAGCGAGCTGACGAATGAACGCGCTGATCGGCTTCCTGATCGCGCTCGCGATCGGGCTCACCGGCATCGGCGGCGGCAGCTTCACCGTCCCGGCGCTCGTCCTGATCGTCGGCTTGCCCGCCTCGGCTTCCGTCGGAACGGCGTTCGTGTACGCCGGAGTGATGCGTTTGATCGCCTCGCCGTTTTATCTTGGCGGCAAGCACATTCACTGGCGCTATCTGTGGCTGCTGATCCAGGGCGCGGTTCCCGGACTGCTGATCGGCACGTACCTCTTGCGGAAATTGAGCGGCCCGTCGAACATGCCGGTGGTTGTGATTCTCCTCGGCCTCTTGCTTACCGCGTCTTCGAGCGTGACGTTTCTTCCCTGGGTGCAGAACCAGAGCTTCGCGCGGAAGAATTCGAGCTGGCTGCCGTGGCTCGCGCTTCCTATCGGTATCGAGTCCGGATTCTCTTCGGCTGGCGCGGGCGCGCTCGGCACCGTGCTGCTGCTGAACTATTCCGAAATGTCGCCACCCGAAGTAGTCGGAACCGACCTCCTATTCGGGCTCGTCCTCGCGGTGATCGGCAGCGCATTCCAGTGGAGGTTTGGTGCGATCGACGGGCATGTGTTGACGCAGTTACTTGCCGGCGGAATTCCGGGCGTCGTGATCGGCTGCATCTTCGCGCGCCGCGTGCCCAAGCGAAGGCTGAAGCTCGTCATCGCCGTGATTGCCATCTTCGCGGGGCTGCAGCTCGTCTGGAGCGGCTCGCGGACGATGATCGCAAAGCGCGCCCGCTCGACCGTACCATCCTCAGTCGAAGCCGCACCGAAAGTAAATTGAAAATCTAAAAGTTTTCTATAGGTCGAAGCCGAGCTGGAGGCGGGCGGCCTCGGACATGCGGTCCGGGCCCCAGGGCGGATCGAAAACGATTTCGACGTAAACTTCTTTCACATCGGGTAGGCGCGCGAGTTTGCTTTCGACGTCTGCTTTGAGGACGTTGCCCATGCCGCAGCCGGGTGCCGTCATCGACATTTTTATGTCGATGCGATGGCCGCCGCCCTGCACGGGCAACGCGGTGCAAACGTAGATCAATCCGAGGTCGGCGATGTTCACTGGAATTTCCGGATCGTAGACCGTCTTCAGCTGTTCCCAGACGAGCTCTTCACTGAAGGGCCGCGTATCCTGAGCCGCGGCTTGCGAACCGTTCGGCGCGGTGAGCCCGAGTGCATCCGCGTCTTTCACGTCGATGCGGAACATTCCGTGTTCGCTGGTGATCGTGTAGCTGCTGCCGGCAAACTGCATCACGCGCACGCCGATTCCCGCGGGCAGCTTGATGGGCTCTCCGCTCGGAATTTCAAGCGCGCCGCATTCGCGGGTCAGCGTGATGGATTGACCGTAGTTCATTGATCGCGTCGCTACTCCGTCGTAATTGCTTCCTGCTTGCCCTCAAGCGCGGCATTCAGCGTGTGCCACGCGAGCGTGGCGCACTTCACGCGGACGGGGAACTCCGACACGCCGGAGAAAACTTCGAGCTTGCCGAGTGCGGCCCCGGCAGTTGCGCCGTTTTCGGCGTGGCCCGTGACGAGGTCGTGGAAACGGGTGAAAAGCTGTTCGGCTTCCACTTTCGTTTTGCCCTTCAGCGTTTGCGTCATCATCGAGGCGGACGCTTTCGAGATCGCGCAGCCGGAGCCCTGAAAGCTGATGTCCTGAATTTTGTCGCCGTCGAGCGTGATGAAAATCGTGAAGTGGTCGCCGCAGAGCGGATTGAATCCCTCGGCCTTGTGATTCGCGGCAGGCTGCTCGCGATAGTTGCGCGGCGCCTTGCTGTGATCGAGAATCACATCCTGATAGAGATCGCGCAGGTCGGACATCAGGCGAATACCTCCTTCACCTTTTCGATGCCGCGGACCAGCGCGTCGACTTCTTGTTTCGTGTTGTACATGGCAAACGATGCGCGCGCGGTGGAATCGACGCCGAATCGCTTCATGACGGGCTGCGAGCAGTGGTGCCCCGTGCGAATCGCGATTCCTTCCCGGTCGAGAATTGTTCCGATATCGTGCGGGTGAATATTTTCGAGCGTGAACGAAAGCACGCCGGCCTTTTCCCTGGCGGTGCCGATGATTTTCAGGCACGGAATTTTCGAAACCGCGGCGGTCGCGTATTCGAGCAGTTCGTGCTCGTAAGCGCCGATGTTTTCGATGCCGAGGCCGCCGACGTATTCGAGCGCCGCTCCGAGTCCGATCACGCCGGCGATATCGGGCGTGCCCGCTTCAAACTTGTAGGGCAGGCGATTGTAGGTTGTTTTCTCGAAAGTGACGGAAAGGATCATGTCGCCGCCCCCCTGATACGGCGGCATCGCTTCGAGCAGCGCCTTCTTGCCATAGAGCACGCCAATGCCGGTCGGGCCGTAGACCTTGTGCCCCGAAAAGGAATAGAAATCGCAATCAAGCGCCTGGACGTCGACTTTCAGATGCGGCACGGCCTGCGCGCCATCCACCAGCACGGGAATGCCATGGCTGTGGGCCATCTCGACGATCCGGCGGACCGGATTGATCGTGCCAAGAGCGTTTGAAACGTGCGTGACGCAGACGAGCTTCGTTTTCGGGCCGAGCAGCTTCGCGTATTCCTCGAGGATCAGCTCGCCGCGGTCGTTGATGGGAACCACTCGCAGCTTCGCGCCGCGGTCTTCACAAAGAAGCTGCCAGGGCACGATATCCGAATGGTGCTCCATGTCGGTGACGATCACTTCGTCGCCCGAATGAATCTGCGCGCGACCGTAGGTTTGCGCGACGAGGTTGATGCCTTCCGTGGTGCCGCGCACGAAGATGATTTCGGTCGGGCTCGCGGCGTTGATGAATTTCTGCACGGTCGCGCGCGCCGCCTCGTATTCCTCGGTCGCCTGTTCGGACAAATGGTGGACGGCGCGGTGAATATTCGCGTTGGTGCCCTCGTAATACCCGGAAATCGCGTCGATCACGGCGCGCGGCTTTTGCGACGTGGCAGCGTTGTCGAGATAGACCAGCGGCTTGCCGTGAACCTTCTGCGCCAGGATCGGGAAATCGGCGCGGACGCGCTCGACGTCGAAAACACCGGATGCGGGCTTGGCGGCGATGCTCATGCGACTCGCTCCTCGGGCCGGGAAGAATACGCGATCCGCCGCAAATCCTCGCGAACGAGGTTTTCGACGTGCTTCCGCGCGGGGCCTTCCTTCATGCGATCGAAACACTCGCCCGCAAACGCCCCAAGCAACAGGCGGCGCGCGGAGGTTTCGTCGATCCCGCGAGAGCGGAGATAGAAGAGCGCGTTTTCCTCGATTTGGCCTATGGTGGCGCCGTGCGTGCATTTCACGTCGTCGGCGTAGATTTCGAGCTGCGGCTTCGTGTCGATCTGTGCGGTATCGGAAAGCAGCAGGTTGCGGTTGGTCTGCTTGGCGTCGGTCTTCTGCGCATTTTTGTGCACGATAATGCGGCCGTGAAAGACGCCGTGCGCGTGGCCGTCGAGAATGCCGTTGTAGAACTGGCGGCTGCCGCAGTGGGGACTGCCGTGTTCGACGAGCATGTAATTGTCGAGATGCTGCCGGCCGGTGCCGATGAAGAGCCCGTTGATCAGGCACTCGCTGCCTTCGCCCGCCAGCACCGGATGAACGTTGTTGCGGACGAGCGCGCCGCCGATCAGCACGGAGTGCGACGAAACGTCCGCCGCGCGTCCCTGCTGGATGCGCAGAGTCGAAACGTTGAACGCCTGGCCGTGCTCGCGCTCGATCATGTAGTGCGAAATCAGACTGTGATCGCCGGCGACAAGCTCGGTGACCGTGTTGCACAGCGCCTTTTCGCCGGCGCCGCCCAGCGAAATGTAGTCCTCGACAATCGTGGCCTGGCTGTTTTCCTCGGCGACGATCAGATTGCGCGGATGGCTCACCGATGGCGCGTCGTGCGCCAGAGAGATGAAGAGCAGATGGATTGGGCCTTCCAGCACGACGCTCTTGGGAATGTGCACGTATGCGCCATCTTCGATGAAAGCCGTGTTGAGCGCGGAGAAGGCATCGCGCTGGATATTGAGGTAACGGCCCAAATGCTGTTCAACCACGGCAGGGCGACGCTCGATTTCAGCCGCGAGATTCGTGATTGTGACGCGATCGGGCAAGCGGCCGAATGACGAGAGTTCGGGCGCGAAACGGCCGTCGACGAAAACGAGCTGACAGGCGGCGCCTGCGACGTGATAGGGAACGATGTCGCTCTGCGACGGCAGGTTGCGAAGTTCGCGAACCAGGCGGAACGGGGTCTGCGCGATCGCGGAGAGATTCGTGAAGCGCCAGTCTTCGTCGCGAACCGTCGGAAAGCCGGTCTCGCCGAAGCGCGCGAAGCCGTCTTCGCGCAGCTTGCGCAGCCAGGGATGCTGATGGCTCGACGCCGACTTTTCGAGGCTGGTGAAGCCTTCGAGGTAGTGTTGAAGAGCCTGCGTCACCGTCGCCACTTTTCAGTCCCCATCCTTCATTTGATCGCAGCCGGAGAGAGGCAGAGCAGATCCCTCGCTGCGTCCCGCGCGCGCAGAAACCGCGCGAAAGACAAGAGCGCGGGACTCCGCTCGGGATGACAGCGCGTGCGGTTGATGGCGAATGGAAAGAATCACGCCGCACCTGCCGCGGACTCGATTGTGGCGTAGCCCTGGTCTTCGAGCTGAAGAGCGAGTTCGGGGCCGCCGGAGCGGACGATGCGGCCATCCACGAGGACGTGCACCTTGTCCGGAACGATGTATTCGAGCAGCCGCTGATAGTGCGTCACGACGAGCATCGCCCGCTCGGGGCTGCGCATCGCGTTGACGCCCTTGGCCACGATCCGGAGCGCGTCGATGTCGAGGCCGGAATCGGTTTCGTCAAGGATCGCGATAGAAGGCTCGAGAATCTCCATTTGCAAAATCTCGTTGCGCTTCTTTTCGCCGCCGGAGAAGGATTCATTCACCGAGCGGTTCAGGAACTTTTCGTCCATTTCGAGCAGCTTCATTTTTTCGCGAAGCTTGGGGAGAAAATCCATCGCGTCCATTTCTTCCAAGCCGCGGTATTTGCGGATCGCATTCAAGGCCGAGCGGAGGAAGTAGGCGTTGCTGACTCCCGGAATCTCGACGGGATATTGAAACGCGAGAAAGAGTCCCTCGCACGCCGCCTCTTCGGGCTTCATCGCGAGCAGGTCCTTGCCATTGAGCAGCACTTCGCCGCCAGTGATCTCGTAGGTTTCGCGGCGCGCGAGCACCTGGGCGAGCGTGCTCTTGCCGGAGCCGTTCGGCCCCATGATCGAGTGCACTTCGCCGGCGTTCAGAGTGAGGTTGACGCCCTTCAGGATTTCGTTGCCGTCGACCCTAGCCCGCAGGTTCTTGATTTCGAGCAAGCTCATCTTTTTCCCTTCGTTTCCTCTCGTGACCCTCTTCTTTTTCCTTCTTTTTCCAGTCTCGGCGGGGTGTCGTAACCGTGTCGATTAGACCGAGCACCCATTCTTTGTTTTCAATCACTTAGGCCGATTTCTAATCGGCAAATGTCGATTAGAAACGTGCCATTTTGCCGTCATCCGACGCTGCCCTCGAGGCTCACGCTCAGCAGCTTTTGCGCCTCGACCGCGAACTCCATCGGCAGTTCGCGGAAGACGCGCTTGCAGAAGCCGTTGACGATCATCGAGACCGCGTCTTCGGCTTTCAGGCCGCGCTGGCGAATATAAAACAATTGATCCTCGCCGATTTTCGACGTAGAAGCCTCGTGCTCCATTTGCGCCGTCGAATTCTTTACTTCAATGTAGGGGAACGTGTGCGCACCGCACTTATCTCCGATGAGGAGCGAATCGCACTGGGTGTAGTTTCGCGCGCCGGTCGCGTCTTTCATAATTTTCACCTGGCCGCGATAGGTGTTCTGGCCGTGTCCGGCGGAAATGCCCTTCGAGACGATGGTGCTGCGCGTGTTCTTGCCGATGTGGATCATCTTCGTGCCGGTGTCGGCCTGCTGGTAATTGTTGGTGAGCGCGACCGAATAGAATTCGCCGACGGAGTTTTCGCCCTGCAGGATGCAGCTGGGATATTTCCAGGTGATGGCGGAGCCGGTCTCGACCTGCGTCCAGGAAATCTTGGAGTTCTTGCCACGGCACGCGCCGCGCTTGGTGACGAAGTTGTAGATTCCGCCCTTGCCGTTCTTGTCGCCGGGATACCAGTTCTGGACGGTCGAATATTTGATCTGCGCGTCGTCGAGCGCGATCAGCTCGACCACGGCGGCGTGCAGCTGATTCTCATCGCGGATCGGGGCCGTGCAGCCTTCGAGATAGCTGACGGAGGCGCGCTCGTCCGCAACGATCAGGGTACGCTCGAACTGCCCGGTTTCGGCCGCGTTGATGCGGAAGTAGGTGGAAAGCTCCATGGGGCACTTCACGCCCTTGGGGACGTAGACAAACGAGCCGTCGCTGAAGACAGCGGCGTTGAGCGCCGCGAAGAAATTATCGGTGTAGGGAACCACCGTGCCGAGATACTTTTTCACGAGGTCGGGATGCTCTTTCACCGCCTCGGAGAATGAGCAGAAAATCACGCCCGCTTCGGCGAGCTTGGCTTTGAACGTGGTGCCAACTGAAACGCTATCGAACACCGCGTCGACCGCGACGTTGGCGAGCAGTTTCTGCTCGGCCAGTGGAATGCCCAGCTTTTCATAGGTGCGCAGGATTTCCGGGTCGAGTTCGTCGAGACTCTTCAGGTTCGGCTTCTGTTTGGGCGCCGAGTAGTAAGAGATGTCCTGATAGTTGATCGCAGGATAGTGGATGTTGGCCCACTTCGGCTCGGCATCGGCCTTTTCGAGCGATTCCCAATGGCGATAGGCCTTCAGCCGCCACTCGAGCATGAACTCGGGCTCGTTCTTTTTGGCCGAGATGAAGCGAATAATGCCTTCGTTGAGGCCCTTGGGCGCGCGATCCTCGCCGATGTCGGTGACGAACCCCCACTTGTATTCCTGCTGCGCCAGTTCGCGGATGGCGTCGGTATTCGAACTCATTGAATTCTCCCGGAGGCGGACGCGATCGTCGGCACGATCCTACCCCGCGTGTCCTTGATGCTGGTGAGATGCATGGGGTGGACAAGATCGGACAGGGTAATTTTATCGAGAACGCCTCGCACCGCTTGGTTGATGATCTGCTGGTTGCTCTTGATGGGGCAGTAGGATTCAAGATTGCAGAGGCCGGTCACGTCCGTGCTGCACTCGGTGAGAGCCATCGGTCCTTCGATCGCGGAAATGATCTCGATCACGGAGATTTCGCGCGGCTCCCTCGCGAGAATGTAGCCGCCCTTGATGCCGCGATGGGATGTGAGCAGGCCGCTCTGCAGAAGCTGCTTCAGGAGCTTGCTGACGGTCGAAAGAGGCACACGGGATTCGAGGGCCAAGTCGCGCGCGGTGCGTAGCGGGAGGCCATCGCCACGGGCGAAAATGGTCATCAGGACCAGCCCGTAATCCGTTAGTTTGCCAAGCCTTACCATCTCTAGCTCCTCACCGGATCATATAGCACTAATCCAGTACGGTTTCGATTCTAGCAACGCGAATGTGGGATTGCAAGCGGGAGTTGTGGGCGGTCGAAAAAGGCCCGGGGCTGAAGCCCATTTTCTTTGCGGCGCTTTTCGAGGGCCTGAAGGCCCACGCTTCCACCGTTTTCGCCTGCGGCGCGCGCCCGCGGGCCCGCGACTCCCCCCGGCGAAGAAGCCGCCGCCCGCCAGATCCTGGTCAGTAGCGGATGAAGAAGTAGATGGACATGGCGAAGCCCACACCGATGACAATCCAGCGGACGTGCTGCGGATTCATCTTCTGGGCGTAATGCGCGCCACCGTAGCCCCCAGCGATCGCGCCGACGAGCATGACCAGCGCTTGCGGCCAGACGATCACGTGCGCGATGACAAAGGTGACGATCGCGACGCCGTTAACGACGCTGACGAGCAGGGTTTTCATGCCGTTCATCGCGTGGATGTCGTCGATACCGAGGATGGCCAGCAACGAGAGGAAGAGAATACCTGCGCCCGCGCCGAAATAGCCGACGTACATCGCGACAACCAATTCGATGGCCAGCCCCGCCACCATCAGGAGGGGTGGAGCCTTGGTGCCGTCGTTCGGATTGTGCCCGGCGCGCTTGCGAATCCACGTCGTGATCGGGCCGCTGAAAAGAAAGAGCAGGGTGGCGGCGAGCAGCAGCCACGGGATCAAGTGCAAGAAGGTGTTTTGCGGCGTGATCAAGAGGACGCGAGCGCCAAGCACGCCGCCGATGATGCCCACAACGAAAAGCGGCACGATCAGGCGCCGCGCGTGCGGCGTGAACGCGTTGCGATAAGCGAATGTGCTCGCCACCGTGCCCGGCCAGACGGCTGCGGTGTTGGTGGCGTTGGCGGCGATCGGCGCCATGCCGGTGAAGAGCAGCGCCGGAAACGAAATGAAGCTGCCGCCGCCGGCGACGGAGTTTACGGTTCCCGCGAGAAACGCGGCGACGAAGAGGAAGGCCCAATGTTCAAGGGACACAACTAAGAATAACCTGCGCTTGGCGCGAAGTCACTGAAAAGCCAAACGTTCACAACCGAGACCAGGGCGGAAAATCTACTGGCCGAGGAGGCCGAAGACGACGACGGCGCCCGGCGTGCCGACGTAGACCTTGCCGCCGGCGATCATCGGCGTGACGAACTTGCAGTTCGTGTTGGTCGCGAACTGGCTCGCCTCCGTGGATCGCTCGCAAGTCACAAGAAATATTGGTGGATTTTGGGCCGACTCTTGCCGCTATAATGTCGGCTCCAATTTGAGTTCTAAATTCAAGGCGACCTCTATCACTGTGTTCGGGTCCTCGGAGCCCTTTAGGCGATGACATTTCGCGATAGACTTGCTCTCCCTGATCTGCTCATTGCGGTTTTCCTTCTCGGCGCTGCAATCATGCTGCAAAGCTGTGCAGGCAATGGTCCTGCCCCAAATCCGGATCCGCCTGCGCCGAATATCGGGAGTCTGAGCGTGACGTCGGGGCCGGTGGGGACGCCGGTGACGATCACGGGGACGAACTTCGGAGCGGCGCAAGGGACGAGCACGGTGAAGTTCAACGGGACGGCGGGTGCGCCGAGTAGCTGGAGCGCGACGAGCATCCTGGTGTCGGTACCGAGCGGGGCGACGACGGGAAGCGTGGTGGTGACGGTGGGCGGGGTGGCGAGCAACGGAGTGACGTTCACGGTAGCGGTGTCCGCACCGAGCATCACGAGCTTGAGCGTGACGTCGGGGCCGGTGGGGACGCCGGTGACGATCACGGGGACGAACTTCGGAGCGACGCAAGGGACGAGCACGGTGAAGTTCAACGGGACGGCAGGCGTGCCGACAAGCTGGAGTGCGACGAGCATCGTGGTGCCGGTGCCGAGCGGGGCGACGACGGGAAGCGTGGTGGTGACGGTGGGAGGAGTGGCGAGCAACGGAGTGACGTTCACGGTAGCGGTGTCCGCACCGAGCATCACGAAATTGAGCGTGACGTCGGGGCCGGTGGGGACGCCGGTGACGATCACGGGGACGAATTTCGGAGCGACGCAGGGGACGAGCACGGTGAAGTTCAATGGGACGGCGGGGACGCCGACAAGCTGGAGTGGGACGAGCATCGTGGTGTCGGTGCCGAGCGGGGCGACGAGGGGAAGCGTGGTGGTGACGGTAGGAGGGGTGGCGAGCAACGGAGTGACGTTCACGGTGACGGCGTCCGCGCCGAGCATCACGAGCTTGAGCGTGACGTCGGGGCCGCTGGGGACGCCGGTGACGATCACGGGGACGAACTTCGGAGCGACGCAAGGGACGAGCACGGTGAAGTTCAATGGGACGGCGGGGACGCCGACAAGCTGGAGCGCGACGAGCATCGTGGTGGGGGTGCCGAGCGGGGCGACGACGGGAAGCGTGGTGGTGACGGTAGGAGGGGTGGCGAGCAACGGAGTGACATTCACCGTCACCTCGTCCGGCCCCGTCAGCGTCAGCCTTAGCCCCAAACGCGGCGGAGCCACCGTGACGCAGAAGATTCAACTGACTGCTACGGTGACAAATGATGTGGGCGCCGCAGGGGTAACCTGGTCGGTCAGTGCGGGCGGTACGCTCAGTGGCCAGACGTCAACTGTGGACTCTTTCAGTGCGGCAACCGCGGGCGTTTATACAATCACGGCGACCAGCGTGGCTGACGTTACCAAGTCAGCGGCCGCGACCATCGGCGTTACCGACCTTCAGGGTGTTTACAGCTACCACAACGACCTGGCCCGCGATGGCGTCAACAGCCAGGAATATGCGCTGACAACCTCGAATGTAAGTACGTCGACCTTCGGCAAACTATTTTCCTGCACTGTCGATGGCGCCGTTTACGCGCAGCCTCTGTGGGTGGCCAACTTGAGTGTCAACGGTGCTACGCACAACGTCGTCTTCGTCGCCACCCAGCACGGCAGTCTGTATGCGTTCGACGCCGATTCCAGCCCCTGCGTCCAGCTTTGGAAGGTCAGCCTGATCGACACCAATCACGGCGCGAACGGTGGTGAGGTCACCGTACCTTCTGGCGCCTCGGGATACTTAGTCGGTTGGGGTGGCGGTGATATCACGCCGGAAGTTGGCGTGACCGGCACTCCTGTCATCAACGCGTCTACCAACACTCTGTATGTGGTCTCGAAGTCCATGAATTCGGCTGGCACATCCTTCTACCAGCGTCTCCACGCCATCGACATCACCACGGGCAATGAAAAATTCAGCGGCCCCGCGAACATCACATCTTCAATTACCTTTCCCGGCATCGGCGATGGTGGTTCGACGGTCAGTTTCGATCCACAGACGCAGAATCAACGCCCAGGCCTCGCTCTCGTCAACGGCGTAGTGTACGTTGCTTGGTCTTCCCACGAAGACCGGTTGCCCTATTATGGCTGGGTGGTGGGTTTCAACGCTTCAACACTGGCCGTTACAAACATCTTAAACGTGTCTCCCAACGTGCAATACGGCGGCATTTGGATGGGCGGCGGCGCACCTTCGGCCGATGCAAATGGCAATCTCTACCTAATTACGGGAAACGCTCAATTCGACGTGACGAGCAGCGGCGACGATTACGGTGATTCCTTCCTCCAGTTGTCTAGAAGTTATCTCATAAACACTTTCAACGCACTGAACGGTTGAAAGTTATGGCGAATGACGTAAACCGGGAGCATGGACCTCACCGACGCCCAGTGGGCGTTGCTCGAACCGTTGTTTCGTCCGAAACGCAGGGACGATGGGCGAGGCCGACCGTGGCAAGATACGCGGGCGGTGCTGAACGGGGTCTTTTGGGTTTTGCGCACCGGCGCTCCCTGGCACGATCTGCCCCGTCGTTATCCTCCCTATCAGACCTGTCATCGCCGCTTCCAACAGTGGCAGCGCTCGGGGTTGCTCACCAAGCTGCTGCAGAAACTGGCCGAAGATTTGCGCGATCGCGGGAAGCTGGATTTGAGCGAATCGTTCATCGACGCCAGCTTCAGTTCGGCGAAAAAAGGGGCTCTGCTGTCGGCCCTACTCGCCGCGGCAAAGGCAGCAAAATCATGGCGATCAGCGACGGCCATGGTCTTCCTCTCGCCGTGCACGTGGCCAGCGCTTCGCCGCATGAAACAAAGCTCGTCGAAATCACGCTCGAACGGCGATTCCTCGCCGAGACTTCCGAGCGACTGATCGGCGATCGCGCCTACGACAGTGATCCACTGGACGTGCAAATTCGCGAGCGCTTCGGCGTGCAGTTGGTTGCGCCGCACAATCCTACGCGCACCCGCAAAGCCACGCAGGACGGCCGCGTGCTCCGCCGCTACCGGCGTCGCTGGAAAATCGAGCGCCTGTTCGCTTGGCTTCATAACTTTCGACGCGTCGTCATTCGCTGGGAATACTACCCAGAGAATTTCCTCGGGATGGTGCAGCTTGCTTGTGCCGTCATCCTCTTGAGGCATTTATGAGATGGCTTCTAGTGGCCTGGCCGTCTCTTCGTTTTTCACCCCATCCGATGAGGCTACCGACGACGCCGATGACCAGGACTTTGGGTCTGGTGGTTCTGCTCTGGTGCTGAATCTGGCTTCAGGGACGTTGAAACATCTCGTGATCGGCGGGGGCAAGGATGGCACTCTCTACCTCTTGAATGGCGACAGCATGGGCGGACTCGGAGACTCTAACGCCAGGCAGCACTTCAGCCTCGGCGCTGGGATCTTTGCTACAGGCGCGTTCTGGAACAACACCTATTACATCGCAGGAGTGGGCGGCCCTCTCGTTTCCTACTCCTTCGACAGCTCCACGAATATGTTCAATACTTCCGTGATGTCTCAATCTTCGACGAGCTACGGCTTTCCAGGCTCTACGCCGTCCGTCTCGTCGGCAGGCTCAAGCAACGGAATCGTGTGGGCTTTGAACAACGCGAATTACTGTACACCGCAGTCCCCAGGTTGCGGACCAGCTGTCCTTCATGCTTATGATGCCACGACGCTCTCTTCGGACCTGTGGAACAGCTCGATGGTCGGCGCCGACGCCGCCGGAAATGCAGTCAAGTTCACCGTCCCCACCATCGCGAACGGCAAGGTTTATGTCGGAACTCGTGGCAATAACACCGGCGGCGCATACGGATCTACGACTGTGTCGGGCGAGCTCGATGTCTATGGCCTGAAGCCAAATTGACCGCAAGCCCAGCAGGGCGGCGTCCTTGCCGCGACCTGCGATTCTGAAATGAGTGGTTTGGTGGGCCCGCTAGGATTCGAACCTAGGACCAACGGATTATGAGTTCCAAACCGGACGATACCGACTGAGTGCGACGGTCGGCTATCGTGTTGCATCACTGCGTCCATACGGGGGATTTGAACCACTGCTGTTATACCGCCATTCGCGATGTTTGCTAATCGTTGGGTGCTACATTTTCCGCTACAGTCTTTCGTCCTTGTTTGTGCGCTCCTTGGGGCATCTCCTCGTGCGCTGCGAGAAAACGCTCTACGGCCCGTTTATGCGCGATTGCGGGCACTCTAGCGAAGCGGCTCAATCAGCGCGGCTGGCTTGACGTTCAGGCCGTGCGCCAGCTTCACAATGTTTAAGAGGCTTACGTTTCGCTCCCCGCGTTCCACGCCGCCGATATAGTTTCGGTGCAAGTCAGCAAGCTCGGCCAGTTTCTCTTGCGAAAGGCCGCGTTCCAGCCGGAGTTGGCGAACGCGCCTGCCAACGATGATTCGCGGGGTCGGGGTGCGGCACGCGGTAATCATTCCGGCATGACCACTATGCGTCTACACACGATGGGTGTGATAGCATTTCGGCGATTAAGCAGATGCTTTCAAAATCCTTGGGGGGACACCATGCGCACGCCTGAATGGGCCGAATGGTTCGACCGTCATCCGATAATAACCGCTCTCATCGGTGTTGGTGTTATATACGCGTTCAATTGGGGCAGGGAGCTGGACTTCATCGGAACACTGGCCCTATTCGCATTCGTTGAGATGGCCATCCTGTGGGCGGAGGCGAGAAGTTTAAGGAAACAGCTAGAGGAGCTCCAGGGTCGCCGCGCGAGTGCCGATGCTAAGCGAACGGATGATGCCATCGCGACACTGTGGGAGAGAGTCGGGGAGCTTTTAGCCCACAGCCGCACCCTCGAAAGCCGCACGGCCGTATGTGAGCAGTTGATCGGCACGCTCTTGAGCCACGAAGCAAAAGGCACATCTTGATGGCCTTTGAACCGGAGCCGGGGGTTACTGGTTTCTTGGGTCCAATTTCACGAGCGAGGAAGAGACCATGAGCACACGAAATGCTTTGTACGGAGCGTTGTGCGGCGCGCTGATCTTTGCAGCGCTATCTTGGGCAATCCCCAAAAAGGCGGTTAGTGCGGCTGTTTTGGCCACACCGCCAGAGGGGCGGTTCGAGCTTGTTCAACTGCACCCGAGCAGCGGAACCGAATGGTCTGGCATTCTGGACACGGAAACGGGATGCACTTGGGTCTACACCTCGCAGACGCCGCCGACCGACGCAGAAGTAAATGCTGCGCCCGAGGGACAGCAGCGTGCGTATAAGAGTTACCTACAGGTGCTTGGAAGCAATTACTTCTCGATCGTGGGATACGACGATAATGGGCCGCCGATGAGCCTTCCTGGAGAACAGAAGCCATCGACGATTGCCGGGCAAGAATTCGTCACGTTCGCCACGGAAGGCTATTACTGCAACCAAGCTCGCCAAAACGCGCTCCGAGCGGCGGCAGCGCGCTAGCGGGCGCTTTTCTTGTTGCCTATACAAAACGGTCAGGTCCTAAAACGGCCCGCACGGAAAGATGGGCGCCGTGATTCTGTCGCCTTCGCTCGCTCCGCGCTCATTCTCAGATGCCACATGTGCATCGCGGTGTAATCGGGCTTTCCTTGGTTGGGGATTGCCGAGGTTGGTGCATCTGGCAGGGCCGGATTGTTCGCTACCAGCGTTGCAGCGTTGGGCTTGGTTTGCACGAAAGCGCGCAACACGGTATCGCCGATTCTATATTCCACTGCTTTCCAGCCGGGCTGCCTGCGTAGCAAGCCGAGCTCCCTCTGGTGCCGGGATTCCTCACGGGCGCCTCTTAGCCCCTCGATTGTCGGTATGCCGTAACGAGCTACTTCTCGAAGGAAATCGCTCTCGCTTCGCGGGAGTGTCCGTGTGAGCTTCTGAATGTACGTGTGACTAACCCCAAGCCATCTGGCGAGCGCACGCCCCGAGCACCATGGCCCGTGGCCCAGATGCCAGTGCCAAACGAAACAGCGAATCAAGCGAGACTCTGATCGGCTCCGCCAGGGCCGGGGTGGGTGCGACCAATTCGCCCGCGCCTTTTCCAGATTCCTCAGCGACGCTTCGTGAGACGGCATGGCGGCTGGCTCCTACGGCCTCCTATTGTCCGACATTTGACGCGAGTTGCGCCACGGCGCGCGAGCATTTCAGATGAATTGTCAGCCCCCCTCCGTGGGTGACGCCGTAGCCGGACATGTGCCGTACTAGCCCGGAACTTGTCCGGTAACGCGACGCAATCAGGACTTGCCTCTGTTTTCTTTAGTGACGGCGATGGCATGGAGCAAATTCTGCCGTGTCGCGGAGTTTGGTACCCACACCGCGCGGTTTTCACGTTTTTCCGGCTATCCGCTCCGGCGCGAGCGCGCGCTTTAGAGGAGTTGCCAGCATCATTGAATCCGATCTTTTGTGGCCTTGCAAGCCAAACATTCTCCGGGTGCCCACAAAACGGACGCCTTCATTACCCCACACGAAGAGCAATCGCACTGGCCCGCGCCGCGGCAGTGCCAGCACGTTGCCTCACTGCGCCTGCCAACTTCTGTGACAATTGACTGGTGTTGGGGCCGAGTCTTATTTTCAGGCGCCCGGCAAACGGCCCTAAGAGCCTCAATTGCTCGTGTCAGAGTGTCGCTCGCTGCCATTCTCTATCCCTTCGCGCAAAAGCGAAACATTCGCAACATGCGCAACAGCGCTGATTCATAAGCCGTTATTTTCCTGTGTTGTTGCGCCTGTTTCGTTCGTCGCGCCTCCGTACCGGCGGGCAGACTCCCTGATCTTCTCAGCATCGTAGCCACGCGGGGTCACATCCCCGATGCGCACCGGCTTCGGCCGCAGTCCGAAGGAGCGAAGATGCTTTGCCAGCCGCCGTTGATCGAAACCATCCTCGCTCCACGGCCCGTCCGAGATGGTTCTTAATCGCCCTAATAAATCGGCGCTGCCGATGTGCTTCTCTCCTTCCCGCAGCACACTCGCGGCATCGCTAATCAGACGGACCGCAAAGTGTTCCTCTGCCGAATCCGCCTGCTTTGCGCCGCAGAGCGCCTCTGCGCAGTTACGCAATTCCGATAGGCGGGAATCATCCGCCACGGCGAGAACCGAAAATAGCGGTGCCCAGGACTCCGCATCGCGATCTTCGAGGAACCCCAAATCAGGCGCAGCTAGATAAGCTTGTTTGATCGTCTCCGCGTTCGTTTTCGCCCACGCCGCACTACGCTCTCGAATCCGTCTTGCTTCCGGCTCGGCGCGCTGAAACAAAAACCGTTCGATTTTTTCGTCTCGCGTCCGCCGCTGCATCCCAATCACGATTGCGCGATCCGTGATTGTGTCGGGCAGAGAGCCAATCGCGGCAATAGCTTTCGGGCAGAACACCGAGCACCTTTCGATGCTTGCTCCACCTTCGGCACATCGAATAGCGACGGCATCTCGCCGGTTCCCGGCGTTGAGAAGATTGCGGAGAATCTGCGCTCGTTCCCCCTTCTCGCGTATCTGTTCCATTTCATCGAGCAACAGCGTAGGTTTGAACTTCTCGATTAGTCGGTACAGAGCGGCCTCTGAGATATTTGACGTGCGCTCGGCGGTCGCGCAGAGAAGCGAGAGAAGTTCCAAGACTCGGCTCTTGCCGCAGCGGGGTGTTGGGGACGTGACGGCTAAATACGCGAATGTATCGAACGCCTTGAAAAGGTGAGTACCGACGGCCCAGAGCGCCAGCGGCAGCAAGGTGCCGGACGGCAGCACTGCGAAGCGCGAAATGAAGCCTTCCAGCGCCCGTATCAGCTCGCTGCCGTTCGCGTCCGACTGGGCGCGAGGCTCGCCGTGCAGTGTGCTTACCGCTCCATTCGCCGAGACTGCCTCGACTCGCCCGACGTTCATGGAGACACCTCTTCCGGCGCGAACGCAACCTGCACCAGTTCGCCCTCGACAGCAAGCGCCAGTGCGCGGGCAATGGCAGGGTTCAGATTCGTCCGATCTACCAGGACGACGGTAACGGGCTGTTCGCGCTCGCTCGGCGTGAGTCGAGAACGGAGGCCGGCCTCGATTAGTTCACGTTGAGCCTCGCGCACAATCGGCGGTAAGGGTTCGCGTTTCTCGCCAGGAGATGCGAAAAGCTCGCTCACCCGGATTCTTAATGCGATACAGATTGCTTCCACGGTGCAGCCCGCGAAGCACTTTAGAAGCACGCGCCCGTCCCGGCCTTCGCGAAGAGACAAGCTGGGATTACGGTCCCTGTGTGCTGGGCAACGCGCAATCCAGCCATTGCGGACGGCCCGCACGCACTCCAGCCGGGGCAGTAGCTCCGCGACGGTCACGGCCTTTGCTCCTTCGCCGGAACGGTGTTTTCGCCGATGAATCGCTCGATAGCATCGGCAGAAACGCGTACCGCCCGCCCGCAGCGCACGAATGGAAGGTTTTTCCGTCTCGCCCGCCACGCGCGCAAAGTTGCTGGTTTCAAGCCGAGCATCTCGCTCGCTTCTTTGACTGACAGCAATTTCGTCATGTGGTTCACCTCGTGCCGCTATAGTGCGGGATCGAGGCACACCGCCATGACGGACATAAATTCGTAAAACTCAGGGAGTTTTTTGAAGACAGCTCAGGTGTGTCGCTTCTTTTGTTTCGCGGTGAACTCGCGTTCAAATCGCCTGGGTTCAAACCGCCTGGCATCGACGGCGGAGCCTCGCGGCCAAAGTACCTCAACGATGCGCTTGCATTCTTCTGGGTGGGTTCTGAACGGTAGGCCAGTTTTCGACCGAATTAGGGTTTGTAGCGTTCGCGAATCGAGCGCGCCCGGCGCAATCTCCCGGCCTGTCGCGCCGTGGCGAATGTGACTGGCGGGAATTGCGCGATAGACGGCATCGGCCAAGTAGTCTTCGAGCCTTTGCATCTGGCGCTTAATGCTCTCGATATTTCCGGGTATCTCAATCAATCCGCTCGGGTTGCGAACGGGCTCAACCACCTGCATTCCCAGAGTCTTTGCAATCTCTCTGTCCGACCGCTGCTCGATCAAACGCATCCAAACCGCTTGCCTTGCTTGGCCCATGATTTCGTCATCCTGCGGCACAGTAGGCCGTCCCCGCTTCGGCCGCTTGAACTTCCTGTGACACGCTTGCACCGCGCTGCGAATCTCGGCAAGCTCGCGGCGATCCGCGCCCTGGATAAACAGCATGATTTGGTGGCACAAGAGTGGGCGGTTCGCAGGAAAGTCGCCCATAATCATGCAAAGCTCTCGGAACCAGTCGTGCTCCCTCGAATCCGATAAGGCACGTTCGCGCGTGGGACTCTGTGCCGCACTCACGCCACTGCGCGGTCGCCCGCGCTGTCTGCCCGTGGGCACGCGCAATTCCTTCGCTCGCGAAACGCACGCGCGATAAATGGAGTCAAGCTCGGCTGGTGTCCGCGCCCCGCGAATAGAGCCGAATGCAATCTCGTCCAGGAAAACCTCGCGGTACGATTCCCGGTACTTGCGGAAAAGCTCCGCTATTTCGGGCCTCAGCGTTTCGCCCGTCATGCTCGCTCCCTTTGGCGAGGCGGCGGGGACGGTAAGGGAACCGTCCCCCTGAGCACCCGGTAGCTTGCCGAGGCGGTGCCGCTTGGCGCGAAGTCTAGCACAAGAGCCTTGACAAATAAAACCTAAACAGTTTAGGATATTAGACATGAGTCGGACAGAGCTAAGGCAGTTCACAAGTTGGCTTGGCAAGCGCAGTTATCGGGCGCGCGTCGAACGACTCGGAATCGAGCGCATCCGCGAGATTGCGCGAGAGAACGGAAAGATGGGCGGGCGTCCGCGCCAAAGCGAACCCAAGCCCAAGAAGGGAACAGGCCGATGAGTCTCTACAAGCGCGGGCGGGTTTGGTGGTATCACTTCACGTTCAACGGCCAAGAGATTCAGGAAAGCAGCAAAAGCAACAGCAAAATCATCGCACGCGAGGCAGAGCGCGCCCGCCGCCGCGAGTTGGAGCAAGCCTACAACCGCATTCCCAAGCGAGAGCGTATGCCGTTGTTCTCTCAGGCTGCCGAGTTATGGCTCGCGAGCAAAGCGGGGCTCGCAGAAAACAGCCAGGAACGCTACAAGCAATGCGTGGAACACCTCAAAGAAGAATTCGGAAAGCGGCTCGTCTGTGATGTGGACGCGAACGACATTTCGGAGTACCGGGGGGAGCGCCTCGCAGCTAAAGTTACTAATCGCACTGTCAATTACGAAACCGGTGCGCTTCGCGGCATTCTTCGGCAGTATGGCCTTTGGGGACCGATTTCGGACCGCGTGAAGGCGCTCCCCGAAAGGCACGATGTGGGCCGGGCGATTTCGGCAGAGGATGAGTGCAAACTACTCGCCGCCGCGAGCGCGAGCCGCTCTCCGGCGCTTCTCCCGCTGGTACTGCTTTCGCTCGATACGGGGATGCGCCTGGGCGAGTCTCAGGTTCTTCGCCGCCGCGATCTGCGGCTCGAATGGGCGAATGGCTCAATTACCAGAGGGGAAGTGGTAGTCCCAAAGAGCAAGACGGCGGCTGGTACTGGCCGGTTGATTCCACTTTCGCGCCGCGTCTGCGCTTCGCTCTCGCTTTGGTACGAACAGTTTCAAGACGCCGGGCCGGATAGTTTTCTATTCCCGCTCCACAAGGTCGGCACCCCGATTCCGCCCCACGCAGTTGCCAGCAATTCGCGCGTGCCGGTCCTGTACGACGTGGATTTGAGCCGCCCGACGGGTTCATGGCGCAAGGCGTGGCGGCTCGCGTGCAAGGCCGCTGGCGTCCGCTACCGGCCACACGATATGCGGCACACGTTCATCTCACGGCTGGCCGAGAATCCGACCGTCAGCGAACAGACTATCAAAGCTCTTGCAGGGCACGTTTCACGGCAGATGCTCGAACGGTATTCGCACATCCGCTCCGAAGCAAAACAAGCCGCGATTCAGGCGCTCGATGGACAGGCAATAGCGCCAATTTTCAGGGAGAGCCGCTACAGTTTCCGCTACACTTCCCAAACCGCAGACAATTCCGCCGAGGCTAAGTCACTGAAAACAAATGGTGGGCCCGCTAGGATTCGAACCTAGGACCAACGGATTATGAGTCCGCTGCTCTAACCAGCTGAGCTACGGGCCCGGCTGAGAGCAGCATCTTATACCGAATGACGGGAGAACCGCACGGTTGTTCGGGCCAGCGCAGTCGCGGAAATTACGCAGTCGACGCCATGGCGACGATTCGCTCGTGGCCGAGGTCGTATATATAGTAGTCGCCAGGTCGAACGGTGGCCAGTTCCTGGAGGCGCGATTTCGCGTCTTCGAGCCCTTGGACGGCCTCGACCCAGACCGGCTCCCCAGCAGGCAGTTTTCGAAAAATATCGTAGGTAACGGTCATGAAGGCTCTCCCCGCAAGAGTTCGGTGCATATTCTTCGGCAGTGGTCTTGAAGCAAGTTTGCTGCCAAGAATGGAGGTCTATAACTGCCAGATATTGCATGGGGTTACGAGACGTGCCGAACTCCGGGCGTGTAGTTTTTCACGGCTCTAGGAAGATTTTTCGATGGTCGAGCTAGTAAAGTGCAGAGACCTTGCACCATCAAACGCATCATAAGATAGACTCTTCGCTAGCGGTGGCTACCGCAATTCTTGGGGGCTTTGCATGGGTTCGTCGAGTCCAACACCGAAGCGCTCGCGGGCGCCAATCATCAAGGGTGGCGGCCCGCAGAATCTGAGCGATCTCCTCGAGCTTCTGCACGACGCCATCATCGTCCGCGACGCGAACAACGTGATTTCCTATTGGAACCGCGGCGCCGAGAGAATGTACGGCTGGACCGCCGCTGAGGCTCAAGGACACGTCATCCACGAGTTCTTCCATACCGAGTTCCCGGAGTCGTTTGAGGATCTGTACAAAACGCTATTTGAAACCGGGGCCTGGGAGGGTGAGCTCGTACACCGCACGAAGGACAATCGCGTGCTCGTCGTGGAAAGCCGGCAAGCAATGCAACGGGACGAGCACGGACAGCCCCGCCGGATCCTCGAGGTCAACCGGGACATCACCGCCCGCCGCGACGCGGAAGAGTCGCTGCGCAACCTCTCAGCTCGCTTGCTGCAGCTACAGGACGAAGAGCGGCGCCGGATTGCCCGCGAGCTTCACGACACGACGGGGCAGAGTCTCGCGGCGCTGGCGATTCATCTTTCGGCGGTCAACGAGCGAATTGCAGGTAAGGATCCCGTCGCCTCGGACATATTGCGCGAAGCGTTAGGGTTGTCGCAGGAGGCTTCCGATCAGACGCGGACGCTCTCCTACTTGCTCTACCCGCCGACGCTTGACTTCTCCGGCTTGAAGTCCGCTCTGGAGTGGTTCGCGGATGGATTCACGCAGAGAAGCAAGATCAAGGTCGATCTCGATCTGGCGCTCGGGGAAGAAAGAGTGCCGCAGAGCCTCGAAACCGCGCTTTTCCGAATCGTGCAGGAAAGCCTCACGAACATGTACCGGCATTCCGGGGGGACGCTCGCGACGGTCCGCGGAAGGCGCCAGGCCGGTACCGTGAGCCTGGAGATCAGCGACAACGGAAAGGGAATTCCGCGCGAATTGCTGGCATCGCTCGGCGGATCGGGAGGTCAGGTAGGCGTGGGAATTCGCGGCATGCGAGAGCGCGCGCGCCAGTTGGGCGGAAAGCTAAGAATCAAGTCGAACGACGCCGGCACTACGGTTATGGTGGTGCTGCCGGTTCCAGAAACCCCGAAAGAGGAAGAACACCGGGCGCGGGGTTTCACTCCCGTCAAGGCGGCCGGAGATTCTTCAGAGGAATAGGGGACGCCGGGGAGGGCGCTCGCCCTCCCCAGTGTCCTACGCTTCAGGCCGCTGCGCGAGGAGAAGCTCGGTCGAGCAGCGAGACTAGGTGTTCTGCCGCAGGTGGAGTTCCAACTTCTCCCGCAACGATTTCGTGCGCTCTGATCCTCTGTCCGTAGAGCGCGTCGTTGCCCTCGCCGTCGGGCCGAAGCGTCGAGCCTTCCAGCGAAACCCCCGCGAATATGCCGCGAGAGCGAGAATAGGTAAGGACTTCAGCGCGCATGTAGGCGTCCGTATCGGCTTCGGCGGCGCGTCCCACGGGCCCGGCAGCGGCTGAAATGTCGCCACCCAGTCTGACCTTGCTATGCAGTAGGCTGTGAACGCCGCGCTTGTTCATGACCAGGAAAACGAAATCCGTCGCTTGGCCGCCGATTTGAAAACCGAAGCTGCCTCCTTCGATCGCCATCATGGTCGGCGCGCCCCACGGACCCGTGAAGTCAGATCCCGAGCGGCACACCATCGCGCCCCGGCCGTAACTTGCGCCGAAGACGAACGCGGCCTTCAGTACGGACGGAACGACAATAACGCACTTGGCCTTGTCGAGCAGGTCTTGCGGAACGTCGTCGGGCATGTTGAGAACCTCGTTCATCACCTGACCGGCGTTTCGCAAGCGATCTTCCTGTTTTTGTCTGTCGGATTCGGCAGCGAGCTGGGGGACCGCCACGGTCAATAAGAGCAGAGTCACGATGAAGGCATGCAAAAGAGATTTCATATTTTCCTCCCTCGATAATTCCCGCGAGTTTGGCGTTCTTGAAGAGTTAGGCCCACCGGCGCACAAAAGCCTCCCAGCAGCGCCGGCTAGATTTTTGACCTTTCAAGGTTAGACCGCTCCCGGACCGGGAGCCATACACGGTCCTGCGTATATTGAGGGTGCCGCAGCCTGAGCTTGCAAGTTCCCGAGCCGCAAGGGCATACAGCGAACCACCCCCGAAAGCTACAGCATGCCTCGGATAGACCCGCCAGGGACCCTCCGGTACTTTGGCGGCGGGGGTACCTGTCGATTCTTGCAGTGGTAAGCGCAGATGATCGGGTCCAACTTGAAAACTCGGAGAGGGAGCCAAACACATGATGAATGACATCAGCACTCTCGAAGCCCCTATGGCTGGCGACAGCAGTCCCTTGATTTATGCCGAGGAATCCATCTTGGTCGATCAGGCGCGGGACGGGGACGCAGAGGCGTTTGAGCAATTGGTCCAGCCTCAAATGTCGAAGGCGTACCGCGTGGCGCTGCGAATTACCGGAAACCGGGAAGACGCCGAAGATGCGATTCAGCAGGCCATGCTAAAGGCGTACGCCCACATCGACCAATTTCATTCGAAGTCCCGCTTCTCGACTTGGCTCTTGCGGATCACGATCAACGAGGCGCTCGGAAAGCTGCGCAAGCAGCGCGCGGAGAATGCGCATCTTTCGTATGGTGGCAGCGTTTCCGAAGATGGCGCCGACCCCATGGAAATGATTCGGGCGAAGGACGACGCGCGCCCTGAAATGTTGTACGTAAAGCGAGAGAAGCAACGGCTCCTCTGGGAAGCGATCGACGGCCTGCGGGGGACGTCGCGGGCGGTCGTGTGGCTTCTCGGGCTCGAAGAGCGGCAGACGAAAGAGACGGCCAGGATTTTGAATTTGTCTGAAGCGGCCGTGAAAGCGCGTTTTCTGCGGGCGCGGCGGAAACTGCGCGAATGTCTGGCGGACCGCATGTAGGCGGGCTCTCTTGGCCCACCAGAATCCCCAGCCAAGTATGGATCCTTCATTCTTAAATGGCGAGGTCGCCGTCCCGGCACTGGGAGTCGCGGCTCCGCCGAACCCGGCGCGCGTCTCTGGTGCGTCGTTGACTGTCTTTGCGATTGTGTATAATTGGGTTGCCAGTCCGCTTGAGGATAGAGTCTCTGTGCGGGAGCCACATCCCATTCCCTCGGCTTCCACCGGATTCGAAGTGCTGGAGGGATGACCATGAAGACGGTGCGGATTCTCATCGTTGACGATCACGATCTCATGCGTCGCGGGATCAAGGCGCTGCTGCAATCGCATGCGGGGTGGGAAGTTGTCGGCGAGGCTCATACGGGACGCGAAGCGGTCACCAAGGCCGAAGAACTCAAGCCGGACGTCGTGATTCTTGATATCAGCATGCCCGACCTCAACGGCATTGAGGCGGCGCGCCGGATTCGGAAATCAGCGCCCAACACCGAAGTTCTCATCCTATCAGTGCATTATTCCGATCAATTGATTCGCGACATTCTCGAAGCCGGCGTGCGCGGATACATCGTGAAATCGGATTCCGACCGCGATCTGGTGATCGCCGTCGAAACGCTCGCGAACCACAAGCCGTTCTTCACGCCGCGCGCCACCGAAGTGATCCTCAGCAATTTCAATGGCGCGCGCCCGGGCAACGATCTGCCCGAATCGGTTCGCGACCGGCTCACTTCGCGCGAGCGCGAAATCGTCCAATTGCTCGCGGAGGGCAAGAGCAGCAAGGAAGTTGCTTCGTCGCTCGGTATCAGCGTGAAGACGGCGGAAACTCACCGCGCGAATATCATGCGCAAACTGCAATTGCACACGGTGACGGATCTTGTTCGCTACGCCGTCCGCAATCAGATCATCGAAGCGTAGAAGAAGCGTTTCCGATTTCAGGTCGAGGGCGATCGACCCGCTTTGCTCGGCTTCCGCGCCATGATATAAATAAGTTAGCAGAGCATGCAGGATTCATCCCATACCGGTCCTCCGGATTCGCCTGAAGCAGCGTCTGCTCCTCCTTTGCGGCGCGAGCTGCGCAGCTGGACGCGCGACCTCGCGGTGGCGCTCGGCTTGGCGATCGTCGTGATGATCTTTTTGTATCAGCCGGTCAAGGTGGAAGGCACCAGCATGAATCCGCTTCTGAGCGATCAGGAGCGCATCTTCATCAACAAGTTTGTCTACCGCTTCGAGCCGATCGAACGTGGCGACGTTGTCGTCTTCTGGTATCCTCTCGACCGGTCGAAGTCGTTCATTAAGCGCGTGGTCGGTTTGCCCGGTGAAACGATCGAGATTCGCGACGGGCATCTCTATATCGATGGCGATGAGTTGGCGGATCAATACGTGCCAGCCGGATACATCGATAGCTCGAACTACGGCCCGCGCAAAATTCCGCTGGGCGAGTATTTCGTGATGGGCGATCACCGGGATAGCTCCAACGATTCGCGCGTTTTCGGCCCGGTTTCGCGGTCTTTCATCTACGGCAAGGCCGTGTTCGCGTACTGGCCGGTCGATCACTTTGGATCGCTGACGACGCCTTCGACGGTCAGCGCGGCATCGAAATGACATCTTCTGGAGGACAACACACTGACCGAGGCCCTCTTAGGACGCGCGACGCTCGCGCTCGAGGACGGAAGAGTCTTTAACGGCCGCGCGGCGGGCGCTCAAACCCGTCGTGGCGGCGAAGTCGTTTTTAACACCAGCCTCACCGGCTATCAGGAAGTATTCACCGATCCAAGTTACTCCGGGCAGATCGTGTGCCTCACGTATCCGCACATCGGAAACGTCGGCACGAATCTCGACGACGAAGAATCCACGAAGCCGTATATCGAAGCGCTGATTGTGCGCGAATTTTCGCCGCTCGCTTCCAACTGGCGTTCGAGCGAAACCGCGCAGCAATATCTCGAGCGCTACGGCGTCCCGGTGATCTGGGATCTCGATACGCGCGCGCTCGTGCGGCATCTGCGAAGTGTGGGAGCACTGCGCGGCGTGGTTTCCACCGATGGCACGTCCGCCGAGCAGCTGATTGCCGAGGCTCGCGCGCTGCCGACTATGGCGGGCCAGGAGCTCGCGGGCCGCGTCACCACCGCCGAAAAATATCATTGGACGAAAGGCTCGATCGATCTAGCTGCGCCTTTAGCCGCTGCCGCAGCTGCGTCGGCCGCCGTCGCGAGAACCACCAGCGCTGTCGCCGGTGCGAAATCCGCGGAAGGGCGGGGTTTCAGCCCCGCCGCTACCGCTCCGAAAGGAAATGGGGCTTCAGCCCCTGAAGCCGCGCGCCATCGCGTGGTCGCCTACGATTTCGGCATCAAGCAGAATATCCTGCGGCTTCTCGTCGATCACAATTGTGATGTCACCGTCGTGCCGGCGCGAACCTCTGCGAAAGACGTGCTCGCGCTCAAGCCCGACGGTATCTTTCTCTCGAACGGACCCGGCGATCCCGAGCCGGTCGGCTACGCCATCGAAAATATTCGCAAGCTTCTCGGCCGTGTTCCGATTTTCGGCATCTGCCTCGGGCATCAGCTTTGCGGCCTCGCGCTTGGCGGCAAAACTTTCAAGCTGAAGTTCGGCCATCACGGTTCGAATCATCCGGTGAAGAATCTGCGCACCGGCAAAGTCGAAATCACCGCGCAGAATCACGGCTTCTGCGTCGATCCGGATTCGCTGCCGTCGAGCGACGTCGAAATCACGCATTTGAACCTGAACGATCACACGAACGAGGGCCTGCGCCACCGCTCGCTCCCGCTCTTCAGCGTCCAGTATCATCCCGAAGCGTCGCCCGGCCCGCACGACGCCCGCTACCTCTTCGATGATTTTGTCGCGCTGATGAAGACTGGCGCTCAATGATTTCGGCTACTTCACTGCTTGTTGCGACGGTGATTTTTGCGATGAGTCAAACGACCGCAATGAGCAAGGCGTATATGGTGAGCCGACTGCGCGGGAAACTGATCCGCGTCCACTCGATTCCTGCAAAACGACATCCGAAGAATGTCGAATACGAGACGAACGCTCTGCGGGGCGTCTCGTTGGCCCTGTATGAACGCATGCCCGGGGGACAGTGTTGCGACGGATTGACGCCGGTTGCCAAGGCCAAGTCCAACCATCGGGGAAGTTTTAGATTCGAGAAAGAACCCGAAGGGTCCTATTGGCTTAGCGCCTATGTAGACGGACATGACTATGTGATGCCGCTCGATTATCGGTTGTCGAAAGACGAGGGGGCTTTTGACTCCTCCGATTTCAAATATATGATCGACGACTCTGGTAACTTCAGATTTTGGCTGAGCTTGACCGTCACTGTTGATTGAGAGATGCCGAAACGAACTGACATCAAGAAAATTCTGATCATCGGCTCCGGCCCGATCATCATCGGGCAGGCGTGCGAGTTCGATTACTCCGGCACGCAAGCGTGCAAGGCGCTGCGCTCCGAGGGCTACGATGTCATCCTCGTCAATTCGAATCCGGCGACGATCATGACGGATCCGGAAATCGCGGACCGCACCTACATCGAGCCTCTCTCGAAGGAATATCTCGAAGCCATCATCGCGGCCGAGCGCCCGGACGCGCTGCTGCCGACCGTCGGCGGCCAAACCGGTTTGAACCTCGCGGTCGAGCTGGCCGAAAGTGGCATTCTCGATAAGTACGGCGTCAAATTGATCGGCGCGTCGCTGAAGGCGATCAAAGTCGCCGAGGACCGGCTGCTGTTCAAAGATGTCTGCCGCAAGATTGGCCTCGAAGTGCCCGCTTCGGCGGTCGTCACCAACATTCCCGAAGCGATCGATCTCGCGGATAAGCTCGGCTACCCGGTCGTGATCCGCCCGTCATTCACGCTCGGCGGCACCGGCGGTTCTATCGCGTACAATCACGAGGAATTTGCCGACGCGATCGCTCGCGCTCTCGACGCGAGCCCCGTCCATCAGGCGCTGATCGAAGAATCGGTGATCGGATGGAAGGAATTCGAGCTCGAGGTGATGCGCGACTTTCGCGACAACTTCGTCGTGATCTGCTCGATCGAGAATGTCGACCCGATGGGCATCCACACGGGCGATTCGATCACAGTCGCGCCCGCGCAGACGCTTACCGACAAGGAATATCAGCGCATGCGTGACGCGGCCGCCGCGATCATCCGCGAAGTCGGCGTCGAGACGGGCGGCTCGAATATCCAGTTCGCGGTCGATCCCGAAACGGGCCGCATGACTGTGATCGAAATGAATCCGCGTGTCTCGCGCAGCTCCGCGCTCGCGAGCAAAGCCACAGGCTTCCCGATCGCCAAGATCGCTGCAAAACTCGCGGTCGGCATGACGCTCGACGAAGTCCCCAACGACATCACACGCAAGACGCCTTCGTGCTTCGAGCCGACGATCGACTACGTGGTCGCGAAAATCCCGAAATGGCAGTTTGAGAAATTTCCCGGCACCGATACTACGCTCACCACGCAGATGAAATCGGTCGGCGAAGTGATGGCCATCGGCCGCACATTCCAGGAAGCGCTCTGCAAAGGCATTCGCGCGCTCGAACCGAGTTCAGCGTGGCGGCCGCCCGCCGAGGTCACGACCGCGCTCTTGCGCGAAAGGCTGCACGTGCCCGGCCCGGATCGCATCCACTGGCTTTTCGAAGCGCTCGAGCGCGGCATGAGCTCGAAGGAAGTCTGCGAGCTCACGCGCATCGATCCCTGGTTCATCCGCCAGCTCGAGGAGATGCTGGCCGTGGACCGCCGCATGGCGGCGACAACACTCTCGAAGTGCTCGCCCGAGTTGTTTCTCGAATCAAAGCGCTCGGGCGCGAGCGACGAAGAAATCGCCAAGCTCTGGAACGTAAAATCCGCGTCGGTCCGCTCGCGGCGCCGCGAATTGGGCGTTCGCCCCGTTTTCAAGCGTGTCGACACCTGCGCCGCCGAATTCGAATCCTTCACGCCGTATCTCTATTCGAGCTACGAGGAAGAAGACGAGTCCGAGCCGGTCGATCGGCCCAAGGTCGTGATTCTCGGCAGCGGGCCGAGCCGCATCGGGCAGGGCATCGAGTTCGATTACTGCTGTTGCCATGCCGCGCTCGCGCTCAAGGAAGACGGCTACGAGACGATTATGGTGAACTGCAATCCCGAAACCGTCTCGACGGATTACGACACGTCCGATCGCCTCTATTTCGAGCCGCTCACGCTCGAAGACGTCCTCGAAGTGCTCGACAAGGAAAAGCCGCAGGGCGTGATCGTGCAGTTCGGCGGGCAGACGCCGCTCAACCTCGCGCTCGATCTCAAGCGCTATGGGGCGAAAATTATCGGCACCGATCCCGAATCGATCGACCTCGCCGAGGATCGCCGCCGCTTCGGCGCGCTGCTCGCCGAAATGAATATCCCTCAGCCCCGCGCCGCCACGGCCCTCGCGCCGCAGGAAGCGGTCGCCGCCGCCGGCGAAATTGGTTTGCCCGTGCTGGTACGCCCGAGTTACGTCCTCGGCGGCCGCGCGATGGTAATTGCCTACGATCTCAAGACAGTCGAAGAATACGTTATGCAAGCGGTGCAGATCGGCACCGCATCCGATCCCAAGCGCCCGATCCTGATCGACCAATTCCTCGAAGACGCCACCGAAGTGGATGTGGACGCGCTCGCCGATGGCGATGATGTCGTGATCGCGGGCATCATGGAGCACATCGAGGAAGCCGGGATCCATTCTGGCGATTCCTCCTGCGTGTTGCCATCGGTGTCGCTGAAGCCAGCCGTCCTCGAACACATCCGCGATTACACCACGCGTCTCGCGCGCGCGCTCCACGTCGTCGGCCTCATGAACGTGCAATACGCGATTCAGCGCGATACGGTTTACGTTCTCGAAGTGAATCCGCGCGCCTCGCGCACCGTGCCGTACGTCAGCAAGGCCACGGGCGTCCCGCTCGCGAAAGTTGCAGCGCGCCTGATGACCGGCCGCAAGCTCAAGGAAATGCATCTCCCGATCGTCGAAATGAACGGCGTGAAGGAGCTCGCGCTCTACGATTTCTTCGCCGTGAAATCACCCGTGTTTCCGTTCAACAAATTCCGCGGCGTCGACACGATTCTCGGCCCCGAGATGCGCTCGACGGGCGAGGTGATGGGCATCGCCTCCACTTTCGGCATGGCCTTCGCGAAGGCGCAACTCGCCGCGGGCCAGCGCCTGCCGCTTTCGGGGACGGTCTTCATCAGCGTGAATGACCATGACAAAAGCCATGTAGCGGGCCTTGTGAAGGATCTGATCGCGGCCGAGTTGACAATCATCGCCACGCGCGGCACGGCTGCGGCCCTGAAACGCGCGGGCATCGAAGTGCACGGCGTCTACAAGGTGAATGAGGGCCGCCCGAACATCGTCGACCTTGTAAAAACCGGCAAAGTGAACCTCATCATCAATACGCCGCTCGGCCGCGAATCCTTCTACGACGAGAAATCAATTCGCCGCGCCGCCGTGCGTTACAACGTTCCGTGCATTACGACTCTCTCCGCGGCCAGCGCCGCCGCGCGCGGCATTCGCGCCATGGCCGGGCACGAGCCTGAAATCGCCGCCCTCCAGGATCTGCACCGGCGCAAATCGGCCGCTTTGCCTTAAAATACCCTGGGAACAAATGGCTTGCCCTGATCCAGGTCTGCTCGCACAATCGCTGGAATCCGAATCTTTGCGGGTTGCATCTCATCCAATCACGACGGTGAGGATTCCGATTTCAATCCGGCTGCTCGTTTCCGCGGCATGCTCCCGCGATCGACGGTGTACGGGGCTGCGCGCATCATGACCTCGCAGAATCCGCAGATGGAATCTCACTGCATTTCTTTCCGCGAAGTGCCGCACACCACGAAGCTTTTCTCCTCATTTCTCGAGGAGTTCAGCCAGGTCTCAAGATATTACGCGCATCCGCCGACCGCTGCGGGCATTGACGCTGCCGCGCGCGAAGTTCGCCTCGATCCAGGCTTGCGGAAAGGGGTGGTCGACGTGCTGCGCGAACAAAACGCGCGCTTCGCGGCGGGCAACGAAATCGACACGAGCACCGCGCGAAATCTCGATCGCCTCGCGGCGGGCGCGGTCGCGATCGTCACGGGCCAGCAGGTGGGACTTTTCTCCGGCCCCGCGTACACCTTTTACAAAGCGATTTCCGCGGTGCGCGTGGCGGAAGAAACGACGCGTCGCGGCATCGATGCCGTGCCCATTTTCTGGCTCGCCACCGAGGACCACGACCTCGCCGAGGTGAATCACTCGACCTGGGTGACGCGCAACGGACTCGCGCGCTACGACCTGCCCGCTCGCGACGAAGATGTCGGCAAGCGCGTTGGCGAAGTCGCGCTCGGCGAAGCCATCCAGTCTCTCGTCGGCGCAGCGGCGCAGACGCTGCAGGGCCCCGGCGCCGAGGATGTTTCGCGCGCGCTGCACGAATCGTATGGGCCTACCGAAACTTTCGGCTCGGCTTTCGGCAAGCTGATGGCGCGCCTGCTCGCAGGCCGCGGAATCATCTTCATCGATCCGCTCGATGTCCGCCTCCATCGCCTCGTCGCGCCGGTCTTTTTGCGCGCGCTCGACGAGGCCCTCCCGCTCGCTGAAGCGCTGCTCGATCGCTCGAAGGGACTCGAAAGCGCCGGCCTCCACGGGCAGGTGAAAGTCACGCGCGAGACGACCCTGCTTTTCCACAATATCGACGGCCGCCGCGAGCCCTTGCGCGCACGCAACGGCAAATTCTTCGCGGGCGAGACGGAGCTTTCGCGAGAACAGATCGCAGCAATCATCGAATCGCAGCCCGAACTCATCACGCCCAACGCTTTGTTGCGCCCGATCGTGCAAGATTCGCTGCTGCCGACCGCTGCCTATATTGGCGGCCCGGCGGAAGTGGCCTATCTCGCGCAGTCGCAAGTCGTCTATGCGAAAATTCTCGGGCGCATGCCCGCCATCCTGCCTCGCGCCAGCTTCACGATCGTCGAGCAGCCCATCGCGCGCTTCCTCACGCAGTACGGCCTCGAGATGCGCGATTTTCTCCACGGATCGCAGCACGTGCGCGCGCAAATGGAACAAAAGGCGCTGCCCGATGCGCTCGTCGCGCGTTTCGACAAAAGCGAGGCCGAGATCAGCGCGCTGCTCCAATCCTATCGCGAGCCGCTCGGCCGGCTCGATTCCACGCTGCTCGATGCGCTGGAGGTGACCGAGCGCAAGATGCTCTACCAATTCAGCCAGCTCAAGGCGAAGGTGGCGCGCGCGGAAAATTTCCGTTCGGGCGTTCTCGACCGCCACGAGCGCATTCTGCTCGACGCGCTCTATCCGAATAGCGAGCTGCAGGAACGCACCCTCTCCGCGCTTCCTTTCATCGCCGCCTACGGCCCCGCGTTTCTCGACGATCTCGCCGCCCTTGCTTCCGTGGCCGGTTCGGAGAGCGCTCGATCCTGCGTCTACCAGCACCACGTCTTGTTTTTGTAGCGTCCTCATTTCGCGTGGTAGACTACCCCTTCTTCATTCGCGGTTCTGGTGGTTCGGAGGCGCTCACGATGAAAATTACGCCGGGAAAGAAAAAGGGGCTCGAAGCTGTTTCCAACGCACAGGGCGTGATCGCCGCCGCGGCCATGGACCAGCGCGGCTCCCTCAAGAGCGCCATCGCCAAAGAAAAAGGCGTCGACAAGAGCGAAGTGACGTCGAAGATGCTCGAGGAGTTCAAGACCGCGGTCACGCGCGTCCTTACGCCGCACGCCAGCGCCATCCTGCTCGACCCGGAATATGGCCTTCCGGCCGCCGCCGCGCGCTCGAAAAACGCTGGCCTGCTGCTCGCCTACGAGAACAGCGGCTACGACAACACGAAGCCCGGCCGCCTGCCCGACTTGCTCGACATCTGGTCTGCCCGTCGGCTGGTGGCCGCGGGCGCTGACTGCGTAAAGATTCTTCTGTATTACACGCCGTTCGATCCGCCCGCCATCAACGAGATCAAGCACGCCTGGATCGAGCGCATCGGCGCGGAATGCCAGGCGGTGGATGCCCCGTTTTTCCTCGAATTTGTCGGCTACGAAGAGGGCGGCGACGAGAAAGGCATCGGCTTCGCGCGCAAGAAGCCCGAGATCGTAGCCGGCAGCATGGCGGAGTTCTCGAAGCCGCAGTACGGCGTGGACATTTTGAAAGTCGAGGTTCCCGTCAACATGGCGTTCGTCGCGGGCACAAAAGCCTGCAAAGGCGATGCCGCCTACACCCGCGATCAGGCCAAGGAGCATTTCCGCCGCGCCGCCAGCGCCGCAAAGAAGCCGTTCATCTATCTTTCGGCTGGCGTCAGCAACGACGTGTTCAACGAAACGCTCGAACTCGCGGCCGAATCCGGCGTGAAATTCTCGGGCGTCCTTTGCGGCCGGGCCACGTGGAAAGATGCGATTCCGGTATACGCGAAGCAGGGAGTGAAGGCTCTCGAAGACTGGCTCAACGACCAGGGCGTGAAGAACATCAGCAACGTCAATGCGCGCCTGAAAGCCGCCAGCCCCTGGTACAGCTTCTACGGCGCAAGCTCAGTTGCCGGTCTTTCGTGACGTCGACCCTGCCGGTGCTGCTGGCAACGTCGGCGATACTCCCGGCGAGTTAATCGCGCCTCCTCCGCACTGCGCCACGACCTGCGTCGCAAGCGAGTCGTCGAGCAGCGTGCCATTGTGACTTTTCGCGGAGCACACCTGATTCGCGTCCAGCCCTCCCGCCCCGCGCATGTCAGCGCCGTCCAGGTCCGTGTCGCTTAGATTTGCTCCGCTCAGCACCGTCCCCGAAAACTGCGCCCAGCGCAGATCGGCTCCGGGCAGGTACGCATCGATCAGAATCGCGTCTCCGAGCTGCGCGCCCTTCAGATCGGCCCCCGGAAGCCGTGCCGACCACAAATAGGCCCCGCGAAGGTCCGCGCGCTCCATCTGCGCTTGGTCAAGGTAGGCCTCGCGGAAGTCCGCCTTCTCGAAGTTTGCTCGCGTGAGCGTGGCGGTAGATAACCGCGCGCCGTAGAGCGAGGCACCCTTCAGATCGGCGTCGGTCAAAATCGTTCCGAGAAGCCAGGCATGCGACAGGTTCGCATTTTCCAAATCGGTGCGGCGCATGTCGGCGCCATCGAGAACCGCGCGGTCGAGATTCGCGCCCTTCATCTGGGTATGGTCCATCAGGGCATACCGCAAGTCGCTCTGCCCGAGATCAGCGCCTCGCATGTCCGCCTCGGAAAGATACGCGCCTTGCAAGTTCGCCTGCCACAAGTGAGCGTTCACAAAAAACGCACCGTAGGCCTGCGCGTAGCGCAGCCTCAACCCGTTCAAGCGCGGCCCGACCACCGAAGGAACTTGTGCATCGCTGCCGTTCCAGTTCCTTGGTCTTGTCGAGATCGACGCTTCCGTCAGATCGGCGTACGGGTCGAAGCCCACGTACCAGAAAGCGGTCGTTGCCCATCGGCGGATGTTCGAGGGGCCGTATTGAGGTGCGCGGTGGTGACCGTGAGGAGCTCCGGCGATCGTCCCGACGGAAAGAAAGAGCAGCACGGCGCCGAGCGCGCCCGCCACCGTCGTGGGGTTGATCTTCCGCACCTTTGCCCACAGCCGGTCGGTCCATTTCCGCTCGAGCGCCCATCGCTCCGGCGGACGTCCCGTCTTCATGGTGACGTAGAGAGCCACGCCGGTGGCGATCACCACGAGCAACATATGTAGGATCGTGCCGCGTACTTCCTGTCGCGTCAGATAGCGCGCCCAGAAGAGCAGCAGGGTCGCCGGCACAGTCCAATAAGCGAGCACGGTCGAAACGCCCTTTTCGACGACGCGCGTCGAGGAACCATCCTGATCGATCCAGCGAAAATGCGCGCGCAAGAGCGCCAGCACGATGCCTGACTCCTGGTCCGCCAGCTCCCGGCCGTCGGGAAAAACTGCCGGCAATTCCAGAACGGCGTCCCACACCTTTTGCAGATGAAATTGAAAGATGAGATACAAAATAAATAGCGCCACCGGCAAAACCAGGTAAGACTCGGCGGTGGGCAACGTGGTCGCGGCGGCAGGCGCATGCCAGAAGGGAACAAGCGAGGAGTCGGCCACCAGCTGCACGTCCTTCGTCTTCCACAGCACCAGCCAGGAGATCGCGCTCGCCGACATCATCGCGGTAAAGTACCGGGACGCCATTCGCGAGGCTTTCTCGAGCGCTGCCGCCGCGGGAAATTCCAGAAATGATGCGGGCAGGGAAGCGTCGCGCAGGTTCGCGCCCGCGATCTGCCGTGGCAGCAGGCCCATAGCGGTTTCGAGCGACGCGTCTTCCAGATTCGCGCCTTCGAGATTCGCGCCGACCAGACACGCGTCCTGCAAGTCGGCGCGCACCAGGCATGCGTCGCGTAGGTCTGCGAGCAGCAGGTCCGCCGCCTTCAGGTTCGCGTCGTGAAAATCCGCGAACCGGAAATTGACGCCAATCAGTTCGGTGCCTTCGAGGTCCGCTCCGGCAAAATCGCCCTTGTTGCCGGTCCTGCCATGCGAATCCACCCATTCCTTGTGGCTCGCGAGCTTTTCCTCGAACACCCAGTCGCGATAGGGCGCGGGGGAATTCTGCGCAGCCGCGGGTCGCGAGTTCTCTGAATTCGCAGCAGGTTTTTCCGGCGCCTCAGGATTTGCGCCGACGTGATTTGCTTCCGTGTGGGCTTCGGTGCTTTGCGGTTCAGGCGTCGCAGGGACGGCCGGGGCCGCGATCGCTGCGGGTTCTTGCGCCAGCTTCTCGTCGGCAGTCATGTTTTCAGCCGCTTTGGGAGTTTCAGGTGGCGCCGGGATACGGTTCGTATCGTCGGCATGGCTATCTTGGAGTGAGATTTGTTCGGCCGGAAACAGTTCCGCCAGGATGTGCGATGCGGACGGAAGCTCGGACGACGAAATCACGTGCTCCTGCGATCCCGGGCCGCTCCGCGACGCCGACGCGGCGTTTTCCCATGCAGGCTTTTCTTCGTTGTCCATCGCACCGGGACGGAACTCGCGCGCATTGGGGAAAAGCTCGTCCAGTGTTTTCGCAACGGAGGATGCCTCGCTGGCGGGAGTTGCTTCCGCGGGCTGTGCTGCTGCCGCGGGCTCGGGCGCTTCACTCGATGTGTCGGGAAACAACTGAGACAGCATGTCTCCAGCCGGCGGCAGATCGGCCGCCGGAATCAGAGCCGCCTCCGCTTCGGGAGCAGCCGCCTCCTCGACCTTCGTAGCCACCTGCCCGCCCGTTTCTTCCGGCCGCAATGAAAACCGAAACCACCGCTTCACTGTGAGTCCCCTTGCCCCGAGGGAAAGCCTCGTCCGGCTTGTCGCCCCGCGAAACACGCGCTGCTTGATGCCGATCGGAAAAGCGATCGCTCGCTCGACGCCTCCTGCCCCCTGCGAGGTGGAAATGCCTGTTGACCGCCGCCCAAATCAAAGTTTAACCGCCTCTAGGATACCCCGCCGAAATGCCTTCCGACCCCTGTTCGAAAGTGCAATAGGCGTACAGCTGTCCCCGCGCCCCCTTGCAATATGCGCTTTCTCGACATTCGGTTCCCCTACCTCGGCAATGAGCTGCACACAATGTCGGCCGCCTGTGACCGTTTTCGGCTACGCTTGAGTCCCATGGCGGCTTGTGTCAAGTGGATGGATCCATGAAATGCGTTTCGATCTGCCTATTTGTGGTGCTCTCTGGCGCTTTGGCGCAGGGCACTCCGGCACAATCGGCCGATGAACCCACGCCGAATCCCGGCCGCCCGACGGTTTCTACTCCCGCGACGCTGACCCCGGTCGGCTACCTTCAATTCGAGACAGGGATGCTCGGCGCGACGGACTCGCCCGAGTTCTCGTGGCAGTACGCCCTGGTCGAAACGACGAAACTTACCGTCGCGCCGCGCCTGGAATTCCTCGCGTCCGACCAGCCTGTGGCGCGCTCCGCCGTAGATAACGCGGTCACCAACGCCACTGGCGACGTGCTCCTGGGAGTGCAAGGCGTGCTTTTTCCCGGCGAAGGTGCAAAGCCGACTTTCGCGGTCAGCTACTTCCATCGCGTGTACTCCGGCGATGCCCCTGATCTCGATTTCGGAACGCCTTCCAATTCGCTCATTCTTCTCGCCAGCGCCGATGTCAAGGGCTTTCACTATGATACGAACGCTCTCTTCAACGAATTGGTTGATGGCTCGGTGCGTCGGGCGCAGTTCGGCCAAACTCTTTCGATCTCGCACGGTTTGACCGGGAAGTTCTCGATCTCAGGTGAGATATGTCACTTCACGCAACCTTTCCTGCGGGGGCACGCGATAGGCAATCTTTGGGCGGTCGGCTACACCGCCCGTCCAGACCTCGTCTTCGATGCCGGCTTCGATCGCGGCCTCACCTCCACATCCACCCAATGGGAGGCGTTCGCCGGCTTTACATATCTGCTGCCTCACCGCTTATGGAAGGAGCACGCTGGCAATTAGCCCGCCTCTGGCCGGCTGCGCAAGTCGTCATTGGCGGCTGGGCGCGACCGGCCGCCACGGCCGATTCGCCCGGTCCGCATTCCGATCTCGACGCGGCGATCCAGGACGGCCTCCAACAGTCCGCGAAATTCACCGCGCCGTCCCAACGTGGCGCATACAGCCGCTGAAGTCGATTTGCGGCAGCACGCGCATCGTCCTGTGCGCTCTCTTCTTTTCCTTCTCTTCGCGCGAACGCTATGCGAATCGGCTCGCCCCCTGTGCCCAGAGAGTAAGGCGAACTACAGTGAGTCCCCGATTCCGTTTTCACTTTCGCGCCATCACAATAGTTGTGCCCATGCCCGCACCTGGGAGAAACGGATGTCACTCCGAATTTTGATTGCAGACGACAACCCGCTTGTAAGATCAGGAGTCCGCATTCTAGTGGAAGGCCACCGCGGCTGGACCGTTTGCGGGGAAGCAGGCGACGGCAACGAAGCCATCGAACAGGCCGTCAGCCTCAAACCCGATCTCGTCCTCCTCGATATCTCGATGCCGCACCTCGATGGCCTCGACGCCGCGCCCGTGCTTCACGAAAAGGCTCCGCGCGCAGGCATCATCATCCTGACGCTCCACCAGTCGATCGATCTGGCCCGCGTCGCGGCCAGCGTCGGCGCGTGGGGCTACATCACCAAGTCCCTGATTTCGACCGACCTCCTGCCCACGATCGAAGCGTACGAATCCGCGATGCCGGCCTCCGCGGACTGAATCGACTGCTCTCGGCCCTTTGCGTTCATTCCAGGGGTTGCCGTTCCCGTGTGTCCTGTGGTTTCATAGATGACGTGGCCCAGACCCAAGGCGGAAAATTGATCACGAGGTTTAGTGTTTCTGTGCGACAGGCTGGTGCGGTCACGGTCGTCGACATCAACGGCATGGTCACCTACAACGAAGCAGGCGCGCTCCATGAGACGTTCCTCGAACTCGTTCGCAGCGGCCGCAAGAACATCTTGCTCAACCTAAGCAACGTCACCCAACTCGATAGCTCCGGCATCGGCGCGCTGGCCCGCGCGTTCGCCACGGTGCGCGGCAAGGGTGGCGACCTCAAGATGATGCAGCTCAGCAAGCAGGTCCAGCGCCTGCTCGAAATCACCAACCTCTGCACCATCTTCGAGGATTATTCGGACGAAACCACGGCCCTCAACAGCTTCGATTGATCTATTCCGTGCCGCCGTCCGGTTTTCGTTCGTATAACGAAGGATCTTTGCGGAGATCTTGGTACCGCTGTTCATCGACATTATTTTCCGCGCACTCATATTCGCGGATGCGCGTTCCCGGGCGCAGCATGATCGTCCCGTGGCGCGTCCACGGCCCCGTCAACACCACCGGATCCTCCACCGTATCCTCATAGAGGATCGTGTTCTCGTCCACGCGCGTGAATTTCTCCACCACGTGCAGCTTCTCGCTGTGAATCGTTCCCGTACCCGAGAGCCACGTCTGGTCGTTGAAGCCGGTCACGTCGACCACCAGCGTGTCGCCGTCCCAGTGGCCCACGGAGTCGCCCATGTCGCTCGGCTCGAGATCGTCAGGATGCTTCGCGTCGATCGGGATAATGCGAAATACGTGAAACGCCTCGAACAACATCACGATCGTCTTCGGTGTCTGCACGATCTGCATCGGAAACAGGCCCATCAACGTCATCCGCGGCACGCCCGGCGGAAGGCACTTCACCATCGGCTCGTCGATCCCGCGCTTGTTGTATTCTTCGACGACTTTCGCCGCCGCCCACGCCTGATACGGAGGTTTTGGCTGCGGCCCCTTCACGGCAAACGGCGTGATCGGCCCGCTCTCCCCCAGCGGCCCGTCGCCATTGTTCGTATCTTCCCACGTGCCGATGCGATTGCTGCCGCCCTGCCACACGCCGGTCAAATCCGGATGCCCATCCGCGGCACGCGGCACGTCAGCGCTTGCGCGCACCTCTTGCGCGGCAACAGCCGGCGGCAAAGCGGCGAGTGCACCCAGCATCGCCATCGTCGCGACCACCGCAGCAATCAGAGGATTCTTGCGCACGACTGCCCTCCGTTACCGATCCATTTGTCGCTGTCGCCACATTTTGTGGAGTGCGGCGGCTCGCCGCCGCCCTTTGTTTGGCGAAGCTTGCTTCGCCGTTCGCGAAGTCCGTCGCTAATTCGCCGGTGGCGCGATTTGCGGCGCCGCGCCGCCATCGCCGTTGCCAGGGCCTGGGCCGAAGTAGTGCTTCGAGCCATCCGCGAGAGTCACCTGGCGCGCATGCGCGTGCGGGCCGCCGGCGCGCGCCTGCCATCCGAAGACGGTCACTTCGTCGCCGACCTTCATCGTCACGTCCTTCTTCCATCCGCTTCTGTAGAGCACGGTGGCCGGATAGCCCTCGAAGCTCCACGTGGTGACCTTGCCGTCCGCGTCCTTCACGTCGATTAAGAGGAAGCTGTGCGGATTCGTCCACTCGATCTTCGACACGGCACCCGTCAGCGTAACGGGCTTCTTCTCGTCGTAAACCACGCCAAATGAATGATGTGCCCACACCGGCGCGCTCGCGGCCAGCAAGGCAGCGATTCCAGCCGCAGAAATCACGAATGCCTTCCATCGTATGAGACTTCTCATTGAATGGCCCCCAATTGGCCGCGAATATAGTCGCGCGCGCCGTGTGCGTCAAGCGCGCTCTGTGGTTCCGCCGTGCGATTTTCCTTCTCGATCGAGCCGGTATTTTCTGCTCCGACGGGAGCATCAATGATGCTCCCGTCGGGAGGTTAAATGGGCGCCAAATGGACGGAAAAAGCCGCTTTTGGCGGTTTTGTGACAAGTGCGAGCCGAGGCCGCGCCAAATCTTCGAAGTGGCGCAGAGCCTGACCGCGGGATGTGTCGCACCTACGGCGCTCGGCTTCTCTGGATATTGGACCCAGTCCTTCCGGACCTGGGCTAACTGTGGAGTCTCAAGAGGTTGTCCCGATCTAAGCTGGAGCGGCTGATGGGTGGAGCGTGGTGGAGACTAGCATGAGGGCGATGCCAGTTGTAGTGGTGAAGCCAAGGAGACATCTGCGCGTTGCGTTGCTCAGAGTCTGAATAGGCGCAGGCGTAGATCCATTCGCGGAGGGCTGTTTGGATGAAGCGTTCAGCTTTGCCGTTGGTGCGCGGTGTGTAGGGGCGCGTAAAGTGATGGCGAAGACCGAGCTGCAGACAGGCTTCGCGGAAAGCGCCCGAGCGGTAGCAATGGCCGTTATCGGTAAGCAGGCGACGAATGCGAATGCCGAGAGTGGCGTAGTAGGCCACGGCAGCGTGAAGAAAAGCAGCCGCCGAAGCACCGGTGAAGTTCGGCAAGACCTGGGAGAAGGCGATGCGGGAGTGATCGTCGATGGCGACGTGCAGGTACTCCCATCCGCGATGATGTTTTCCGCGCCTGCGGCCATCGGCGCGGACGGCGATTTCCGTAAAACGGCCTAGATGCTTGATGTCGAGATGCAGCAGATCGCCGGGAGCGGGGTGCTCGTAGCGAATCACGGCCGCAGCAGGCTCCAGGTCGCGGATGCGATTCAGACCCAGACGGCGGAGAACGCGGCTAACGGTGGCGCGGCTCAGGCCGGTGGCCTGCGCGATGTGCAGACCGGTGAAGCGCTGGCGGCGCAGCTGCTCCACGCGTTCGACCAGATGCTGCGGCGTGCGACGCGGCGAGCGCCGGGGACGTGAGGAGCGATCCCACAAACCGGCCGACCCCTGCTGGCGATAGCGGCGGGTCCACTTGGCGGCGGTGCGCGCGCACACCTTGAACTCGGCGGCCGCCGAGTTCAAGGTGTTTCCCTCCAGAATCACTCGTTCTGCCAACTGCTCTCGACGCATAAACGTGAGTCGTGCATTCTTATGAATGTCCATTCGGGCCTCTCCGGTTGAAGGTGACTGCTGACACAATCAGCTTCTCCGGTTTTGCTCGAATGGACAACCTGTTGAAATCTCACAGCTAACTTGTGACGCGCATCCCTTCCTGCGTCAGGGCAAGCCGGCGCTGGGGATTAACGTCCGTCGATCGCGGGGCGGGTAATATTTCCTCGCTGGTCGGACAAATTGCCCGCTCGCCTCGCGCGCCGAACTCTAACCTCTTTGGCTGCGGCGAATTCGCTGGCAACCACCTTGCCCCATTTCGTCGTCGAGATAAGAGAGGACGCGATTCGACGATGAAAAATAGGCGGCGAGCAATTTGTGTTCTTTTAGTTTTGGGCAGTCTTCTGGCACTGGCAAGCGCGTGGAATCTTCCCGAAGACGCTTAGGCGATCCGCGAAAAAAGAGGAACTCCGGCAGGGTGGCGTGTTCACCCTGCCGGAGAGGGAAGCTACTGCGTAGGTTGTTGTGTCGTGTCGCTTGAACTTGATCCTGAGCTTGATCCTGTCGAAACTGCGTTTCCGTTCGAATCCATGTGGGCAGCGGCCGGCGTGAGGCTCGCGGACTGATTGTACTTCGGCGCGCTCACGTAGCCGTGAACGTGGTTCTTGTCGATCTTGTTGACGATCACCTGTAGTTCCTGCGAATCGCCGCCATCGATCCAGATTGGCTCGTAGAGGTTCACGTTTTTCTTGTTCATCTGGTTGTCGTCGACGATCATCGCGAGGTTGTAGCTCTTATGCTTGGTGTCGGCTTTGCGCAGCGAGATCAGCACCGGGCCTTCGTGCGCGAACTGTTTCGATTTCGTCAGATCGAACTCGAGGTAATTGCGCTCGCCCTTCTGCTCGAGCGCCACAAGCTCGTCGTGCGTCTTGGCGATCGAGCCGTTGAGCTGATCGCGCGTCGAACTGATATTTCCCTCGAGATCGGTGCGATCTTGCGCGAGCTGATCCTGCGTGGACTTCAGTTGCTGTTGCTGGTCCGCAAGCTGGGATTGGAGTTGCTTGTAGCGCTTGTTTTCCGCCACAGTCCGGCGGCGAGCAGCGGCGCGATTCGCGGCGCGATGCGCGGCTTGCTCGGCCGGCGCGGCTTGCGGCGTCGCGGCGGGCGGAGCGCTGAGCGAGGTCAGCTTCGCATTCATGGAATCGAGTTGGCCCTGCAACTGGCTGATCGTCGCGCCCATCTGCGCTTCCTTCGATGCGTTCTGGTCGGACACTTTCGCTTGCGTGTAGCTATGCGCCACGGCCACGCAAAGCCCCACGAGCAGCACCACCACTGCGGCGATCAACCACCCGCTGGTGCGCGGCACCGAACTGATTTCCGTGATTGACCTATGGCCGGTCCCGGTCTCGCTGGTATGCCGTTCTTCGTCCATCATCGTCCGTCTCCCTGTGTGCAGCCCCTCGTCTCGTGTAAATGGAAGCCGCCGTCGCGCCGCGCACTACGCACGCATCGCGTGGGGTGACTCCATCATGGGCGTAGCACGCCGTATGCCTCGCGGCCGAATTTCGCCGTGCCCGCAACTCAAGCCGACACAGCGCAATACAGCCGCGCCACAAGCGAGCCCTTACTCGGCGAAGGTACTAGTCCCGGTAATTTTTCCTCGATTCACGCGCGCGACGATTTTGCCTGTTTGTGTGCTCTTTCAATCTGAGGTCAAATAGCAGGATCAATTCCGAAGAAAATTCGATCCAAGATCTCGATAGGGTCATGCAATGAGAGTGGTATTCGCACATTCTCTGAACCTGGGTGAAGGTGGCATCGGAGTTCCGATAAGGGGTTCTCGTGGGGTGACTCATTTAGGTCGAAGCGGAGGTACTGCGGCGAGCCGCCGTCGGGGAGATGGTAATGAAACCGGTATGATACTACCTGGGAGTTGTGGCCCACTCCGCGCAAAGCCAATCCAAAGCTGAGCCGGGCGCCAGAATCGAAGCGGAAGTGCTCGGCGGTGGGCCCTTTGTCGAACGTAGGACCCAACAGGATGACGGCCATTCCGTTGTTCTCGCGCCTAAACTTCAGCAACTGGATCGGGTTGTTTCTCGTGTCCATCTCCTCTGATCGACGGATCAGATATGCCCGAACCTCGCTAAGCACCTTAACCGGGGAGCCCCTAAGTTGGACACTAAGCGCCGCATCGGTTCTTGCGTCCAACGCGAGCGCTCGCCTAAGAGCTTCTTCGAGGGTCAAACTAAATCTCCCCTCCCGAGGAGGACCAGCCATTCAACGAAGTGGGGCTCAGGAGGTAACTCGTTCGATTGAGCCTTACGAATGATGTCCTCGTCGGTCTGACCGTAGTTTTGCGCGAGGTCGCGAAGCCGATTCTGCCGCTCTTCCTCGGTCATGAGGCTACCGTCTGGCCCGGCCACGAATACACTGGCCCCGACGAAGCTTCGGACGTTCGGCGCAAACTGTGAGAGACCGGCGAATGCATCCGGAGATATCCAGAGGATCATCGGCCCCTTTCGTTCCAAGGCACTGCGCATAAGGTCCACCGATGACCATTTGTCCGGCGTTAGGTCGTCCGCGGCTGTTAGAATCACGACGTCGTCGGATGGTTGATGTACCTCCGCGCGCAACTGCTGAAATGTACTGTCTGTCAGACTCAAGACCCTCGTACCTCTCGAAAGTAACGAGGCGAGGTCATTTTGCAAGCCTTCAAGCGCGTTGCCAGCATCTCCAGCCGGGATGAGGATAGCGATCCATGAGAAGGAGTCATCGCCCCTCATTTCCAACCTCCGCACAATCTCTATGGATGGCTCTGTTGGAAACTCAGGCATGCTTTGGCTCCGGTCTCGGGATCACTGATAGCAGCGCCGGATGTACGCGGAAATCGGTGGAGGAGTACTCCAGAACCCTGCGAGTGAGCAGGAGCTCCACATTGGAAGGCTTGTCGACCTGGAAGGATCTGGATTTCTCCAGAGCAAGCAAGGTTCTGATCGCGTCCGGGCCCAATCCGCGCAGGTATGCTGTGCCAAGCTGCTGCACTACAACTTCGACATCACCCGAAGTAACGGAATCGTGGTTCGAGACATACGCCTCCTCGGCCGCATCCCTGGCGAGAGAGATCAAATCACGGAGCACTCCGCCGGAGGAGTAACAGATTGAATCTGCATCCCTCGGGCTTAATAGATCATACCCGCCACGTTTCTTGAGAACGGACTGCAGGAATCCATGTTTGGGATCAGCAGCAAGAACAGAGAGATGATGGACTCTGTCAAAATGATCGGAGACGGACTGACCAACCCCAGACCCGAAAAGAACCGACAACGGCGCCGTCGCCAGGATTGAGACTTTCAACTCGCGAAAGAGCCTCAGATCCTGGTGCGTGAGAGCCCAAAACTTATCCGGTGCAATCAGCCGATCCAGTCCGTCGAAGGTCACGAGTACGTCCTTGTGGATTGCTTTTGCCGCGCTGATCAACTCCTCGAGAGGTTCGCGGATCTCGCGAATGTCACGTCTAAGAGCAGGGAGCGGCGGCTTTAGCTTGCCAGGAACGTCTCGAATCTCGAAGTATCCGCTTGGCCGCTCGTCGCTATCGTCGTCCTCGTCTGACCAATTTTCTTCATCGTCAGTGCTTACCCAAATCTTTTCCTTCTTTCCGTATGCATACTCCCTGACCTTTTTGAGAAGGTCTTTCAGATGCGGTATCGATACCTCGGGATCGTGCGACAAGCGGCGGACCAGATGCACCCCGAAACTTGCCAGAAGAGATCCCGAGTTAAGCCCGGACAAATCCGTTTCGGCCGTGATGTCAATGTAGAGAGGCAAACCCTCCCCTTGACTTTCGAACCATCTGGAAGCGAGCAACAGCTCGGTCGTCTTTCCTGACCCGATGCCTCCCACCAAGAGTTGTTGGCTTCCGGGCTCAAGGTCTGCTCGCCCGGCTAAGTTGCGGAAGAGCTTACGATGGAGGTCTTCATAGACGAGCCCTGCCTCAATCACATCCCGAGCAGGCGCAGTAGGATTGAACGCCTTCATATAGGCTCGAAATCTGTCACGGCGTTGAAGCTGGTGCTCGGAAGCTGAGGATAGGCCTGCCATGGGCCTAGTATAAATGCATGTTTTGTATGTTCCAGAGATAAATACTAGCGGACCGTGCCTCCGGGGCGACAACAAACCCCGCTGATCCCTTTGCGTGGCGCACAACACGACTCCGGGACGGACGATCAATCATCGATCGCCGCTCGCTGTTTTCGCGCGCACGGGGCCAATTCCGCAGTATCCTTGGATATACACGAGACGGGGAGGGGAAGCGCGTGGACGCTAAAGCGTCGCTGGCACCAACAGGGAAGATGCGGATCGAATCGGACAGCATGGGCACGATCGAGGTGCCTGCCGACCGCTACTGGGGCGCGCAGACGGCGCGTTCGCTGATCCATTTCGATATTGGCACGGACACGATGCCGCCGGAGCTGATCCGCGCGTTCGGGATACTGAAGAAGGCGGCGGCGCTCGTCAATCTCGATCTCGGGAAACTTTCGCCGGAAAAGGCCAAGCTGATCGCGCAGGCGGCGGACGAAGTGATCGCCGGGAAGCTCAACAGCCATTTCCCGCTGCGCATCTGGCAGACGGGCAGCGGCACGCAGACCAACATGAACGCCAACGAAGTGATCTCAAATCGCGCGATCGAGATTGCGGGCGGCGTGATGGGCAGCAAAAAGCCGATCCATCCCAACGATGATGTAAACATGTCGCAATCGTCGAACGACACGTTTCCGACGGCGATGCACATCGCGGCAGCGACGCAGGTGGCGCAGGAGCTGATTCCGTCCGTCGAGAAATTGGGCGACGCGCTCGACGCCAAGGCGCGCGAATTCGCGAGCGTGGTGAAAATCGGCCGCACGCACCTGATGGATGCGACGCCGCTCACCGTGGGCCAGGAAATGTCGGGCTGGGTGAGCCTGCTGACGCGCGACGCAGGGAGGCTCGGCGAAGGCCTCTGGGGACTCTACGATCTCGCGATCGGCGGCACGGCCGTCGGCACGGGACTCAACGCGCATCCCGAATTCGCGGAGCGCGCCGCGAGGAAAATCGCGGAGCTGACGGGGCTGCCGTTCAGATCGCACCCGAATAAATTCGCAGCGCTCTCGGCGCACGATGAGCTGGTGTTTGCGAGCGGCGCGCTGAAGACGCTGGCGGCGTCGCTGATGAAAATCGCGAACGACGTGCGCTGGCTCGCTTCGGGGCCGCGCGCCGGATTCGGCGAGCTGGTGCTGCCGGAAAACGAGCCGGGCTCGTCGATCATGCCGGGCAAGGTGAATCCGACGCAGTCGGAGGCGATGACGATGGTCGCCGTGCAGGTGATGGGCAACGACGCGGCGATCGGCTTCGCCGGCTCGCAGGGCAATTTCGAGCTGAACGTCTTCAAGCCCGTGATCATTTTCAATTTCCTGCACTCGGTGCGGCTGCTGGCGGATACCTGCCGGTCGTTCCGCGAGCACTGCGTGGCGGGGATGGAACTCGACCTCGAGCGAATCGCATACTTTGTGAATAGCTCGCTGATGTTGGTGACCGCGCTCGCGCCGAAAATTGGTTACGACAAGGCCGCCGAAATCGCGAAGAAAGCGCATCACGAAAAGCTGAGCCTGCGCGAGGCCGCGCTGAAGCTTGGTTACCTCACGGAGAAGGAATTCGATGAGCTTGTCCGGCCGGAGAAGATGACGCATCCGTAGTTTCGAAATTGGGAATTCGAAATTGGAAATTGGAAACTGCGCATCCGGAGTTGACGCGTGCGGGCCGGGGCTGAAAGCCCCTTATTCATCCGATGCTTTTTCGCGGGCCTGCCCTTCGACTTCGCTCCCTTCCTGCGTCAGGGCAAGCAGGGTAAAAGGCCCACGCTTCCACCGGGGCGCGCTTCGCGCCGTCGTTTATCGCGGGCGCACGCTTTCGCTTCCGCCTATAACCTGTCATCTGCAGGCTGTCACGCGTCTGTTTCACTCTGGGACATTGCACTTTCGAAACATTTGCCGCGCCTGCATCCGCATTTCCTTTGACACATTTTTAGTGCTTCATTAGAGTCGTATTCCCCCTTCGAAAACCTCTCGCAGTGTGCTTTTCCCCCTTCCTCTTGGAGTGTCCATGCGCAGCCTTGTTACTGGAGCCGATCCATCGAATGACAGGCCGCTCGAACGCACGATCCCCGGCGAGGGCTACGCGATTGCGGTGCTGACGGTCGATAACCTGGAACTGAATCGCATCGAGCGCACCGTGGTGCGTGGCGGGCGCGCGATCGATCTCACGCGAAAAGAGTTCGCACTGCTGGAATTCCTGATGTGCAACGCGGGGCGCGCGGTCACGCGGATGCAGATCGTGGAGAACGTGTGGCACCTCTCCTTCGACACGATGACGAACATCGTCGACGTGTACATCAACTATGTGCGAAACAAAGTGGACGCGGACTGGGAACGCAAGCTGATTCGCACGATTCGCGGCGTCGGATACGAGCTGCGCGGATGACCGGTCGATTTCAGCGGTTCGGGCCAAACACAGCAGACGCTATAACGGAGGAGCGAGCGTGGCCACAGCAGTGGTGATGAAGGAAATCGAAGGCGAAGCCCGGCGCGTGGCGTCGAGACGTGCGGAACCGCTGTGCGTGGAACCGCCGCGCACGGAAAATGCGGCGAGCGAGCCGCAGCGGGAGCAGATTCTGCTCGAGCACTTGGCGCAGGTGCATCACATCGCGCGGCGCATTCACGACCGGCTGCCGCCGCAGCTGCCGCTCGAGGATTTGGTGCACGCCGGGATTCTCGGCCTGATGGACGCGGTGCGGAAGTACGATTCGCGCAAAAATGTTTTGCTGAAGCACTACGCGGAATTCCGGATACGCGGCGCGATTCTCGACAGTCTACGGGAGGTCGATTGGAGCCCGCGCGCGCTGCGGCGGCAGGCGAAGCGCGTCGAGCAGGCGAAATTCGTGTGCCGCGCGCGGCTGGGACGCGATCCGAGCGAATCCGAAATCGCCGAGGAGATCGGCGTCACGCTCGCGCGGCTGCAGCGGATTCTGGGCGACGTGCGCGGGCTTGACGTGAGGAGCCTGCATTCGGAAATCAGCGATCCCAGCGGCGAAGATGCGATCGACCCGCCCGCCGATGCGGAAGAGGATCCGTTTCATCAGGCGCTGCGCTCGGAAATGTCGGGGCTGCTCGGCAAGGCGCTCGGTGAGCTGGCGGCGCGGGAGCGCGAGGTGCTCGCGCTCTATCATTTCCAGGAGTTCACCATGAAGCAGATCGGCGCGACGCTGGGCATCGGCGAATCGCGCGTCTCGCAGATTCATTCGGCGGCGCTGCTGCGGCTGCGCGCGCGCCTGCGCCAAATGACGGAAAAGGCGCCGGGCGCGGAGGCATGTCTGAAACCGGGGCCGATGAGAATCAGCTTGGCGGGCGTTCGAAATATCGCGTAGCGGGCTACCGATTTTGCGCGGAGGGGCCGAGCGGATTGGCCGCGGCTTTCACCTCGCGGGCGATTTTCGCGGCGAGGGCCTTGCTGGTGGCGCAGTCGGGATCGGTCATGCGGCATTGCGCGACCGTCATTTTGCAGCCGCACGTGCACATCTCGGAATTGAGGCGCTTGAGCGCGATTTTTTTCAGGCCGGGCGAGAGGCCAGAAAAATCGACGCCGGGAAGCGACGTGGCGCGCGCCACGTTCTTCAGGAAGACCTGCCCCGTATCTACAAATGTTTCCACTGGCAGGTCGACGTGCATTCCGAGCAGCGCGTGGATTTCGCCGTCGTAGACTTCCGACGGATACAACCCCATGTGTTTTTGCACCACGCGGCCGTTCGTGTCGAGGACGAACGTGGTCGGCAGCGCGTCGACACCGCCGTATTCCTCCGAAAGTTTGTCGCTGCCCATCACGATGGGGTAGTTCATCTTTTGGGCGCGCACGAAATCGCGCACTTCCTCGGGCGGATCGTCGTCCATCGAGACGCCGATGATTTGCAATTTGTCCCCGTATTTATTCGCCAGCGCGATCATCTCGGGAATTTCTTCGCGGCAGGGCGGGCACCACGTCGCCCAGAAATTGATGAGGACCACTTTGCCGTGGTACGCGGCGGTGGAGATTGGCTGGCCGTCGAGGTCGGTCAGCAGAAATGGCGGCGCGGGCAAAGGATCGCGTACGAGGCGAATCGCTTTCGGCGAATCGTCGTCGGAAGAATCGTCCGCAGAGTCGTTGGACGCATCCCGAGGCGCGGCCTTTGCGGCATCGGCGGGCTGCGCTTTCACGGTTTTCGGCGCGGTAGCTTGCTTCGCGACTGGGGGATAATTCGCGGCTTCGGCGTGGCGTTGCCGCGTGGCGCCAATCACCACCAGCACAATGGCAAGCGTCACCAGCGAGCCGATCACGGCCATGAGGGATTTCGGCATGGTCAGATCACATTATGCGGCAGAGCGGGCCGGGGCACAATGCGGCGATGGGGCGCGGGTGTTCGTTTGCGAGAGCACAAGCGTCAATGCGGCGGCGGACCGTTCTGGGATTTCGTCAAGGGCGCGCTTCCCGAATTGAATCGGCGAAGCCGGTTCGGGCCGTGCCGCTGTGGAAAGGCTGTGCATAAGCTGTTGAAAATGAAGGGGCGCGGCGGGATGGTTCTGCTGACGGAATGGGCAGGAGACGTGCATGAGAGACAGCGTGGGTCGCGTTTCAACGATCCGCCCGTCGCGTGAATGGGGAGGAAGGGGCCCAATTCACGGGATGGAACGGGTCGTTCCCACCTGCCTCTGAGAGGGAAGCTAGGATGGATGACCCCAGGTCCGGTCACGCCTAGGCCGGGCCACCGGAACGCGACCTTTGGGGGCGCTCGATCCCAAGCGAGCGCCCCCTCCTTTTTTCTTGCACCGGCTAGCCTCGCCCGTGCACGTTTACCTGCTTCCGTCTTTTCTGGCGGCACCTACTTCCACAAGGTTACGGACGCACGCAACCACCCGTCCGGGAGGCTTTTGGACCAGAACGGAGCCGAAGCGACATGAAGATAACCGAGGAATGGATGCATCCATCGCTCAATTCGAGGGCGGGGAGCGTATGACAGCAGGGTCATTCCTCCGGTCCGGTACTTATCAATCTCGGAAGCCGATTCGAGATCGTCCGGGAATTGAATGATAAGGTCTCCTGCGACGCGATCGCCCTCAGCATGGCATGTGAAATCCAGGTAGTCGACGCAGCGACCGTCCTTCGCGAAGTTACTGCTGGCAATGACCACTTGATTCGGAAAGCGGCGATCTGCCGCGCCCTTGTCCCCTTCAACATAAATTCCCCGGTATGTGAGATATGCGGCAAACTCCGAGATGATGTAGGGCGTTGAGAACGGAATGAAGAGTCTTTGCGCGGAATGTCCATCCCTTCCGCACCAGGCTGCGATCACGTCGGCGATTTCGGCCTTCGCGTGAATTACGTTCTCGCGTTCATATACTCGAAATGCCGAAAGCGATAAGTTGATCAGTAGCAGAAGGAAGACAACCACGGATGTGACTGCGCGACCGGTATTTTTCTCCACGATAGAATTATTAGGCGCCCCACGTAGAGCACGGCGATGAAATCCACCGGAGCCATGTAGTACGGCAAGCACAGGCGCAAGTAGAGGTATGCTGCCCAGCAGGCGACTCCCCCAAGTGCCAGCCCATCCCAGAAGAGGTCAGGGGCCGATCTGCGCAGCAATATCCGATAAGCCCTTGCGAGCGCAATCGCAACAAACAGGAACCCGAGCGGGTCGATTCTCAGGTAGTAAAACAGCGCGTCACCCCACGAAAAGCCGTAGAGCTGGGCATAACGCATATGGGGATGGCCAGACATCACCGTCACGTAGAGAAGCACAAAAATGAGTGTCAGGCAGACGAGGCAAACATCGAGACGGCTTTCCTTCTCCCGGAGCCGATGATAGTTCCAGCCTCGGCCATTCTCACCGCGGCACCGCAATATCAGTCGCCCGCCGGCGAATCCCAGGACCAGCAAGAACGCAGTTTCCTTGTAGTAGATTGTATTCTGGGCGCAAATTGCGGTTGCCGCTGCCCATATCGTCCCCTGAGTTTTCTCAAAGAATTTGACGAAGAGCAGTAAGCAGGCGAGCCAGAATACGACATTTCGGTCGGGAAACACCAATCCTGTAAAGCTGGTAACGGCACTTGGAGCAAGTAAGTAGACGGCTGCGAGCGCGATGCGTGCCGAGATGTTCAGTTCGTTATCCAAGAAAAATAAAATGCAACACAAGATCACAAGCTCGGCTAAGGGTACGGCGTGATATCCGAGAATCGAGCTTGTAAAGTGACGCACCACGTTGAACTCCTGTTGGCCGAGTGGAAAAAACCGGCTCTCCGCGGGCCAGATCGGCGGCACAAAATTGTGGCCCCTGAGCGTGACCAAGGTGAAGAACGAGTCGTCGTAGTCGGCGAAGTCCTCCCACTTCAGGACCAGCGTAACGTAACCCGCCAGGATCAGGATCGGCAGCCCGGCAATGGCGAAAGCGCCGCCGGACGCTCCGCGCATCTGCTCCCTGATGCTTGTGCCCGTTCTTTCATACTCGGCTGTTCTGGTTGCCGGCTGCCCGACTACCCACGCTACGATGAGCGCTGCTAACCCTGTTGCAAGAATGTAGATTGGCCGAAACGCGACCGGGCTCGTCCACCAAGCAGCGTTGAATTGTGGCAGCAGTACCGTCACCGAGCACTCCGAGGGCCGTAGGATTTCCGTGATTTGTCAGAGTTGAGTCGCGAGTATAGCAAACATCAACGGCCAGCCTGACAACGCGGTTGAATCGCGCACAGCCTGGCCGCTCGTGCGATAATTGCGCCGGCGCATGCGCAACATCAAACTTACGATCGCGTACGACGGCGCCGATTTTCACGGCTGGCAGACGCAGCCGGGCGTCTCGACGATTCAGGGCGCGCTCAACGATGCCGCGCGCAAAATCACGCAGGAAAAAATCGTGGTGCATGGCGCGAGCCGCACCGACGCCGGAGTTCACGCGCTGGGGCAGGTGGCGCATTTCCGCACGCAATCGGCGCTTTCGGCGACAGAAATTCAGCGCGCGCTCAACGCGCTGCTGCCTCCGGCAATCCGCATCGTCGATGCGGAGGAAACCGGCCCCGAATTCCACGCGCGCTGGCTGGCGCAGGGGAAGACGTACCGCTATCGCATTTACCGCGGGCGCGTTCTGCCGCCATTCGAATATCGCCGCGCGCTGCATTATCCGTGGCCGCTCGATGAGGACGCGATGGCAGCGGCCGCGCGCCGATTCGAAGGCGAGCATGATTTCACGTCGTTCGCCGCGTCGGCAGGCTCGGAGGAAGACGATCGCGACCGCAACATGGTCCGCGTAATCTATTCCTCGGAAATCGTGCGCGGGCCCGAGCGCGAGGAAATCGCGTACGTCGTGCGCGGCCAATCGTTCCTCCGTTACATGGTCCGCAAAATCGTTGGCACACTGATCGAGGTGGGGAAGGGAAGGCTCACGCCGGAAGATATTCCTCGGATATTCGAGCTGCGCAACCGCTCGCAGTCCGGCCCGACAATGCCGCCCGAAGGTTTGTATCTCGTATCGCTCGAGCACCCGGACCCAACCGATTCGCTCGCGTCAGTGGCTTCGCACCGCCGCACGGGCAGCGCCTAACGGTCCCACACGCCGCAAAAGGCGGGCGCAGCAAGCCTTCGTAAAATGCACTCAAGCCAGGGCAGCGCCCCTATAAGAAAACCTGGTTCACCGCGGAGACGCAGAGGACGCAGAGTCCTCCCCGTTTAGAGTCGCCTCCAATGCAGCGTAGCGCTCCGGAATTCAGGTAGAATCACGGCACGCCGATGGGAACCGCCCGCACGAAACTCGCCGACACGATCGCTCCCGGCGCCGCGTACGTCGAATCGCTCGATCCATCGACCAGCGAGACGATCGCGCGATTCGAAGCATGCGAACCCGGCGACATGCCCGCGATTTTCGAGCGCGCGCGAGCCGCGCAGCACGATTGGGCGGCGCAACCGATCCGCGAGCGCGCCGCGGCGCTGCGGCGCCTCCGCGATGCGATCTTCAATAGCCGCGACGAAATCGCCAGCGTGATTTCGCGCGAGACAGGGAAGCCGCGCGTCGAGGCTGTCTTCGCCGAAATCATTCTCGGGCTGGATACGGCGGATTTTCTCGCGCGCCGCGCGCCGCAATGGCTGCGCCCGGCGCGCGTCCCGCACCACAACATCGCTGTAAAAGCAAAATCCGGCTGGCTTGAATACGAGCCGCTCGGAATCGTCGCGATCATCTCGCCGTGGAATTATCCCTTCGCGATTCCGATGGCGCAGGTAATTCCGGCGCTGGCCGCGGGAAACGCCGTCGTGCTGAAGCCGAGCGAACTCACGCCCGCGACCGGCGCCCTGATCGGCGAAATCGCCGCGCGGGCCAAGCTGCCCGAAAATCTCGTCCAGATCGTGCAGGGCGGCGGCGAGGCCGGCAGCGCGCTGATCGACGCCGCTCCTGATAAAGTGTTTTTCACGGGCAGCGTCGAGACGGGCCGCAAGATCGCCGAGGCGTGCGCGGCGAAACTGATCCCGTCGGTGCTCGAATTGGGCGGCAAGGACGCGATGATCGTCCTCGCGGACGCCGATCTCGAGATCGCGTCGAGCGCAGCCGTATGGGGCAGCTTTATGAATTGCGGGCAGGCGTGCCTATCGGTCGAGCGCGTGTACGTGGAGCAGCCGGTCGCCGCGCAGTTCACGGGGCTGTGCGTGGTGAAGACGAAAAAGCTGCGCCTCGGCCGGCCCTCCGATCCCGACGCCGAAATCGGCCCGATGATTCGCGCGCGGCAGCTCGAGCGCGTCGAGCGGCAATTGCAGGACGCGGTCGCGCGTGGAGCGAAGATTCTCACGGGCGGCGAGCGGCGGACCGAGCTAGGCGCGAATTTCTTCGAGCCGGCGGTCGTCACCGGCGTCGATCATTCGATGGAGCTGATGCGCGAGGAGACATTCGGTCCCGTGCTCGCGATCCGGCTGGTAGCATCGGCGGCGGAAGCCGTCGCGCTGGCGAACGATTCGCCGTTTTCGCTCAGCGCGAGCGTGTGGACGCGCGACGCGCAGGCCGCGCGAAAGATCGCATCGCAATTGCGCGCGGGCTCGGTGATGATCAACGACGTGGCGAGCTACTACGGCATCTCCGAAGCCCCGCACGGCGGCCGCGGCGCGAGCGGCTGGGGACGCACGCATTCGCGTTTTGGCTTTCTCGAAATGGTTCACGTAAAATACATCGATATCGACCGCCTGCCGCGCATCGCGAAAAGCTGGTGGTACGGCTACAGCGCGGAATTGGGCGCAGCCGCCGACCGGTTCGTCGAGGCGCTGTTTGCGCCGAGTTGGCGGCGGCGCATGGCGGCGCTCGGAGGCAGCCGCCGCGTGGTTTTCCGCCGCGACCGGATTTGATTTCTCGCCCTGCTTGATCGGCTCAACGACCGACGACCAAATGACCGACGAACTCATCTACGATTGGAACGCGCACGCCGAGCCTGAAATTCCTCGCGGGCAGCGCGTGATGCTCTGCGACGAAACACTGCGCGACGGCCTGCAGAATCCGTCGGTGCGCGATCCCTCGATCGGCGAAAAAATCGAAATCCTGCATTTGATGGACGCGCTCGGCATCGATCTCGTCAACATCGGCCTGCCCGGCGCCGGCCCGCGCGCGTTTGCCGACACGGAAAGGTTGGCGCGCGAGATCACCGGCTCGCGGATGAAACTTCGCCCGAATATCAGCGGGCGCACCCACAAGGCCGACATTCAGTCGATGATCGACATCTGCGAGCGCGTGGGCCAGCCGATCGAATCGGCGATGTTTTTGGGTTCGAGCCCGATCCGCCGCTTAGTGGAGGACTGGACCGTCGAGCACCTGCAGCGCACCACGGAAGAATCCGTCGGATTCGCCGTGAAAGCAGGGCTGCCGGTCATGTACGTGACCGAGGACACGATTCGTACCGACCCGTCCACGGTGATCGCGCTGTATTCCACCGCTATCCGCGCGGGCGCGCGCGCGATCGTGCTATGCGATACGGTGGGCCACGCGACGCCGCGCGGCGCCTACAACCTTGTGAAATTCGCGATCGAGGAAATCGTGAAACCGTCGGGCGAAAAGATTCGCGTCGATTGGCACGGCCACAACGACCGCGGCCTCGCCGTTGCGAATTCGCTCGCCGCCATCGCAGCGGGCGCGGATCAGGTTCACGCCTGCGCGCTGGCGCTCGGCGAGCGCGTCGGCAACACGCCGATGGAGGCGATGCTCGTCAATCTGCGCCTGCTCGGGCTGATCGATCGGGATCTGTCGCGGCTGAAAGAATATTCGGAGACGATCGCGCGCGCCACCGGCACGGTGATCCCGCCAAATTATCCGATTGTCGGGCGCGACGCGTTCCGCACCGCGACGGGCGTCCACGCCGCCGCCATCGCCAAGGCGCACAAGAAGGACGATCCCACGCTTGCCGACACGATTTACAGCGGCGTCCCCGCTCATCTCTTCGGCCTCGAGCAGGTGATCGAGGTCGGCCCGATGAGCGGCCGCTCGAACGTGGTCTACTGGCTCGCCAAGCGCGGCATTCCTGCGGGCGACGAAGCCGTCGACCGCATCCTCGCCGCGGCAAAGCAATCGAGCCGCATCCTGAACGAAAGCGAAATCCGGGCCCTCGTCGCCGGTTTCCAGGGAAGAAGTGAGAGTCCTACACGCTAGGTTTTCGGCGCGATCGATGCGAACGCTAACCTGCTCCGCGCTAATTATCTTGGTCGTGCTATGTGTGCCGCAGTTAAATGGGCAAGCAAGCCGCGTGCCCTACGATCCCGACTTTGGCCCGGGCTTTTGGGACCTATACCCCAACTACTTTTATCCTGGCATCCACAAGAGCATGAAGGATGTCGATTTTGAGGATTCGGCCATGCTTGTCTTTGGCAAAGGCGGCGGAATCGACCTTAAGGCGGGGCTCCATAAAGGACAGTTCGAGAGGACGGTCAAGACCGGCTATGATTCTGTGAAGCTGGATGCGGTCTACAATTTACCAGCCGGTGGCTCCATTACGGAGTATGCGGTGGTCTTATGCACGTGGTTCAGTGCGCGGGGCAGTTCGGCCACGACCGGGATAGCTCAGGTATTCGAGCTACGGGAAGGCCGGCTAATGCTAGTGCAGCAACTCGAATGGGATGAGCATGTGGAGACAAACAGGCCGTTTGCTGTCTTCGATCCGGCGTCCTACAGGCTGATCATTTGCGTGGCCCACTATCTGCCGGGCGATTCGCATTGCTGCGTTTCTGCGGTCGATGTCGTGACGCTCCGTTGGAGTAAAAGCAAGTTCATTCGAAAAACGGTTCGCACGGACCTTTCGGAGTATGGCATCAGCGCCGGCAAGAAAATCTAGTCGATCCGAGAACTACTTGCTCGGCGGATTGGGCGGGCTCGGCTGCTCTTGCTGCGGAGGTTTCGGGCGGGGCAGCAGCTTCATGGTTTCCAGCTTCTTCATGTATTCGGGATACATCGTTTCGGGGCCGCCGCGCGTCGCTTCGGGAGGAATTCCGTAGCGCGCGGCAAACTCGTCGATGTAAGGATTCTGCGCCATCAGGTAGCTCGGCACCTGGCCTTCGGGGCGGTCCACTTCGTCGACGGATTCGCACGGCCACGGATTCATCTGCTGCTGCGGCGCGAACGTGAAGTCGATCGTGCGTGTGAGCGGCTCGCTCAGGTAAACCGGATCGTAGGTGACCACCGCGACCGTCAGCACGTCGCCATGCCGCATCAGGTGCTCGGTCGCCGTCGCCATGTCGCTGCGCGGCAGCCCGTTGAGCCCCAGCCAGTTTTCTTTGAAGTGCGTGGTGTAGATGACGAGCTGGTCGCCTTCCCAGTGCCCGGTTGAAAAGCCCGCCCAAGTGTGCCGCGCGTAATCGGGAGGATGCGGCCGGTCGTCCATCCACACCGTTTGCTCCGCGTTGTACGCCGAGAGGCGGATGTGATACGCGATCAGCTTTTGCGAGGCCGGGTCCACTTCCTTCCAGATGCGCAACGCCGAAGGGCCGCGCCAGCCGTAGTCCGAGCCGTGCGCGCGGCACTGGTTCTCTGGAATCTCGACGACGGCGGCGCTCCAGCTTTCGGCGCGGAAAATCCCGGCGGCGTTGAGCGGCATGCCGAGGTAGTCGCCCATGTCGGCGCCCGCGAGGCGGTCGCGCTGGTCTTCGAAGAAGGTGACGCCCCAGTCTCCGGTGGGATCGATTTGCGCGAATGCCGCGCGGCACAGCACCGTCGTCGGCCCAAGCAGCAAAAACAGCAGACCCGCAAACCTCGCTGTGCGAAGAAGCTTCATCGAGACGACGTTTTACCACAAAACGCGGCGCGCGGGGATCGATTCTCCCATTTTTCTTTTCGCCGCTTGCCAGCGGGCGCTTTCGAAGATTAAATAGGGGCATGGCAACACCGCAAACCCAGCCGCACGCCGAAGTCGTGGTCCGGCCGCTCGCTGAAAGCGAGCTCGCTCAGGCCGACCAGATGGTCCGGGTCGCCTTCGGCACTTTTCTCGGCATGCCCGATCCCTCGGCCTTCATGGGCGACGCGAACTACGCGTTCACGCGGTGGAAGGCTGACACAACGGCGGTTCTTGCGGCCGTGCTCGATGGCAAGCTCGTCGGTTCGTGTTTCGCGACGAACTGGGGCAGCTTCGGATTTTTCGGCCCGCTGACGGTCGCGCCGGAATATTGGGGGCGCGGCATCGCGCAGCAGCTTCTCGGTCCCACGATGGAAATATTGCGTGGCTGGGGAGTTCGCCACGCCGGCCTCTACACCTTCGCGCATAGCCCGAAGCACATGGCGCTATACCGGAAATTTGGTTTCTGGCCGCGCGATCTTGTCGCCAACGTCGTCAAGCCAGTGGGCGACGTGCCGCCGCAGATGCCGGCGGATACGTCGCGTTTCAACGACGTGGAGATTTCCGAGCGCGCGGCTCTGCTCGCTGCCTGCCGCGAAGTGACCAACGCGAATTTCGAAGGCCTCGACGTCTCGCGCGAGATTCGCGCCGTCGCCGAGCAGAAGCTCGGCAATACGATTCTGGTGTGGGATGGCGCGTCGCTCGCCGCGTTCGCCGTCTGCCACACGGGGCCGCGCAGCGAAGCGGGAACGGGCGTCTGCTACGCAAAATTCGCCGCGGTGCGCCCCGGGCCGCATGCGACGGAGAATCTCAAGCGCTTGCTCGATGCCGTCGAGGCTTTTGCGCGCTGCGCCTGGGCGCACAAGATTATGGCGGGCGTCAACGTCGCGCGGCGCGAGGCCTATCAGGCGCTGATCGCGCACGGTTTCCGCGGCGATTCGCAGGGCGTCGCGATGGAAACCGGCGACGCATCGTCGGGCTACAACCACGCCGGCGTTTACATCCTCGACGACTGGCGCTAGCAGCTGCCGCAAAACCAGTGAAACTCGCGTTCATCTGCTGTATCTTGATTTGGATGGCCACTCTCTCCGCTCGCGCCACCGACGACTCCGTTGCGAAGCTCGCCGACGATGCCCGCTGCGCGAAGGCGCTCGACTGGATCGCGAAAAACTCCTCGTGGGTCACCGAGCAGCAGATTCGCCTGTCGGAAATCCCGGCGCCTGAATTCGGCGAAGCCGATCGCGGCAAAGCTCTGGCGGCGATTTTCGCGGCGGCCGGCCTGAAAGTCCGCACCGACGAAACCGGAAACGTAATCGGCGAAAGCGCGGGAACGGACCCGGGCGTCGTGCTCTTCGTCGCGCACCTCGACACAGTTTTCCCCGCCGGCACGGATGTCACCGTAAAGCGCGACGGAGACCGCCTCGTCGGCCCGGGGATTTCGGACAACGCCGCGGGGCTCGCCGCTCTTGCGGGCTTGGCGCGCGCGCTTTCCGTCTCGGGCGTGCGCACGAAAAAGACCATCGTGCTCGCAGGAGATGTCGGCGAAGAGGGCGAAGGCAATCTGCGCGGTGTTCGCGCGCTGATGGACGAATATGGCTCGCGCCTCGCGGACGTGATTGCCGTCGACGGCCCCTCGACCGATTACATCACCACGCAGGGAATCGCTTCGCGGCGCTTCGAGGTCACCGTCACCGGGCCCGGCGGCCACAGCTGGTCGGATTTCGGCGAGCCCAATCCGATCACGGCGCTCGCGCGCGGCATCGTGAAATTCTCGGCGATGCGCGTCCCCGATAATCCGCGCAGCTCTTTCAATTTCGGCGTGATCGAAGGCGGCACCTCGGTGAATTCGATTCCGGCGCGCGCGTGGGTGAAAGTCGATCTGCGCTCCGAGGACGAGACCGAGCTCGCCCGCCTCGACAAGGCGCTTCGCGACGCGATCGTGGCGGGCGTGAACGAAGAGCTTGCCGCCTCGCGCGCATCCAGCGGCGATGATTACACGCAGCTCGATCGATCCGCACTGCACGTCGACTTTCGCTCGCTCGGCACGCGTCCCGCCGGCGCGCTGCCGAAAGATTCTCCGCTGCTCGCGACCATGCGCAGCGTGGACAGCTACCTCGGCAACCGCTCGCGCCTCGAGCGCAGCTCGACCGACGCGAATATCCCGCTCTCGCTCGGCATTCCCGCCATCGCCGTCGGAGGCGGCGGCAGGGGCGGCGGCTCTCACACGCTCGAAGAGTGGTACGACCCAGCCGGCCGCGACCTCGGCCTCAAGCGCCTCTACCTCGCCGCCATCGCCCTAGCCGGCCTCGCGCGTTAAGGGTTTTCAAACTCTCTGCCATCTCTGCGTCTCCTTGCCCTGAGTCGGTCGAAGGGCGCGGTGATCTGCGTATTTTTTCGATTTTAGCGGGATCTACCCTGATTATTTTGCGCTGACGGTCGGCGGCATGCTGTCACCCAGACTCTTTTGCAAGAACTCCAGCACCTTTGGAATCGCATCGAGGGTGGATTTCGCATTGCCCTCGGGGGTTCCGCCCGTCCTCATCGTTCTCCGTCCCGTCACAGGGTGAATCCGAACGCCTTGCCATGTGGGGATGATTTCGGGCCAGCCCGCCTGCTGCCCCGCGTGAGGGTACTTCAAGACTTCGACGGGATAGGAGAAGTGAGCCTTCTTGAGCCGTCCAGCGATTTCGTCCGCCATCATGGAAGAAGGCCACACGGGATCGTCCTCTCCGGCGATCAGCAACACGGGCCCTTCCGTGCGTTCGATCGGTATTGCCGCGCGAAGAGCGGACATGGGATCCAACGTCTGCGGTCCCAAGAATCTAGGCATCGTATACGCAAGCGGCTGGCCTTGCAGAGTCCACGCGTAAGGGATTGTGATCGGAGTTCCGTACCAGGTTGACGCCGCAGTGCGGGCTTTCACAGGCGCGTATGCGACAACGGCCTTGATCTCCGGGTAGAGAGACCCGACCTGTAGCGCCGCCTCCGCACCCCGGGTCATGCCCAGGACCGCGATGCGATTGGGGACGACCTCCGGGCGGCTCATCATCCACGAAATCGCGCCGCCAAAATATTCGAGGGGGATGCCCTCCAAAGCCGGAGGTAGGTCCTCGTACCCGAAATATGCCAGAGCGAGCGCCGAAAATCCGTGCGAAGCCAGCCATGCCGCCACCTCCATCGGCACGCCGCCCTCCCAGCCTCCCAAAACCACCACGCCCGGGTGCGGGCCCGTCGCAGCAGGCACAAAAAGAACGCCGTGGAGTTTGCCCGTCACTTTCACCAAGCGCAAACCATCGGCGAGTCTCAGTTGTTTCAGTTGGACGCTCGCCGCCTGCTGGCCGTTGCGCATCAGCCGAAAATCGACCATCTGCGGCTCGAGGCCGGCGGGCGACTCGTACAGGTCTACGCCTTTGCCCGTGGGCCGCATCGACCAGACGAGTCCGGAAGCGGAAACTTCCTCGTACGAGCCTTCCACTGGCGCTTGTGTCGCCGTGTCGATCGCTCCCTGCCCGTCGGCGATGAACTGCGCTTCCGAGGCCCAGTGTGCGTCGGCGCCATCAACGAGCTCGGCCCGGATTGTGACGCGCTCACCGGACTGCAAGCCGCTTGTGCGGATCGCGACGGGTTCGTCAACCATCGCCGGATTCGGCGACACTTGCAGCGCCTGCGCTGTTATCGTTGGCGGAACAAGTACGCCCGCACAAAGCAATGTAGCGCTAACAAGAAATTGGACAGGCTGGAGCTTCACAATGCGGGGATAGTACTACTTAATACGCCAACCGAAAGTGAAACATTGCGAAGGCCGCTTCATGCACACCCCCGAATCTACACAGCTCCGAGCGTGCGAAGGGCGTATGTTGGCTTGGTCTAACTCCCGCCTTTCAGTTTAATTTCGGCGGTGTCGCCTTTCATCTCCATCTCCGTGCCGAATGGCTTGGACAAGTCCGCCATCCGCTGCAAAATATAGCTCGCCTTCAGGCCGGTCGCAGGCGACGGCAATCCACGCGTATCAAGGAACCAGTTATTCGTGTACCGGTAGTGAGGATCGGGGACACCTTTGCCCACGTCGTTCAGGACGATCGGCTGCAAGGTGATCGCCTGGAGGTCTCTTCCACGGAATTGGAGGTGGGCCACCACGCTCTCCCACACGATGGGTTCGTCGATCTGGGTCAGCTCGGGCGGCAGGTTGTATATGAAATTGCCGAGGTCGTAAAAAATGGGCTTCCCGTGATAGATTTCCACGCCGTGCAGTAGGGGAGCACCGTGCATTACGACGACGTCCGCGCCCGCATCCACTTCCTGGTGCGTCCATTTCTTCACCCAATCATTGGGGGCCAGACGCTCCGGCAGCTCCTCCTCGAACATCGTCAGGAACGGCTTGTTCGAGAAAACGTGATTGTGCTGGTAGACGATGACGATATCGGCATGCTGCCGGGCCGTGCGTATGCTTTGTAGAATGCGTTGCGCGTCCTCCGCGTTCGGCTCGTTTTCCGCGCCCGGCGGAAGCTCGGACATCGCCTCATTGGGCTTGCCGTCCATTTGGATGCGCAGCTCATCCACGCCCGGCCGGTTCGGCGTGGCGTTTCCTCCCTGCTGAATCATCCCCGAGGCCAGCGCCACCAGCGCTACCGTCCCTTTTGAAGTGTGCAGGTAACCGGGCGCCGCCGCTTCGCCGATGTTTTGTCCTGTCCCGGCATGTGCGATTTCTCGCTTCTTCACCTCGCGAAGGGTGTTTTCAAGGCCGGTGAGCTTGAGGTCGAACGCATGATTGTTGGAGAGCGACAGCAGGTTGAAGCCGAGCGTCGTCAGCGCATCGAGCGCTTCGGGCGGAGCGAGAAATCCCCCGCCTTCGTGCACCGTCTCTCCTTTTTCACCGACGGCGGCTTCGAAGTTCGTGAATTTAACGTCCCCTTTGATCAGAGATTGGATCACGGGCACGGCGGCAGGCGCGGTTGCGCGGATGTCCGACCGGATCATTGACTGCCCGGCCAAAGTGATGACCATCGGCCGAGACTGCGGCCGCGCCGCCGCCCCAACGGCAAATGCAACCGCCAGACAACCCGCCGCCAGCAGGAAACGGTTCGATTTCACGATTGCCGCCACGTGCGCACCCGAGTGAATCACTGAACGGAGCATCCTACGCGCCTCTCACCCGCGGCGCAAGAACCCGGAGGCGATGGGTGGTGTCCTAATTTGATTTAATCTGAAATCAGTTACTGCCTCGCACAGAGAGGATTGTCTGTGCCACGCAGCAAGAATATGCGTGAAGTTTGCAGTAAATGAGCAAACGATTGCATACCTTGGATGTTGGACTTAGCCGATGGCCACGAAGGTGCCTGTAGTGTTGCACCAAAGTACGGGTGTGCACCGGAGGACAACACATGCTCAGGTTAGCTCGCTTGGCCGTTTCGGTTCTTGCTGTCGTTGTTGTGCTTCTCTTCGCTACAGGTACCCGCGCAGATTCGTTTACGATCACGTTTTCTGGCACTGACGTTTCTTCAGGCGCGTATGCTGGTATTAGTGCCTCGGGCACTCTCGTGGGCACCGATACGCCCGACGGTCTCGGCGACGGCGGCAATCTGGTTACTTCCCTCACAGGCGGTTCCCTGACGTTCGCATACCTTTCCTCTCCGTACGCTACGGGCTCCGTAACCGGAGTGGTGCCACTAGGGGCGCCTGGAACTACCCTAGACCCAAGATCCGTTGCGGGGAGTAACCCGATATACGACGATCCCACGGAGGCCGGCAATACTTGTAGCTACTGCAACGACTACGATGCCTACGACAACATCTTGTCCCCCGGGGCATCGCCTCCGTTGGACTATTGGGGCGTGCTCTTCAATGTAGCAGGCCTAGACGAGCCCGTAGACCTCTTCTGTTCGACCGATCCGCCCTCGCCCGTCGCCCCGGGATGCTATGTCTCAGTCTGGCTCGACGGTACAAGAAATGGAAATGATCCCTTCGACAGCGGATATGAGTACCTCCCGGTTACGCTGACAACAGAGGTCACCACCGCGCCTGAGCCTTCTAGCCTGCTGCTCTTGGGGCTGGGCTTGCTCGCGCTGCTTGCCTTGGGCCGCACAGGTCTGCGCGAGAAGTGCGGGCACTCTGCCGCCCGCGCTTGATTAGCCCGATCACTCGATAGGTGGTTCACACGTCTCGATGCATGAGGCCTCGGAGATGAGGCCTCGCGTTCAGCCGCTAGCTCACTCTGAACCGCGAATCAAAAGGGAATCGGCACGGTGGCGCTGACATGCGGGTCGAGCTTCAAAATTGGACGCCCCAGATGTTTTTGCCGGTATCGAGAAGTTGGATGCCGGCTTGTTCCGAGTGCGGTCCGGCTTCGCCGACCCAAATTACGCGGAACCGCGCTTTCTTCCAGCCGCGCTTCACCTCGATCACTTCGCCCGGCCAAGTGAGGTAGCCGACTCCGTCGAGTTTCGCGCCGCTCTTGCTGAAGTCCAGCGCCGTGGAACTCTGCGAGAATTTGCGGCCGGATCGATCCCGGCCGTACACCCAGACACGCACCGGCTTCGAGACGCGCACCTCGCGCCGGTCGATTTTCCAAAAGCTCGGCGACTGGAGCTTGAAGGCGAAGCCCACGCGCAACTTTCCCTCGAACTCCTGGCCGACGTGCGCGACACGGCACTCCTGCTCCGCGCGCGTGGATTGATTCACCACGAAGATCGTATCGCCGACGTTGACCTTGGCCTTGAGGGTGATCAGCCCGCCGCTTGCGTTTACCAGCAGTGTCGTTGTGTCTTCGTGAAAAGAAATCTCGTCATGCGACCATCCGTAGGCCATTACGGGGATACGAATCGAGATGCGCGGACTGGAACGCGGCTTGGCTTGCGAAGGAATGGACGGCGGCTCGCTACCCGGTGCGGCCGAACGGGCGCGCGAAGGCAAGGCGCCGTGCGGCGCGATTTCAGAGCCCGATAGAGGAAATTCCCGCTGGGTGCCGTGCAACGGGCAATCGAAATCCCACGGCGCGTCGAGAATCTGCGCCAACGATTCATCGCGGCCGCGGAGCAGAAGCTTGCGGTCGTTATCGCCGTAAGGGCACCGCAACTGAATGACGAAATCCTTGGACACAACAGCCTCTTGACAGCCACCCCGAGAATACATGTCGGCCAAGGTGCCCGCCCAGACGCACGCGATCCCTGTCCTGTTAAAGTAACCATTTCTGAAACGGGCGGCTTGGGGCGCTCCCCTGCCGCGTCCACGCGCACCATCCTCCGGCGGCCGAATCCAGGGCTGACCCGAACGTCTCTTTTAGCGCCCAAACATGGAATACGAGATTCTTTTTGACTCCGTTTGGGGCGACGGTTGCGTCGGCTGCGGCGGTTGCGTGCGGGAATCTCGGGTCGCCGAAGCCGAAGCAATCGCGCGATCCGGGCGCCGGTTAGCGATCCGCTCAAGTGCGTCGGCGATCCGGGAGAGCTCCATTGTAATCTGGTCGGTTCCGCTCGACATCTTCAGAACGACGATTCGTTTTCGGCTGAAGTAAATGGCGATCCAGAGCAAGAGCCCAATCGCGAGCAACACGCCCGCCATAAACATGTCGTGACTGGTGATGGGAAAGCTTCTGCCTGCGATCGTGATGGCATGGTCCGAGAGCACGGTATCCTCCCGGCTGGGGCTTGTGGTTTGCCTGCTCTCGAATTAGATGTAACTCCTGCCCGCGGAGTAACATTTCCAGGTTTCCCCGCGCCTCACTCGCGGAGGCGTCACCGGTAAACTGACCGCCACCGCCAGCCACTTTCTTGCGGTAGTAAGCCTCCCCGCGTAGACTCTGCCCCATGCGCCAAATTCACCTTCGGTGCACAAACTCATGCTGAGCAAACGCGTCCGCGCCGATCTCGCCCTCGGCCTCTGCACGCTGATTTGGGGCGCAACGTTCGTCCTCGTCAAGGACGCGCTCGCCGATATCTCCGTCGTCGTGTACATCGCCGTGCGCTTCGCGCTTTCCGCCGCGCTGATGGCGATCATTTTCTGGCGCTCGGTGCGCCGGCTGAACATGAAAACCGCCTGGGCCGGCGCGCAGATCGGCATCTGCATGTTCGGTGGATACATGTTCCAGACCGCTGGACTGAAATACACCACGCCCGCGAAGGCGGCGTTCATCACCGGCATGTGCGTGGTGATCGTCCCGCTCCTACTCGCCGCATTCGGACGCCGCCGCATCACCGCCTGGATCTGGGCCGGCGCGGTGGCCGCTCTCGCGGGACTATATTTCCTCACGGTTCCACCCTCGGGCCTGGGCGGCTTGAATCGCGGCGACCCAATCGTCTTCGGCTGCGCGGTGATGTTCGCACTGCACATTATTTTCATCGGCCGCTACGTTGGCAACCACTCCGTCGGCGCGCTCGCGTTCCTGCAAGTAGCGACCACCGCTGCGCTTTCGACTGTCGTCCTCCCGCTCGCAATGTTTGCCGGATGGGAAAAGCCTCGCCTGGTTTGGAGCACGACGGTAATCGTTGCGGTCCTCGTGACGTCCATCGGCTCGACGGTGATCGGTTTCTCGCTGCAAACATGGGCGCAGCAGCACACGTCGCCGTCGCATACGGCGATTCTCGTCAGCCTCGAGCCGGTCTTCGCCGCGATCACCTCATGGCTGCTCGCCACCGAGCATTTCGGCGCGCGCACGCTCACCGGCGCGGCACTGATCCTCGCCGGCATCCTCCTCGCCGAATTGAAGGGCCCCGCCCCCACGGTCGCCGAATCCCCCGAGCCAATCGCGCGCGCCATCGAGTAGCAACCACCAATCAGCAACCAACCCTGTGATTCCGAGGACTGAGCAGCCTGATTTCCGCGCCCTTTCTCCTCAGTCTGCGCGGAAATCAGGCGGTGTGGCGAAGGACGAGGAATCTCGGCGCCGGAACGGCGGACACTTCGGCGTCGCATTTTGCAGCGTAACCTTTCCGCTCGCGGGCGGTTTATGTTAGAGAAGACGGACCGATGCCACCGAAGAAGGACGCCCACGACGAGCGGCTCCTGATCGCGGCCGCGCAGAAAGATCCCGCGCGCTTCACGGAGCTTTACGAGCGGAACTTCGAGCGCGTCTACGCGTTCGTCGCCCGGCGTCTGCGTAATCGCGACGACGCCGAGGATGTGACCTCCGAGGTCTTTCGCGACGCGCTCGCGAATATCCGCAAATTCGAGTGGCGCGGCGCACCCTTCGCCGCGTGGCTCTACCGCATCGCCTCGAACGCGATTGCCGATCGCTGGCAGCGCTCGGCGAAAGAGCAGGGAACCGCGCTCTCGGACGATCCTCCAGACGATTCCGCGCACGCGAATCCGGAAGAGATCGAGAGCCGCGCGCGCCTCTTCCGTCTGGTAGCCGCGTTGCCGGCCGACCAGCGCAGCGTAATCGAAATGCGTTTCGCCGAAGGCAAGAGCATCGCCGAAATCGCGCGCGAAATCGGCCGCACGGATGGCGCCGTGAAGCAACTGCAATTTCGCGCCATTCACAATCTGCGCGCGAGTATCGAAAAGAATCCGCGCACAAGCGCGAAGGCAAAAAAGCCGGTAAGCAAAAATGGCTAACAACACGCAGAGCGAACAACTCGACAAAATCATCTCAACGCTTCTGGGCCCACCGGACGCACCTCTTTCACGCGCCGATGCCGCGCGCCGGTTCGACATGAGCTTCGCGCCCGTAATCGAAGTCATCCGCGATTTGAAGGATCTTCCGCGCCCCGATTTCAAGGCGCGCCTGAAAGCCGCTTTGGAAAGGAGAGCAAAGATGGCAAGCGCAGCCGTAAAGTTCGTTCGAGAAGGATTTCACACCGTGACGCCGTACCTGATTATTCCGAATGCCGCGCAGTGGATCGACTTCGTGAAGCAGGCGTTCGGCGCGGAGGAGCATTTCCGCGCGAAGCGTCCCGGCGCCGAGGACGTCATCATGCACGCCGAGGTGAAGATCGGCGATTCGATGATCGAGCTCGCCGACGCGAACCCGGAATATCCAGCAACGCCCTGCACGCTGCTGCTTCGCGTGAATGATCCCGACACGGTCTACGCGCGGGCCGTCGAAGCGGGCGCGACCGTGTTCGATCGGGTCAGCGACCACGACTATGGCTCGCGCGGTGGCACGGTGGTCGACGCTTCCGGCAACCGGTGGCACATTTTCAATCCGACTCCCGACAACGCCATTTTCGGAACGTTCGGCAGCGTGACCCCGCATCTGTATGCGACGGAGCCGGTGCAGCTCATCGAGTTCCTCCAGAAGGCGTTTGGCGGAGAAGAGGTTTATCGCGCGCAGATGCCCGACGGCGGAATTCCGCACGCGCAGGTTCGCATCGGCGATTCGATCGTTGCGCTGGCCGGCGGACACGGGCCGTACCAGCCGCAACCCAGCACGCTGCACCTGTACGTCTCGGACACCGACGCGCTTTACGAGCAAGCACTGAAAGCTGGAGCCGCTTCGATTCAGCCGCCCGCGGATCAGCCCTACGGCGACCGCAGCGCCGGCGTGACGGACCCCTTCGGCAACCGCTGGTTCATCGCCACGCACGTCGAGGACGTTGCATTCTGAGATATCCTGAAGGCTGGAATTCGCAGCCCGCCAAGGACGGGAGCGACCTTATGTCATCGACCAGCGCCGGCATCGGCAACGTTACACAGAATCCCGCCCTCGTCGAAATGGCGATGGCTTACTCGCGCAGCCGGATGATATGCGCCGCCGCGCGTCTCGGCATTGCCGACGCGCTCGCCGGCGGGGAACGCAGCGTCGACGACTTGGCCAAAGCTTGCGCCGCCGACCGCGATTCGCTGTATCGCCTGCTGCGCGCGCTGGCGATCTTTGGAATCACGTCCGAGACCACGCCCGGCAAATTCATTCTCGCGCCGGTGGGCCAGCCGCTGCGCAAAGACGCGCCGAACTCCGTCTGGCCCGCGGTCGTATTCTGGGCCGACCTGCTGGCGGACAGCTGGGCGTATCTCACCGACTGCGTGCGTACCGGCCAGAGCGCGTTCAAGGTAATGGAGAGCAAAGGAATCGCTTCGCGATGGTCGCAAGACCCGGATGCGAACGCGATTTTTCGCGCCGTGATGGGCACGGCTCCCGTCGAGGATTACTTGCCGGCAGCCCACGCCTGGGATTTCACCAGCCGCCGCGTGGTCGCGGATTTGGGCGGCGGAGGCGGCGCGCTGATCAGCGCCATATTGAAGAGCAACCCCCATCTCTCCGGCATGCTGGTGGACCGCCAGCCATCCATCGAAGCAGCCGCGCCACGTCTCCATGCGGACGGCCTCGCCGAGCGATGCAAATTGATCGCAGCCGATCTGCTCGAAAACGTGCCGTCTGGCGCGGACGTCTACGCGATGAAGCACGTCCTCCACGGCTACAACGATGACGTTGCAATCAAGCTTCTGAAGAACTGCCGCGCCGTGATTCCAGCCGATGGTATGCTTGTCGTGATCGAATTCGTCTTGCCCGACGCGATCTCGCAGCCGAATCCCGCGCTCGAAATTCACGCGATGAGCGACCTCAACATGCTGGCGGTCACCGGCGGCAAGGAACGCAGCGCCGCCGAATGGAGACCTCTCCTCGCCGCCGGCGGATTCGAGATGCGCCGCATCATCCCGGTCGTCGCCAAAGACAAGTTCGCTAACAATGTCGCCGTCGTCCAAGGCGTCTCCATCATCGAAGGCGCCCCGGCGGTTTAAAGGTCTAAATGTAACGCCGCGGCCTTCAGCGCGGCATCTTCGGCTGTCAGCCTCACCCCGGCGTACGCAAATCAGCTAACGGCGCAAAACGCGTCATTTCCCGCCAATTTGTGTCCGCTAAGGGGCTCTTAAGCTCCCGACGAGAGCATCATTGATGCTCCCGTCGGAGCAGATTTGCACGCCGCATTTTGCACAAGAATGGTGCAACGCGCGGGTAGCTAGTTGTGGTGGAATTTCACGTCGAGAGCTTCGTGCATCACGGGGATGCGCAGAGCTTTTTTCTCGTAGGCCGAGATCGCGGGCTCGTGGACGAGCGTGAGGCCGATGTCGTCGAGGCCCTTGAGCAGGCACTCGCGCCGGAATGGATCCACGCTGAAGGAATAGCGCGGACCTTTATCGTCGGTGACGACTTGCTGCTCGAGATCGACTGTGACACTGTAGCCTTCGTTCTGCTCGGTGCGCTTGAAAAGCTCGTCCATCTGCTCGTCACTCAGCGTGACGGGCAGAATCCCGTTCTTGAAGCAATTGTTGTAAAAAATATCCGCGTAGCTCGGCGCGAGAATCGCGCGCACGCCGTAATCGAGGATCGCCCATGGCGCGTGTTCGCGGCTCGATCCGCAGCCGAAATTCGCGCGCGCGATGAAAACGCTCGCGCCCTTATAGCGCGGCTTATTCAAGACGAAATCCGGATTCGACTTCTCGCCCGGCAAATATCGCCAGTCGTAAAAGAGAACCCGGCCGTAGCCTTCGCGCGTCAGCAGCTTCAGAAATTGCTTCGGCACCATCTGGTCCGTATCGACATTCACGCGATCGATCGGCGCGACGAGCCCCGTAAGTTTTGTGAAGGGTTTCATCATCTCTCGCTGCCTCTCAAGTTCGTTTGTTTCTGTGACTCGCTAGGAATTGCGGCAAAGCCAGACCAAGTCCCGCGAGCTCCATGATCGTGAACGAATAAGTGTAGAAGCTTAGTGCCTCGAGACCGATAACGCGCTGTTGAGGAAGGCGCGGAAAGAGCCACGCTGCCAGGTGGTGCGGAAAATTAACGAACAAGAACACAGGCAGCAGGTAACAAACCAACAGAACGGCCATGGCCGCAAAGGCCCATGCCTCGCCCCTTCGGTATGGGATGAAGAGGACAAGCAGCCCGATAACCACTATCGCCAGTCCCGCATATCCGGCTTCGTGAACGAAATTGTCATACTTGAAGAACATCCCCGGGTGATCGGCGAATTGAAGCTGCTCTGGCTGAATGTACGCAAGCTCCCAAACCGAAGACCAGAGAGTCGCCAAGAGTGGAATGGCTAAGAGAGCCAACGAAACTCTGTGCAGGTTTTTCACTCGGAGCCTTCGACGCCCTTCCATTTGCGGATATCGACGAAATGGCCTTCGATGGCGGCTGCGGCGGCCATCATCGGGCTCACCAGGTGGGTGCGGCTGCCCTTGCCCTGGCGTCCTTCGAAATTGCGGTTCGAGGTGCTGGCGGAGCGTTCGCCGCTCGGCAGGACGTCGTCATTCATCGCGATGCACATGCTGCAGCCCGCGTCGCGCCACTCGAATCCGGCATCGCGGAAAATCTTGTCGAGGCCTTCTTTTTCGGCTTGCAGCTTCACGACGCGCGACCCCGGAACCGCGAGAGCCTGCTTCAGCGATTTCGCTACGTGCTTGCCGGCCACAACCTTCGCGGCGGCGCGCAGATCCTCGATGCGCGAATTCGTGCACGAGCCGATGAACACGCGGTCGACCGGAATATTTTCGATCGGCGTGCCGGGCTTCAAATCCATGTAGGTGAGCGCGCTTTCGGCGGCTTTGCGATCGACCGGATCGGCGAAGGATGAAGGATCCGGAACGCGGCTCGTCACCTGCGTCACCATGCCGGGATTCGTGCCCCAGGTGACCATCGGCGCGAGCTCTTCGGCCTTCAGCGTAACCGTGGCGTCGTATTTCGCGCCGGGATCGGTGGCGAGCGATTTCCAGTAGGCGACCGCTTCCTGAAAATCCTTGCCGCGCGGAACAAACGGCTTGCCTTCGAGATATGCGAACGTCGCATCGTCCGGCGCGACCATGCCGGCGCGCGCGCCGCCCTCGATGGTCATGTTGCACATCGTCATGCGGCCTTCCATCGAGAGGCCGCGCACCGCTTCGCCGGTATATTCGGCGACGCGGCCGGTGCCACCTGCGATGCCAATTTTGCCGATGATGGCAAGGATGATGTCCTTCGCGGTGACGCCGCGCGGGCGCTTGCCCTCGACGTCGATCTTCATCGTTTTCGATTTGTACTGCGAAAGGCACTGCGTGGCGAGCACGTGCTCCACTTCGCTCGTCCCGATGCCGAATGCGAGCGCGCCCATCGCGCCGTGGGTGGAGGTATGACTATCGCCGCAGACGATCGTGTTGCCAGGCTGCGTGATGCCGAGCTCCGGCCCGATGACGTGGACGATGCCCTGATTGCGGCTCTGCATGTCGAAAAGATTGATGCCGTGCTCCTGGCAATTGCGCGCGAGCGCTTCGAATTGCGCGACCGCATCCGGATCGACGAGAGGCAGCGCGCGATTTTTCGTCGAGACCGAATGATCCATCACCGCGAAGGTCAGTTCGGGCTGGCGCACTTTGCGGCCGGCAGCTTTCAGCCCGGAAAACGCCTGCGGGGAAGTGCCTTCGTGGATCAGATGGCGGTCGATGTAGATCAGCGAGGGTTTGCCCGGCTCTTCATGGACGACGTGCGCGTCCCAGATTTTTTCGTAAAGTGTGCGAGAAGCCATATTTGCTGGATGAACCTTCCAGCCACATTGTAACAATTTCGCGTACGTGCCGCCAAATCGCCGGCGCGCCGGATTCTAGCAGAGTTTTCCCGCCGCGGGTCTCGGTTTCCGGCATAATGCCCTTCAATGACAGCTGCCAATTGCGACGAGTGCCGGAAAATCACGCTGGAGTTGCGTGAGGCGTGGATGGATGCGTGGCTCTCGGCGGATGAAGGATTTCGCGCGGCGTGGCTCGCTCTGCCCGGCGGAACCGAAGAGGACGCGGCGCGCGCCGAGGAGCTTTTCCCCAAGGCCAACATTGAACACGAGCGCGCCGAGAGATTGCGGCAAGCAATCATGATTAAGTTCAGACACGAGGCGCAGACTGGCCATAAGATACCGCTGCGGGAAAGCGTCGCGTGATTCGGCGAAGAGGAGATGAAATTCATGCACATTGAAAATCGGTGGCGGCGAAGAGTTTTGCAGGCGTGCGGATTGGTCGCGGTCGTTTTCGTTATGGGGTTTATCGCGCTTCACGTGAACGCGATCCAGCACGCAGTCGTTCACGCTGCGCCGGCGCGGGCTCAGAACACATCCTCCAAGCCGCAGGCGCAGGCCGACCCGTGGACCGTGTCGGAGACTGTCACGCCGGCCGATCTTGAAAAGGAACTCAGCGATCCCGATCCGTCGAAGCGCCCGATCGTGGCGTGCGTCGGATTCACATTCCTGTACGACGGCGGGCACGTGCCCGGGGCTTCGTACCATGGGCCTGGGTCGAAGCCGGAGGGGCTGGCGGATTTGAAGGCGTGGGCGCAGAGCCTGCCGAAATCTTCGAATGTTGTTCTCTACTGCGGCTGCTGCCCGCTGGTGCGCTGCCCGAACCTGCGGCCGGCGTTCACGGCGCTGCACGCTGCGGGCTTCGCGCGCTTGCGGGTCCTGCTGCTGCCGACGAATTTCGGCACGGACTGGGCGGCCAAAGGCTATCCGATCGAGAAGGGCAAATGAGGCTCGCGACAGCGGGCAATGGCGAGCGATTGAAAGGGCAACGCAATCTGACTGTGATTGAAGCAAGGTGTATAATCCGCGGCCCCAATTGGGGAATGCTCGGCGAAATCTGGAATGCGTGGTGGAAAGCGCTGCCTGAAGATTGGGGAATCGGGCGCGCCCGGACATTTAGGATTAGACGGGGGGATCGCATGAAGGTTCGTTCACCGCTGTTTTTGTGTTTGAGCGCGCTCTGCGTGTTGCTGATGGTTCCGGCGTCCGCGTCGGCGCAGCAGTCGTGCGAAGGTCTGATGTCGGCGCCGATTCCGCATGTCACGATCACGATGGCGACGGCAATCAGCACGCCGCCGGATTTCGAAGTGCCGAGCACGGGCGGAAGATTCGGCACGCCAGCGGGCTTGAAGGTTTCCGTGCCGTTCTGCCGCGTGGCGGGATTCTCGGCGCCGACCAGCGACTCGCACATCGGGTTCGAAGTGTGGCTGCCAATCGCCAAGGATTGGGACGGGAAGTACATCGGCATCGGGAATCCCGGGTTCATCGGGTCGATCAGCTACGCGGGGTTGACGCGCGAGGTGAACCGCGGTTCGGCGGCGGCCTCGACCGACACGGGCCACCAGGATGTGGGCGCGACGAGCGAAGCGCCGGACAAATGGGCGATCGGCCATTCCGAGAAAGTGGCGGATTGGGGATACCGCGCGATGCACGAGACGGCTCTCGCGGCGAAGCAGCTGATTCTCGCGTATTACGGCAAGCCGGCGAAGCTCTCGTTCTTCAGCAGTTGCCATGAAGGCGGCAATCAGGCGCTTACCGAGGCGCAGAAGTTCCCCGACGATTACGACGCGATTGCCGCGGGCGATCCGGCGTACTACATCACGCACCTGCAAGCGGTGTCGGAGTATATGACGTGGCTCTCGCTGAAAGACGGCGTGAAAGCGCCGGGCTACATTCCGCCGAGCAAGTATCCGGTGATTCACCGCGCGGCGCTCGATGCGTGCGATTCGCTCGACGGCGTGCGCGACGGCTTCATCGAAGATCCCACGCGCTGCCATTTCGATCCGGAGACGATTCGGTGCCCGGGGAAGTCGGATTTGGCGTCGTGCCTGACGGAGCCGCAGGTGCAAACGGCGAAGTTGATTTACGCCGGGCCGAAATTCGCGGATGGCACGCAGATGTATCCCGGCTTCGATCCGGGCAGCGAGCTGGGTTGGGGATTGATGATGGCCGGCCCCGCGCCGCTCAGTATCAGCACGGGATTCTTTAAGAGCATCGTTTTCGGCAATCCTGACTGGGATTTCCAGACGTTCGACGTGGACCGCGATACGCGGCTGGCGGACCAAAAAGTTGGCGCGCTCCTGAATTCGTACGATCCCAATCTCGAGGCGTTCAAGAAGCATGGCGGCAAGCTGCTGATCTACGAATCGTGGGACGAAGCGATCATCCCGCCGCGCGGCATGATCGACTACTACGACAGCGTCCTGAAAACCATGGGCGGGAAGAGGGAGACGTACGATTTTGTGCGCCTTTTCATGGTGCCGGGAATGGGAATGTGCCCGGGCTTCGGACTCGGAGACAACGGGACGTTCGACGCGCTCGATGTGGTCGAGAAATGGCGCGAGACGGGCAAGGCTCCCGACGAAATCCTCAACAAGCACAAGCTCGGCGATGAGGTTGATCGCACGCACCTAGCATGCCCGTATCCGCAAGCGGCCATTTACAAGGGAAGCGGCGATCCGTACGATGCCGCCAACTTCAGCTGCGGCATTCCGAAGTGGTGAGCTGCGTCGAGTGAGGGGCGGGCCGAAGTCAACCGTCCCTCCGGGACTGCGGATTCTCTACTTGCGCGTCCCGGCATTACGCTTCGCTTCATGCCGGGCTGGGTACAATCGCGCCTTCGGCGCTTGGAGTTCGCCAAGCACTTCGCTGGACTCTTCTCCTGACACTCAGGTGAGCAGGGGCAGCGCGATTCTTAAGAATCTATTTCGGGCCCACCCTTGTGACGCCCTTATCGCACGGGCGCACTCTGTCAGTAGGCGGCGGTGAAGCGCTTGCCGATGAATTGAGGCTTTTCGATTTCGTCGACCATAGCGACGGCGTAGTCCTCGGCAGAGATGCGACTTTCGCCTTTCGCATCGACGACGAGTTGGTCCCCGCCGAGACGGAATTTCCCGGTGCGTTCACCGGGCTGGATGAAGGCGGCGGGGCTGAAATAGGTCCAATCGAGCCCGGCGGCCGTGGCTTCTTTCCGGAGAATGCCGAGCACTTCGCGGTACGCCGATGCGACCGGTTTCCAGGCCGCGGGGAAATTCGGCGTGTCGAGCAGCGCGACTCCGGGCGCCACTTCGAGACTCGCGGCGCCGCCCACGACGATGAACCGGATCGGCTTGCCTGTCGTTTCCTTCGCCGCTGAGACTCCCTCCATCAAGGAACGCACGGCGGTCCAAGCTTCTTCTGGATCGCCGCCGCGCGGCCCGTAGGCGGAGACGACGATGGAATTTCCCGCCACGGCGAGAGCGACGGCCTCGGGCTTGAGGATGTCGCCGGGCTTGATCGCGAGGTTGGGCCGCAGCTGCGGCGCCTTGGTGATGTCGCGCACGATGGCCGTCACTTTGTGGCCGCGCGAAAGCGCTTCGTTGAGGATTCTCTGCCCGATCATTCCCGTTGCGCCAAAGAGTGCGATGTCAGCCACGAATGTTCTCCTGTCGGCGGCGCTTGGACGCCTTGTAGAGTTATGCCAAGAGATGCGAAGCGGCGCAAGCAGTCTCTGCAGGTTGGCAAGTGGCTCGAAGCGCGAGGCGGAGAGGGTGAGCCGCGACGCCGCGTGCTAGAATTTCCGCGAGTTTGCAAACGTGAACGCCACGATCCAAGCAACGAATGCTACGGCCAGCGCCACACGCGTGCGGCCATGCCCGCTGTGCGGCGGGCTCGAGCGCGAAGTGCAGGCGCGCCGCGACGGATGGGACATTGTGCGGTGCGCGCGGTGCGAGATGGCGTTTCTAGGCAGCGAGCTGGCGTATGACGAGCAAGCGAAGAATCACGATTGGGTCGAGGAGCACACGAAGGAATTGACGCAGCGGCGGGAAAAGCAGCCGGTGATGCTTTTTCTTTCGCGTTGCACGCGCTGGCTGCGTCCTGAGCCGACCGCGCGGCTTTTGGCGCAGACGCTACGATGGGCGCGCGCGGGGAAGCTGGTCGATTTCGGCTGCGGCGATGGGCGATTCCTCGAGCAGGCGTCGGCGCACTTCGACGTGACGGGAATCGAGCTGAGCCCGCAGGGCGCCGAAATGGCGCGGCAGCGAACGTCGCGCAACGGGATTTTCGAAGGGCCGGTGACCGAGGTGGCCGAGCGCGATTTGCCGGCGGGAGCTTTCGATATTGTGACGCAGTTCGGCTACATCGAGCATGAATGGCATCCGCTGGCCGGATTGCGCGCCGCCCATCGCGTCCTTAAGCCGGGCGGCCTGACGATCCTGAAGACGCCGAATTACGCGAGCTGGAATCGCTACATCCGGGGCATGAACTGGTGCGGCTATCATGTTCCCGCGCATTGCAACTATTTCACGCCGCGGACGCTGGCGAAGATCTTGCGCGCAGCTGGATTTGAGCCGTTGCCGCGGCCCTTCGCCGATTGCATGCCGACAAGCGATTCGCTCTGGATGGCCGCGCGGAAAAACTAGTATGGCCGCGAGACGCACCATCGTGCTTGTTGCGCTTGTCTTGGCGCTCGTCGACGCATCCGCGAGGGGCCAAAGCAAGACGGACGAAGATTTCCCGCTGACGCCGGGGACGTATTGGGTTTATCAAGGCACTGTGCGGTATTGGGTGAAAGGCCTCGAGAACGGGAAGATAGCGCACGTGACATGGAAAACTTCGGTCGCACGCGCGATTCGGCGCGATGGGCTAACTGTGGAGTCTCAAGAGGTTGTCCCGATCTAAGCTGGAGCGGCTGATGGGTGGAGCGTGGTGGAGACTAGCATGAGGGCGATGCCAGTTGTAGTGGTGAAGCCAAGGAGACATCTGCGCGTTGCGTTGCTCAGAGTCTGAATAGGCGCAGGCGTAGATCCATTCGCGGAGGGCTGTTTGGATGAAGCGTTCAGCTTTGCCGTTGGTGCGCGGTGTGTAGGGGCGCGTAAAGTGATGGCGAAGACCGAGCTGCAGACAGGCTTCGCGGAAAGCGCCCGAGCGGTAGCAATGGCCGTTATCGGTAAGCAGGCGACGAATGCGAATGCCGAGAGTGGCGTAGTAGGCCACGGCAGCGTGAAGAAAAGCAGCCGCCGAAGCACCGGTGAAGTTCGGCAAGACCTGGGAGAAGGCGATGCGGGAGTGATCGTCGATGGCGACGTGCAGGTACTCCCATCCGCGATGATGTTTTCCGCGCCTGCGGCCATCGGCGCGGACGGCGATTTCCGTAAAACGGCCTAGATGCTTGATGTCGAGATGCAGCAGATCGCCGGGAGCGGGGTGCTCGTAGCGAATCACGGCCGCAGCAGGCTCCAGGTCGCGGATGCGATTCAGACCCAGACGGCGGAGAACGCGGCTAACGGTGGCGCGGCTCAGGCCGGTGGCCTGCGCGATGTGCAGACCGGTGAAGCGCTGGCGGCGCAGCTGCTCCACGCGTTCGACCAGATGCTGCGGCGTGCGACGCGGCGAGCGCCGGGGACGTGAGGAGCGATCCCACAAACCGGCCGACCCCTGCTGGCGATAGCGGCGGGTCCACTTGGCGGCGGTGCGCGCGCACACCTTGAACTCGGCGGCCGCCGAGTTCAAGGTGTTTCCCTCCAGAATCACTCGTTCTGCCAACTGCTCTCGACGCATAAACGTGAGTCGTGCATTCTTATGAATGTCCATTCGGGCCTCTCCGGTTGAAGGTGACTGCTGACACAATCAGCTTCTCCGGTTTTGCTCGAATGGACAACCTGTTGAAATCTCACAGCTAACCATTGCCGTGTTGAAGGGTATGCCGGGCGATCTTGATTGGTCTGAGGGCAATGCGGAGCCGAAGCTCTCAATCGTGATTCGAACCCAGGATGCAAAGTTCTATCTGATCGAGGATGACGAAGCGAAATCGCTTCTCTCCGAACTAGATCATCCGCAATATTCCTGGGAACAAGCGCCCATCGATGACGATTGGTTCCTGCAACTGCCACTGACGGAAGGCAGGAAATTCTGCGGCGCGGACGGAATGAAGCGCGACGATAGCCTCGACTGCTGGGTGGCAGGCCCGGCCCACGCGGCAGGGTTAGCGGGCGCGAAGGGAATCCAACCGGGGAAGCGGGTGGCGTATCGCGTCGAATACGCCACTCTACCCGATGATATGGAACTCGATTTTGTCCCGGGGATCGGCATGGTGACCTACGAATACCATCATCATGGAACGACCGCCGACACGGAACTGCATCTGATCGAGTTTCACGACGGCGACGCGAAGCCGTGAGGAAACAGAAATTGGAGATTTGAGATTTAAGAACTTGGAACCGCGCGACGCGGGCTATTTGCAGAAGTGCGGCATCACTTCGCTCGTGAAAAGTTCGAGCGAGCGGACGCTTTCCTCGTGCGTGAGGTCGCCATAGGCGAAGCGCGGGACGAAATAGTTGGCGCCGGAAACTTCGAGCTGCTCCTCGATTGCGGCGCGCACCGTTGCGGGCGTCCCGGTGATGATGGTATCCGCGCTCGCGTGCGCCACCTCATCCAGCGCGGGATGGTGGACGTCGAACTTCCGCCATAGGTAGCCAAGCTTGTCGTAAAAGCCGCGGTAGCCGAACATGCCGCGCTCTTTTGCCTGCTGCTCGCTTTCTCCCACGTAGAGGAGGCGCGTGATGCCCACCTTCGGCAGCTTCGCGCGAGGGTGGCTGCAGCCGGTGCCATACACAGCGCTCCACGCCTGCATGTATGCGTCGACCACCTGGCGCGCGCCCGATGCTGCAATCAGCGTGACGATACTCATGTTCTGCTTGGCCGCGCGCGCGGCGCTTTCGGGGCTGTTCGTCGCGTACCACAACGGGGGATGCGGCTGCTGCAGCGGCTTCATTTCGATCGGGACATTCGTAAAGTTGAAATACTTGCCGTGATAATCGACCACATCCTTCGTGAGCGCAGCCATCATAACCGCGACCGCCTCGCCGTAAACCGCGGGCGCCTCGGCTTCGGTCACGTTGTAAAAGCCCAGCTCGATCGGGGAAACGCCGCGGCCCGTGCCGATCTCGAAGCGCCCGTGGGTGAGGTGGTCGAGCATGCAGATTTCCGCGGCCAGGCGCAGCGGGTTGTAGAGCGTGGCGATCAGGACGAGCGGCGCGAACCGGATCCGCTGTGTAATGCGCGATGCCGCCGCGAGGAAAATCAGCGGCGAAGGCGCGAGGCCGAGCGGCGTAAAGTGATGTTCGGTGATGTGATAGGTACTGAAGCCGGCCTTGTCGTAGAGCTCGAGAAGCTTCAGCCGGCTGTCGTACGTCTCGTGAATCGGCCGGTCCTGCCGGTCGACGTGGTCGATCACGCCAAATTCCATCTGCGCGCCCACCCCCCGGTGAATTTGAAGCCCGCCTGCCCGCAAGCCGCCCAAAAACTCGCAACACTCTACCTGCGAGTCCCTCCTTTGGCAAATCCCAGCTTGCCGGGGAACTTTCCCTACCATTTTGGGGAACCTGGTCCGAAGGCTCACGCATCGAACGGGTGTGCCTAAGTCGCAACGGCAAGCGGGCAGGGAAGCGGGGTTCGCGGGCCGTCCAGCGGTGCTATAATCACACATTGCCTTCAGGGTCTGGAAAAAGGAGTACGAGGATGGGGATTCAATTTCAAGAGCTGTGGAGTTGGGCTCGGCGCCGTAAAGTGTTTGCGACCCTCCTCGTAGGTGTCACCCTGGGCATCGGCATTTTGATTGGGACCGTGGTTCCGGGCCACACGCTAGCCAACCGGCCACAGGCTCCGAATGGCGCGGCCATGCTCGCCGTGCCCGACCCGATCAGCCTGTCAGGCGCGTTCGCCAGCATCTCGAAAAATCTCGGGCCGGCGGTCGTCAACATTTCGACCACGCAGGTGATTGAAAAGCCGAAGACCAGCGGCAAGGGTCCACACGGCGGCGGTGGGGATGATGGCAGCGACCCATTCCAGGATTTCTTCGACCGCTTCTTTGATTCGCCGGATAACCCGCCGGACGCGGAGCGCAGCCTGGGTTCCGGCGTGATTGTCGACAAGAAGGGTTTTATTCTCACGAACGACCATGTGATCGACGACGCCACCAAGATTCAGGTGAGCCTCGACGGCGATCCGAGCCACTATAACGCGCGCGTGGTTGGCGTCGATAAGGACACCGATCTCGCAGTGATCAAGATCGACGCGGGCCATGAGCTGCCGGTCGCCAAGCTTGGAAATTCGGACGGCGTACAGGTAGGCGACTGGGTGCTCGCATTCGGCAGCCCGTTCGGACTGAATTCCACGGTCACCGCCGGGATCATCAGCGCCAAGGACCGCACCAGCATCGGCAAGCAGTTCCAGAGATTCATCCAGACGGATGCGGCGATCAACCCGGGCAATTCCGGCGGTCCGCTGGTCAATATGGCCGGGGAAGTGATCGGCATCAACACGGCGATCTACACGGGCGGCCGGGGATTTGAAGGCGTAGGCTTCGCGCTGCCATCGAATACGGCGATCAACGTTTACAACCAGCTCATCACGAGCGGCAAAGTGATTCGCGGTTCGATCGGCGTGACCTTCCAGGAAGAGAATAGCAACAATCCGATCTTGATGAAGGAGCTTGGCGCGCCGTATGGAATCGTGATCGAAGCGGTCCAGCCGGGGAGCCCGGCGGATAAAGTCGGCCTGAAAGCGGGCGACGTCATTACCCAAGTCAACGGCCAGCCGGTCCACACGGGCGCCGATCTCGTGAATCCGATCGCGCAGACGCCGATCGGCCATTCCGTGAAGCTCAGTTACGTCCGCAACAAGCAGGCGAGCGACGTCACGCTTACTGTCGCCGACCGTTCCCAGCTCTTCCCGCAAACGGCTCAGGATACGGACCAGACACCGGATCAGGGCGCCCAAGCAGATAAGTTTGGGCTGCATGTCGAAGATCTCACGGCGGACCTCGCGCGCAAGATCGGCATGGGCAAGCTCGTCGGAGCTGTGGTGACCGAAGTCGAGCCGGCCAGCTTTGCGGAGGATGTCGGCTTCACGCGGGGCGATGTGATCGTCGAGGTCAACCACGTGGCCATCACTTCGCTCGCAGATTACAAGGCGCAGATGGCCAAGCTCAAGCCCGGCGACGACGTGCTCTTCAAGATCGCCCGGCGCCAGGACACCGTGCTGACGCTGTTCCTGGCCGGCGCCGTGCCTTCTCAGCAATAGGCGAAACGCGTTTCTGGTTTCTCGGAGGGGCACCTTGAGCGTCCCTTTCTTCTTTCTTGCCCTTCGCATTGGGTGCATTACCTGATAGGTTCGCCGTTTGCCCGCTAGGCTTGAGTCGAGCCTCGAATGGGCGATAATGAACTTGCGGCGTACCGGCAGCCGGGGCGGCAATTTTCTCGGAACCAGCGTCCAAATTCTGATAATGACTTTCATCAAGCGATGGTCAATCGCGGCGTCAGTGGCGTTTGCTCTGGCTCTGGCGGCCGTGCCCGCGCACGGACAGCAGAAGAGTTCGTCGCCTTCCTCTGCCTCGCGATCGAAGCACACACGCCATCATCGGAGACATTACTCGAGACACATGCGCTTGCCGAAGGGGCCTACGCCTGACCGCATCACCCAGATTCAGTCCGCACTTGCCCGCGGCGGCTACTATCAGGGCGACCCCACCGGCAAGTGGGATTCGAACACGATCGCGGCGACGCGAAAGTTCCAGTCGGCCAGCGGTCTCGATTCCACGGGCGAACTCGACGCGCCGACGCTGCAAAAGCTCGGCCTTGGCTCGGATATTGCCGGCGTTTCGGCGCCCAAGCCCGAGTTGCCAAAGTGCTGCGCGACACCATCGACCTCAACATCCCCGCAGCCGGCTAGCACGACCAGCAAGCCCGCAGCCGTTTCGGCCGAACTCCCGGCGCAGTCCTCCATCCCGGCGGCTGGCGTCGCGGCGCATGCCCCGAGCGCCTCAGACACCGGCTCCGGCTCCGATCCAAAGCCCCAGCAGCAGCGTTAGCCTCAATTCGTAGAGCCTACCTGGCGATCCGTGTTGACCGCCATGTCCCCGAGGCTGATACAATGCCGTTCAACCTGCCCGCCATTCGCTATATTCGACTGGAAAAGACAGGGACACGCAAAGCGACACCGCCGCCGCGGCCTTGGGAGAGACCGGTACGCACAGGAAACAGATCATTCCTATGATCCGTGCGGCCCGTTGCGCGTGGGCGGGAATCGTTTTGCTAACGGCGCTCTCCTTTTGCAGCGCGGCGCGCGCGCAAGAGCCACCGTTTCCTCCACAGGCGCCACCCCCGGTGCCGGGCGCCGTACCGGTGGAGAAGCAAACCCCGCAAGGCCTTACCACCTGCCTTCAGCCGCCTCCGTTGGTCGGCTGGCAGGACTACGAGGGCCCCTTCGCGAAGGTCGTCGGCGCGTTTGGCCGGAAACTGGAGCGCAAAGAGGTAAGCACAGGTCCGGCGCGATACAAGCCGGGCACGACATTTTGCACGCTCGAAGTGAAGGGCAAATTCCTGTTGTTCGTCAGCGATACGATCGACCCGATCACATTCCTGGGCGCCGCATTCAATTCCGGGATCAGTCAGGCCGAAAACGACGATCCTTCCTACGGGCAGGAGGCCGGGGGTTACGGCAAGCGAGTTGGCTTCAACTTGATCGACCAGGCGCAGTCGTACTTCTTCGGCGATTTCGCGTACCCCGTAATATTTTCGGAAGACCCGCGCTACTACCGTCTAGGGGCCGGCCCCGTCCACAAGCGGTTCTTCCATGCTGTGAAACATTCGGTCGTCGCGTACAACGTAGACGGAACGGAGATGCCCAACTACTCCTTGTGGTTTGCGACGACGAGTTCGATCTCGCTGAGCAACGTCTACCACCCCGACAACCGCCGCGGTTTCGCACCGACCGCGGAAAACGTCGGCTACAGCGTGGCGCAGGGGATTGGTTATGACGTGCTCCGCGAGTTCTGGCCCGAGATCGCCCGCAAATTCAAGTTGCCGTTCCGCGGCGAAAGTGTGCCCGGAAGTCAGAGCACCGATGCCGTCCAGCCTTAACCGCGATGCGGGGCGGCTTGGAGCAGGCGTGGTTCGGCGCTAAGCTAGAGATTCACAGGAGCAACTCCATGGCGACAGCATTTGCCCCACGCGTGTTCAAGAACTTCATCAACGGCGAATGGTTGGAATCCCGCAGCGGCAAGGCGCTCGAAGACCGCAACCCGGCGAACCGCGACGAGCTCGTCGGAATGTTTCCCGCGTCGAACGAGGAAGATGTTGCGCTGGCCGTCACCGCCGCTCAATCCGCGTACGACAAATGGCGCCTGACGCCCGCCCCGCACCGCGCCGAGATTCTCTTTCGCGCGGCCGAGATTTTGGTCAAGCGCAAGGAAGACTTCGCGCGCGACATGACGCGCGAAATGGGCAAAGTGCTCGACGAAACGCGCGGCGACGTGCAGGAAGCCATCGACATGACGTACCTGATGGCGGGCGAGGGCCGCCGCCAGTTCGGCCAGACGACGCCGTCGGAGCTGCCGAACAAATTCGCGATGTCCGTGCGCGCGCCAATCGGCGTGGCCGGACTCGTCACGCCGTGGAATTTCCCGATGGCGATTCCCTCGTGGAAGTCGATGCCCGCGCTCGTTTGCGGCAATACGATCGTTCTGAAGCCCGCGGAGGATACGCCGCTTTCCACCTACAACCTCACGCAGGTGCTCGAGGAAGCCGGGCTGCCGGCGGGCGTGCTCAATGTGGTTTTCGGCGATGGTCCCGATGCGGGAGCGCCGGTGGTGAATCATCCCAAGGTCGATCTCGTCAGCTTCACCGGTTCCACCGAAGTGGGGCGCATCGTGAGCGAGGCATGCGCGTCAACCTTCAAGAAGTGCCATCTCGAAATGGGCGGCAAGAACATCATCATCGTGATGGACGACGCGAACCTCGATCTCGCGGTTGAAGGCGCGATCTGGGGCGGCTTCGGCACCACGGGCCAGCGCTGCACCGCGGCGAGCCGCGTCGCCGTGCAGAAGAAGGTTTATCGCGAGTTCGTGGAACGATTCGTCGCGCGCGCGAAAGCGCTGAAGGTCGGCGACGGCCTCGACCCATCGACGCAGATGGGCCCGTGCATCAACGAGCAGCAGCTCAATACGGTGATGAAATATGTCGAGATCGGCAAGAACGAAGGAGCGAAGCTCGCGGCCGGCGGCCATCGCCTGGAAAGCGGCGCGCTCGCGAAGGGCTGGTTCCACGAGCCGACGGTGTTCGTGGATTGTGATCCGCAGATGCGCGTTTGCCAGGAGGAGATTTTCGGGCCGGTCGTGTGCGTCATTCCATTCGAGACGTTCGACGAGGGGCTGGCGATTGCGAACGGCGTGAACTACGGCCTCTCGGCGGCGATCTACACGCGCAACGTGAATCAGGCGTTTCGCGCGCAGCGCGACCTCGAGACGGGAATCGTGTACGTGAACGCGCCCACGATTGGCGCGGAAACGCATCTGCCCTTCGGCGGCACCAAGAACACTGGCAACGGCCATCGCGAGGCTGGCCTCACCGCCCTCGATTTCTACTCCGAGTGGAAGACGCTCTACATCGACTACTCGGATCGATTGCAGCGCGCCCAGATCGATAACTAGGCGCTGACTTCATTGTGCGCCCGGAAGTGAGACGCTCTGTGAGAATTCACAAGACGAAGATGTGCATCGGCTTGTGTCTGTGTCTGATACTCGCCATCCCACTGTTTGGGCAAGAAGGACGGCAGCGAGATACCAGCGACTCGTGCCGCGAATTCGTTGGGGAATTCTATGCTTGGTACCTGGCGAACGCCTTAAGAGCCAACCGATTTTCGGATTCCGATATTGCCTTGAAGGCTAGGCCCTACCTATTCAGCCAAAATCTCGTTCGGCAGTTAAAGGAAGATTCTGAAGCCCAGGAGAAAGCTGGCTCGGATCTTGTGTCGCTCGATTTTGACTCTTTCCTTGGCGGCGACGGCCCCGCCGAACGCTACATCGTTGAGAGAATCGCGATAAAGGATGGGAGATGCTGGGCCGAGGTTTACGGCGTGTGGCAGGGGAAGGAAAATAGAGCGCCGGACGTGACGCCCGAGTTGTTGTTCAAGAACGACCGGTGGCGTTTCGTAAATTTCTACTTTCCGACTCCCTCAGCCCCCAAGGCAGGGAACCTTCTCGACGCATTGGCGGCTGACCGAGAGTTACCGAACAAGAATGGACCTCGGAGCGCCAAGAAGCCCTGAACGTAGCTCGTGCGTCCAAACGAATAAATCTGCGAGTGTTCCAGTCGATCCGAATAGTCGGTGTAAAGCATGACTGAGGGTCACGCGTGTTAAGGATCACACGTCGAGGCCGGCCAGGCGCATGAGTTCGAGCGCGTTGCTCTTGGTGACGACTCCGTCGCGCAGCTTGTAATCGAATCGCATCTGGCCATTCTCCACGCGATCCTCAAAGTGCACGTTCCGGACGCTCGCCCCGACCGATTCGGCCATCTCGGTGAGCGCGAGGTCGTGCGTGGTCACGATGCCGATCGCGCCGCGTTCGAGAAACGCGCGGACCAAGCCGTCGGCCCCGATCTGGCGGTCGTGCGAATTCGTGCCGTCGAGCAGCTCGTCGAAGAGAAACAAAACCGATTTCTCTCCGCGCGTGAGGTCGAGGACCTGCCGGATGCGCAGCACCTCGGTGTAAAACGTTGAGCGGCCCTCCTGCAGCGAATCGGCGCTGCGCAGGCGCGTGCCGAGCGAAAGCGGCGCAAGACGCAGCGATTTCCCCCGAATCGGCGCACCCGCCATTGCCAACACCGCGTTGATGCCGACCGTCCGCAGCAAAGTGCTTTTCCCGGACATATTCGAGCCGCTCACCAGCAGCACGCGCGTGTTCGCGTCCAGCCGCACGCTATTCGGCACGCACTGAGCCGTGGGAATCAGCGGATGCCCGAGATCTTCACCGAGAAAGCAGGGCAGGGAGTCTGCTGCGTCCGCAAACTCCGGGAAAGGGTCGCCGGGATGCTCGAAAGAATACGTCGCCAGCGAGAGCAGCGCTTCGATTTCGGCGATGGCATCGATCCAGATGCGCATCCGGGGACCGTGCCGTTTCCTCCACGCCTCGGCTGCCAGCGCTGTCTGAATCGTATAGAGCATGAAAATATCGAGGATCTTGGCGATGAGACTTCCGTGCCCATCGATCCAGTAGACGATGCGTGCGAATCGCCTGATGGCGCGCGACGCCGGCACGGGACCCTGCTTCAGCTCAAGGAGAAGGTGCTGCAAACGAGGTGACGCAAAGGATTCCCGCTCGACACGCTGTAGAATCCCTGAAAAAAACTCGACGCCCTCCGCGTTGCAGTTCACTTCTGAGATGAGTGCCGCGGCGCGCTTGCGCAGCCTGCCAAACAGGATTGCTTCGACGATTACGACACCGAGAATGGGCCAGTAATTCGCCGTGTAGAGATAGTAGAGGAGGCTCGCCGCGCCGGCGGTCGCCATGGCTGCGGCGACGATGCGCATGGCCGCCCCGCCGAGGTTTGATTTCTCTTCCGCCCACTTTATCAGCGACTCCGGGTTCAGGCGTGCGGCCACGTCTTTGCCCGTGACCGCCAAATCCTCGCGCAAATCCAGCTTCGGCCGCAGCTCGGCTACCAGACCTTGGCGCTCGACGATCGCTTGAACCGGCGAAGGCGACATCAGCCAGTCGGCCAGGCGATTTTCGCCCATCGGCATTCTGGCTATCGAAAGCAGCTCGAAGAGGCAGCCGCGCCCGAAAAGATCGAGATCGTCCGCGTAGACGTGCTTCGGATCGCGAAAGCGTTCGCCGGAAGCGCCTTTGCCGCTCCAGCGATCGTCCATCCGCGCGAAGCCGAGGCGGTAGAAGGCAGCCGCGGTTTCCGCGTGGTCGCGGGCGCGGATGGTCTGTTCGTGGAGAATTGCGAGGGCCGCATAGATTCCCGCCGGCAGGATCAGCCAGTAGGCGGATACGTGCTCTGCGAAGATCAGCCACAGAGCAACGATGGCGGCAGCCACCACTATCAGCTTCGCGTTGCCGAGCCGGATGTGCTGGCGTTCCTTTCGCGCCACCGTCGCGACATGGATTTCCAGGCGTTTTGCGTATTCCTCGCGTGGATCAAGCAACGTGTGCCCCCGAGCAGCCTGCGTAGTCTACTCCATGCGGAATCTCGGGCGCAGCGTACGTTCCGCGCGGTTGACACCTTGCATGCGTCGCAAGCAGAATGCTTGCGCGATGGGTGGCGGGCGGCGATTCCCGCCTTGGGGCGGCTTTCCAATCGCAATCCAATTTTGCCGGGGGAGACGTGCGTCTCCGAATCATCCGACGAGGACTTCTTCCATGATCCGACGATGTGTTTTCGCGGTTCTAGCCCTGTCGATTTTCGCGTTCCCGATCGCTCTCTCCGCACAGTCCTTGGGCTCGCAGCGCTCTGCGGGAACCGCGACCTCGCCGTCCGCGCCCGCCAGCGAATGCACCGCGTTCGACGCTACGGACGCGCGGGGCGGCTTGGGCGCGGCCGCCACGGACCATTCGGACCACGGCTTCGATCTGGCGAATCTCGACCGCTCCGTTTCGCCCTGCGACGACTTTTACAAATTCGCCGATGGCGGCTGGATGAAGAACAATCCCGTCCCGGCGGATCGCTCCACGTGGGCGACGTACAGCAAGCTGATGGATCGGAACGAAGAGGAGCTACACGGAATCCTCGAAGAAGCAGCCAAGGATAAATCCGCAACGCCGGGGTCGAACTGGCAGAAGATCGGCGATTACTATGCGAGCTGCATGGACGAAAGCGCTATCGAAGCGACCGGAATCAGGCCGCTCGACCCGGCATTTCAGGAGATCGCGCAGATCAAGGATCTGGCGGGACTGCAGGCGGAGATTGCGCGCCTGCAGCGCGTGGGCGTGAATGCCGTTTTCGGATTCGGCTCCATACAGGACTTCAAAGACAGCACGCAGGTGATCGCCGGCGCGGGCCAGGGTGGCCTTGGCCTGCCGGACCGCCAGTATTATCTCGATGAGGACGATCATTCGAAGCAGCTTCGCGCCGGGTACATCCAGCACGTCACCAACATGTTCAAGCTGACGGGAGACGACGATGCGACCGCCGCGAGCGAAGCCAAGGCCGTGATGGACATCGAAACCACGCTGGCCAAGGCTTCGACGAAGCGCGAGGATCTGCGCAATCCCGAGGCCAATTATCACAAGCTGACGCTGGTGCAGCTTGCCGACCTAACGCCGCACCTTTCCTGGGCCGATTATTTCAAGCAAGTGGGCGCGCCCGCCGTCTCGTCGGCTGACATCGCACAGACCGATTTCTTCAAGGCGGTAGATGCGGCGCTCGTTTCCGTGCCGCTCGATCAATGGAAAATCTATCTGCGGTGGCAGTTGATTCACGACGTGGCGCCGGCGCTGCCGAAGAAATTCGTCGACGAGAATTTTGATTTTTACGGGCGGCAGCTGACCGGAGCCAAGCAGCTTCTGCCTCGCTGGCAGCGCTGCGTGGAGCAGACCGACGGCGAGCTGGGCGAAGCGCTCGGCCAATTCTACGTGCAGCGCTACTTCCCGCCGGAAGCAAAGGCGCGGGCGCTCGATCTCGTCCACAACCTTGTCGCGGCGCTGCGCGACGATCTTTCGACGCTCGACTGGATGAGCGCGCCCACGCGCCAGCAGGCCTTGCACAAGCTCGACGCCATGACGCTGAAGATCGGCTATCCGGACAAATGGCGCGACTACTCGGCGTATCACGTCGGGCGCGTGCCTTACGTCGAAAACGCGATGAAGGGAGATGAATTCGAATTTGCGCGCGATCTTGCGAAAATCGGCAAGCCGGTTGACCGCACGGAATGGGGGATGTCTCCGCCGACGGTGAATGCCTACTACAGCCCTCTTCACAACGAAATCGTGTTTCCGGCGGGCATCCTCCAGCCGCCCTATTTCGATGCGAAGGCGGATGACGCCATCAATTACGGCAGCATCGGCTCGATCATGGGCCACGAGATGACTCATGGCTTTGACGACCAAGGCGCGCAATTCGACGCCGACGGCAACTTGAAAAACTGGTGGACGCCCGACGACCTGAAGAATTTCCACGAGCGTGGGGATTGCATCGTAAAGGAATTCGACGCGTTCGAAGTCGAGCCGGGACTGCATGAAAACGGCAAGCTCGAGGAGGGCGAAGCCATCGCCGATCTGGGCGGTCTAGTGATCGCGCACGCCGCGTTTGAAAGGACGCTCGAGGGACAGCTCACACCCCCCAAGATCGACGGCTTCACGGCCGAACAGCGTTTTTTCCTCGGCTATTCGCTGAACTGGGCGGTGAACTACCGTCCGGAAGTCGAGCGTCTGCGCGCGAAAACCGATCCGCATCCGCTGAACTTCTTCCGAGTGGATGGCGCGGTACCAAATGTGCCCGCATTCGCGAAGGCCTGGGGCTGCACCGAGAAGTCGGCGATGGTCCGGCCGCCGGCGATGCGCTGCCGCATCTGGTAGCGCCCTCGGCGGAGCTACTTTTTCTTCAGCGCGAGAATCCGTTCGATCTGGCTGAAGTGATTGATGTCGTGGCCCGCCATCATGCGGGCGATGTGCGCGACAGTCTCCTTGCCGCGCTCGGCGTGCATCCCGTGGTGCTCCCACTGCTCGGACGTCAGCGACTTGAGCAGCGCCAGATTGTTCTCGCGCAGCGCGCAAAAACGCGCGAACGACTTGCGCGGGTCGCGCTTCTCGTAGCGCATCGCCGCGGCCCAGGCATCCTGATCGAACGCCGGAATCGGCGCGCCCGGAGCGCCGAGGATCGTGCGGATGCGGTAGCCGACGACGAGTTCGGTATCCGCGAGGTGCGCCAGGATTTCGGCGACAGACCACTTGCCGGGCCCGGGACGCTTCCGCAACTTCGAACTCGCCGCGCCTTTCAACAGGCGCTCGATCTTCTTCGGCGCTGCCGCTTGCAGCTTGACCGGTTCCTGGCTGCCAACGTAGCCCAACATGCGCTGGATGTACTGCTGTGCGGTTTCCTGCATGATCGCTCCTCTCGGGGGCGTCCCGAACCAAACTGACAAATTGTAGGGTTCTACCGGCTGGGAATCAGCGAAAAAACGGCCTATTGCCGGCCTTCGGCGGGGCCAAATTGGCTTATTCGGGGCGCCCAAGCACGGCGGGCAAGTGTCCGCTGGCGGCATATTTCGGATTCTGGAAACTCGGCTTTCCAAAGCCTCAAGCCACCCGGCGTCCGCGGCTACAATTTGAGAGAGATGTAAGGCGCGGCCGTAGGCTTGGGAGCCATCGGCCGTCGAGCCTTGCTGTAGGCTGCTCTTAGAGGCGAACACTATGGCGAAATCGGTGGACGTTCCCCCGGAAAAGCCGCGTGCGGATTCGTCTGAGAAGGCTACGCCCAAGCCTCCCATAAAGCCCGAGGAGCGAGAACTCGCGCGCAAACGCGCCGAGCAAACGGCCATCGAAGCCGAGCTGGCCGACCGCGAGCTGCGTGCCGCGAGCCTTCGCGCCGAGCTCGGGGCTTTCGAACGCCGCTACCTGCACTTCGTTGGCTCGCGCTATGCCGAGCTCGATGAGTGGAAGGCAAAGCTCGCCGAGCGCGTGGCGCGCGAGCAGCCCGACAACGAGCGCGCGCAGCAAGCGGCGAAGGCGGCCCGCGCGATCGCCAGCGACACCAAGGGCGCCGTCGGCGATGAAGCCGCCAAGGAGCCGCGCGCCTTCAAGACTTCGCCCGAAATGAAGCGCCTCTATCGCGACGTGGCCAAGCGCATCCATCCCGACCTCACGTCCGATCGCAAGGACCGCGCCAAGCGCCAGCAATTGATGGCGGAAGCGAATCAGGCTTACGAGAAGGGCGACGAGGCGCGCCTCGCCAAGATTCTCGCCGAATATGATTGCAGCCCCGAGGTGGTGGAGGGAGACGGCACCGGCGCCGAGCTGGTTCGCGTGATCCGCCGCGTCAGCCAGGCGCGCGGCCGGCTGGCCGAAATCGAGGCCGAAATGCATGAGCTGGTGCGCTCCGATCTCTACCAATTGAAATCGCGCGTGGAAGAGGCCGAAAAGAGCGGCCGCGATGTTTTCGTCGAGATGACCGAAAAGGTCGAGGAGCAGATCGCGCTGGCAAAAGAGCGCCTCGAGGCGCCGCCCTCGCGCGCACGCCGCTGATGGAAATCCGAGAAAAAACCGGGACGCACCAGATTATCGCCACGCCGACGCAGGGGCTCGCGTTGCGGTCGTCCGCGATCGTGGCGCGCGGCTTGCGCGACCTCGCGCGCGATTCCAACTGGTTGATCAAGAAGATTTTCAGCGCGCGCAGCGCCAGCCTCGCCATTTCTACGTCGGGCCAGGTGTGCGGTGTAGCGCCGGTGGCGCCACATGGCGCGGAGTGCGTTTGCATCTTCGATATCGAACTGAGCGTCCCAATTTCGACGCTGGCCGTTCCGCCGGATCATCCGGCCGGCGAGGCAGGCTTGGCAGCCGCGTTTGCATACTCTCCGACGGCGCGGCACCTCGTGGCTGCGTGGGGCGCCTGGCCTGCGGAGTTGCAAGTCTTCGACTTGCAGGCGAAGGCGTTTCTCGGCTCGTTCGGCAAATTCTCGAATCTTCCGGAATCGCTCGCATGGTCCGCCAGCGGGAAATATCTGGCGGCGGGGACGCTCGGCGGCAGGGAATCGAGCTTGCGTTTGTGGGAGGAGGCTGCCGAACCGCGTTTCGGTTTGCCTTTTGCAGGAAAGCCGGCCAAGGAGCTGGCAGGACCGGCGAAGCTCGACGATCTCTTGGGAACAAAAACAGCCGACGCGGAATCGGGCGACGTAGGGACGTTCGCTGGCTTTGCCCGATGCGCCTTCAGCCCCGACGAAGGAACGCTTGCGACGATCCTGCGCGTCGAAGGCGAGTGGGCGGACGACTCGATCGCGCTTCTCGAGGTGCCGACGCTGCGCCGACAGCACGTGTTTCAGGCGCAGGGACGTGCTACCGACGTGGCCTGGGCTTATGACGGCAAGCAGGTGATTTTCTGCTCGGCGGGGCAGGCGTATCGCCTGCTGGCCGACATCATGGAACCCGAGCCGTTGCCGCTCGGCGCGGAACTGTGCGCGTGCCATCCGCATCGTCCGCTGTGCCTCTGCTTCAGTTCGCTGCTGAAGAATTCGGCGAAGGGGCGGCTATTTCTGATCGATCTCGACCGGCTCACGGTGTTCGATGAATGCCCGGCCGAGGGAGTGGTCGATCTGCGCTGGTCGATTGATGGCTCGAAAGCCTACGCCGTCACGGCCGACGGCCTCGCCTATATCTACGAGCCGCCGCTAGCGTAGTCTTTCGCGTCACGCGAGCCGCGCGCCGGTCATCTTCTCGCTCCACTGCCAGATTTCCGCGGACACTTTCGGGTCGCGCTCGATGGGATTGTACTCAGCGGGCTTCGATTTCACGAAATACGTGCCGGTGACTTCGGCGACGTCCGGGGAAGCGGCGAGATAGAGCGACACCTCGGAGCCTTTCTTCGAATCGATCATGAACGCCTTGAAAATCCGCACAAGAATCTTGAAAAGCAGCGGCTGATCGGCCTCGCCCGAGTGCCAGATATTCGTCGCGACCACGCCCGGATGGAGGCAATTCGCGGTCACTCCCGTGCCTTTAAGCCTGCGCGCCAATTCGAAGGTGCTCGCGTTCATCAGCACTTTCGACTGGCCGTAAGCCCCAAGGCTGGAGTACTTGCGGCGCTCGAATTGAATGTCGTCCATATCGAGACGCGCGCGGCGCTGCGCCTCCGACGAAACGTTGACGATCCGCGAAGGCGCGCTTGCCTTCAGGCGATCGAGCAGGAGCAGCGTCAAAAGAAATGCTCCGAGATGGTTTCCGGCGATGGTCATTTCGATGCCGTCGACGGAAAGCCTGCGCTTGCTGATGGCCGTGCCGGCGTTGTTGATCAGCACATCCACGCGCGGATATTTTTCGAGAATTTGCGCCGCGAGCGCGCGCACCGAAGCCATCGACGACATATCGGCGATCAGGAGATCGAGCTTTGACGATCCCGACACGCGTTGAATGTCGGCCAGCGCCGCGCGTCCCTTCTCGGCGTTGCGGCAGACGAGCACGACGTGCGCGCCCATGCGGGCCACGCCGAGCGCCGTTTCCTTACCGATGCCGCTGTTGGCGCCGGTGACGATGCACGTCTTCCCGCTCATGGTTTGAGGTTGGGTCATTGTGGCGGCCTCTGGTTCGCGCGGACACAATACATTAGGTGCGGGATAGCGCTCAAGCTGCGATCGATTGAGTGAGAGCGGAGCTAGGCGAGGGGAAGGCTGGCTTCGGCCTCGAGCGTCAGATCCGCGCGATCGCCCGCGAGGAATCGCGCGTGGCCGGCGGCGGCGATCATGGCGGCGTTATCGGTCGAAAGCGCGCGGCTGGGGAAGTAGGCGGCGATGCCGTGGCGCGCCGATTCGGTTTCGAAGCTGCGCCGCAGCTCGCTGTTTGCCGCGACGCCCCCGGAGACGAGCACCGTGCGCACGCCATGCTGCCCGGCCGCCGCGAGCGTCCGGTCAACGAGATTCGCCACGACCGCGTGCTGGAAGCTTGCAATCAGGTCAAGCGTCGCGGGCGACGAAAGCGCGCGCAAGGCATCCGCGCTGCGCTCGCCGCGCGCGAGCGACTGCTGGCGCGCCTCGATTTCCGTCTGCAACTGCGGATTGCGCCGCAGGTGATAGAGCACCGCCGTCTTGATCCCGCTGAAGCTGAAATCGAAAGGATTGCCTTTGATTTTCGGATCGGCGAAACGAATCGCGCGCGGATTCCCGTGCGCGGCGAGCTTGTCGATCACGGGACCACCGGGGTAGCCCAGCGCGAGCATGCGCGCGACCTTGTCGTAGGCCTCGCCCGCGGCGTCATCGCGCGTGCCGCCGATCTTCGCGTAGGAAAACTTCCCGCCGCCATTCACGGGCTCGGATTTCACGTGATAGAGAATCGTGTGGCCGCCCGAGACGATCAGGCACACGGCGGGCAACTCAATCCGCTGGCCAGAGCCGTGCGCTTCCAGCAGCACTGCGTGCACGTGGCCTTCGAGGTGATTCACTCCCACGAGCGGCTTGCCGAGCGCCATCGCCAGAACTTTGCCGTAAGTGATGCCGACCAGCAGCGCGCCGATCAGCCCCGGGCCGCGCGTCACTGCAATCGCGTCCACATCGCGCAGCTCGACGCCCGCCTGCTCGATTGCCTCGCGCACCACCGGCACAATCTGGCGCAGGTGCTCGCGCGAGGCGAGTTCCGGCACCACGCCGCCGTATTTCCGGTGGATATCGACTTGCGACGCGACCACGCTCGAGAGAATCCGGCGCCCACCTGCGACGATGGCCGCCGCCGTCTCGTCGCAGGACGACTCGATGCCGAGGATCAGATACTCGCGCTCGCTCACGGCGTCAATCTCCGGGGTGCCTCAAAATCGCTATGGTAGCATAGGCACGGAGGGACCTCTCGCGCGGCTGGGCCTCAGCCCAATCGTTGCAACTCCCAGGCAATCCGCGCTCGCAATCACAATGACCGGAAAAATCAAAAAAGTGCGCAAAGCCGTGATGCCCGTCGCTGGGCTTGGAACGCGGTTTCTTCCCGCAACGAAGGCGATTCCCAAGGAAATGCTGCCGATCGTCGATAAGCCGCTGATTCAGTATGCGGTCGAGGAATGCCTGGCGTCCGGAATCGACCACATTATTTTCGTGACGGGCCGCAACAAGAACGCGATCGAAGATCATTTCGATCTGGCGCCCGAACTCGATGCTCTTCTCGAAGAGCGCGGCAAGCCCGATCAGGCCAAGCTGGTCCGCGAACTGCACGGCCAGGCGCACTTCAGCTACACGCGGCAGCGCGAGGCGCTGGGGCTGGGCCACGCGGTACTGTGCGCGGCGAGCATCGTGGGCGACGAGCCGTTTGCGGTCCTGCTGCCGGACGTGATTATGGCCGGCGGTCCCGTGGCCGCCACGCGCTCGCTGATCGACGTGTACGAGGCGACAGGCGCGGGCGCGATCGACGTCGAGGAAGTGCCGCGCGAGAAAGTTCATATGTACGGAATCGTCGACGCGAAGCCCGCGAAGGATTCGCGGTGGGGAGACCGGCTGCTCCGCGTGACGGATCTCGTCGAGAAGCCGAGCGCGGAGAAGGCGCCGTCGAATCTCGCCGTGAGCGGCCGCTATGTGCTCCCAGCAGAAACGTTCGAATATCTTCTGAAAACCAAGCCCGGAGCCGGCGGCGAGATTCAGCTTACTGACGCGCTCCGCCAGCTCGCGCACGCCGGCAAAATGATGGCTTATATTTACGAAGGGAAGACGTACGACGCGGGCGACAAACTGGGCTTCCTGCAGGCAAACGTTGAATTCGGACTGAAGGATCCGAAGCTGGGAAAAGCCTTTCGCGAGTACCTGCGCGGATTGAAGTTGTAAGCTCGCGCCCCGCTACTTTTTCCTTTTCGAAGCGCCTTTATTCGAATTATCGGAGGCGGTAAGCGCCTTAGGATCTTCGGGGCTTCAGCCTCTGAAGCCTCGCACCCGCAAGCTGCCTCTATAAGCTCGCGCCCGGCTATTTCTTTCTTTTTGAAGCGCCTTTGTTGGAGTTGTCGACGGCTGCAGGTTTCGATTCCTTCGACTCTTTCGATTCGGACGACTTTGAATCGGACGATTTCGAATCCGAAGCTGTCGCGGTTTTCGCGGACGAACCGTCGCCCGAACTCTCGCTCGATGGCGCGCCCTTCTTCCCGCCGTAGTCCGTCACGTACCAACCCGAACCCTTGAACTGGATCGCGGGCGAGGATAGCTGGCGCTCCGCCTTTTTGCCGCATTTGGGGCACTTCTGAGTGGTCGGCGCCGAGAGCTTTTCGATTCTCTCGAACCGATGGCCGCACTTCACGCACTTGTATTCGTACAGTGGCAAGAAAAAACACTCCTTTAAAACCTTACATGATGAAAGAGCTCGCTACAGGCTTACGCTACGCGCCTTAGAACCGGAATCTTCGCCTCGCGCAGCACATGCTCGACGACCGTCTCCCGCAGGCGCGAAGCGTCGTAATCGAAGTGCAGGTGATTGGTGTTCTCGTCGAAGCGGAATTTCTGCAGGCCGTAGGTATTCGCGAATCGGCCGAGCGCGCGATATTGGTCCGGCTTGAGCGCGTTTTGCAGCTCGTAAGTCACAGTCATGAATGTCATGCGCGCATTATAGCATCGGCGCCGCCTTCCCACATCAAGCGCGCGACGCCGTCTCGGCTAAAATCGCTTGAGCCACAGCTGTTTGCTTGTCTAACTCGGTTACGCCGCGTCCCAAGACGATCAGACGATGGAACAAAAATCCCATCGCAATCCTGTTCAATTCCGGCGTTCGAACATTGTGAAAAACGATCGACGCCAGTTCTCGGGAGTGAATCAACTCAAAGTACGGGCATTCCCCACCGTAATATTCTCCGTGTTCTCCCATAAACAGGTAAGAAGCTCGCCCAAAGCGCCCAGCTCGTACGCGGTGGATGGAAAACGATCTCGCGCTGCACGCCTCGGCATCCCGCATTACTCTTCGCTCAGCGATCCATTCCCAGAGCAAGAGAAAAACCAACAGAGGCGGATACTGACAGGCAAAAAACGCTAGATACGCCCCCCGTGACGTGAAGACCCAATTCAGGAAACTGAATTTCGTGGGGCCACCGGCTGCGAAGAATACAAGAAAAGCCACTGCCAGAAACGTAGGCACAAACAGCAGCCATAGTCTAGCAAGTTCAACTCTCACCGCGAGCAGGTCTTTCTCAATGGCTTGGCTTCGATCCGGAGCGATGAGTCGAACGCTAGTCCGTACGTAGAACACCTCCCTGCGCGGAGGTATCAGGAACCCAACCACAGCGGCGGAGACGATAGCGAGCGCTATCAGGCCTTCGAAGAAAGCCTCATACGGGGTGAACAGCAGTACGGCCGCAAGGGTCGCGACAAAGAGAAGTACAGTCCTTGGGATTAGTTCCATTGTCGATTCCGTCAGATAGCAAATGATAACGGAAACGCCTTGTTGGAGGTGCCGTGCTTTTTGTTCAACACCTGATTGACGCGGCCGCCGTGTTGCGGCTGATTATAGCTTGGCGTGGCGGAGGCGGAGGGCGTTGGTGATCACCGAGACCGAGCTGAAGGTCATGGCGGCGCTGGCGATGATTGGGCTGAGCAGCAGGCCGAAGAACGGGTACAGGACGCCGGCGGCGACGGGGATGCCGATCGAGTTGTAGGCGAAGGCGAAGAAGAGATTCTGGCGGATATTGCGCATGGTCGCGCGGCTCAGGGCGCGCGCGCGGACGATGCCGCGCAGGTCGCCCGAGAGCAGCGTGATGCCCGCGCTCTCTATCGCCACGTCCGTGCCGGTGCCCATGGCGATGCCGACATTCGCTTGCGCGAGCGCCGGAGCGTCGTTCACGCCATCGCCGGCCATTGCCACGATGCGCCCCTCGGCTTGTAGCTTCTTCACCGCTTCGCCCTTTTGCTCCGGCAGGACGCCCGCCTGCACCTGATCGATTCCGAGCTTGCGCGCAACTGCCTCGGCTGTCGCGCGGCTATCGCCGGTGAGCATCACGATGCGGATGTGCTCGCGGTGCAGTTGCTCGATGGCCTCGGGCGTGGTTGCCTTCACCGGATCGGCGACAGCGATTGCGCCTGCAATCTTTCCGCCGAAAGCAACGAACACAACCGTCGCGCCCTCGGATTCGAGCGATTTCGCGCGCTCGTCCAAATCGCCGAGCGAAATCTCAAGCTCCGCGAGTAGCGCGCGATTTCCGAGCGCCGCGCTGCGCCCGTCCATCGTTCCAGTGACGCCCTTTCCGGTGCGCGAACGGAAATCTTTGACGTCGCCAGGCGTGACGTCGCGTTCTTTTGCTGCGGCGAGAATCGCGGCTGCGAGCGGATGCTCGCTCGCGCGTTCGAGTGTCGCGGCGACGCGAAGAACCTGAGTCTCATCGCCGCCGGGCGCAGCAATCACGGCGGTGACGCGCGGGCGTCCCTCCGTCAACGTGCCCGTTTTGTCGACGACGAGCGTATCGACCTTCTCCAGAATCTCGAGCGCCTCGGCATTCTTCACAAGCACTCCGGCCAGCGCGCCGCGCCCCGTGCCGACCATGATCGACATCGGCGTCGCGAGCCCAAGCGCGCACGGGCACGCGATGATCAGCACCGCGACCGCATTCAGCAGCGCATGCGTCATTCGCGGCGGCGGGCCAAACGCTGCCCACGCAACGAACGTGAGCGCTGCCGCGAGCACCACTGCCGGAACGAAATACGAGGCCACGCGATCGGCGAGCTGCTGCACGGGCGCGCGGCTTCGCTGCGCCGCGCTCACCATGCGCACGATTTGCGCGAGCACCGTCTCGCTGCCCACGCGCTCGGCGCGCATCACGAAGCTGCCCGTGCCGTTCACGGTGCCGCCGGTCACGCGGCTCCCCTCAGTCTTCTCGACCGGGATCGGCTCGCCCGTGACGAGCGATTCGTCGATCGCGCTCGACCCGTCGGTCACCACTCCATCGACGGGCACACGCTCGCCGGGCCGCACGCGCAGCGTGTCGCCGGGCGCGATGTGCTCGACCGGCACATCGATTTCGGTGCCGTCCGCGCGAACGAGCCGCGCCGTTTTCGGCGAAAGCTTCAGCAGCGAGCGAATCGCCGAGGACGTTCGGCTGCGCGCCCGCAGCTCCAGCACCTGCCCGAGCAGGACGAGCGCCGTGATCGTCGCCGCAGCCTCGAAGTACACCGGCACCTCGCCGGCGCTGCTCCGAAATGATGCCGGAAATATCGAAGGCGCAAGCACGGCGATCACGCTGTAGACGTAGGCCGTCCCAGTGCCGAGCGCGATCAGCGTGAACATGTTCAGGCTGCGATTCACGAGCGACGCCCAGCCGCGCTCGAAGAGCGGCCAGCCACACCAGAGCACGGCTGGCGTTGCCAATACGAGTTCAGCCCATTCGATGGGACGCCGCGACCCGACGGCCACGCCGTTCGTTACCCACGCCACCTCGAAGTGCGACATACCGAGCGCGAGCACCGGCAGCGCCAGCGCCGCGCTGATCCAGAATCGCCGCGTCATCGAGGCGAGCTCCGGATTCTCCTCTTCTTCTTCCACGGTTACCGTGCGCGGCTCGAGCGCCATGCCGCAGATTGGGCACGCGCCCGGTCCGGGGCGCACGATTTCGGGATGCATGGGGCAGGTGTACTCGACCCTCGTCGCGGGCGCCGCCGGGATTTCCGGCTCCAGCGCCATGCCGCACTTGGGGCATGCGCCGGGGCGATCCTGGCGTACCTCAGGATCCATAGGGCAGACGTAAGCCCCGGCTTTCGTTGGCGTTGGCGCGGGCTTGGAAGAGGGCTGGCCGCCACCAGGCTGAACCAGCGGAGCCAAAGACGCTGGCTTGGCGCCCAGCTGAATCAATGGGCCGGCGGCGGCCGGCTTGCCACCCAGGTATCTCCGCGGGTCGGCAGTGAATTTTGCGGCGCAGGCCGTGCAGCAGAAATAGTAGGTCTTCCCGGCATGCACCGCCGTCGCCTTGGCCCGTTCGGGCTCGACCATCATTCCACAGACAGGGTCTCGTTCCATCGCTCCAATTGTAAGTGATGCGCTGCCATCATATCTCGGTCCAAGGGAACTTTCCGGGCGAAGCTCACGTATCTCACTTCAGCACGTCGAAGTCGGCAGCAGGCGGAGGGTGGCTGTGGCATTAAATGGCAACGGAAAAAACGGCCGCAAGCGGCGGAAACGATGGATCTTCCTCGGCGGCGGGGCAGCGGCGCTGGTGCTGATCGTGATCATTGCTTCCGCGGCGCTCCGCCCGAACCACGCAATCGACCCCGACAAGCTGGCCACCGTCGAGCGCGGCGATATCGCGCGGTCGGTGGTCGCCACCGGCAAGATCGAGCCGCTTACCCAAGTGGAAGTGAAGTCGAAGGCGAGCGGCATCGTCGAAAAGCTTTTCGTCGATGCGGGCGACCGCGTGAAGGCCGGCCAGGTGCTCGCGGAACTCGACAAAGAACAGCTGCAGGCCGCGGTCGGTGAATCGCGCGCCAATCTCGAGGCCGCCGAAGCGGGGAAGGAGGCCGCCGAAGCCTCGTATCAGAAAAATATTGTCGACGCAGAAGGCCCAGACGTTCCCTTTCTCAAGAGCGACATGCAGCGCGCCGAGGATTCCTACAAGCAAGGCCTGATCGCGCTCAACGCGATGCAGGACGCGCAGAAAAATTATCAGCTGGCGGTCAATCGCCAAACGTCCGCGCAGCGCAACGTGCAGGTAAGCAAGGCTGACGTGGCGCAGGCGGAAGCGCAAATCGCACAGGCCAAGGCGGCGCTCGACAACGCGAATGAAAATCTGCAATACGCCACCATCACCAGCCCGATCGATGGCGAAGTGCTTTCGCGAGACGTCGAGATCGGCGACGCCGTTAGCTCGATTCTCGTTCTCGGCTCGCAGGCCACGCTCGTGATGACCCTCGGCGACGAGAGCGAAGTGTATGTGAAGGGCCAAGTCGATGAATCGGACATCGGCGAGGTGTATCTCGGGCAACCGGCGCGCATATCTGTCGAGTCGTTCAAGGACAAGCAGTTCCAGGGCCGCGTCACCAAGATCGCACCACTCGGCGTGGAAAAGGATAACGTCACCACCTTCGAAGTGCGCGTCTCGATCGTGAACGCCACCGGCGAGCTGCGCGCCAATATGAGCGCCAACGCCGAAATCATCCTCGAAGAAAAGAAGAACGTCCTTCTGGTTCCCGAAGGCGCGGTGATTTTCGACAAGGACAAAAGCACGTCAGTGGACGTCGCCGATCCGAAATCCGATACCGGCCGCCGCCGCGTCCCCGTGAAGCTCGGCATCTCGAACGGCGTGAAGGCCGAGGTGCTCTCGGGCCTTAGCCAGGGCCAGCAAGTCGTCCTGCAATAATGCGCCCGCAGGCGCGAATCACCGGAAAAGTGCAATGAGCTTCAGCGACCTGCTCAAAGACACGCTCGAAACGCTCTGGGCCCACAAGCTCCGCACGTTCCTCACGATGTTCGGGATCGCGTGGGGGATCGTTTCGATCACGCTGATGGTGGGCGCCACGCAGGGCTTGCGCGTCGGGCTGAAGCGCAACAGCGAGTCTTTTGGCAAGGACATCATGATCTTCTTCGCCGGCCGCACCAGCATGCAGGCGGGCGGAATGCGCGCGGGGCGCGACATTCACTGGAATGACGACGATTACGTCAGCGTTCTCGCCGAATCGCCCGCCTGCCGCTACGTCCTGCCGGAAATCGGCAGTGAGGTTCAACTGCGCAGCCGCTACAACAGCGCCAAGCTGCTCGTGGTCGGCTCGCTGCCGCCGTTTGCGGGGGAGCGCAGCATCGATATCGCCGAAGGCCGTTTCTACAACGCCGAGGATCAGGCGAACGCCAACCGCGTGGCATTCCTCGGCAGCGATGCGAAGAAACAGCTTTACGGTAATCGCGAGGCGATCGGCGAAACGATCTGGCTGCAGGACATCCCGTTCACGGTGATCGGCGTAATGCGCGCCAAGAATCAGAATTCCGATTACGACGGCGAGGACATCCGCAAAATCTTCATTCCCTACAACATGATCGCTCGTGATTTTCCGAACAAGCCTCCGATGCCGGAGCACACGATCGACCACATGATCGTGGTGCCGCAATCGCTTGCCGAGCACATGGATTGCAAGCGCGAGTCGCTCGCGGCGCTCGGCACGATCCATCATTTCGACCCGAAAGACGAAGAGGCTGCATTCGTGTGGGACACGATCAAGAATTCACAGGCGAACGCGCTGATCGCGAACGGCATGGAGTATTTCATGGGCTCCGTTGGCGTGATCACGTTGTGCCTCGGCGGACTGGGCGTGATGAACGTGATGCTCGTGGCCGTGCGCGAGCGAACGCGCGAAATCGGTGTGCGCAAGGCGCTCGGCGCCACGCGGCGCGCCATCATCAGTCAATTTTTCATCGAGACGCTGATCATCGCGTTCTTGAGCGGTGGCGTCGGCATGGGCATTGCGTACGGATTGTGCGCGCTCGTCGATCTGCTGCCCATGCCGCAGGTGTTCGCAGGCTTGCTGCCGACGTGGCAATCGGGAGCTGTATCGTTCGCGCTGCTCGCCGCGATTGCCGTCGGCTCCGCGCTCTACCCGGCGAGCCGAGCCGCGGCGGTCGATCCGATTGAGGCGCTGCGGTACGAGGCGGGAGGCTAGAGCGTGTTCGAGGAAATTCTCAGGCAGGCGTGGACGTCGCTGCGCAGGCAGCCGGTGCGCACCTGCCTCACGATGGCCGGAATCGTGTGGGGAATCGTCGCGGTCACGATGCTGCTCGCTTATGGGACGAGCTTTCGCCATGTGCTGATGCACACGTTTCAGGCTTTCGGGAAAAACGTGATTGTTTGCTGGCCCGGCACCACCAGCGAGCAGGCGGGCGGTGAACGCGCGGGCAAAACGGTGCAGCTCGAGCAGGAGGACGTCGACGATATTCGCGCGGGCGCGACCGCCGTGAAGCAGGTTTGCCCGGAGACGGTGAAGTTTCTCGGTCTTTCGCACGAGGAGCGATTCGCCACCACCGCCATCCGCGGCGTCTGCGTCGAATACGGCTACATGCGCAACGAAGTGGCGAGCCAGGGGCGCTGGCTCAACGCGGACGACGAAGTGAACCGGCGGCGCGTGATCTTTCTCGGCGCCATGATCGAGAAGAAGCTGTTTGCCGGCATGCCCGCTATCGGCCAGACGGTGCGGATCGATGGCGCGCCTTTCACCGTGATCGGCACGATGGACAGGAAATTTCAGGACAGCAGCTACTTTCAGAATGACGACCAGTCGGTCTGGATACCCTATTCGACCGCGGGCGATCTGTGGGACACGAAATCGGCGAGCGTGCTCGTCGTCACGCCCGTGAGCCCGGAAATGGAAGCGCTCGCGCAGCAGCAGGTGCTCGCCATTCTCGCGGAGCGCCAGCATTTTTCGCCCACGGACAAGCGCGCGGTGCGCATGATCAGCATGGCGGCGTTTCGTCCGATCTACGTGGGGATCACGTACGGCCTGGAAATTCTGCTTTTGTTTATCGGGCTGCTCACACTCGGCATCGGCGGCGTCGGCGTGATGAATATTATGCTCGTCACCGTGAATGAACGTGTGCGCGAGATCGGCCTTCGCCGCGCGCTCGGAGCGCGCAGGCATCACATTCGCTGGCAATTTCTCGCCGAGGCGCTCGCGCTGACGATGGCCGGCGGCCTGATCGGCGTCGTGCTTTCCGTTGTCATCGGCGAGCTCATTGGCACGCTGCCGTTTCTCGGCCCGGCTTACGAGGACACATCGGGTGCCGTGGACATTCACATGCACGTGTCTTGGGAAATTCTCGTGGCTTCAGTCGCCGTGCTGGTTATCGTCGGCGTGCTGAGCGGCTTGGTTCCAGCGATGCGGGCCGCGCGGCTAGATCCCGTCGAAGCGCTTCGCTACGAGTAGCACTGACCATCAGGCTCAACGAGGAGCACTACTTCTCGTTCAGCACCGAATCCACGTACGCCATCATTTCCGGGCTGGTCCAGTCCTGCGCGCCCACCACTTTTCGGTCGATTTTGCCGTTGCGATCGATCACGTAAGCTTCCGGGATCATCGACGTGCCGTAGTCCGTCTCGATTTTCTTTGAAGGATCGCGAAAAGTTGGGAAGGTGACGTGGTACCTCTGGAGGAAATTCTCGTAGGCGCTTTCGTCGTCGTCGATGCTCACGCCGAGCACCGTGCCGCCGCGCGGCGCGATCCGTTGCTGCAGCGCGTTGAGCGACGGCGCCTCATCCACGCAGGGCGGGCACCACGAGGCCCAGAAATCGACGATCACCACCTGGCCGCGCAAGTCCGAGAGCTTCGTGGGCTTGTCGTTCAACGTGAATTGAAAATCCTTCGCGGGGCGTCCGTGCAGGCTGGGTTCGCCTTGGCGGTAATCAGGACGCGCAAAGAGAAAGATCAGAAATGCGATGAAGGCGAGAACGACGCCTGTTTTCAGTTTCCGTTTCAATCCCCCGTCCAAGAACCTATAATGACATGAATATAGCAGGAGCGTAGCCAAACCGACAGCGGGCAGTTACACGATTCGCCCAGCCAGGAACAAAACAGCCTTGGTATCCGCCATCATCCCTGCTCGAAATGAAGAGGCCTCGATCGCGCGCACCGTCGAATCGGTGGCCGCGCAGCCGGAAATCGGCGAGGTGATCGTCGTCGACGACCAGTCGACCGACCGCACGGGCGGGATTCTCGCGCACTTGGCAGCGCGAATTCCAAAGCTGCGCGTGCTCGCGACGCACGATCTCCCGCGAGGCTGGGTCGGCAAGAACCACGCCGCGTCGCTCGGAGCGGCCGCCGCGACGGGCGATTGGCTGCTTTTTACCGATGCGGACACGTTTCACCTGCCCGGCTCCGCGCGGCGCGCGCTCGCCGATGCCGTCGATCACGACGCTGTCCTCGTTTCATATTCGCCCGAGCAGGAACTTGGGACATTTTGGGAGCGGGCGCTGATTCCGTTTGTCTATTGCCGGCTGGCCGCGCGATTTTCATTCGCACGCGTGAATGATCCGCGCCGGCCGGATGCCGCTGCCAACGGCCAATTCCTCATGGTCCTCCGCGATGCTTATGAATCTGTCGGTGGGCACGCGGCGGTCGCGGGCGAAATTGTCGAAGATGTCGCGCTGGCACGGCTCGTGAAACACGAGGGCTACCGAATCTACTTCACCGCGCCGATCGGCATCGTGCGCACCCGGATGTACGGGTCGTTCGCCGCGATGTGGCAGGGATGGACGAAGAATCTCTATCCGCTGATGGGCGGCCGCCCGCGGCCGGTGCTGCTTGAGCTCGAGGCTTTTCCGTTGTCGGAGATGCTCGCTCTCGCTTTGGTCTGGGCTATTCTTTTCCGCACCGAGCACGTGTCAGCGTGGTTTTTGCCGGCGATTTTGCTTGGAGTGCTCGCAGGCGCGCATCTCCGCTATGCAATTGCGCTCTACCGGAATCTTTTTCCTGTTTCCCTCGTCCAATATTACATCCCGGGAGCATCCCTGTATGCCGCAGCCCTTGTCGCGTCATGGTGGAAAAATACGCGAGGCGCGGTAGTCTGGAAGGGCAGGGAATACCCGGCCAAAAACCTATGATTCGAGTGACGCGCAAAGTCGAATTTTCCGCGGCGCACTTCTACCACAACCCCGCTTTTTCGGCGGAGGAGAACAAGCGCATCTTCGGCAAGTGCAGCAACCTGCATGGCCACGGGCATAATTATGTGCTCGAAGTCACCGTCGCGGGCGAGCCGGACCCCGCCACGGGGATGGTCCTCGACCTGAAGGAGCTGAAGGATATTTTGCAGCGCGAGGTTGTCGATCGCATGGATCATCGCCACCTGAATCACGAAGTGCCGGAACTCGCGGGCAAGATTCCCACGTGCGAAAATATCGCCGTCGTGATCTGGAATCTGCTCGAGCCGCGGATCAAGCAGGGAAAGCTCGATCGCGTGCGGCTCTACGAATCGCCCGACCTTTTCGCCGATTGCACGGCGGAATCGAATGGCGATGTAGGCTTCGCGGGAGGCCGGGCGTGACGGCTCCTCTCAAACTTTCGCTCACGCGCCGCTACCGCTTCTCGGCTTCGCATCGATTGCACAGCGCAAAATTTAGCGAGGAAGAGAACCTGCGCCTCTATGGCAAGTGCAGCAACCCGTATGGCCACGGGCATAATTACGTGGTCGAGGTCACGGTTGGCGGCCCGGTCGATCCAGCGACGGGCATGATCGCGAATCTCGGCGAACTCGATCCGTTTGTCGAGCGCGAGGTGATCGAGGCTTTCGATCAGAAATACCTGAACGAGGAGATTCCACAATTCAGCGCGCAGGTGCCGACCACCGAGAACGTGTGCCGCGAAATCTACCGGCGGCTGAAGCCGTTTCCGGCGGCGCGACTCGAGCGCGTGCGAATCGAAGAGACCAGCAACAACAGCTTTGAATTTGCCGGCTAGATTTTCGCGAGCCGGTTGCGCCATATCAGGAGCGGAGTGCTCATGCCCAAGACGACCAACAGCAAGATCGCAGTGGAAGAAACGCCGGAGATCTCGATTCCGGAGACGGAAGCTTCGGGAAACATCGCCGATCTGGTGCGCCAGATGATCGTGCAGCTCGGCGAAGATCCGAACCGCGAAGGATTGCGGCGGACGCCCGAGCGCTTCGAAAAGGCGCTGCGCTTCCTGACAAGCGGCTACCGCCAGGATCCGGCGAAAATCCTGAACGGCGCGATGTTCAGCGTCACCTACGACGAGATGGTGGTCGTGAAGGACATCGAGGTGTACAGCCTTTGCGAACACCATCTGCTGCCATTTTTCGGGAAGTGCCACGTGGCGTACATTCCGAATAAGAAAGTCGTCGGGCTGAGCAAGATCGCGCGGTTGGTGAACATGTACGCGCGCCGCTTGCAGATTCAGGAACGGCTCACCAGCCAGATCGCGCAGACGCTCGAAGACCAGCTGAGCCCGCAGGGAGTGGGGGTGATCGTCGAGGCGCGGCATCTCTGCATGGTGATGCGCGGCGTCGAAAAGCAGAATTCCGCCGCGATGACCAGCGCCATGCTCGGCGTCTTCCGCGAAAACAAGCAGACGCGCGACGAATTCCTCTCGCTGATCCGTGGCGGCAAGTCGTAACACTTTCCGCGGCTCACGTTTTCGACGCTCGCTGCGTCACGCGACTGCACGATCCAGCATGACGCACTTCTAAACCAACCGCCCGAAACTCCCGGAGATTTCCGCCGCGAAAAGCTCCGAATCCGCGCCAGTTTATTACTCTCGCCAAGATGAAGGCTGCAGCGCGCCGGGAACGAAACATGCGCGAGAGCGCTAATTGTGCCCCTCGGAAGCGTATGCTATACAAAAATCGAGACATCCGTGAAAAAGGAGCCGCAAAAACGCGCCAAAACTGACCGTTTAGAGGGGTTTAAGCGGCTTTACGGCGCCGTTTTCCTCCATTCTTGACCATGAAATCCTCCAAAGCCGCCCGCCGAAAATCTCGCAGGCCGAAAAGCGCGCGTGCATCCCGCGCGCAGTGGGTCGAGAAAACGCTGAAGAAAATGACGCTGCGCGAGAAAATTGGGCAAATGCTGATGGTTCCGTTTTTCGGCGGCTTTGCGCCGGCCGAAAGCGCTGAGCATGCCGAGGTGATTCGGCAGGTGGAAGAGAATCGCGTGGGTGGGCTGATTCTCGCTACGGCGCGCGGGCCATTGGGAATCCGGCGAAGCCAGGTTTATCCTACCGCTGAGATCGCGAATGAACTGCAGCGGCGCGCGAAGGTTCCGCTCCTGATCGGCGCTGATTTCGAATCGGGGACGCGCATGCGGCTCGAAGAAGGCACGGCGTTTCCGTCCGCGATGGCGATTGCCGCGACGGGCCAGCCGCATTTCGCATATGTGGCGGGCAAGTTGACGGCGATCGAGGCGAGCGCCGCGGGGGTGCATTGGATCTTCGCGCCCGATGCGGACATCAACAATAATCCCGATAACCCGATCATCAACGTGCGGTCGTTTGGCGAGAGCGCGCAGGAAGTGGCGCGGTACGTCGAGGAGTTCGTGCGCGGCGTCGAGGAAAACGGCGCACTCGCGACGGCGAAGCATTTTCCCGGGCATGGCAATGTGAGCGTCGATTCGCATCTTGCGCTGGCGACGGTGCCGGGCAGCCGCGAAGAGCTCGAAGAAAACGAGCTTGTGCCATTTCGCGCGGCGACTCGCGCGGGCGTGAGCGCGATCATGCCGGGGCATCTCGCCGTGCCCGCGTTCGATTCGGATCCCAGCGCCCCAGCGACGGTATCGTCCAAGATCCTTACCGGCCTGCTGCGGCGCGAAATGAACTTTCGCGGGTTGATTATTACCGATGCCATGGAGATGGGCGGAGTCGCATCGCTTTTCGCGGCTGGCGAGGCGGCGGTGCGCGCGGTGGAGGCTGGCGCGGACGTCCTACTGATGCCGCCAGTGCCCGATGCTGCGATTGCCGCGCTCGAGGATGCGGTAGCGAGCGGGCGGATTTCCGCCGCGCGAATCGATGAATCCGTGCGGCGCATTCTCGGCGCCAAGGCGCGGCTCGGGCTCGATCGCGCGAAGCTGGTCGATGTTGCAAAGCTGAACGAGACCTTCGGGCGACCGGAGTTCGAAGCGCAGGCGCAAGAGATGGCCGACCGGGGCGTGACGCTTCTGCGCGATTCTGCTCGAATGCTACCGCTGGATGCGGCGCGGCCGCTTCGAGTGTTGCTAGTGGCGCTGTCAGCCGATCCAGACGCATGTCCAGGCGAAACAATCGAGGCAGAGATTCGTGCGCGCGTCGATTCGCTCGTGGTGCTGCGCGCAGACACGCGATTTACGAATGTCAGCGCGCTCAAGCTGCCTCGGCCGGAAACATACGACGTGGCGATTGCAGCGCTTTTCGTCCGCGTGGCAGACCGCAAGGGCAATGTCGGATTTCCCGAGGATCAACGCGGATTCGTGAATCAATTGCTAGCGACAGGTAAGCCAGTCGTGGTCGCGTCATTCGGCAGCCCGTATTTGATCGAGCGCTTTTCCAACGCGAAAACGTGGCTGGCGACGTTTTCGACGAACGGCGTATCGCAGCGCGCGGTCGCGCGGGCGCTGTTCGGGCAAGTGGTGATCTCGGGTCGAATTCCCGTGACGGTTCCGGGCACGGTCCGGCGCGGTGATGGGCTGCACGTCGATGCAAATCCGATGACGATCGAGCGCGCGCCGTCGGCGACGTCCGATCGGCTCAAGCCCGCGTACGCGGTTCTCGATCGCGCACTTGCGGACGGTGCTTTTCCAGGCGGCGTGCTGGCGGTGGGGCTCGGTGATCAGGTCGCAGTCCATCCATTTGGGGCGCTGAGGTATGGCGCGAAAGCGCAGCGCGTGGCGGCGGAGACGATCTACGACGTGGCGTCGTTGACGAAGCCGATTGTGACGACGACCGCGGCGATGATGCTCTTCGAGCAGGGGCAGCTCGATCTCGATGCGCCAGTCGCGCGATATTTGCCGGAATTTGCGGTGGCGAGCGTGGGCGATCCGGATGCGGCGTGGCGCGCGCGCGTTACGGTGCGGACGCTCTTGCTGCATGATTCCGGGCTGCCCGCGCACCGCGAGTTTTTCAAGGACGCGAAGGGCAAGAAAGAGATCGTGGCGCGGGTTATGGCCGAGCCGCTGGTGTGCGAGCCGGGGACGCAGATTGAATACTCCGACCTCGGATTCGTTCTGTTGGGCGAGATCATCGAGCGGCTCACCGGCGAATCGCTCGGCGAATTCGCGCGGAAGAATATTTTTGCGCCGCTCGGAATGGGCTCTTCGATGTTCAATCCGGCGCGAAGCCTGCGCGCGAGGGTTGCGCCAACGCAAAAAGATACGGCCTATCGCAAACGGCTGTTGCACGGCGAAGTGGACGACGAGAACGCGTGGGCCATGGGCGGCGTGGCGGGCCACGCGGGGCTCTTCTCGACCGCGGGCGATATTGCGATCTTCGCGCGGATGATGCTGAATGGCGGAATCTACGCGCACCGGCGGCTGCTGGCGCGGTCAACGATCGAGCGGTTTACGAAACGGCACGATATCGGCGATTCGGCATACGCACTCGGATGGGACGTGCCGACGGAGCCATCGTCCTCGGGCGTACATTTTTCGCGCGCGAGCTACGGCCACCTCGGGGCTACCGGCACGTCGCTGTGGAGCGATCCCGAGCGAAAAGCATTCGTGATCCTACTGACGAACCGCGTCCATCCGACGCGGGCAAACAAAAAGATCAAGCAGGTGCGCCCGGCGCTGCACGATGCGGTGATGAAGGCGTTGGGAATTTCCTGAAGGCGGAAGGCTAAATCGCCGCTCTACTCGTGCGTCACGTCGCCTGAGTCAATCGCCCCTCCGGGGCTGGATTTTCTGGGTCAGCTATACCCGGCACTCCGCTGCGCTGCGTGCCGGGCTGGTTACAATCGCCGCTCCGCGGCTGATCCGCAGAGCGTGTGAGGCAAGCAGTCACAAACAGGTGAATGCGGCACGATAACTCCTCGTGCACAGATCGGCATCCAAATCTGATCCCCAGCAGTAGTGTGCGTTCGCGCCCCGCTATAATCTTCGTAGGGTGATGGGGGCGTGAGGAGCTTTTGAAACCGGTTAGGACAGAGCAGCGGAATCCGCGTTCGCGCGGCCTCGATCAGAAATCAACGCTCGGAATCCTGCGCGCCCTGAACCGCGAAGACGCGCGCGTGGCTTTGGCTGTGCGGCGCGAATTGCCGAAGATTGCGCGAGCCGTGGACGCGATCGTGAAAGCGCTGGGCTCGGGCGGCAGGCTCTTTTACATCGGCGCGGGAACGAGCGGGCGGCTGGCGGTCCTCGACGCGGCAGAGTGCCCACCGACTTTCGGGACGCCGCCGCGAATGGTGCAAGCGATCATCGCCGGGGGCGCCGGGGCACTGCGGCACGCGTCCGAGGGCGCAGAAGATTCGGCAGCCTGCGGTGCGCGCGATCTGCTGCGTGCTGGAGTGACATCCAAGGATGTGGTGGTGGGGCTGGCAGCGAGCGGGACGACGCCGTACGTGCTTGGCGCGCTGGCCTTCGCAAAGAGACGCGGCGCAGTGACCGTGGGCGTGACGGCGAATCCGCGGTCGCCATTGGCACGCGCGGCGCAGATCGGCATCGCGCCCGATACCGGCCCCGAGGCGATTTCTGGTTCGACGCGGCTGAAGGCTGGGACGGCGCAGAAGCTGGTCCTGAACCTGCTTTCTACTGCTGCGATGGTGCGGCTTGGCAGGGTCTACGAGAACTGGATGGTTCACGTGGCGCTGACAAATCAGAAGTTACGCCGGCGCGGCGTGAGGATTCTGCAGGAGGCGGCAGGCGTGAGCGCGTCCACCGCCGAACACGCTGTGCGGCAGGCGGGCAACGATCTGGCGGCGGCGCTGGTGATGCTGAAAACGGGCGGCAGTGCCCGGGATGCACGCAGGTGGCTCGAGGCAACGGGCGGAAATGTGCGGAAGGCGCTGGACGCGGCGAGCACCCAGCGCAGGAAGAATTAGAAGTGTCCTCAAGGGCTATTTTGTGTGGACGTTGTTTGGGAGCTTTATGTGAGCACGTACTGGTTGGGCGCAAAGGCCCCACCCTCACAAACCGAGGATGGGGCACCCGGAACGTCAAAGGAGACGGCAACGGCGAGGACGACGGCGTGAAACTGAAGCACCGGGCCCTAAACGGATTACACCTAGCGGACGATTTGGCAAGAGACGAACAGGACTAGGGACGAGACATGGATCGATTCGAGATTCACGGCGGCAAGCGGCTCGAAGGAACGGTGCGGATCAGCGGGGCGAAGAACGCTGCGTTGCCCGAGATGGCGGCGGCGCTGCTGACGGCCGAGCCCGTCCACCTGAAGAATATTCCGCACGTGCGTGACATCATTACGATGGTGAAGCTGCTGGCGCACATGCGCTGCGTGGTATCGAGCCCGGATATTCCGCCGAGCGAATTTACGTTCCGCGCGGAGGCGGTTTCGCATGCCGAAGCGCCGTACGAGCTGGTGAAGACGATGCGCGCGTCGGTGCTGACGCTGGGTCCGCTCGTCGCGCGGTTTGGCTACGCGCGCGTTTCGTTGCCGGGCGGCTGCGCGATCGGGGCGCGTCCGATCGATCTGCACATTCAGGCACTCGAAAAGCTGGGCGCGAAGATTGCCGTGGATCATGGGTACGTTGAGGCGCGGGCTGAGCGGCTAAAGGGCACGACCTTTCGTTTCCCGAAAATCACGGTGACGGGTACGGAAAACATTCTCACGGCTGCGGTGCTGGCCGAGGGCGAAACGATCCTCGAGAATGCGGCGCTCGAGCCTGAGATTCCCGACCTCGCGGAACTGCTGAACAAGATGGGCGCGAGGATCGAAGGAGCGGGCACGCCGACGATCCGAGTGCAGGGCGTCGAAAAGCTGCACGGCGCGACACACACGGTGATTCCCGACCGGATCGAGACGGGAACGTTTCTTGTGGCGGGCGCGATTACGGGCAGCGACCTGCTGCTGACTCACTGCGAGCCGGCGCATCTCGGCGCGGTGATCGAGATGCTGCGCGAGTGCGGCGTCGAGATCAAGTGCGAGGGCAACGGCACGATGCGCGTGCGCGCCGCGAAAAAGCTGGTGGCGGCCGACATCGAGACGACGGAGTTCCCCGGGTTCCCGACGGATATGCAGGCGCAGTTCATGGCGCTGGCGACGCAGGCGCAGGGCGTGTCGCGCGTCCACGAAACCATTTTCGAGAACCGGTTCCTTCACGCGAGCGAGATGATGCGCATGGGCGCGAACATCACGATCGACGGAAACTGGGCCATCGTGACCGGGCCTACGCCGCTGACCGGCGCGCCCGTGACGGCTTCCGATTTGCGCGCGAGCGCCGGGCTGGTCCTTGCGGCGTTGGTGGCGCAGAACACGACCGTGATCGATCGCGTCTACCACATTGACCGCGGATACGAGCGCATCGAGGAGAAGCTGCGCGGCGTGGGTGCGAGCATCGAACGGATTTCTTCGCCGGAATGAAACTGCTGGGCGGCCGCGACAGCACAGCCCTTACAGTTCTAGTACATGCTGCGGGTGAGGCTACGCAAAGGAACACGCTTCGCGCGGATTTCTTTTGGCGGGGTTGAAACCCCGCCCTTCCACCCCTTTTGTTGGAGCCCTTCGCTCCGCTCAGTGTGAATCGCTCGATCGGCGGGATTGCAAAAGAAAAGGGGAGGCGATGATCTCGCCTCCCCATCCTCACTGGCTAAGCTTTATGCCGGGTCGCAAGACCGGCGACCCGCCTCTACAAAACCTTCTCGGACCGATCATCTGACGCGATCGCCGCGGTGTTTGCCACGACGAACGTGACGAGCGAGCTAGCCGGCGGCTTCGCCTTTGGCCTGCTTGTCGCGCTGGTCGCGCAGGACGGCTTTGCGGCTGAGGCGGATTTTGTTGCCTTCGATGGCGAGGACTTTCACCAACACCTGATCGCCTTCCTTGAGCTCGTCGCGAACGGCGCGGATGCGCGCCTCGGCGATTTCGCTGATGTGGAGAAGGCCGTCGGTGCCGGGGAAGATTTCAACGAAGGCGCCGAATTCGGCGATGCGCACGACCGTGCCGAGATAGGTCTTGCCCATTTCGGCGGTCGCGGTGACGTCGCGAATCATCTTCAACGCGGCCTCGGCTGCGGGGCCGTTGTTCGCGAAGACGTGGACCTTGCCGTCGTCCATCACGTCGATCTTCACGCCCGTGGCCTCGATGATCGAACGGATCTTCTTTCCACCCGGCCCGATCAGGTCGCGAATCTTGTCCGTGGGGATGCTGAGCATGTGAAGATGCGGCGCGTACTCGGAAATTTCGGTGCGGGCGGACGAGATGGTTGGATCCATAATATCGAGAATCTGGAAGCGCGCTTTGCGGGCCTGTTCCAGCGCCTCGCGCATCATCGGGATGCTGACGCCGCCGACCTTGATATCCATCTGGAGCGCGGTGATGCCCTGGCGCGTGCCGGCAACTTTGAAGTCCATGTCGCCGTAGTGATCTTCGGCGCCGGCGATATCGGTGAGAATCGCGTACTTATCGCCTTCGACGACCAGACCCATCGCGATGCCCGCACAGGGTGACTTGAGCGGCACGCCCGCGTCCATCAGAGCGAGCGACCCGCCGCAGACGGTCGCCATCGACGAGGAGCCGTTCGATTCCAGAATGTCGGAAACGACGCGCATGGCGTACGGGAAGTCCGCCTCCGCCGGAATCAGATTGGCGAGGGCGCGCTCGGCGAGAGCGCCGTGGCCGATTTCGCGGCGCCCGGGACCGCGCAGGAATTTCACTTCGCCGACCGAGAACGGCGGGAAGTTGTAGTGCAGCATAAAGCGCTTGAACGACTCGTCTTCGAAGAGAAGATCGAGGCGCTGCTTGTCTTCCTTGGTGCCGAGCGTGGTGGTGACGAGCGCTTGCGTCTCACCGCGGGTGAAGAGCGCCGAGCCGTGAACGCGTGGCAGGACGCCGACTTCGCAGGTGATCTGGCGAATCTGGTCGAAGGCGCGGGCATCGGGACGGCGGCGCCGATTCAGCATATCGTCGCGGAAGATGTGTTCGCGGAGGCGTTCGAAGGCGCGATAGGCGAGCTTCTTCTTGTCTTCGTCATCCTCGGGGATCGCAGCCATGATTTCAGCCTTGATCGTGTCGACAAGGCCATAGCTTTCGAGCTTCGGATGCTTGGCGGTGTCGAGGGCGTCGCGGAGGCGTTCGCCGTACTTTTGGGTGATCTGCTGGTAGAGGGCTTCGTCGAAGGCAGGCGGCGTGACGGTGACTTTCTTCTCGTTGACGCGCGCGCCGAGATCCTTGATTGCGGCGACGATTTGCTTGATGGCGGCGTGGCCGAATTCGAGCGCGTCGGCGACGGTGTCTTCCGAGACTTCGAGGGCGCCCGATTCCACCATCACGATCGCTTCCGCTGAGCCGGCGATGACGATATTCAGCAAGCTCGTCTTTTGCTCGGCAACCGTGGGATTCACCACGAGCTTGCCGTCGAGCAGACCGACGCGGACGCAGGCGATGGGATTGGCGAACGGAATCTTCGAAATGTAGAGCGCGGCCGAGGCGGCGGTAACGCCGATGACGTCGGGATCGTTTTCGCTATCCGCGGAAAGCACCATGGCGACGACCTGCGTTTCGGTCGACCAGCCCTCGGGAAACAGCGGGCGCAGCGGACGATCGATCAGGCGCGACGTAAGAATCTCGCGCTCGGAGGGGCGGCCTTCGCGCTTGAAGAAGCCGCCGGGAATCTTGCCGGCGGAATAGGTGTACTCGCGGTAGTCGACCGTGAGCGGGAGAAAGTCTTTTTCGGTGGCCTTGTTGTCCATGCACGCTGTGGAGAGCACGACTGTGTCGCCATAGCGCGCCACGACGGCGCCGTGCGCCTGGCGGGCCATCTTGCCCGTTTCGAGGGTCAGCTTGCGGCCGCCCAGATCCAAACTTACTTGTTCGAACATCCTGTCACTTCCTTCTGTCCCGGATCACCGGGAACGTCATCGGATACGAGAGAGTGTCTCGGAAAAGCATTTCGAAGAGGTGAGGGGCAAGGCAGTGGGATTATTGGGCAGACGGGCTCGCGCATGGCGGTTCCAATGGTCCGCAAGACGGCCGACAACTCTGCTTCGTGCTGCCGTGGAGGGGAATGCGACCGGAGCGGCCGCCAAGGAAATCCGCACTACTTGCGCAAACTGAGTCTTTCAACAATCTCGCGATACCGATCCGGGTCGCGGCGATTCAGATAGTCCAGCAACCGGCGGCGCTTGTTGACCATCATAATTAAGCCGCGCCGCGATGCATGATCCTTAGCATGGGACTGGAGGTGGGTCGTCAGGTAGTTGATCCGCTCGCTTAATAGGGCGATCTGCACTTCCGGGGAGCCCGTATCTTTCGTGTGTGTCCGGAACTGCTCGATTACACCAATTTTGGCTTCGATCAACTGTTCACCTCTGGCTGAAACGTCGTACCCCTACTCTGCTCTCTTTAGCCTCTTCTTAACTTAATAATGCTAGCACACAGCTTTCGGGCATTCCACAAGGAATTTACGCGCTCGCGGGCCGCCGCTCTTGCGAAACTCCGCGCCGAAGGGCATTGCGGTCAGCCGCTTACGGACGCCATGGAAATCGGCGCGCAACGCGCCGGCTTGCAAAAAGTCGTCCAAGGTATACTGGGCGAAAGGCGCGCGAAATACTGCGATATGACGATTGCATCCAGAGTTCGGCGAAATAATGCAATTCGCGTTGGCGCGCTCGTGTGTTCCCTGATTGCGCTGCTCGCTGCGGTGATTTTCGCCACGAGAGGGTACGCGCAGATGAAAGCCCCGGCGACGTATCCGCAGCAAATCAGCCGGGTGACGTTTGCCGTGGCGGGCGACGTGATTCCCCATCAAGCGGTCGTGGAAGCCGCGAAGGCCGCGGCAACACCCGAAAATCATGACGGATGGGATGCGCTGTTTGCGAATGTCTCGGATGCGTTTCGCGACGCTGATTTCGGCTTTGTGAATCTCGAGACGCCGATTGCGCCGAAGCACTCTCTCGGCACGAAGGCGTTTCAGTTCAATGCGCCGGTCGCCCTGATCGACTCGCTGAAATTCAACGGAGTCAACGTCGTCTCGTTTGCGAATAACCACGTGATGGACCAGGGCTGGGCGGGATTTGACGAAACGCTCGAGCATCTGCGCGAGGAAGGGCTGCTGTTTGTGGGCTCGGGCGCGACGGCCGAGGCGGCGTGGCAGCCGTTAATTCTCGAAAAGAACGGCATTCGCATCGGCTGGCTCGGGATGACGCGCTGGCTCAACGGCAATCGCAATCCTGAAAAAGATGGCCAGCCGCACGTGGCATTCTTCCCCTATCCGGGCGAATCGATGGGCGCGCCCGGACGCGACGAGGCAGGCGTGCTCGCCGCGATCAGGGCGGCGCGCGCGCAGTGCGATCTGCTGCTCATCTCAATTCACTGGGGGATCGAATATGCGCCGATGCCGCGGCCCGAGGACGTGGACGAAGCGCACAAGTTTCTCGAGGCGGGAGCAAGCGCCGTGGTTGCCGCACATCCGCACGTGCTGCAGCCGATCGAGACCTACGTGACGCAGGATCAGCGGAAAACGGTGATCTTCTATTCGCTCGGCAATTTTCTCTCGAATCAGTCCGCGACCTACGTGCCGGACTTGATGCCCGACAAGACGGCCGAGCCGCGCGAATCGGTCATCGCGAAATTCGCCGTTGTGAAAAGGGACTACGGGCCGGCGGGAACCCGTGCGGAATTGAGCGACGTGGGGATCATGCCCATCTGGGAGGAAAACAACCGACTCGCTCTTCGAAGCGGCCGCGCCAAAGCGCCCTCCATTTATCCCGTTTTCATGGACCGCGTGATTCCGCAACTGCAGGCGCAAGTCGACCAGTTGAATCAAATCGGCGCGCAGATGACGGACGCGCAGAAGCAGGAATTCACGGACGTGTCGAATCAGCTCGCCATGCTGAAACATCAGCGGGAAATGGTCCTGGATCGTACGGGGGACGAATATGTGGTCGCTCCGCCCGTCCTGCCTGCTACACCCAGCCATTAGCGCGCTGCAGGTTCGTGGGTCGCAAACCCAAGATGCCGCGCTTAAGGCCGCCCTTTGGCTTCGCTCAGGGCCGGCAGCACCACGGCGGCGCTACGTTTGAACCTTGACCACGGCACCTTTTTCCGGCCACGCACGATCTAAGTCCCACATTCTGAGGGGCATGCAGGCATCTAATGAAACGGGTTTCGGGAAGGCGCTCAGGCGTGTAGAATTCGGGTGGAATTATTACCGCGGGTGAGGCCTGCCACATGCCACATGCTGTCTGCTTCTCGCCGCTAGGAGAAGATTGATGCCATACAACGTTGCTGCGTCGGATGCTACGTACTTCCTCGGGTTCGATGGTGGCGGCACGAAAACGGAGTGCGTTCTGGCCGATGCGAATGGGCGCGTGCTGGGGCGATCCGTGGGCGGGCCGTCGAATCCTCTTCGCGCGGGCTACATGAGGGCATGGTTTGCGATTAGTGAGGCGACCGACGTGGTTTTGAGGCGGCAAAAGATCAGCGCAGGGCACATCCGCGGAATCTGCGCGGGGCTGGGAGGCGCGGGGCGTTCGGGAGTGGTGCGCCAGGCCGCGACCTTTTTCGCGCAGGCCTACCCGAACGCCGAAGTTCGCGTGACGACCGACCTCGAGATCGCGCTCGAGGCGGCATTTGGCTCGGCCGAAGGAATCATTCTCCTTGCGGGAACCGGCTCCGTTGCCCTCGGGCGGGGCGAGAATGGCAAGATGGCGCGGGCGGGCGGGCGCGGTCCATGGTTCAGCGACGAGGGAAGCGCATTCGACATCGGCCGACGCGCGTTCCATGCGGTGGTCGAATTGGAAGAGGCGCGCGGCCCGGAGACGGCGCTCTCGAAGCGCATTTTCAAATTCCATGAGGTACAAGATTGGAACTCGCTGCTCGATCGGGTCTCGAAGAATCCGGACGACGTGTTTCCGAAGACCTTCCCGCTGGTGGCCCAGCTTGCCGAGCGTGGCGATGTAGTCTCGCGCGAGATTTTGTCCGCTGCGGCGGTTTCACTCGCGGCGCTCGCCGCCAGTGTGGTCGATCAACTCGGATGGCGCGGCCGCGAAATCCCTGTCGCGAAAGTGGGCGGAGTGTATGGACGCTCGAAATATTTCGACGCCGCGATTGATGCGGAGCTGAACCGGTCGCTCGGCCGGGTGCGCCTTGTGCCGGTCGAGATTTCTCCCGCGGAGGCCGCCGCGCGCATGGCGGTCCATCTGGTGCAGGCGAAAGGCAATGCCGCCTGATACGGAAACGCGAACCGAATTCGCGCGTACCGCTTCCGGTGACGAACTCAAGTCCTTGATCCACGAAGCGGGCGAGGACGTCCTGCTCGCACTGCTCGAAAATCCCAAACTCGACGAAACGCATGTGATCCGGCTGCTCGAGCGGCTCGATCTGCCGGCAAACGTGCTGGGAGCGATCGGCGCCGAAGGGAGGTGGGCGGCGAGCGAAAGCGTCCGGCTGGGACTGGCGCGGCATCCGCGCACGCCCAAGCGCATCGCGCTGGCCGTCGTACGGCAACTCTTTCTCTTCGATCTCGTGCGCGTGAGCCTGTTGCCGTCGACGCCGGCGGACATCAAGCGCGTGGCCGAAGAAATCATCATCGCGCGGGTGCCGCACATTCCCGTGGGGCAAAAGCTGACGCTGGCGCGGCGCGGGCCGTCGCGCGTGGTAGGCGCGCTGCTCGCCGAGGGCCACGCGCAGGCCGTGAAGTTGGCGCTCGCGAATCCATTTCTCACCGAGAGCCAGATCCTGAAGGTGCTGGCGAAGGCGGGCGTGCCCCAGCGCGTGGTGGTGGCGATTGCGCAAGACGCCAAATGGTCACGGCAGTACAATGTCCGCGCGGCGCTGGTCCGCAACGTGCACACGCCTGTGCCAAGCGCGCTTGGATTTCTTCGCGATCTCACGCTGCGGGATTTGAAGGATATTTCGGCGCTCGAAGGGCTTACGCCACATCGTAGAAAACAGATTGCGGACGAGATCAAGCGGCGGACCGGCGGGGAACCACTTGGCCATTAGCGGTGTCAAACGTGTCTGAGGGCCTGTCTGAGGATGAATGGCGAAAAAATCGAAACATATTAGTTGGATCATCGCGGTGGCGGTTGTCGTATTCGTGGGCGTGATGGTCTACTCGTCGTATCAGGAGACGCGCACGCGTTATGAAGTTTGCATGAACTTCAAGGGCGCGACGCACTGCGCCACGGCCGCCGGCGCAAACCATGACCAGGCCGTCCGCAGCGCGCAGGAAATTGACTGCGAGCTGCTTACGAACGGCCGGACCGAGAACATGGTATGCCTCGATCAGCAACCATCGAGCGTCCGCCCCATCCAATGACGCGCTGCCTGAATTGCGGCGCCGAGCGCGCAGCGGAAGTCTGCGACGCCTGCGGGCTCAGCCCGTCGGCGGCGGAGTTTTCTCTGCGGAAGCGACTCCTGAACCGCACGGCGATCTTCGTGCTCGGGTCGCTGGCGTTCGTGGTGGCGAGCGAGCGCTATCCCTCGCTGGAACTCGACGGAATCCTGATCTTCATCGGCGTGCTTTTCTTTTTGACGCTGGGCCTGGCGATCTGGGTCGAGCGGCGCGCGCTGAAGCACGGGGAAGTTGAAGCGCTGAAGCGCATTTATTACGGGCTGATTCCGGTGCCGTGGGTTCTGTCGGTGATCCTGCTCGCGAACGGCGCCTTGGATCATGGCACGCCCCAGATCGAGCAGGAGCAGGTGGTCAGCAAGTTCTCGATGCCGGGGCCGGTCGCCAGCCGGCGGCTGATCGTTACCTCGTGGCGGGAGGGGCATCGCTTCGAGCGCATCGCCGTGTCGCGCGAGGATTTCGACAGCTTCAACCGGGGTGATATGGTCGACATACAAGTGAAGGACGGCGTTCTCGGCATACCCTGGGTTTCCGGCGTTTCCCACCCCTAGGTTCCGCAGTTGTATTCCACGATGCATCACTCGAAGCGCGCGGCTCTGCGCGGATTTTCGGATGCTAGACTGAATTCGCGAGTTCGGAGCCAACATCCGCATGCGCCTGCCCGAAACATGGACGGAACGGCTGCCCTTCCTCGAAACGCTTGAGGAGGATTGGAAGCCCGTAGCGCGCCCAATTTTGATTGTGGCGACCGTTTTTTACGTCGTTTTCCTGATCCAGCAGGCGCGGGGCAGCGGTCCGTTTCTGATGATCGATCTTGTGTTCATTCCGATTCACGAGGGCGGACACCTGCTGTTCCGCTTTTGTGGCGAATTTCTCGCAATCGCCGGAGGGACGATCCTACAGCTGGGTGTTCCGGTGATGCTCGCGACGTATTTCATTTTTCAACGGGAGGTGCAGGGCGCTGCCTTCTGCCTCTTTTTCTTCTTCCAGCAGTTTCTTCCGGTGGCGACGTACATGGCCGATGCGCGGGCGCAACAGCTTCCGCTCCTCACGGTGGGCGACGCCGATTACGTGATCCACGACTGGAACTATCTTTTCGGCAAGCTTGGCCTCCTGCAGCACGACACACAGATCGCCATGGCCGTGCGCGTGTTGGGCTGGATCGGGATGCTGGCGACGACCGGATGGATGGTCTACCGCAGCCTGCGGCCGGAGAATGCGCCGGCGAAAGTGATTTCAGCAGAACAGCGTTCCTCGAATTAGCCCTTTCAAGCGCAATCGCAGAAACAGCAATCAGAAAGTGTAGAGGCCGCGGAGATCGACCGGGTGCGGCAGCTCGATTTCGAGGACGCGATCGTAATCCTCAAGAGTTAGTTTGATGAGTTGCGCGGGGCCGACGTCGTGCGATGTCCAATCGGTGCTGGGGATAATGCGCGACGGCTGGGCGAGATCGCCCGTTTCGATGTCGGCGCCTTGCTTGGTGATATCGGTGAGAGATACTAGGTAGACAAGCCTCGATTTTGTGTCGAGCATCAGATAGCGGTGCCCCAGCAGGATCAGAACGAAATCCTTCTTCTTGCTCTTCTTGTCCGGCTGGTAGACGTTTGCGGCGAGAGGCGGCTTGCCGTCGAGCTTCACCTCGGATTCGTCGACCTGCTTCCAGTGAATGCGGTCGGAGTCGCCGGCGGCGCCCGCAATTCCCGTCGAAAGCAAGCTGGCGGTCAGGCACACGCCGACAGCGGCAAAGAGCTGGATTCCCAGGCCGTGCCCGCTTCTAATCTGCGGTTTCACTCACTAGCAGAATACATCACTACCGCTAGATTTGAGTGAAGAGTGCTTTTACCTTAGCCGCGGAATCGCACTTTCCTTCTTGCGGAACTTCTAGAAGGCTCTCATCGTATATCCATTCAGCAAATCGACAACTTCAAATCGATGGTGGGGAGGTACCTTGCGGAAGACCTGGAAGGAAGCAGGGCTCATCCTGATCAATTTCCTGATCGTCGCCACCCTGGTTGTGGGCGGCGAGCTGTGGCTTCAAAAACACTTTCGGGCGGGACTTGCGCCGGTGGCGATCGTCGTGTGCCTCGGGACTTATCTCGCAGCGTGCAGGTGGATCGAACGGCGAACGCCGGCGGAGTTGGCCCTTCCCTATGCGCTGCCTGAACTCGGGATCGGAATGCTCGGCGGGCTCGGGCTGTTCTCGCTCACGATGGCAATTCTTTGGGCCTGCGGCGTTTACCATCCCGTCGGTTTGGGCGGGCTCGGTCATCTCGGGGGAGGATTTGTCCCCGCACTGCTTAGCGGCATCATCGAAGAGATTCTTTTCCGCGGATTGCTGTTTCGCCTGATCGCCAAGGTGCTAGGAACGTGGGGCGCGTTGGCGCTGACGGCGGCGTTTTTCGGATGTGCGCACCTGGCGAATCACGGCGCCACTGCGGGCAGCACGGTGGCGATTGCGCTGGAGGCCGGAGTGCTGTTGGGAGCGGCGTACGCGGCGACGAAACGCCTATGGCTGCCGATGGGACTGCACTTCGCGTGGAATTTCACCGAGGGCTCGATCTTCGGCATGACGCTTTCCGGGAACGCGATGGCTTCCGGCGTGATTCGCGGCTCGCTGAGCGGCCCGCGAATTCTCACGGGCGGGGAGTTTGGGCCCGAAGCATCGATCGTCGCCGTTGTTGTTTGCCTGGCGGCAGCGATTTACCTGATCTATCGCATCGCGAGGCTGCATCTTGCCGAGCCTCCCTTTTGGAGCGAGTCAGCTCCACAGATTGCCGCGGCGCAAGATTGATTTCGTTGGGCGATGAATGCGGCGGTGGTACACTGCGCGCATATTGGAGATTAACGGAGGAAACGAATGGCAAAGAAAAGCAGGCTCAGAGATGCGGCGGTGAAAATTGGATCCGTTGTGGGGAAGGCGGACCGCACGGCGCATAAGGTGGTGAAAGCAGGAGCGGTGGCGAAAAAGGAGCTTGCGGCCATTTCGAAGCAAGTGGAAGCCCTCAAGAAGCAGCTGCAGAAGACCACGAAAAAATTGCAGCGCGCACTGCGCTAGCGCGAACTGCTTTTCGAACTTACCTCGAACCGACCCGCGCGGATCGCGCGATGCGCTGTCGCGCCATGGAACACCACTTCACGTGCCCATATTGCGGCGAAGAGATTTCGATGGTGCTGGATGTGTCCGCCGGGGGCCAAACCTACGTCGAAGACTGCGAAGTATGCTGCCAGCCGATCGAGATCAGCTTCACGGTAGAAGACGACGATCTCGCCAGCTTCAACGCCAAAACTCTCGGCTAAAGAGCCGATCGTTCAGGATTTGATTTCGCCGAAGGACTTGTCGAGGAGGCGGATGCCTTCGTCGACGTCGGCCTTCGAGATGTTCATCGGAGGCGCGAGGCGGATCACGTTGCCGTGCAGGCCGCCCTTGCCGATCAGCAGGCCATTGGCGCGGGCGCGTTCGAGGAGCTGATTGGTCTGCGCGGGTGCGGGTTCTTTTGTCGTGCGGTCGCGGACGAGTTCGAGCGCCTGCATCATGCCCATGCCGCGGACGTCGCCGATCAGGGGATATTTCGCCTGCAGCGCTTCGAGCTGTTGGCCGAGGTAGCCTCCCACCACGTGCGTATTCTCCCGCAGATTTTCCTCCTCAATCACTTCGATCACGGCGCGCGCGGCAACGGATGTGACGGGGTTGCCGCCGAACGTCGAGATCGTCAGGCCCTGAAACTTGCTGGCGAGCTCGGACGTGGTGATCGTTGCGCCGACGGGCACGCCGTTGCCCATGCTCTTCGCGCAGGTGATGATGTCGGGCGTCACTTCCCATTGCTCGATGCCGAACCATTTCTTGCCGGTGCGGCCGAAGCCGGTCTGTACTTCGTCTGAGATGAAGAGGCCGCCGTAATTTTTCACGATGCGGTAGACGATCTTGAAATATTCGGGCGGCGGCGTGATGAACCCGCCGACGCCCTGAATCGGCTCGGCGATAAAGGCGGCAATCGAGCCGCTGGTGCCGGTCTGGATCAAGTCTTCGACATCATTGGCACAGGCCACGCCGCAATCGGGGTATTTCAGATGCAGCGGGCAGCGGTAGCAATACGGGCTGACGGCGTGCGCGACGCCGACGCTGATCACTCCTGACTTGCGATACGCAGCGTGGGCCGTGACGCTCTTCGCGAGGGCCGATGAGCCGGAATAGGCATGGCGCAGCGCGACGATGTCGTAGCTTGGGCTGGCCATGCGCGCGAGCAGGATCGCGGCTTCGTTGGCCTCGGTGCCGGAGCTGGTGAAAAAACTCTTCTGCAATTTCCCCGGCGTGATCTCGGCGAGCTTTTCGGCGAGCGCGACGATCGCTTCGTTGGGGAAAAGCGTCGAGGTGTGCTGAAGCTTGTCGACCTGCGCCTTAATCTTCGACGTGACCTTGGGGTTGCAGTGGCCGACGCCTACGGTGACGATGCCGCCGAAAAAATCGAGGTATTTGTTGCCCTCGACGTCCCAGAGATATTGCATCGAGGCGTGATCGGCGACGAGTGGGTGCTGGTAGTAGTTGGCAACCGCCGGCCAGAGATATTCCTTGTGCTTGCGGACCACCTCTTCGCTGCGGCTAGCGGCTGCTTTCGGTTGCGTCGTCACGCGAAAACTCCTTGGCGTTTGGATCCGGCTCGAATCGAAGTTTACAGGCTGCCCTCAGCCGCGGCAAGGGTGCTCAATGCGAGCGCGAAAAGAGACGCGAATCGGCGGAGTTCCCGTATAATTTCGAGCCAATGGAAGCCACACTGAGGAAGCTTGTGGGAGCGCTTGGGCGGATTTTTCCGGATTGCGTGACGCTCAGCCAGGCCATCGCGTTCAACATGTTTCTGGCGTTTTTCCCGATGCTGCTTTTTCTGCTCGGCCTGCTCGGCGGCACGCACCTCTTCCACGATGCGCTGAAAGAAATACCCGATCGACTGAGTTTGATTCTTCCGCCGGACAGCGCGGGGGTAGTGTCGGCGTATTTCGTGCGGAAGACGGTCCATACTTGGAAGTGGATGGTGCTGGGGATGGGCGGCACGATGATCACGGGAACGCAGGTGATGATCGGGTATATCGAAGGCTTTCGCGTGATCGAGGGAGACCTGCTGCGGGCGGGCTACTGGCAGCGGCAGCTCCGCGCGTTCGTGCTGCTATGCCTCACGATCGTGCCGATGCTGGCGGTCGTGATCCTGACGGTTTTCGGCAAGCAGACGCGCGCGTGGCTGATGGCGCGGACGCGATCCGTCTACATGACGCATGAGCTCGAACTGGCTGCCTATGCGGCCATCGTGTTTGTGCTGGCGATGGGAGTGCTCGTGGTGCTCTATCGACTCGGGCGTCCGGGGCACCCGGGCATGATGGATTTGTTGCCCGGGGCGCTCGTTGCTACGATTCTGTGGTGGGCGGTGGATATCGGTTTCGGGTGGTACGTGCGGAAGATGCCGTACGACGCGATGTATCGCGGATTGGCGGCGGCGATTGGTCTGCTGCTGTGGATGTTTCTGACGGCGATGATCGTGCTCTTCGGCGCCGCGTATAACGCGGAGACGCGCGAGGAGCTGGCGGAAGCGCGAGCCGCAGCGACGCCGGGGCGAGCGAAGACGCTGACGTTTCACTAGCGTGAGGCATCGCGGCGCGTTGGGTTCGCGCAAAGGAGCGCGCGATGAGCGACATTCACGTCGAGTGCTACTCGGGGTATCGGGCGGAGGAGCGGCCGTTGCGGTTCGTGCTTCGCGGGCGCGCCTTTGAGGTGCAGGAGCTCGATGGGCGATGGTATTCACCCGATGCGACTTATTTTCGCGTGCTCGCTACCGACGGCAACTATTACGTACTGCGGCACGATGAGGCGCAGGATTTCTGGACCCTGGATGCGTTTCGCGCCGCTGGCAGCGCGCGATGGGTTCGCGGGCGGCGCGCAAACTCCGCGTTTTTCAAGCAGCCGGCCGAGCTGTAAACATGAGAGCTTCTCACCGACGCCTTCCTAAAATCCTCCTGCCATTCTTTTGTGGTCTTGTCCTCGTCGGCGTGCTTTGTGCCCAGCGCGCATTCAAGCAATACCCGACCGTCGAGTATGGCGAATCGATACCCGTGCCGCCGGACTGGCAGCGGCCCGGCGAATGGGCCTTCGCGCGGCTGATGTATCCGCCGGGCCCGAATGACGGTTATCTCGGGCGGTTCGACGGCGATTGGCGGCTGGGCATGTCGCTCTGGACGCAGGATGCGCCGGCGGCCGATCGCGCTTTTGCCGCTGCCGTGCGCAGGCTCACGCGCATTGACGCGCGCTCGGTGGAAGAAGACGTGAATCTCGACGATGGCGATGAGGTCTACAACTGGCCGTGGCTTTACGCCGTCCAGGTGGGCGAGTGGGGAATCACGCAGCAACAGGCGGACGTCTTGCGCGATTACTTGTTGCGCGGCGGTTTTTTCATGGCCGACGATTTTCACGGCGCATACGAGTGGCAGATGTTCGTGCAGCGGATTCGGATGGTTTTTCCGGACCGCCCGATCACCGAGATCCCAAGCAACGATCCGATCTTCCACACCCTCTACGACCTCGACGACCGCTACCAGATTCCCGGCTCCGCGCATTTGAGGCTAGGCTACAAGAGACCGGATTATCCGCAGGGGCCCGATGATGGGAAGGGAGCGCACTGGTTTGCCATCCGCGACGATAAGGGCCGCATCATGGTCGCCATTTCGTTCAATTCGGATATCGGCGATTCATGGGAGTGGTCGAACCGTCCCGTGTACCCCGATCGCTTTTCCGATCTCGGCTTTCGCATCGGGATCAATTACGTCGTCTATGCGATGACGCACTGAGCTTGTCATTTGCGCAGGCGACTGAGTTCTCCGCGATGATGACTTCAGTTATGCCCGCGTTGGTCAATTCGAAAAGGAGCACAATGAAATTCTGCAACAAATCAATCGCGTTTCTGGCTCTGTTCTTCTTACTGGGAGTTCTACCCGCTTGCGGTCAAACGAAGACTGCGGCTTGTGACGCACGCCTCGGCCTTGCCGACATAGGTTATGTGGGCCTTATGAAGTATCGCTGGCAGGACGCGAGAGATGCCGAGGGTGATGTGAATCCAAGCGTAGCCCGGGAGATGCATAAGATCTTGCGGTTTGGAACGAATTCAGTTCCCTTATTGATTGCGTGTCTCATAGACGAGAGCAAGACTCAGAATCCAATTTGGGACGACTGGCCTGAGCCTGAGGTAAGGGACGTCGCCTTTGACATCCTTTGCGATTTGTTTTCCGACCCTGCGAGAAACAGACGTTGGGTGGGGTGATCATGTGGCCAGACGTCCAAGCCGAATCACCTGGGCAACCCGAGTGGATTGCCTGGGGAATCTACAACAAGAACCACGGCCGTCAGCACGTGCAGCAGGTCTGGTTGAAGGCGTGGGAAAGGAACAAGGGCCGCATACACTGGGATGATTCCGCGAACTGTTTCAAGTTGTCCAGAAAATAAGAGCGTTGCTGATCTCTCTTTTTTGGGGTTACACCCGCGCCATAAGCGATGTTTGCGGGGCACCGAATCGGGCGAGGGCAACCATGAAAAGTAAGGTGAACTACGGCATGCTCGGCATCATTCCTCTAATCGTTATGAGCGTGGCATCGGCAGCCATTCTGATACCAGCGCAGGAGACGGTCTCCTCGCAAGGCTCGCCCCGGGAAATCGTCCGGGTGTTCTGTACGATGGCGAACGTTCTGATAACTAGCGAGATACCAGCGCAACTTTTGGCGTTCTACAGGGTTTAAACTGGATGGAAATGCGACGACCTGCCCAATGGACCGCACGTGCTTCAGGTTCCAAGCGCTGCAAAACAGCCCATCCAACATCGCGCGGCGCTTGCCGGCTCGATACGGCGGGAAGCGCTTTTCTGCTGGCGACGCTCGCGGCGTTGCTGGCGGGCGTTTTTGCGATTGCCGCTCCGGCGAGGGCTGGCAAGCAGGATCCCAAATCGGGCGACGATTCGAGCACGTCGCTAAAACTCAATAAGAAATTCAAAGGCAAGCTCCCGATCACGGAGCTGACCGAAGATGAAGCGACGATGCACGCGCTGAACCGGCTGGGATATGGTCCGCGGCCGGGTGACGTGGCGCGCGTCGAGCAGATGGGCCTCGAAAAGTGGATCGACCAGCAGCTCGATCCCGATTCCATCGATGATTCGGCCCTCGATCAGCGGCTCGAAAAATATCCGACGCTGAAGATGTCGTCGCAGCGATTGCTCGAAGAATTTCCGCCGCCGGCGCAGGCCGCCAAGAAGGAAGGCGAGACCAAGGAAGAATACAAACAGCAGATGCAGGAGAAGCGGCGCGACGCGATGTCGGACGTGGCGGAGACGGGCAACGAGAATGTCGAGAAAGCGCAGGAAGCGCTGGCGAAGATTCAGGGTCCGGGCCGCATCATTGCCGAGCTTTCGATGGCGAAGGTCGATCGCGCGGTCTACAGCAACCGGCAGCTCGAAGCCGTAATGGAGGATTTCTGGTTCAACCACTTCAACGTGTTTGCCGGGAAGGGCGCGGACCGCTGGATGCTGACGTCGTACGTGCGCGATACGATCCGGCCGCACACCATGGGCAAATTCCAGGACTTACTGACCGCGACGGCGAAAAGCCCGGCGATGTTGTTTTTTCTCGACAACTGGCTGAGCGTCGATCCAACGGCATTCAAGGAGCGCCAGCAAGAAATGGCGGAGCGGCGCGCGAGATATCAAGGAATGTTCGGCGACGGATTTGGCGGGTTTGGAGCGCAGGGAGCGCAAAGCGGACAGAACGTGAAGCGTTTGCAGCAACTGCAGGATCGCGGGCTGAACGAAAACTACGGGCGCGAAGTGATGGAGCTTCACACGGTGGGCGTCGATGCGGGCTACACACAGCAGGACGTGATCGAAATGGCCGAGTGCCTCACGGGCTGGACTGTGAAGGAACCGCGGCGCGATCCCGAATTTATCTTCCGGCCGGCATTTCACGCCGAAGGGAAGAAAGTCGTGATGGGCCACACCTTCAATTATGGCGGCGAGAAGGACGGCGAAGAGGCGCTCGCCATGCTGGCCAACGATCCGCATACGGCGAAATTCATTTCGACCGAGCTCGTGCGGCATTTCGTGTCCGACACGCCACCACCGGCGCTTGTGGAGCGGATGACGAAAGAATATGAATCGACGGGCGGCGACATTCGCAGCGTGCTGAAGGCGATGATCTATTCGTCGGAATTCTGGTCGAAGGAAACGTATCGCGCAAAGGTAAAGACGCCGTTTGAGCTGGTGGCGAGCACGGCGCGCGCGCTGGACGCGGACGTGAGCGTATCGCTGCCGCTGTCGATGTGGGTCGGACGCATGGGCGAGCCGCTGTTTCAGTGCCAACCGCCGACCGGATATTCCGACAAGGCGACGACGTGGGTGAATACCGGCGCGCTGCTCAACCGGCTGAATTTCGCCCTGGCGTTTGCAACGAATCATATGGCGGGCGCGAACGTCGATTTGCCGGACATGTTCGGCGAGGACGCGTCGAAGGATCCGGAGATGGCGCTGTCGCGCGCGACCGATCTTTTCCTCGACGGGCAGGTGGCGCCGACGACGCAACAGATACTCGAAGCGCGGTTGAACGACCCGCAGATCTTGCAGGCGCGGCTGGACGATCCCGTCAAGCAAGTGAACGAAGGGCTGCTTTCGGGGCTGGTCCTCGGAACGCCGGAATTCCAACGGCGGTAGAGCAGAGAGTGCGGTAACGGAGAAACGGCCATGACTATTTCTCGGCGATATTTCCTGAAGGGCGGCGGGATCGCGATGCTCGGCATGGCGTCGTTGCCGTCGTTCTTGCAGCGCGCGGTGGCGGAGGGCGTGTCGCCGAACAAGAAGAAGATGGTCGTGCTGTTTCAGCGCGGGGCGATGGATGGACTGAACGTGGTGGTGCCGTTTGCCGAGCCGAATTACTACCGCCTGCGCCCGACGATCGCGATTCCTCAGCCGCAAAGCGGCAGCCTGGACGCGGCGCTCGATCTCGACGGCTTTTTCGGGCTGCATCCGAGCCTGCAACCGCTGCAGCCGCTTTTTCAGAATGGAGAGCTTGCGATCGTGCAGGCCGTCGGATCGCCCGATCCCACGCGCTCGCATTTCGACGCGCAAGATTTCATGGAATCGGGCACGCCGGGCGTGAAAGCCACCGACGACGGATGGCTGAATCGCGCGATGCAGTCGATGCCAGAGGAGAGCGCGTCGCCATTCCGTGCGGTCGCTTTCGGGCCGTATTTGCCGCGCACGCTCCAAGGCAGCGCGCCCGCGGTGTCGATTCCAGACCTGAAGCAGTTCAAGATGTACGGCCCGCAGCAGACGGTGGAGGGCGGCTTCGAGGCGATGTACGCGCAGACCGTGGACCAGGCGTTGCGCGGCGTGGGCCAGGAAACGTTCGAGGCCATCGACCAGCTCAAGAAAATCAACCCGGACGCGTATCAGCCGGAAAATGGCGCGCAGTATCCCACGAGCCGCTTCGGCAATAGCCTGATGGAAATCGCCGAGCTGTTCAAGGCGGACGTCGGGCTTGAGGTGGCGTTTCTCGATAGCGGTGGCTGGGATCACCATGTCAACGAAGGCGGCGTGCAGGGCCAGCTTTCGAATCTGCTGCGCGATCTGGGGCAGGGAATCGCGGCGTTTCACCAAGACATGGGCGACCGCATGGGCGATGTGGTGTTCGTCAGCATGTCGGAATTCGGGCGCACGGCGCACGAAAACGGCAACCGCGGCACCGACCACGGCCACGCGAATTGCATGTTCGTGATGGGTGGCGACGTGAAGGGCGGCAAAGTCTACACGCGCTGGCCCGGAATGAACGACGGGCAGCTCTACCAGGACCGTGATCTGGCCGTCACCACGGATTACCGCAGCGTGCTCGGCGAGATCATGACGAAACACATGGGCGACCACGACCTGAAGACGGTTTTCCCGGGATTCGAGAACGATCCGCGGCAGTTCCTCGGACTAGTGAAGGCGTAGTCGGCTCGCACGTCTGCGCGGTCGCGCGTTAAAAGTCGGATGGCATGTAGTTGTATGGAGGGCTCGCCGGCGGCTGGGCCGCGTCCAGCGAAAAGCAGTGGTGCCCCGCAGGGTGCGCCCATTCCTTCGCGGTTTGAGATTCGTCCTGCCTGCTGGGCGCCGAAAAAGTGGCGCATAGCTGGTATTCGCTGCCCTCACCGGGATGATATTCGTAGCCCGTGCGCGTGACGGGATCGGCCAGAGCGACATTTCGAAGCTCATCCAAATGTTCCGGCAGCTTGTGTCCGTTTGCGCCCCACCGGAGGTTGATCTGCTGGCTCAGCGTGAACAAGTCCTGCAAGCGCCTCGCATCCGCCCGCTCGGTGCGCAGCCTCTTCGGCGCGCCGGTGAATCCAAATCCGAGTGCAACGAGCAGCGCCACGCACACCGAGCTGACCACGGCCATCCACGCGTCCCGGGTGAATCTGCCGCGCGCTCCGGAGGAATCCGATTCCCTCAGCCCGCCGAAATAGTAGAAAAACACGCCGCCGGAAAGCACGAGGACGACGAGAGCCTTTGACAGGAACCGAGTGGTGATTTCTCCCTGGAGAAAATAGGTGAGGGCCGTGATCAAATCGCCGATGAAAACGCCTGCGGCTATGACCAGCGCCATATAAGTGAGCCATTTTCGTACCGGCGAATTCAGCTTTTCGGGATGGCTCCGCACGTCGCGCACGACCGCGCGCGACAAAAAAAGATAGATTGGGAAAGCGACGATGATGGACGCGATGCTCCACGTTGCGCCGGAGACGTCATAGGCTTGCGCGTAGCCGGGCGAAAAGAGTGTGTCGGCGAGCCACCGGTCGATCAAGGTGAAAGCGAGCGAACCGGAAGCGATGGTCCAGGTCGCGAGACCGGAAAAGATCAGCAGATAAAAGAAGGCGTCCTTGGCGGGCGTTCCCGCTCCGCGGCGGCTGGGAATCTCGATTCCGGTGAGCTTTTCGTAGTAGGCCGCGAGCGCCTGGTAGACTTCCTTCTCCGGCCAGCCTCGAGCTGTCAGGACGCCGACCACCGCCTCATCGGAGACGCCGCTGGCTTTCGCGCGCTCCAGGAATTCGCGGACTTCAGCGGAGGCAGGCATGGGCGAATCGTATCGCAGAGGGATAAGCAGAACAAGGCTCCGTCTCGGAGTGTCGCCGCAAAATGAGAATGTCCGGTTTGTGCAAAGTAGAAATGTCCGGTTTCATCCCAAGCGGGAGGCGGGATGGAAACGGAGCGGATCGAGTTGAGCGCGAGAGAACGGGAGCGGTTGAAGGTGCTGCAACAAGTGGAAGAAGGGCATCTGAAGCAGGTCGAAGCAGCCCGGCGGCTACGGCTGACCGATCGTCACGTGCGTCGTTTGCAAGAGCGGCTGCGCAGCGAAGGAGATCGGGGGATCGTGCATCGGTTGCGAGGCTGTCGTTCGAATCGAAAGATTTCCGAGGCAGTCCGGCAGCGCGTGGTGCGAGAGCTGGGCCGGGCACGGTATGCCGGTTTCGCTCCTACGCTGGCGGCCGAACATCTAGCGCGCCAAGGGATCGTGGTGAGCCGCGAAACGCTGCGCAGTTGGATGAGCGCCGCCGAACTGTGGCAGACACGCCGCCGGAGAGGGAAGCCGGTGCACGTGTGGCGGCCACGGCGTTCCTCGTTCGGCGAGTTGGTGATGATGGACAGCTCTCCATTCCGCTGGCTGGAGGAGCGCGGTCCGGCGTGCCATCTGATTGCGATGATCGACGATGCCACCAGCAGGGTGCGGGGCCGCCTAGTGAAGCACGATTCGACCGAGGAAAATCTGCGCACGCTGCGCGGCTGGCTGGAGCGATACGGGAGGCCGCTGGCGCTGTACACCGACAAAAACAGCCTGTTTGTGACCACGCGGAGCACACAGCGGCACGAGCAGTTGCAGGACACCCCCGCGCGCACGCAGTTCGGCCGCGCGCTGGCGGAACTGGACATCGAGTGGATCGCGGCCCATTCGCCGCAGGCCAAGGGACGCGTCGAGCGGCTGTTCGGCACGCTGCAAGACCGGCTGGTGAAAGAAATGCGTCTGGCGGGAATCGATACGCTGGAAGGGGCCAATCGCTTCCTGGAAATCACCTTCTGGCCCTTCTGGGAAAAGCGCTTCACGGTCCGGGCGGCGCAAGGCCGTGACGCTCACCGGCGACTGGAGCGCGAGCATCGCTTGGAACAGATCCTCAGCGTGCGCGTCGAGCGGACGGTGGGCTCCGATCACACGGTGGTCTGGAAAGGCCAGCGATGGGGCCTGCGGCGCGAAGAGGTCTGCGTCGGACTGCGCGGCGCTCGCGCCGAAATCGAAAAGCGGCTCGACGGCACGCACTGGCTGCGCTTCCGCGGCCATTACCTGCCGCTGCGCTCTTGTCCGGAAGCGCTGCGATCCGCAAGTCCTTCCGGCCTACGGCCTCCAGAACTTGCGGATCGCAAACCAAAACCCCCAACCCAAATCAAAACCCACTACAGCCCGCCTCCCGATCATCCTTGGCGTAAACCATGGAAGCGGACATTTCTATCTGGCACAAAACCGGACATTTCTACTTTGCGTTGACAGGCTCCGTCTCGGAGGAAGGGCGCACGGGAATCGCAAGATCACGTAGAATGAAATCCGAGAGCAAGAATCCGAGAATCGATTTGATCCGCGAACAACTCACGGCGATCCTCGCTTGTCCCCTGGATCGCGGCAATCTTCGAGCGCAAGGCGAAACGCTGATTTGCGAGCGCGGACATGTCTTTCCCATCGAGGGCGGAATCCCTATCTTCACGGATGCTGTGCGGCGCGAAGCTGTGCCCAAGAACATGGCGCCGAGCCCGCAGGTGGCCGGCCAAGAGGGCGCCATCGACGCGTTTGTAAACGACTGGGTGGTGAATACGAACGGGAATCTGTATCGGGGCGCACGCGGACGGCTGAAACGCTATCCGATTCCAGTGTGGCCGCTGGCTCCGGCTGCCGACAAGATCGTTGTCGATGTTGGCTGCGGCTGGGGGCGGTGGAGTGTCGCCGCGGCGCGCGCGGGATTCTTTCCGGTCGGCTTGGATGTGCACATCGATGCGCTGGCGGCTGCGAAGCGAGTGTCTCGCCAGCTGGGCGCGGAAACTGCGCAGGTCTGTGGCGACATAGAAGCGTTGCCGTTTCGCTCCGGGTCAGTGGATGTGGTGTTTTCGTACAGCGTGCTGCAGCACATCGACAGAACGAAAGTGATGCGCTTTTTCGCGGAAGCGGCGCGCGTGTTGAAGCCGGGCGGCGTCTGCCTTGTACAATTGCCCAATTCCTGCGGCCTGTACAGCATTATGCGGCAGGCGAAGCGCGGCTTTCGCGATGCGGCGCCGGGCACCTTCGAAATGCGTTATTGGACGCGCGGCGGGATTCGAGAGGCGATCGAAAAAGCCGGACTGCGGGATTTGCGGCTGCGCGCGGATGGATTTTTCAGCCAGGATCCGCAGCTTTCGGATTTGGATTTGCTGTCGCCGGCCGGAAAGCTGGTCGTCCTCGCGTCACACTCCGGGCGGAGGATGGCGGATGCTTTGCCGGCGCTCGTCCGTCTTGCCGATAGCTTATGGGTTGAGGCGGTGGCGCCGCAGTACGATCCCGTCGGCGTGCGTCCCTAGGTTGCGTCTCCCCCGGCCCAAATCTGTACCCAAGGACAGGTGATACTTCCGCCGTACTCTGTCAGCATGATGTGTGCAATGCGTGTCGCCCGCTTCCTCGACGGAAGCCGGACGCTCTTTGAAAACTCGGGCACCACGGTTCAAAAAACTTTACATTCGCATGCGCTTTTGCAAAATCTCCGCACCGTGAACCGGAATTTCTAATCGACACTGCGGCGATTAGAAATCGTCGTAAGCCAGTGAAAATACAGGATGACGCACCATTCTAATCGACACACCGGCAGGGGGCCGGTGAAGTGGTTCTGACGCTCGATTTCGATCGGAAGCGGGCTCGATGGCCGAAGGGCGAGCCTTACAAGGCTCGCCCCTCCACCCGGCTAGCGCACTAGTTCTTGATGCGCATACCGAAGAACGACCGGTAAACGAAGAAGAACGCCACGAAGAAGAAGACGGCCGCGAGAATGTGCGTCAGAGTCGAATTTCCCTGAGAAGCCGTCAGCTCGACAGCCAATTCCACCGCGAGTAAGCCGAATAGCGTGGTGAACTTGATCACAGGGTTCAGCGCGACCGATGACGTGTCCTTGAAGGGATCTCCGACCGTATCGCCGATGACGGTTGCGTCGTGCAACGGCGTGCCCTTTTGCTTCAGCTCGACCTCGACGATTTTCTTGGCGTTGTCCCACGCGCCGCCGGCGTTGGCCATGAAGATCGCTTCGTAGAGGCCGAAGACGGCGATCGAGATCAGGTAGCCGATGAAGAAGAACGGCTCGACGAACGCGAAAGAGAGCGCGGTGAAGAACACTGCGATGAAAATGTTGATCATGCCGCGCTGCGCATAGCGCGTGCAGATTTCGACGACCTTCTTGCTGTCCTCTACGGACGCTTTTTCCACACCTTCCAGCTTGATATTCGCCTTGATGAACTCGACGGCGCGGTAGGCGCCCGTGGTGACGGCCTGCGTGGACGCGCCAACGAACCAGAAAATAATAGCGCCGCCGCTGATCAATCCGAGAACGAACGGCGCATGCAGAAGCGAAAGCTTGTCCACGTTGCTCGTCAAGCCGTTGGTCAGCGCCATGATGATCGAGAAAATCATGGTGGTCGCGCCGACGACGGCGGTGCCGATCAGCACCGGCTTGGCGCTGGCTTTGAACGTGTTGCCCGCGCCGTCGTTCGCCTCGAGCAGGTGCTTGGCGCGCTCGAAGTTCACGTCCATGTTGAATTCCTTCTTGAGCTCCGCCGGAGAAACATTTTCGATCAGCGAAAGCTCGTAGATCGACTGCGCGTTGTCCGTCACGGGGCCGTAGGAATCGACGGCAATCGTCACCGGGCCCATGCCGAGGAATCCGAAGGCCACGAGGCCGAACGCGAAGACGGGCGCGGCGTTCATCAAGTTAGAGAGGCCGCCCAGGCTGACGAGATAGCCGATGCTCATCAGGATGACCATGGTCAACCCGAGGTAGTAGGCCGAGAAATTGCCGGCCACGAAGCCGGAGAGAATCCCGAGCGACGCCCCGCCCTCCTGCGCCGAGGCAACGACTTCGTTCACGTGCCGCGATTCCGTCGAGGTGAAAACCTTCACGAGTTCGGGAATGATCGCGCCCGCCAGCGTGCCGCAGGAAATGATTGTGGCGAGCTTCCACCATTGGGTGGTATCGCCGTCGAGTTCGGGAATGATGTAGTACGAGATGAGGTAGGTGAGGCCGATCGAGACGACCGAAGTGATCCATACAAGCGACGTCAGCGGCGTTTCGAAATTCATTTCGTCGGAATTGCGGAACCGCGCCCCGGAAATGGCGCCGTTGATGAAGTAGGCCGCCGCGCTGGCCACGAGCATGGCAACGCGCATCACGAAAATCCAGACGAGCAGCTGGACTTGCACCGTGGGCCTCGTCACGCCGAGCAGGATGAAGGTGATCAGCGCGACGCCGGTGACGCCGTAGGTCTCGAATCCATCGGCGCTCGGGCCGACCGAATCGCCCGCGTTGTCTCCGGTGCAGTCGGCGATCACGCCAGGGTTGCGCGCGTCGTCTTCCTTGATCTTGAAGACGATCTTCATCAGGTCCGAGCCGATGTCGGCAATCTTGGTGAAAATGCCGCCCGCGATGCGCAGCGCCGCCGCGCCCAGCGATTCGCCGATGGCGAAGCCAATGAAGCACGGCCCTGCGTACGAGCCCGGGACGAACAGCAGGATGACCAGCATCATGAAGAGCTCGACGCTGATGAGCATCATGCCAATGCTCATTCCGGCGCGCAGCGGGATTTGATAGATCGGGTAGGGCTTGCCAGCCAGTCCGGCGAAGGCCGTGCGCGAATTGGCGAACGTGTTCACGCGAATGCCGAACCACGCGACGCCGTAGCTGCCGAGAATGCCCACCACGCTGAAGAACAGGATCATCGCCACGCGGATGAGTTCGTAATGCAGCAGCACGCCGAAATAGAGAATGATGACGGCGGCGATGAATATCCAGAGGAGGAAGAGAAATTTGCCCTGCGTGATCAGGTAAGTTTTGCAGGTTTCGTAGATCAGCTCGGACATCTCGCGCATGTTCCGGTGAACGGGCAAATTCTTCAGGCGCATGTAGATCGTGAGGCCGAAAGCGAGGCCGAAAAGGCAGAAGAGCAGCCCCCAGAGGAGCAGGCGGTGGCCGTCGATCTCGGCGCTGAGGAAATTCACCGTCGAAAGATCGGGCAGCTTGAGGTTGGCTTCGCCGCCGGCGGATTCCTGCGCGGCGCCGGCGAGCGTCGCGGTGCCCATCAGAGCGAAAGCGACAGCGCCGAGCGCCGCAAAGATCCTTCCGAAACGGCGCGCGCACGCGCCTGCCATTCGCGCCCCAGCCGATCGGGCGCCCACAATTCCGCTGCGCATCAGTAATCCTCCATCAAAGTTTTTCATCGAGATCTATCGGGATAATCGTCCCAGGCGAGTGTCGGTGCGCATTGGAGCGGCACGGTCCACGCCCACACCCGCAAGGGTAACAATGCTCGTCAAGTACAGCTCTCTCCTCCGGGACAATCGACTTCCCGAGCGGAAGCCGCTAGTGCGAAACATTCCCCCAGCAGAATCAATGTTTTTAGCAGGAATCGCGCGCTTCGTCAATGAAATCCAAGGCGTGGTAGTGACTCACTTTGAATCAAGAAGGGCTGCGATATCTGAAATCTCCCAAACGTGATCCGTAACACCAGCCGCCATAGCCGGGGTCACGCGCAGGGTCTTGTGAATCCGACAAAAATTATAATGCATATAGTGGAGCGCAATGGCGGCTATATGATTCTCGATCTTCTTTGAGAATGCATTAGTCAATCGAGTGAATCGCCGCATATTCATTCGCATCGTAAGGTTCTGCCGTTCCACGTAGCTTGTTGAAATATGCACCGGATTCGGTGCTCCTATGACGTTGACTGCCCGGCAATCAATGCATTCTGGAGGGCTATATTTTGTATCGTGGGCCTCGTTACCGTAAATTTTGACTAACATCGCATAGTCGATATCTGATCCGAAGGCGTTCTCAACCGCATTCAAATATACGCGGTAGCCATCGGTGGTCAGTTGCACTCGATTTGCCAATCGCGATGCCAGATCGTCCATGAATCCCTGAGCAACCTCTGCGCTTCGCGTACCGACAACAAACGACGGCACAAGCTTCGTATCGGCGTCGATAGCTACCCACGTCCAAACATCCCCATATCCGAATTGGCTTATCTTATCGGTCGGCACGTTCTTTTCTTTGGCATAACAAAACGACCAAATTTCATCGCATTGAATCCGTTTGCAAACCAGATTACGAAACGCCCCATCCTGAAATTCTAAACACGCCTGCCCGATCAGAGGTAAAAGCTTCAAGACCGTATTAAACGCCACATCGCACATGCGAGCTGTGGCGCGAAGCGAATTGCCCTCCACCAATGCTGCGATAATTTTCGTTCGTTGGTCTGTATTTAAGCGATTCATAATAGCAATATTATGCTTGAGCAGCTCATGCATGTCAAGGGGAAAAATACTTTATTACTATAATTTACATCATTTGCGACCTAACGAGCCGAAGGGGTGAGGTCTACGTATCTGACTATAAATGCAAGTGTTAGATGGACTTTGGGGTGAATTAGCGATTTTTAGGCGATAGGAATGAAAAATATTTAAGAACTAGCCGGGCTTTCTCTTGCTAATCGCATAGACTATGTTATAGTGTTGGTGTCTCAGAAGCTTAAGGTAAAGGGGTTGAATATGAAGCCGAACGACACAATCAAGAAACTGACTGTTGCCTACGCGCCATTCAAGACATTTCTCTCAGCGATTCAGGCGCTTGAGCACGGTGTCCCTGACACGATTGATCGCACGGTCTGGCCGTCTTTCTCTGGCGTAATGCAGAGCCAAGTACTCGGTTCTTTGCGATTTTTAGGGTTCATCACACCTGACGGAACAACTACGCCTGAACTCAAAAAATTCGTTGCCGATGAATCTAGCCGAAAGGAAATACTGCGTAAACTCTTGGAGCGTAGTTACCCTGAAATATTTAAGCGCGACCCGTCCAAGATGAGTATGGGCACATTAGATAGCATAATGCGGGAATACGGCGTAACTGGCGCAACACTGCAAAAAGCAAAGACGTTTTTCCTGCAAGCAGCTCGATTCTCGGATTTGCCGCTTTCAAATTACATTCTTAAGCAGACAAGGATGGTCTTTGGTCGTAAGCGCAAGAACATTTCGCAACGTGTAAAACACGATGAGGGGACTAGCCAGCGCGAGAATGTGCCTCCGACTGTAACCGGGCCGACGAAAACCATCACGCTCAAGAACGGTATAACATTGACGCTCCAGACAAGCGCCGATACGTTTCAAATGGTCCAAGAAGATCGCGGATTTGTTCTCCAATTACTTGCTCAACTTGAGGAATATGAACGTCAAGTTGAGAAGAATAACCAGGAGAATTAAAGAGTTTGAAAGGAGGTAACACCGATGAGGAGGGTAGCAGCCCACGTCATAACTGCTTGGCCTACTGATGACGCTGGGACAAGAGGAGTAAAACAACGACCCGCTATCATCTCTCCCCTCAAAGGTGATTGATAGCGGGTCTATGGTAGGTGATTTACCCGTAAGGCTGAGAGGCTTGCGACTCTCGGCCTAATTTTACTGCTTTTTAGACCAACGCGCCTTAGCTGCTTTACTGGCGATGGCCTTTTTCTTACTGGCGGAAAGCTTCTTAGCACGAGCCTTTCCGCCTTTAAGCCCTCCCTTTCGACCGATGGCCGAAAGATAATCTCTTATTGAATCCGTAGCGGGAGCAGGCTCCTCCAAGGAAATCGCTACGACTGCTGCACCCAATTGATTCGGGTCGTCCGGCAATTTTGTGCTTGAGCGCCTCATGCATTGACTATGGCAAAATTCCTTTCATTAGTCCAGAAAAAACCGATTTGGGTGACATTCAAAATGCGTCACTGCCCAAGGCGTGGAAGAGCTTGGTCACATCGTATCCCCCTAGCGAGTCCGAAATACCAACCGTCCCCCGGGACTGTGGATCTTACTGACGCATTCCCGGCATTCCGCTTCGCTCATGCCGGGCTAAGCACAATCGCGCCTCCGGCGCTTGGTGATGGCCACGCACCCCGCATGGAATCGCGCTGGCCGCATCGAAAGCCGCGGAGCGGCGATTGTAGTGAGCCCGGCACGCAGCGCAGCGGAGTGCCGGGTAACGCGCGCGTGAAAGCGCAGCCCCGGAGGGGCGATTGAGTCAGATCCTGAGCGAGAAGCGCCTGGGGTGCCGGAACGGCCATGCTAGAATCCTCCTCCATATGAGCAAACGGGTAATTTCGCCGGATGGGATCATCGACGGAGTCGTCGAACTGCCGGGAGACAAATCAATTTCGCACCGCTACGCGATCATTGCTGCGCTGGCGGAGGGTCGCAGCGAAATCGGGAACTACGCTTCGGCCGCGGATTGCCAGAGCACGCTCGAGTGCTTGCGGCGGTTGGGCGTCGAGATCGAAAAGAGCGATCGCGCAGTGCGCATCAAAGGCACGGGGCTCGACGGATGGAAGGGGCCGCGCAAGCCACTCGACGCCGAAAATTCTGGATCGACGATGCGGATGCTGGCGGGCGCACTGGCCGGGCAGCCGTTCACTTCAACGCTGACGGGCGACGAATCGCTGCGGCGGAGGCCGATGCGGCGCGTGATCGAGCCGCTGCGGCAGATGGGCGCGACGATTCGCAGCCAGGAAGGCGACCGCGCGCCGCTCGAGATTCGCGGCGGTCCGCTGCATGCGATCGATTACATGCCTCCGGCGCCAAGCGCGCAGGTGAAGTCGGCGGTGCTGCTCGCGGGGCTTTACGCCGATGGGCCGACGACGGTGCGCGAGTCGGTTTCGACGCGCGACCATACGGAAGTCGCGCTGCGCGAATTCGGCGCGACAATCGACGGCACGAAAAACGCGATCCGCATTCATCCGCGGCCGAAGCTGGTTGGCCAGCAGCTTGTGGTCCCCGGCGACCTTTCCGCCGCGGTGTTTCTGATTTCGGCGGCGATGGTGCTGCCGGAATCGTCGCTGATGCTGCACAACGTCGGGCTGAATCCCACGCGCGCGCGCGTCCTCGATTTCCTGATATCGATCGGCGCGCAGGTGCACGTGGCGTCCGTGCAGATGCGGCACGGCGAACTGGTGGGCGACGTTTCCGTGCGGCACGCGCCGCTCAAGGGCGGCGAAATCTCCGGCGCGCAGGTGGCGGAAATGATCGACGAGCTGCCCATGCTGGCGGCGCTTGGCCCCTTCACCGAGAAGGGAATCGAGATTCACAACGCGCAGGAGTTGCGCGTGAAAGAGAGCGATCGCATCGCGACGATGGCGGAGGGGCTGCGAGCGATGGGCGCGCGCGTCGAAGAATTCGAAGATGGGATGCGCATCGAGGGGCGGGCGGCCGGGAAGCTTCGCGGGGCGAAGGTCGATCCGCAGGGCGACCATCGCATCGCCATGGCGCTGGCCGTGGCGGCGCTGGGCGCGGAAGGCGACACGACGATTCGCGATGCCGAGTGCGCGGCCGTCTCCTTTCCGGAATTTTTCGCGACGCTGGATAAGCTCCGCGGAGCGGCGAAAGCGTAGGCGGCCTTAGTTGGATTTGGTGAGCTGGATTGTGCCGTAGGTATTGGCAATCGAAATCTTGGGGCCGCCGCTGCCGACTTGGCCGGTGAGCTGCTGCATGTCTTCGTCGTTCACTGGTTTCAGCGCGGAGCCGCCGAAATCGCTATCGACCTCGCCCGAGCGGGAAATCGCCGACAAGAAGAAACTGGAATCCGAGGGCAGCGCGAGGTCGATGTCGCCGGAGTCGTCCGCGATGGTGATATTGGCGCGCGGCGGAGCGGCGTATTTGACGTCGATGTCGCTATGCGAATCGACGATATTGAGCTGCCCCGCGATGTGGTCAGCGGCGATATCCTTGTTGCGCGTGTTGATCCTCGCGTCGCCGCCGACTCCTGACACGGAAATATCGCCCGAATCCACCTCCATGCGGCCGGTAAGCTGGCCGAGAGTGAGATCGGAGAACTGCGTGGCACAGTGCGTGGTTTTCGCGACGTTGCGCAGATCGATATCGCCGCTGAACGCTCCGTCGATAGCGGCGTTGCCGGCAACATTCTTGATCTCGACATCGTCGCCGCGCCCGCTCAGCTTGAGATTTCCGCCGACGCCGTCAATGGTGATGTCGCCGTTTTCCGATTCCACGCTGACGTCTGAGCCCGCACTGTGAATCGCGGTGTCGCCATTTCCGGAGCGCACGTCGATTTTGCCCGAGATTCCGGAAACGCTGACGTCCCCGTGAGCGGCATCGATGTCGAGCGACGAGGATTTCGGCAGGCGAACGTCGATATCGACGCTCACGCCGCCAGGGGCCGCGTCCATGTTAATTGGATGGATGAGGACGCCGTTGCCCCGCGGGTCGATGGCGATGGCGACTTGCTTCATGCGTTCCCGCGCGGACGCTTCGTTCGCGCCGGGTCCTGACTTGGTTGCCGTGACGACGAGGGTATCTCCATCGCTCGCATGCACGGTGACGTCGCCTCGGCCGGTGGCAATTGCGACACGAGCCCCGGGAGCAAGCGTCCGCGACGCGGCGGGAATAGGTTGCGAGAAAGTGTCGTGGAATGCCGGCAGTTCGATATTGATGCCGGGGAAGTGGTCGCGAATCCAATCGCGAAAGACAAAACTGCTCAGCACGATCGCCAGCAGTACAAGCAGGGCCGCTTCGCCCCCCGAGAGAAGGCTGGGGCGCGGTTGCCCGGTGCCGCGGGTGGAAAGCTGATCGAGCAGCTTAGCGACGCCCCACAGAATCAAAAGAGCCGGCCAGTAGAGGCGAATCAGGTGTCCGATTTCGAAGCCCGGATACATCCGGTCGAAAAGAAAAATCACGCCGAGCAGGATCAGCAGGAGGCCTGCGAAAAGCGAACTTCGATATGGCCGGCCGTTGCTCACGCGTCTCTCACGATCCCGCGTGGCCCGCGTTGGAGACCATCGACTCGGCAAGGCGGAAGACGCCCACGATGATCAGAATCAGGGGCCAGAGATGCCCGATGCCGTACCGCGTATATTCGCTCAGCAGGAAAATCACGCCGATCGTGATGATGATGACCGGCCCCATCAGTCCGTGCATGCGGCAGCGGGCGCACGAACAGCGAACTCTCATTTGGTCGGTCATCCGATTCTCCTAAGCGCTTCTCTTGAATCGATCCGCGAGCAGCCAAACGCCCAGCGCGATCAGCCCCACCGGCCACAACTTGCCGAACCAGTCCCAATTGAGCAGCCCCAGACTTCCGAAAAGGGAAAAAACGCCCAGAGCAATCAGGACGATGGCTCCAACGGGTCGCTGTTCTCCGCTTGGGCTCTCCGGCGCGCTCATGAGAGGTGTCGGCGGCGCCACTCCCATTTGCTTCGCCTTGGCCACGTGATACGCCTCGATGGGCATATAGAGACAGAAGGCTCCCAAGGCGATGCCGAGGAAGGCGTGATAGCCCGCCGAAATGTCGTTGGTTTGGGCCGCGATCAGCCCGGCGAAGACGAACACATGGATCAGCGCCTTGACGTATTCGCCGTTGTAGACGGCGCCGAGCCCCGGAATGAAGCCCAGAGCCAGCGCCACGCCGGGATTTGGCCCCGCATGCGCGGGCGGCACGGCTGCTGGCGGCGGAGCCACAATATTCGCCAGACATGGCTCGCAATAGAGCGCGCCGCGCACGTCGCGCGTGCATGCAGGGCACAGCGCCTTGCCGCAGTTACGGCAAAAGCCTGTCGCATCCACTTCTGTATGTACGGCGCATTTCATGGGCGACTCCTCGTTGTGCTGTCGTCGGGCCAGCGATTCGCCTCGGCGAACGCCAGCAAACCGTCGCCGGAAGTTTTCCGGCGATTTGTGTGTGGCACTGCTTGCGATTTCTCGTGCGGGTCATTTGAAGAGGGCGAAGGGTGCGAAGGCTGCGGCGCTTCGGGCTCGCTCACCGGGGCAATTCGCGCAGGTTGCGGCCCGAGGCGCGATTCAATCTCGTAGACGACGCGCAGGTCGTTGATGAACTTCACGCCGCGCGCGTACGTGAGATGCGCCTGCCGGTTGGCCGTGTGAACGACCGCAACCGGATTCAAGTCGGCGAGCGTGACCTTTTTCTCCACCGGCGCAAACGCATGGAACAGAACGGCAAATGACGCCGCAACGGTGGCCGCTCCCATCGCGAAGCGCGGTTGCCAGATCACGCCGAGCCAGTCAAACCAACTGCGCCAGTCCATTGCCTGCTTTCGCGGGCCGAGCGTTGCGTCGAGAATCCTCACGGGCAGGTGCACGGGCACTTCGAGCGGCTCGATTCGCCGCATCTGGCTCACGAGCGCGCTCACCTCGGCCACCATCTTGGCGCACGCAGCGCAGCCCGCCTTGTGCGCGGAGAAGGCCGCAGCTTCTTCCGGCGCAAGCACGCCGTCGAGGTAATCGGTGAGCCGCTCTTCCGTTGTTGTGCAGTTCCAGTTCATCGCCATCCATCCGGCCTACGCCGGACGCACTCCCATTTCTTGAAGAACGCGCGCCAGCTCGATGCGGCCGCGGTTGATTCTGGATTTCACCGTTCCCTCGGGCACCTGCAGGACAGTGCGAATTTCGCTGTAATCGAGCTCCTGCAAATCCCGCAAGATCACGGCTTCGCGCAACTCGGGCGACAATCGAGCCAGGCCTTGCTGCAACTGCTCGCTCAGCTCGGTTGCCTGCATCACCTTGTCAGGCGAGCGAACCAGCGAATGTGTTTCCTCCAGCTGCAGCATCGCGTCGTCGATCGAATCCGTGATCCGGTCGCGTCGCGTTCGCCGGTAATGATCGACCAGCAGGTTTCGCGTGACGCTTGTAAGCCACGTCGGAAAGGCGCCGTAGACCGGCTGATAGCTGCCGAGCGTCTTGTACACGCGAAGGAAAACCTCCTGGCTTAGATCCTCGGCTGCGGCCCCATTACCCGTGAACCGGTAGCAGAGGTTATAGACTCGCCGCGTGTGCCGCCGCACAAGTTCCTCCCAGGCCGGCCCGTCGCCCCGGAGACACGACTGAATCAGTTGGGCGTCGGGCTCCAATCGTTCCTAGCCTCGCTCGCTGCACTATCTTCCGGCCTCAATCCATGGAACGCAAAAGCCGGGTAAAAAGTTCCGTGCGGCCGCGTCCGCGCTACTGCTCGCCCCGTATCTTATTCGTAGGATGGCAGATAACACAAGGGCGACCTCTCCAGCGTCACACTATCCCAATAATCTGCATCTAACGAGGAGAAACAACGAGGCTGGCTTTGGGACAGGAGAGGCATATCTATGCGGGGCCGATACTCCATCTTCGTTGCTTTAATTGTGACGCTCCTGGCGAGCACGCGCGCACGCGCCGACGTGGGTGTGATTCTCAACGATTCGCTCGATACGAGCGTCGCGCGTATTACGGGCTCCGGACACACCGCCGTGTATCTTTCGCGGATCTGCCCGGAGTCTCCGGTGAAGCTGCGCCTTTGCCGGCCCGGCGAGCAGGGGTCGGTGATCAGCAACTACACGACGCTCGGCGAGGATCAGCCCTTCGAATGGAATATCGTGCCGCTGAACGTGTACGTCTACGGCGTTGAGGATCCGGCGGACCGGCCGCTTTTTGCATCGCCCAAAATCAAAAACGCTCTCGAGGAAACGTATCGCGACAAGGTGCTCGCCGATTATTGCCAGAGCGAAAACTGCCGGACGAGCGGAAAAGCCGAGTGGCGCGAGATGGTCAGCGCCGAATCCGAGCGGACCTTCTACATTTTGATCGCCTCCACGACGGTCGAGCAGGATCAGAAGCTCATCGACGAGTTCAATTCGCTGCCGAATGTAAACCACTTCAACGGCATGACGCACAACTGCGCGGACTTCGCCAAGCACATCATCGACACCTACTTCCCGCACGCCACGCATCGCGACCCAATCAACGATTTCGGGATGAGCAGCCCGAAAGCAATCGCGCGCTCATTCGCTCACTGGGCGCACCACCACCCTGACGTGCAGTACCGCGTCGTTCATTTCGCGCAGCTTCCCGGCACGATCAAGCGCAGCAGCGAATGCCGCAGCGGAACCGAACAGTTGTATCACTCGAAGAAACTGCTCGTGCCGATGGCTGTCTTCGCGCCACATGAACTGGCGGTCGTTACAGGCTCGTACCTGCTCACGGGAAGATTCAACGTGCAGCGCGAGTTCGAGGAGCACGCCACGATTCGCGAGACCGACCTCGGCCAGCAGCTCAAATTGGCCAAGGATGACGACGAGCCGGAAATCGCGGACGAGCTGAAGGCCCGAGAGGCGAGGGAACGCGCGGATGTGGTCGGAACCGAGGAGCAATGGAAGGATTTTCAGGCGCAGTTCGATTCGATCGTCGATGAGGCCGTTCGAGACGGCAGGCTCAGCGGGCGAGACGCGCTCGGGCACGTCTTCGAGAAAATCAATTCGAAGGGCGAGCCGTTCCTGGACGATCGCGGCGAGCTGTGGATGGATGTGGGGGAAGACGATGGCCACGTTGCCCGCGTGGGTTTGACGCCGAGCAACATTCTCGCCGACGGCTCAGACCGCAAGCTCGCCTATCAGGTGATTCTCGCCAACGTCAACGAGATCCTGAAGAGCCCCGCGCGCCGCCGCGAAACGCTCCCTGAATTCAGGGAGACGTGGCAATTGCTCCAAACCGCCAGAACCCAAACGCAGGTCGAGGTGGCGTCGGAGCGGCGCCCATCACTGTCTCCGCGAACTGTGCTCACCGGCGGGTTTCGCTCGCTCCGCAGTCGGTTCTAAAGCCAAGCAACGGAGCGTGCGAATCGCTCCACCTCCTGAAATCCCAGCAGTCTCTTCCCAGGAACGCTATTCCCGGCGACAAATCACCGAACGAGTGGCGGTCGCGCGGGCGAACTGCGAGAAGCGCTCGACGACGCGCGCCATCGCCGATTCCAGAGAGGTGTCGGACGCTCCTGGCGGAGCGTAAATCACCACGAGAACATCGCGTGCCGATTCGTCGATCATGCTGCGCGTAGAGTCGCTGATCGGGCTGCCGAAAGGACCTTGCTGATCCGCCAGGACCGGACGCCCTGCGAGATGCCACATGCGTTTGCCAATGCCTTCGTAAGCTTCGCCGGACGCGCCATGACGCAGCGCGATCGGCGGCGCGATGCGCGAGCGGTCGTAGCAGCCATAGGGCCAGCCCGTCTCGATCGACCCGAGATTGCCGATGTCGACGAGATTCGAAACGCGGTAGAGTCCTTTGCTTTGGACCACGCGGCGGAGCAAAGCCTCGGACGAGGGGCGATACTTCGAGGGATCGACGCCCCAGGCGCGAAACATGGCGCGGACGGCGCGCGTGGGTTCGGCTTCAGCGAGGCTTTCTACAGTAAACTCGCGGCGCTTGCGCTCGCAGATTTGGTCCATGAGTGCGGCAAGCGATTCGTGGACGAGCGCGAAGCAAACGTCGTCCGCTTCGACCACTCCGAGCTTTACATCGGGCAATTCGATTTGAATTTGCATGAGCGATGGCGCAAGCTCCTAGCGCGCTCCACATTAGAAGTTATCTCATAAATGGCTGAACGGAAGGGCGGGGCTTCAGTCCCGCCGTCAAGCTACATGAAAGAAGGGCTTTAGCCCCTGAGGCCATGTTTCTCGATCGCGGCCGAGCATTTGTGAGATGTCTGATGACTTCCAGCCCCAATCCCCACCGTTGAAAACCGAAAGGTGGGGTCCCCTGCGGCGTGGAGAAGATTGCGCGGCGATGACTGACAACGAGAAGTTCGAGCGCGGACTGGCGGATTTCAACGCGGGGCGGTTCTTCGAGGCGCACGAAGTGTGGGAGGAATTGTGGCTCGCGGCGCCGGAACCGGAGAAGACATTCCTGCAAGGGCTAATCCAGATTGCGGCGGCATTCCATCACCACGGGCGAGGAAACGCGCGCGGCAGGCAATCGCTGCTGGCGGCGGGAATCGCGAAGCTGGCGGGATGTCCCGATGATTTTCGCGGAATAGCCATCGCGAAATTGCGAGACGAAGTCGAGGCCTGGCGAAAATTGCAGCAGGCCGACAAGGGCCGTAGACCGCAGGACGTGCCGAAGATTCACTCCACGAAGAGTACGCGCAGAAGAAAGAAACGCGGCGGATGAGTGATCCGCCGCGCGCAATCCTTATCCAGCCAGATCGGGCGCGCCGATTCGCGCCGCGAGCCTGAGGTCAGACCTTCTTGTAGTAGTCGGCGTTGATCTGCGTGTAGCTCGACCATTTTTCCGGCAGGTCTTCCAGCGCGAAGATCGCGGTCACCGGGCAGACCGGGACGCAAGCCCCGCAGTCGATGCACTCATCGGGGTTGATGAAGAGCTGTTTCGCGTCCGCAAATTCGGGCTCGTCCTTGCGCGGGTGGATGCAGTCCACCGGGCAGACGTCGACGCACGCGGAGTCCTTGGTTCCGATGCAGGGTTCGGCAATCACATACGCCATGAATCATTCTCCTAAAAGGGGCTTACGTCGCGAGACGCTTGTACTCAACGAGGCATCCAGCCTTCGATGCTCGGAGATTTTTTATATCATCAAATTCGGGGTGGTACAAGGCATCTCGCGGCGGCTGGCGCGGCCACTCTGGTTCGAAGAATCGGGCGGGCGCAGAGCCCTCGGATCGGACGGGCTCGGCAACTGCAAGGGAACGGTTGGACGAGGACCACGTCAATGGGGAAGCCGCTCTCAACCGGATTCAGGTGGTTCGCGTGACGCAGAACAAGGTGGAGCAAATTTGGGGCAAGTCGGCGGATAATGGCACGACGTGGTCAACGGCATTTCGCGGGGAACACGCCCGCACGAATCGGTAAGCCGAGACTGCTTCGGCTCGGAGGGGCGTCGCCCATGAGTCGACGATTCCGGTGGCTTGCTGGGGCGCTTTGCGCGCTGTGCGGTGCGGCGTGCTTGATCTCCGCGGCGGCTCCGCGGGAATCCGCGCCTCCAAGCGTGACGCTGCGAGAGGGCACGCTCGAAGGAACGCATTTCGGTCCGGCGCAGCATGCGGCTGCGTTTCTTGGCATACCCTACGCCGCGCCGCCCCTCGACGATTTCCGCTGGAAGCCGCCGCAACCGGTGAGGAAATGGGCGGGGACGCGCAAGGCCACGCAGTTCGGCGCGGCGTGCCCGCAACTTCCGGCGGGCTGGCTTCCGTACATCGGCTGGAATGAAGACTGCCTCTACCTGAACGTTTGGACGCCGCAACTCTCCGCGACCCCGAAATTGCCGGTCATCGTATTTTTTCACGGGGGATCAAATGCGGTCGGCTATGGCCAGGTGAGGCCACTTGGGCCGGAGTTCTCACGGTTTGGCGTTCTGGTGGTGAGCGCAAACTATCGACTCGGTCCCTTCGGGTTCCTGGCGCTTCCCGCGCTTACCGCGGAATCTCGGCACCACTCTTCCGGGAACTATGGACTGCTCGACCAGATTCAGGCGCTCCAGTGGGTCAGGCAGAATATTTCGAAGTTCGGCGGTGATCCTGGCCGCGTCACCGTCATGGGGCAATCGGCGGGTGCCGCCGATATCTGCCTGCTCATGGCTTCGCCGCTTGCTGCGGGACTGTTTCAGCGCGCAATCATGGAAAGCGGAGAGTGCCAGAGCACCTTCAACGAAGATATTCGCACATCGATTGCTTACAATTCGATTTCCGGCACAGGCGAAAGCGTCGGCCAGCGCTTGGAGCGCGACCTTGGAGTTGGCAACGGCCCGGACACATTGCAAAAATTACGGAGCGTCGCTGCGAAGAAATTGTTTCAGGTATCGACTCAAGATCCGGAAGTTCATTTCGACGCCATCGTCGACGGCTGGATTGTTCCAGAACAGCCCGCGAGGATTTTCGCGCAGGGCCGAGAAATGCATATCCCAGTGCTGGTTGGCAGCAACGCGGATGAGGCGACGGTTTTCCCCGATCAGGGCAATCCGAAAACCGTCGGTGAATACAAAGAGGCTTTGCGAAACGACACGGGAAAATACGCTGGCGAAGAATTTCGGACTTATCCCGCGCAGACTGACGCCGATGTTCCATCTGCGTATCTGCGCGTGCAGGATGATTGGTTCGCGTACGGCGCCTATTCGATGGCGCAGGTGATGACGCGCACGGGGCAAGCAGCCTATCTCTACTGCTTCACGTACGCCGACGCCGGGAAGCGCGCGTCCTTGGGCGCCCACCACGGCGAAGAGCTCGATCTTCTGAGCAACTCATTCCCCAGCGATTGGGAGCACGAGGACGATGAGAAAAAACTCGGCGACGCGATGCGTGAATACTGGACGCAGTTCGCAAAAAAAGGCAACCCCAATGCTCCCGGCTTGCCTGGGTGGCCGACGTACGCATCGCGGCCGGATCAGTGCCTCGAACTCGGCCGTACGATTCGCGTCCAACCTGTTTCGCGCCGAGTCCAGATTATCAAACGCATAATGGATCAGGTCTTCGCCGGCAGCGAAAGCGCACCTCGGACCAAGTAGGCCTAAGCTAAGACGGTGCCCCCGAAATGACGCCGTCGTGCGACCAGTCCGTGAGGTGCGAAACAAGCAATAGCGGATAGGTGCGCCGGCGCCGGATGCGGTTGCGAACCCGATAAAATGAGACGAAAGAGGAAAGCATCGGAGGGCAGCTATGCGCATGGCGTTGCGTACATTGTTGGGATTAGGGGCACTTGGGTTGATTCTTGCTGCGACGCTCGGCGTCGCCCGGCCGCAGACCGTTTCGGTTAAACCCGCCGAATCGAACGAGGGTTCTGGAAACATGCCGGTGATTGATCTCGCCGGTTACAAAAATATGGTCGCGGGGTATCGCGGGAAGCCGCTGGTCGTGACGTTCTGGGCGACCTGGTGCGCCCCATGCCGCGACGAATTTCCGATGATCGCCGCGCTCGCGAAGGAATATGAGCCGCAGGGGCTGGTTATGGTGGGCATGAGCCTCGATGAGGATGCCGACCTGCCGCTCGCCCGCAAGTTTCTCGACGAGACTCACCCCGGGTTTCCCAACTATCGCCAGAAGACGGGAATCGATGTCGACGCCTTCTACCAGGGCGTGAATCCCGACTGGCGTGGTACGATGCCGCAGACGGACTTCTATGCGCGCGACGGGCATCTGGCGCGGTACTTTGTGGGGCAAAAAACACGCGACGCTTTCGTGCAGGCGATCCGCCTGATCATGATCTCGACCGACGCGGAAAATCGCGGCAAGGGAAGTCCGTCCGCGGGAAATTAGCGGCTCGCCGCCAAGGCCGGGCTGCCTTGGGGGACGGATGTTTCAGTCGCGAGGAAATCGACTTACGTGGCTCGGCCACTCGGCCTTCCGCATTACCACTCCTTCCGGAAAAGTCATCGTTGTCGATCCCTGGATCCAATCGAATCCAGCCTGCCCGGATGCGCTGAAAAAATTTGACCGGCTCGATACGCTGCTGATCACGCACGGGCATTTCGACCACATCGCCGACGCTGTTTCGCTGGCAAAGGAGTTTAAACCGCAGGTGGTGGGAATTTACGAGACGTGCGTGTGGCTCGAATCAAAGGGCGTGACGCAGACGAGCGCCATGAATAAGGGCGGCACGCAGAAAGTCGGCGAGATCGAAGTGACGATGGTCAACGCGCTGCACTCGTGCGGCATTCAGGATGGCGACAAAATCATCTACGGCGGCGAAGCCTGCGGCTACGTGATCCGGCTGCCCGGCGGCCTGACGGTCTACCACGCGGGCGACACGGCGGTCTTCGGCGACATGAAAATTATCGGCGAGCTGTACGCGCCGGAAGTGGCGATGCTGCCGATCGGCGATCATTTCACGATGGGCCCGCGCGAAGCCGCGCTGGCGATTCGTCTGCTGGGCGTGAAGCACGTGATCCCGATGCACTTCGGCACGTTCCCGGTGCTCACCGGGAATCCGGAAAAATTGAAGGAGCTGACGCAAACGGTAGCGGGACTCGAGATTCACGCCCTCAAGCCAGGCGATTCGATTGGGTGAAGGCAGGGACGCAAGGAAACGCCCCACCCCTTTTAGTTTTCAAGGGTGGGGGCGTTTCTCCAATCGGGCGCTACGGATTAATCGTAACGGAGTCCCTGAGTTTGAAGTGAAGGCGTGTCTCCGCCTGGATGGTGATGTCGCGCTTGCCGGTGTACGCGGCGCCCGCCGTGCCGGCTCCGCCGCCGGCGAGAGCGCCGATCGCAGCGCCTTTGCCTCCTCCCGCAAGCGCTCCGACGATTGCGCCGAAGGCCGCTCCGCCACCGCCTCCGATGGCAGTTCTCTTGCCGCGACCCTTGCCAGCCTCCTCAAATTCGGAAGTTTCGACGGAATATTTTTGTCCGTTGAGGCTGATGGAATCGAGCGTCAGTTCCAAAAGAGCGCCGCCCTTCAGATGGCCGGCTGCTTTCGCCTGAACAACCGTGCCGGTTGCGTGCGTGCCCGTCGGGATGACGTTTTGTCCATCCACGGTGACGGGTTCAGCCAGCGAAGCAGCGAAGGCGTCGCCGCTGGCATTGGTCTTGGTGCTGATGTCCTGGTCGACTGTGATCGTCAAGACCTTGCCTGCGGGGATCACGATGGGCGCGGGCTTGGGTGCGGGAGGCGGAGCGCTGTTATCGGAGGACGGCGAGTTGGAACTGGAATTATCGGACGAGGTCCCATTCGAATGACTGCAGCCGAATAAGGCCAGCAGGACGAACGCCGCAAACGCGCGGACGATGGTCTGTTTTCGCATGTTTTCACCTCTGGTCTATGAGTTTAGGCAGCGAGCAGGCCGGGCGACCGCAAGAAAGTGTAGTCCGAAACGGGGGCTGATCTCAACCGATGACGCTTGATGCGCCGATTGGGCGAATGAAGAAAAGGCGAAACGAACCTGCAATAAGTGGGGGATCAAGCATCCCCCTAGCGGGAGCTTAAAGGCGGCTTAAATGGAGCAAAAGAGCCGCCGTTTACGCCTTTTGGCACAGCTGATCGCTGGAATGAAAAAGGGCGGGTTTGAAACCCGCCCCTACCTTTGGACCGAATCGGGCGCGACTATGAATCAGGCGTGGCCGTTTTCGAGGAAGCGCTCGGCTTCGATCGCCGCCATGCAGCCGGAGCCGGCGGCGGTGATCGCCTGGCGATAGTGATGGTCCTGGACGTCGCCCGCGGCGAAGACGCCCGCAACGTTGGTCTTTGGACCGTCGCGCGTAATCAGGTAGCCGTTTTCGTCCATTTCGAGCTGGCCCTTGAAGACCTTGGTATTCGGGTCGTGGCCGATGGCGACGAAGACTCCCTCGGTGGGAATGGTTTTCAGTTCCTTGGTTTCCATGTTGCGGAGCTCGACTTTGTCGACGGCCTTATTCGCGACGTTGTGGACCTGCTCGACGACGTAGGGCGTCATGAAAACGATCTTGGGATTGGCGTGGGCGCGGTCGAGCATAATCTTCGATGCGCGGAATTCGTTGCGCCGGTGAATGAGCGTCACCTTGCTGGCAAACTTCGTGAGGAACGTGGCCTCTTCCATCGCGGTATCGCCGCCGCCCACCACCACGATTTCGCGATTGCGGAAAAACGCGCCGTCGCAGGTGGCGCACGTCGAGACGCCGTAGCCGAGCAGATGCTTTTCGGACTCGATGCCGAGCATCCGCGCCGAAGCGCCCGCCGCGACGATCAAGGCTTCGGATTCGTAGACTTCCTTGCCGACTTCCACTTTAAACGGTCGTTGGCTCAGGTCCACTTTCGTGACGGTGCCGGAGCGAAACGTGGTGCCGAATCGCTCGGCCTGCTTCCGCGTGCGCTCGATGAGCTCCGGGCCGAGAATTCCTTCGGGGAATCCAGGGAAGTTTTCCACTTCCGTCGTGAGGGCCAATTGCCCTCCGGGCTCGTAGCCGTCGAGGACGAGCGGGTTCAAATCCGCGCGTCCCGCGTAGATCGCCGCCGTCAACCCCGCACACCCGCTACCGATGATGATGACCTTGTACACTGAAATCTCCTGAGCGATTGGATACACAGAAGCGCCGTTGCGATTCAGCGCCGAAATGATACCAGATTATACCATCCCACGCCCCGGCCATGACCCGCCTACGCGGGACAATGTCGAAGAAGCGATGCCGTTACGCCTTGCGGGTACGGGAGCGATGCCGTGGAAGACCGTCCCATTCATTCAGACGTAACAGCCGGCGAGAGCGTTCCAGCCACATTTCGATGAGGAGATTCTTCGTATTGGACATGGCCGTGGGTATGAATAACAAGGGCCAAGCGACGAGGTGGCACAATTGCACTTCGGAACTGGTGGCGAACTAGGGACTCGCCTCTATGAGAATGATCCAGCAAGATTCTCGGAGGATGATCAGGCATTCCTCGGGTTCACAGTGAGAAAAGTCTGGCAAATACTAGGGACTTTGGCCGCGCTAGTAATCTTGTTTTGGCCCGCGGTGCAGCGAGCTGTACCAGGCTCGCTCTGGATAGTTCTATTTACGGCAAGCCTCACCTATGGAATATCTCTGACGCTCGGCTCACGACTTCCGATCCATTGCCGCCTCGGCGTCGCCTACCTGGCGCTCGTCGCCTTTGCCTACGTGCTAGGGGGAGTGCTTGGGCTGCTTCCGAACTGGGATCTCATTGAGGCGTCCATGTGGGGGCAACTTCTGGTCAGCCCTTACCTGCTGTTCAGCTTTCTTGAGCAACTCATTCACGGTTTCCCGTACACCGCGGCGCGAGCGCCGTACGAAATTCTCCCCGTCTCCCCGCACCGTTTATACTCCGCCGTTATCGTTGCCACCGGGGCAATTGGGGTTGTGGCGGCTTTCGGATTGGCTAGGGGCAACGAACTCGCTCAGCGGGTGTGGATCGCGCTTTTGGGTGCATCGGCCGTATCCCTGCTTGGCTACGTCATCGTAGTCGCCGTTAGCTGGGGCTGGAAAGAAATGATCGTTCCTCTATGCCTGGTAACTTCTTACTTGTCAGGGTTTCTGATAATCCGACAAGGCTGGGTTTCCGGAAGGCCAGGTTCGCCTCAGTGACGTAGCAATGGGCGAGAGCGTCACTCGAATTTTGGCCTCCGAGACGGCAGATTCAGACACCTACGGATTTTGGCGGCGGGTCTCGATTTCGTGGAGATGGTCGCGGAGGCGGCGCAGGGTTTCCTCGCCGTTTCCCTGGGCGATTTCGCGTTCGAGTTCGGTGAGCGCGAAATGAACGATATCGTGGTGATGGATCTCTTCGCCGGGAAGGTGATCGGCAAAATCGAGCCAGACCTTATGCAGGAGGTCGACCTCTTTCGGCGTGAGGCGCGGAGCATGCGGACCGAGGTAGAAGACCTGTTCGTGGCCGGAGGGCGTGAAGATCTCGAGTGAGACGCGCGGGTGCGGTTCGGGCATGCGCTCCCAAGCCAAGCCGATTTCCCGCGCCTGTTCGGTGACAGCGGTTTTCGACGAGCTGCCTGCGACGATGGTGCTGGATTGGAGGTTGCAGGCGGTGCGCAGGATGCCTTCCCAGAGATCGTTGGCGGCGGCGACCGCAAGGCGGACCGGCTTGCCTTCCTTTTCGGCCATCGCCAGCACCTTGGTGAAAAGCAACTGCTCGATGGTTGTGAAAAGCTGGTCGGGTGCGAGATCGTATTCGCCGGAAGCAGCGCGGCGCAGCATGCGCACGTGCAGCACGACGATTTCCGCCTCTCTCTTCTTGGCGCGGTGCAGCGCAGCCTCGAGCGGATATAGCGCATAGTAGGTGCTGATCGGGACGAGGACGTTGCCCGGCTGCACGCCTACGTTCTCCGGCGTCAGGTCGCCGGCCTGAGAAAGATTGAATTTGTCGAGTTCGGCGTGGGATTTGGACTTGCTCTTCGTCATCTTCTCGGAAATTTCGAAAACCCCGAAGAAGATGATCGTGAACGCGGCTCCCGAGATGGTCGCAACCTGCTTCGTGAACAGATTGATGAAGCACAGGGCAAAGAGGGCCAGTGTAATCAGCGCTACTCCCAAGGGAATCTCGACGCTCCCGATTTTCAGGTTGAGCGGTACCTTGAACTCCCGCTCGCCCGGCTGCTTGAAGCGCAGGACGAGAACCGCTAGCCCCTTCATGGCAAAACTCCACATCACGCCGAATGCGTAAGCCTCGCCCAGCAGGAAGATGTTGCCGCGGCTCAGGACGATCGTGAGGATTTGCAGGCCCACGACCAGGTTCAGGATACGGTAGGACGTGCCGAAGCGGCGGTGCGGGCTGCGAAACCAATCGGGAAGGATTCCATCCTCGGAAACTCGGTTCAAAACCCCGTTCGAGCCGACGATAGCTGTGTTCACTGCTCCGGCCAGCATCAGAACACCCACCACCACTACGAAGATTCGGAATGCCAATCGGAGCTGCAAGGGCCCAACCAGGTTCATTGCAAGGCCGCTGATCGGGTTGTCCGAAAAGTTGCCGCGGACGGAATCGGGAATGATCATCACCGCGAAAAAGGCGACACCGGCCGTGAAAATCAAGCTGTACAGGAAGATCACCATGCCCGCTTTTTTCAGGTTGGGGAGCTTGGGGTGCTCGATTTCCCGGTACACCTGCGCCATGGTTTCCTCACCGCTCATGGCCAGGACGGAGTGGCCGAGTCCGATGAGGACGCCGATGAACCCGACGGTGTAAGGAAGCGAAGTGTGCTTCAGCCAGCCGAGAGAGTCATTGGCGTAAACGAGATTTCTCAGGTGCGGCAGCGGCGGGAGATGGACGCCGCGCACCGCCAGCGTGTAGGCGCACCAAACGATCATCATGATCACCATCACGGTGGTGACGTACATGATGCGCAGCGCTTTTTCGCTCGATTCGGGAATGCCTTTGATGTTTTCCCACCAGAAATAGAGCGTCACGAGCACCGCAAACACCGCCGCCGAAGCATTGACCGGAAGAACGATTTGGATATGGGTGTAATGAAATAGCTCGTTCAGAAGCCCGACGAGGTACAGGCCCGCGGACACGCCGCTGATCGGTCCCGTCAGGATGTAGTCGAACATCAGCGCCGACACGGAGAACTTGGCGAGCGTCGAGCCCATTCCTTCTTTGACCACGCGGTACACGCCGCCGCGCACGAACATCCCGCAGCTCTCGTAATAGAGCTGCTGAACTGCGAAGGCGAACAGCATGATGGCGAGGACGAACCAGGGGGCGGTCTTCCCAATGAAGTGTTCCGCAATGGCGCCCGCGTAGAATGCGGACGAGCCGAGGTCGTTGAGGACGATCGCCGCGGCGCGCCAAAAGGAAATAAAAGCGAGCATCGCCGTGGTGGCCACGAGAACTTTGGCGACCGGGCGAACACTTTGCGAGAACGATGATCCCGTGGGACTAGATGACATAAGGATTTTGTAAGGCGCGGGGAGCAACTATACGTGGGCACAATCCAAAAGGGAAGGGTAGCGGCTCATATCTTTTGCGAATGGGGCGTATCGGATTTTTGAATTTGCTTCCGCGCTAGGGATGGGCCGTCTTCTCCTTTGTTGCAGGTCGAAATTCTCTTGCGCAGGCCTCGCAGGGGCAGATTTCCCGCAGGTGATCGAAGCTGTAGATGCCGGTAGCGTGGCCGTCCGTAAACTCGATCTGAATCGCGTAGTTACCGACGGCCGTCGCAGCCTTGGCCTTCGCTTTCGGCTTGAACATCGGGAAGACCTCGCTGGCGGCGGCCTTGGCGGGGTTTTCCTCTTTCTTCAGCCGCTCGTCGTTGCAGGTGGCGCAGGGGCAATGATCGCGGAGATAGGGAAAATCGTAGCGGCTGGTGTGCCCGTCGGACCACGTTACCTCGACACCCTCGCCGGTGCTGACATGCACCTTTACGCCTGCGGGTCTCTTGCGCGCATCGATTGGCAGCGGCATGTGAGCCTTATTTTAGCAGAGTCGGGCAGGTGTGCGGGTCTAGGCGCTCCGGCGGGTGCTGTCCTAATTTGAAATCGAAAGGACTTAGCTAATGGCCGTTCTTACGATACCGAGACTTCCCAAGAAACCAATTACGCCTTATATTCGCCCAGATAAGTGGGAGAGTAAGGCCATGACAATTGTGATGGGTTTCAGTACGGGTGACGCGGTAGTTTTGTGTGCAGATCGACAGATCACAGCACCCGGAAGTTTCAAGTATTACGATTCCAAGATTCACACCGAGAACGTAGGGAACGCCCCCGTTGTTTTTGCTTACTCAGGGTTTCCGGGATTGGAGAAAGAAGCCCGCGAAAAAATAATGAAGAAACTACACGAAACAGGAGTCTCATCAAGCTGCCGATGAAGTGCTAACCGAGATGGGCCGAGCATATACAGAGGTCGGTTTGCAATTACTCATTGCTACTGTCGGCGACCTGTCAGATGTATTCAATGAACCGACATTACTCAAGTTCGATGGGAAGGGATTACACAAAGCGGAGAACTACAATCTATTAGGCATAGGAGATTCTGCCCTATTGCGATTCTTGACTGAAATGCTCTTTCATCCCTACGAATTGCTGACCCCCGATCTCATCAATCTTGCAATTTATTGCGTTCAAAAGGCGTCACAATTCATAGACGGTTGCGGCGGTCCGATGGATGTCGTCATATTAGAAGCCTCGAATACATCTTGCAAAACAATCTCTGCCGAAGATATTCAGAAGCGTATTTCAGCAATGGAAAAACAGGAATCGTTGCTTTTTGACCTCATCCTGCGGAAGCCTTTTTCTTCTTCGCCCATCTAGCCTGTACCGCTTTCCGCGCAGACTCGCTCCGCTGTTCTGGCGTCATCGCGGCGGCTCTGGCAGGACCACCCCGCTTACCGCCCTTCTTGCCTAACTTAGACAGATATTCTCGTAATTCTTGTGGTACTTTAGCCATACTCTTCAGTATATACGAGAGCGGCTCAAGAAGTCAATACAAAAAGAAGGAATGAGAAGATGTCACTACCAATTATAGTAGTGGTAGAAGATTACACGCACCTTCCGGCGGGCACGGAAACAAAGAGAGGCAAAACAGGCGAATGCCCGATCTGTCACAAGACGGCCCTTATTGAAAACCTCGGAGAAAAAACGTCCTACCTGCACAGACTACTTTTCACCTTTGACGAAGAAAAAGGAATTGCAAAAACCGGAGAAGAGGCTTGTATCACAGAAACTTCAAAAAAGGCTCCGTAGGTATCATCCCGACCACCTCATTCTTATCGTTCACGACAGCAAAAACAGTATCGGGGTTGTCTCGAACATAAGCCCGAAACCACACTAGATCGTATGAGGTCCACCTAACTCCGCTCTCGTCATATTGACACGTCAAGGGCTTTATCTTGTCCATTGGTTCGATATTTCCTGCATTTTTCTCTTGACATACGTGAGCCGCTCACGTACAGTATTGGCATGAACACACTAGCCGCAGACAAGAAACTCACAATCGTAAACGCCTTGGTAGAAGGTACGAGCATCCGCAGTATTGAGCGAATGACAGGCACTCACCGCGATACGATCATGCGTTTGAGTCTGTCCGTTGGTAATGCTTGCGCCCGTTTCTTGGACGCCCGCATTAAGAACGTGACCGCCCGTAAGGTCCAGTGTGATGAGATTTGGACCTATGTATTCAAGAAGCAAGGCCGGATCAGCGCGGATGAAAACGCAGCCGGAATCGGCGACCAATATGTTTTCGTCGGAATCGACGCGGAAACCAAACTTGTAATCTCCCACTTGGTAGGCAAGCGGGATGGCTCTAGCGCGTATTACTTTATGCGCGATTTGAAAGACAGGCTCGCCACTCGCGTACAACTGACTACAGATGGTTTCAAACCGTACATCAATGCCGTGGACGATACCTTTGGCATTGACGTGGATTACGCACAACTAATCAAAATCTACGGACAGCCGAAAGCCTCTGCCGCGAGCGAAAGAAATTGGTATGAGCCTGTCCGCGTCATGGGCGCAATTCCAATGGGTGTTACTGGTAATCCTCGCGCGATGGTCGTGTCTACGTCCCACGTCGAGCGCCAAAACCTCACCATGCGTATGCAGATGCGGCGGTTTACCCGGCTCACCAACGCTTATTCCAAGAAGCTAGACAATCTCAAGGCCGCAATTGCCTTGCATTTCGCTTGGTACAATTTTGTCCGAGTCCACCAAACCCTTCGCGTCACTCCTGCTATGGCCGCAAATTTAACGGATCATGTGTGGTCGCTGAGTGACCTACTACTTTCTATCCTGGATGGAAATACTTAGTCGCGACATCGGCCACCAAATCAAGAATTGCGTTGAGTCTTTCATAGACGGCACCGAGCCGCGAAAGAATCTGATAAAGCAACGCGCAAACGAGAACCAACGCTATGAGAATGGCCCACAAAAGCTCTGTCATGTCGGCGTCTCCTTAACCGTGTCAGGAGTGTATAATACCGTCCGGTATCCCAACTCAATCCGTAGAAGATAAGATATAGAGCCTGAGAGGATTTCCCATGCAAGCTGACACAGCGAAAATGCTTGTTGAGGCGATAACAAATGCAACTAGCATTGCGATTGACAATCGAAACAAAATCACTGCCCTTGAGGTGGCGCTTCAGAAACATGAGCCAAACTTATTCCGAGCCTATCTGAAAGCTCTGGAAGAAGTCCGTCGCAACCCGCCGACTTCCTTACTTCCCGTAGCTTTAGCAACGCTTCACACAAAGCTTGTTCAGGGTTGATTTCCACCAACTCATTAAAAGTCTTTTCCATTATTTCTTCTCCGATGAATTCTTCTTATAGAGCCCTACACACCACTCACATTTAACTGTGGATAGATGCGGGCCTATAAGAGGTTCGTAAGTGAGCAGCAATTTCCCTGCAATCCCCTTGCCATTACGTGAGCGGATCACGTATTCTCAATTTGAAATTAGGACAGTACCCTCCGGCGGGCTTCGGTGTCCGGCAGTGTCCTAATTTCAGATTGGGACAATGCTGTTTTGCAGGCTACCTTTGCGGATTTAGCGCGGTGCCCGGGTGCCATGGCGTGTGCGAGAAGAAAGGAACGCCCGCCCAAGGACGAGGCGGCCGCGCTCAATCGCCCCTCCGGGGCTGGACTTTCGCGCGCGCGATACCCGGCACTCCGCTGCGCTGCGTGCCGGGCTAAGTACAATCGCCGCTCCGCGGCTGGATCCGAGAAGCACGCGTCGGCTGATCCGAGTAGGCATGGGCAGCTGCGAATCAGCGGTACCAGGGCCACATCGTGGGTCTTGCACTCGCGGCGCAGGAACTGAGCTGCTCGGCGCCACCCCAATCCTGAAAGGCTTTGCTGGCGGCTTCGCTGATTTCATCGACCGATCGCGGCTGGCCGTTACCCGATCCCGGGAAGAGCAGATAAAAAACGCCGCCCCACGTGCCGCCCCGCCGCGCGTCCGACCAGATGCCGAGATGATCGGCCAGCGCGATCGAGCCTTCGCCAAACGTTCCGACATCCGCGAAGATTGCATACGACCACGCGCCGGTGCGCATGTTCATCGCGACCGCGAAATCCCCGAGCCGCGTCCGAGAGTCGAAAGCGATTTCGCGCGGCAGCACCACGTAGGGGATTTTCGACGCATCCACGAATCGCGTGGGATCGAACGGCGGCTTCGTGCGGTCCGCAAGCGACGTGCACGAAATGTAGTAGCCGGGGAACGGATCATCCGGTCCCTGCATGAGCGGGTTGCCGTCGCGGTCCTGCAACACGCCGTCCCAGTGGCCGGGCTGGCCCGCGTTCGCGAGATCGTCGAGGCCGGTGTTTTCGTGATTGTAGGCGTTGGGCGAGCCATCCGCATCGATGGTCATGCGCGCAGCAAAGAAATACGGGGTGCTATCGCCCAGCCGCCAGACCGGGGCTTGGCGGACAACTGCGCCATCGCGGTAGATTGGAAAATTGAGCATCACAGAGCGCGCATCGCAGCTTTTGGGCGCGGCGGGCGCGGCATTCTGCGCGGCAGAGGACGCGTCGGACAGCTGCTTGGCCTCGTCATTTTGCTGCGCGACGCCGAGCAAAGGAATCGCAAGCGCTGCAGCGAAAATCAGGATGAGGTGAGCCCGTGGCATGGTCGTCGATGGCCGCAGGCTGTGCATATGCGATGCAGCCCCGGCCATTCGCGAGTATACACCGCCCAGCCTCGGACGGTGACTTGGAGTGCCAGATGGAAAGATGTGACGGTTCTCAAACGTCTGCGATATAACATTTAAGGGGAGATGCACATGCCACATGACTCGCACCAAAGAGCTGCCGAATTCCACGAACTCGCCGCGCACGCGCACCGCGCTGCCGCCGCGCACCACGGGAAGGAAGATCACCTAACCGGGCACGAACTTTCGAAACAGGCGCTGGAGCACGCCAAGAAGGCCTTCGAGTGGTCGCAAGAGGCGCATCGGAAATCCGAAAAGGCAGCGCGGAAGCCATAACCCTGGCGATGCCGGGCTACGAACCGAACCACGCGGCGCGTCGTTGCGGAGTGGTCTTCGCTCGGAGCACGCACTCTTCGGTTTTTAGAGAGTGGGTCCCCAATGGGGCCCACTGGCGGGATGCGGTTCACTTGGGGTCGTGTATACTTCAGATCGTCAGCGCTTCGCGAAACGAAACGAGAGAAAGGACCACAGATGACAAGACGAATCCTACCCCTCCTTTTGGTTCTGCTCCTTACCGGGCTTTTCACTCTGCCTGCCGCCCAGGCGCAGCAACCACCCATGCCCCAGATCGCTCATACGTTCCTGAAGGTCGGCGACGTGGCGCCCGATTTCACCTTGCGCAGCGACAAGGGAGAGACGGTGAAGCTGAGCGACTTCCGCGACAAGAAGAACGTCATATTGGCGTTCTACGTTCTTGCCTTCACCGGTGGTTGAACGAAAGAACTTCAGGGATACCAGTCTGGTATCGACTCGGGCAAGATCGATCTGAAAGACACCGAGGTCCTGGGAATCAGTATCGATGCTCCTCCTTCCAACGAAGCCTTCGCCGAGAAGATCGGAGTCAAATTTCCGCTTCTGAGCGACATGACGCGGCAAGTCTCGAAAGAATACGGCATCCTGAACGACCAATTCCAGTTTGCCAACCGCACCACGTTTGTCGTCGACAAGCAGGGCAAGATACAGCACATACAGGAAGGCAACGGCGCGGTTGACCCGACGAACGCGATCGACATCTGCACCAGCTTGCACAAGAAAGAATCGAGCCAGTAGAGGTAAGCGAGGAAACGAAACCAACTCTGAACGCGAAGCCTTGGTGCGCGCGTTCGTGCAAGCATTTGCCGATGGGACGGTAGTTGCGCGCGCGGCCAGGCGGGCGGATACTACAAATGTTTCTGTTTCGTACATGGGAGAGCGCGCATGGATAAGAAAATCGATGTTCGCGCCATCATCGAGGACATTTGGTGGGGGATACTGCCGATCGTCGGCGTGTGCGCGGGGGTTGGGCTTATCGCGGTGGTGATGAGGCTGTCGCTCGGGAAGTGGTAGGCGGGAGCCCCGTGGAGGCGAGGTCGTCGTGGCGGATTACTACCTCTTGAAAACGGAACCTTCCGAATACTCGTTTGAAGATTTGAAGCGCGACGGGCAGACCGAATGGGACGGCGTATCGAATCCGGTCGCGCTGAGAAATCTGCGCGAAATGACGCCTGGCGCGAAGCTGGTCATCTACGAAACGGGAGACCGCAAGACCGCGGTGGGCACCGCGACAGTTGTTTCGGTGGACGCGTCGGACCCGAAGAGTCCCGTGATCGAAATCAAAGCAGGGAAGGAGATCGCCAGGCCGGTCACACTCGCCGAAGTCAAAGCCCAGAAATTATTCGCCGATTCACCGCTAGTCCGGCAGGGCCGCCTCTCGGTCGTCCCGCTGAACGCCGCGCAATACAAATTCCTCACCGGCGCCTAATCGATCCTCGGATTCTCCGCGTTCTCTGGGGCCCTCAGTGTCCTCTGCGTAATGTTTAGGTTTGCCTACCGCGTGGGGCAGCAGGCGCCGGGCGGGATCGGATTGCCATGCGGGCACGTTTTCGGATGTCCGAGGAAGCTGCAGATGCGCTGATCGAGTTCGGGGCTGATGATGTGCTCGAACTTGCAGGCGTGCGAATCGGCCTCGGAATCGGCCACGGAAAAGGTATCGGTGAGCAATCGCTCGGCGAGGCGCCGCCGCCGGACGATATCGCGTGCGCGATTCTGCCCCGTCGCGGTGAGCGCGACTTCTTTGTCGCGCATTTCGAGCAGGCCGAGCGTTTTGAGCCGCGCGATCAGCGCGGGCGTATCTTTCACGCCGCCCTCGCGAATGCGCGTGAGCTCGGGCGTCACTCCTTCCTCGTCGAAAATCCAGACCTGCTCGAGCAGGTGATCGAAATCGGCTTCTTCCGCCTCGGAAATTTCGGTGATCTGCACGAGGCGGCCGTGCGCGAGGTCGATGCGGCGGTCCGCCATCCGGCCGATCGAGGCCGCGTGCGTCACCATGATGATCGTGTGGCCCTCGGCGTGAAGTTCGCGCAGCAGGCGCAGGACGATTTCCTCGTTGGCTTCGTCGAGGTTGCCGGTCGGCTCGTCCGCGAGAATCAATTTCGGATGATTGATCAGCGCGCGGGCCACCGCGACGCGCTGCTGCTCTCCGCCCGAAAGCTGCGAAGGCAGATGCGTCACGCGGTCGGCGAGGCCAACGCGCGCCAGCGCCTGGCGCGCCTCCGATTCATCCGTAGTGCTGTGAAAATACTGCGCCAGCATCACGTTTTCGAGCGCGGTGAGATATGGGACGAGATGAAATTGCTGGAAGACGAACCCGATCTTTTCGGCGCGGAGCCGCGTCAGCCCGGCTTCATCGAGGCGCGAGACGTCAGTGCCGTCGACGATCGCCCGGCCCGATGTCGGCGTATCGAGGCCGCCAAGAATATTGATCAGCGTCGTCTTGCCCGAGCCAGACGGCCCCATGATCGCGATCCATTCGCCGCGCTCGACGCTGAACGACACGCCGTCGAGCGCGCGAACGTTGCCGAACTCTTTCCGCAGGTTCTCGATTTGGACGACGGGTTGTGGCATTAGAATCCCTGGCCCTTGCTCGCAGGGCGGGTTTGAAACCCGCCCCTACGGCCGACAATCACAGCGGTCGCGAGCATCCTCATTCACCTCGCAGGATAACAGCGGGCTTCACCTTGCCCAGCAGGCGCAGCGGCAGCGCGCCCGCGAGCGCCACTGCAATCATCATCGCAATCGTCAGCGGGAAAATCTCCCAGCGAGGGGTGATCGACGTATCGAAGACGCGCTGCCCCATCCACTGCGCGAGGACGATGCCAATGACGCAGCCAATCAATCCGCCCGCCGCGCCGAGCAGGCTGACCTCGGCGAGGAACAGGCTTACGATGCGCGCGATCGATCCGCCGAGCGCTTTCATCAGGCCCACATCCTCGCGGCGCTCCATCGCGAGCGCCGCCATCGTCGCGAGAACGCACATCGCAGTCAACACCAGAATCAGCGCGACCATCGAAGCGATCAGCAGACGCGTGCGATGCAGCAGATTGCCTTCGGCCTCGGTGACCTCGCGAATCGGGCGAACGCTCGCGGTCGGCAGCGCCGCGGCGAGCCGCGTGGCGTACGCGCCGATGCTTGCCGATGTGCCGCTGACGCTCAGTTGCCACAAGCCGATGCCGCCGGGCGTGCCGGCCAGCGTCTGCGCGACCGGTAGATTGACGAAAACCTGATCGTCCTCAGCCGCGCCTGAATCGATGATGCCCGCTACGCGAAGCTGCGCTGTGCGGCCCATGTAAGCGAGCATGAGCTGCGAGCCGGGCGAGAGCTGGAATTGCTGTGCGACGCTCCGGCCGATAACGCACTGCGCTTGGTCATTACGCGATGCGATCCACGCGCCATCGAGTTTCCAGGTGGGATTCAGGCGCGGAAGCTGATCGAGCCAGGTGCCGGCGACGACCACGGACGTTTCGTTCGCGTGCGCGACGACGAAAAGAAATGGCGCGGACGCGACGACATCCGGCGTGCGATTGGCGTCGAGCCCGGATTCGACCGAGCTTTCGTTGAGCAGCACAGGCGTGGCCGCTGCGGCCATGCCAGCATTGGCGGAATTGCCGAAGCTCGCGGGCTGCGCGCCGGATTGTGGCGCCACGACGATATTCGCGCCGAGTGTGCGGAATTCTTCGCTCAGCTTATGCTGCATGTCGAATTGGACATTCAGCAGCGCGGAGATCACGGCTGCCCCGCTGGTGACGGCGAGAAGCGCGACGAAAATTCGTCCTTTGCCGCCGCGCAGCATTTTCCAGACGATGCGGGCGAACACTATTCACCCCTCAAAATCGGCGCGGGATCGAAATGCGCGGCGCGTCGCAAGGGAATGAGGCTGCCGATGAGCGCCACGAGCACGGCGAGTCCGAGCACGACGGGCAGCAGCACGAGCCGGGGCGGGGCAGGCGAGCCGAAGACGCTCGATCCAAGCACGCGCGCGAGCAGAGCTCCCAAGACGAAGCCGATTGCGCCGCCCGCGAGCGCGAGCATCAGTTGCTCGGTAAGGAAGATCGAGTTCACGAGCGCGTTCGTCGCGCCAATGGCTTTCATGATGCCGATTTCGCCGCGCCGTTCGATCACGGTGGCAGCGGACGTCGCGCCAACAGCCAGTGCAGCCGCAATCAACGCGGCGAGCGTGACGATCCAGAGCAGCGTGCTGATGCGCGACAGAATGCGTCCTTCGGAATCGGCGACCTTGCGGATCGCGTGCACATCTGTGCCCGGCAGCACCTGCTCGATCTGGTAGCTGATCGACGAAATGTAGGGCGAACAGAACCAGCGGTCGTATTCCGTTGGCGTCAGAGATTTCGGATCGCGCGCAGCAAGCGCGTCGGCGGGCTTCGTCAGCGCGCTGACGAAAAGCTGCCGGAATTGCCCGGGATGATTAGAAATCTGCTGAGCAATAGAGAGCGGCACGAGGATGGCGTTATCTTCGGAATCGCCTGTGGAAACGATGCCCGTGACCGTGAGTGGATAGAGGACCTGCGAGATCGGGCTTCTCGCGACGGCAATCGTTGTCCCGATGGCGAATCGCTCGGGATACTTCGCGGCAAGTGCCGCACCGACGACGCATTCCTTTGCTTCATCCTTGAACCAGCGCCCCCGAATCTGCCATGACGGATGAGTGGCGCTAAGGCCGGTTTCGAATTTGGTTCCGTCAGGAATTGGCACTTCATGCTGATACCACGTGCCGATGAGAGTCACATTCCTAGCGGTGGCGGCCTCAGGGAGATTTAGGTTTGCGGGTACGTCGCCGACGAAAGCCGGCACATCGAGAAAGGGTGTGAAGCCAAGAATATTGTGGCGCCAGAAAATTGTTTTGAGCTTGCCGAGATCGGCCTCGTTGAGATACGCGCCTTCGTCGACCGGGCGATAATCGACGCCGCCGATTTCGAGCGGCAGCGTATCCGATTTTGGTGTGACCAGCAGATTCGCGCCGAGGCTGCGAAACTCGCGCGCCATGCGGTCGCCGACTTCGAGCGCGACGGTGAGCGTCGCCGTCGCGACGGCCATGCCGAGCACCAGCGCGGCAGCGGTCAGCACCTTGCGGCGCGGATTGCGTACGAACGATTCGCCTACGAGTCTCGCGAACATTTTAGGATTTGTGGACCTCAGCGGCCGAAGAGGCCAGCGACGCGAGATCGACGATCACTTCGCCATTCGACACTTCCGACTTCACCGGAATCGGATTGCAGCCGCCCTTATCGCCGATCGAGGGAATATAGATCGTGGCGCCGCAATTGCGGCACACGACGTTCTGCCCCTCTTGTTTGTAGCCGGCCCAGCCGCAAATCTGGCAAGCGTCGAGCGCGGCGGAATAGTTTCCATCGGTCTGATGAATCACCATGAAGCGAATTTCGGTGCCGTTCGCGTCCGCGTCGTAGAAATGCACGCTCTGATCCGTGAGATCGGAGAGCGAAATGCGGACCTCGCCATTCTCGGCCGTGAGCTCTTTGGCGGGCGATTGCGCGTTCATCGCGTGCGCGTAGGCGAATTCCGCGGCGAGCGAGACGGTCACCATCACGCAGAGAATCGCTGCCGCAAAGCTCCAGCGGCGCTGGCGGCGGAATTCCCACTCGCGCATGCGGCGTTCGGCGGGATTCATGCCGGGATCGGCAGTGGGACGTCGTGCGGTGAAATATTCGCGCACCACGAGCAGCGCGGCCACGCCCAGAATTACGGCGAAGAAAAAAACCTCGTTGCGGACAATCGGACCAACGGTGGCCATTTCGGTCTTGCTCGACCAGATCCACTCCGCTTCGCTCAGCTCGTGGATGCCGGTAAGCGCGAGCTGAAACGCGACGACCATAAGGATGATGCTGGTAGCGGCGAAGAAACGGTGCAGGGGAATGCGCAGCGTCCCCTCGAAGAAAAAGAGTCCGACCGCGACCGCGATGGCGATGCCGATTCCCGTGCCGATCCAGGTCTGCACGCCCGCGCTCGATAGCTCGACCGCCCGCAGGATGAGAACCAGTTCAGCGCCCTCGCGCACCACCATGAAGAACACAAATGCGCCAATCGCCCAGCCGGCGGCGCGCGACGATTTCTGCGCATACGTTTCGATGCGCTGCTCGATTTCCTTGCGCAGGGTGCGGGCGATGCGGTTCATCCAGACGATCATGGTAACCACGAGCGCCGCGGCGACCAGCATCAGAACGCCCTCGAAGCCATCCTCGCTAATCGCCCAGCGTTGGAGCAAAATAGCGGCAGCAACGCTGGCTGCGCAGGCGAGAGCGACGCCGGTCCAGACATAGGGGCGCAGGGCGCGCCGGCCTGTGCGATTCAGATACACGAGGACGATGCCGACGATGAGGGCGGCTTCGACGCCTTCGCGGAGAGCGACTAAGAGAGCAGAAATCATGAGGTCAGCTAGTTGTTACCCAGTTACAACTGGCAAACCGAGTGTAGCGCTCGCCGTGCCTAAAAACAAGAAAATTCAACACCTCGCAGCTTTGCGTGGCAGCCTCAAACCGTTGCTATTCTGCCCATTTCTGAGGGCGAATTCACGTGGCGCCAGAACACAAACTGTAGAATGTGCATCTGACGTTCGGATGGCCGAGGGGAATCGCGGCTGAGGGAATCGATGGCTGACGGGAATCGACGATTATTTCGCGTCAGGGCGGCGGCGCTGGCCGCCTCGCTCCTGATCGTCATATTCCTCGAGCGGCCATGGAGCCCCGATCTCTTCGCGCAATCTTCGCAGGCGGCGAATCCCGCCGCGCCGACATCGCCGCCCGCAGCGGAGACTCAAAGCAAGTCGATGCCGCAAGGGAAGCCCGACGCGAAGAAAGCGAAAGAGGCCTACGAGCGGGGTGTGCGCGCCGAGCGGAACGAGGATTTGGACGGAGCCTACACCGCGTATTCGGACGCCGTGAACTACGCGCCTAAGAACCGCGACTATTTCATCCACCGCGAATTGGCGAAGAGCCGCCTGGTGCAGGAAAGGGCAGACGCCGCGGAGCGCGATGCAGTTTCAGGAAGGCTCGACGAGGCGCGCAAGGAATTGCTCTCCGCTACGTATCTTGATCCGACGAACCGCGTGCTGCGAGAAAGGCTGGCGCAACTGATCGAGCAGGAACCGGGCCAATCTCGCGCGGTGGCCGAACCCGATCTCGCGGGCCCCGTGCAGCTCGACTACCAGAAAGGAACACACAGCTTCGACTATCGCGGCGATACGCAAGGTGCCTATCAGGAGGTTGGAAAGCAATTCGGCGTGGAAGTGGCGTTCGACGGAGATTTGGTGACGCACCAGGTGCATTTTCAGGTCAGCAATGTGGATTTTCCCACCGCCGTGCGGTTGCTGGGCGACATGACGGGAACGTTCTGGCGGCCGCTGGGTCGGCGGCTGTTTTTCGTGGCGGAAAATACGCCTCAGAAACGCAAAGACTACGACGTGTCGGTAGTGCGAACGATTCTGCTGCCCGCCTCCGAGTCGCCCGACGACATGATGGAGATTTCGCGGCTGGTGCGCGAGATGGCGGGCATTCGGCGCTCGGATCTGGACGTGAACAGCCGGACCCTGACGCTGCGTGCGTCGCCGCAGGCGATGGCCGTGGCGACGGACCTGATCGACAACCTCGAACAACCGACCGGCGAGCTGGTTCTGGAAATCGAGGTCCTCGAGGTGAACGAGAACCTCGCGCGGCAGTTGGGCATCACGCCGCCTGAGACGGCGCAAACGTTCAGCATCAGCAGCGCGCAGGTTCAAGAAGCGGAGGCCTCGCAGCAAGGCCTGCTCGATGTGCTCCAGCAGGTGTTCGGGTCGACCACGATTCCGGGGCTGATCGCGTTTGGCGGAGGATTGACGACGGAGTTCGCGACGCTTCCCGGGGCCAGCGCCAATTTTTCGCAGATGCTCTCGCTGGTAAAGAGTGGGCGGCGAATTCTGCTGCGCGCGGAGGACGGACAGAAGGCGACGTTTTTCGTCGGGCAGCGGATTCCCGTTTCGCTTTCGACGTATTCATCGAGCTTCGTTTCGGGGCAAGGGGTCAATAGCACCGCGGTCGCGAACCCCATCCTGAACTACCCGGCGGGGAACGCGCCGTCGTTCATCGCGACGGCGAGCCTGCGCGAAAATGACGTTTACGATTTGATCGTGGCGAATTCGGCAGACAACACGGTGTCGGTGCTGCTCGGCAATGGCGATGGCACGTTCGCGACGCAGGTAACGTATCCGACCGGGACCGATCCGGTGTCGATCGCGACGGGCCAGTTCAACAACGGGTCGAAGGCGGTGAACCGCGACGATTTCCTCGATCTGGCCGTAGCCAACAAGGGAGCCAACACGGTTTCGATCCTGCTGGGGAATGGCGACGGCACGTTTCAGCCCAAGACGGACATCGCAACGGGGAACGCGCCGGTCTCGGTGATCTCGGCGAATTTTCACGACGTCACCGCGCCCGGCGGCGTCGATCTCGCGGTGGCCAATCAGGGCGACAACACGATTTCGATCTTTCAGGGGAATGGCGATGGCACGTTCAAGGCGCCCACGCTGATAAAGCTGCCGGCGGGATTCGAGCCCTCGTCGCTTGCGGCGGCGGATCTGAATAGCGACGGCCATATCGATCTTGTGGTGGCGGACGAGGGCAACAACACGTTCTCGGTGTTCCTTGGTAACGGCGATGGAACGTTCCAGCCGCGCACGGACTACCCGACGGGGAACGAACCGATCTACGTGGCATTTGGCGATTTCAACGGAAATGGCGCGCTGGACATCGCGGTGGCGAACAATGGCGCGCCGACCAGCACGAACAGCGGAAACACGGTCAGCATCTACTACAACCAGATTAACAATGAGAACTTGCCCACGGGAACGTTCGCTATCGGCACGACGCGGGATTTCGCGGCAGGGAACGGCCCGACGTCGATTGCCGTGGCCGATTACAATCTCGACGGGATGGCCGACCTGGTTGTGTCCGACCAAACGGACAATGCAATTTCCGTGATCCTGAATCTCGGCGGCGGCGAATTTGCCGCCAACGTCGAGCTGCCGGTGGGTACGGCGCCGGTGTCGCTGGCGGAGGCCGATTTCAACGGGGATAGCCGGCCGGACATCGCAACGGCGAACAACGGATCGGCCAACGCCACCGTGATTTTGAATACGGCGAGCCTGCTCGGCAGCGGACTCGGTACGGCGGGCACGCCCTATCCCGGCGTCGAGTACCTCGACGTGGGGCTGAAAGTGGAGGCGACGCCGCGCATTCATCCCAACGATGTGACGCTGAAGCTCGCCCTCGACATCAGCAGTTTGACCGGAACGGCCTTCAATGCGATCCCCGTGATCAGCAATGAAACGGTGGAGCAGACATTGCGGCTCAAGCAGAACGAGACGGCGATGCTTGCCGGCTTTTTGCAGTCAGATCTTACCAACGCCATCGCCGGTACACCGGGCGTGGCAGAGCTTCCAGGCGTGGGATACCTCGCGGGGAACCATCAGGCGCAAAACCAGACCAGCGAGTTGCTGATTCTCGTGACGCCTCGGCTTGTGCGGCTCGCGCCGCACAAGGATCGCGTGATCTACGCAGGGCAAGGATCGTTGGCGGGCGAAGCCGGGGCGGGCGGCGGAGGGTTGGGCGCGCCCGGTGGCATCCCGCCGAGAGAGGAAAGGATCCCGCCGCCTCAGCCGGCGCCGCCGGAGGAGACGCCGATCGAGCCGACGCCGGAGCCCCCGCAGGCGGCGCCAGAGCAGCAGCCGCCGGCACAGCCACCGCAACCACTACAACCACAACCGGGACAAAGCCTCCAACCCAACGGGCCGCCAGACCGGTAGTTGGAGCAACTGCACAAATGTCACTTCATCCCTGAAGACTTTCGTCCTCAGACGTTGCGTACGTTCATTCTCTTGCGGCACGCCCCGTCGCGCGCTACGTTGAGCGCGTTGGAGACTTCCTATGAAACGCCTCATCGTCGCACTCGCGGCCGCTCTACTACTCTTCGCCGGCGCTAGCCCGGCGCAGCACACACGGCGGCACTCACAGCATACTCGGCACTCGACGGCGTCCACTCACAGCGGGCGCAGCCACGGCAGGTCGCATAGCAGCCACCACACTTCGCACCGTCGGCCTAGCAAGTAGCGCGACGCCTCAGCCCTCGCGTCATCGCAGCTAGGGTGTAGCTTCGAGGACGACGAGGGGTTGATACGTGCGTGGAACCACGGGCTCGGCGATGGCGATGAGCTGTCCCTGCTGATTGAAGACGCGGAGGCGCGAGGGCTTCCAGTCACCCGAATCGAGTTGCGCGGGCGAACCCTGCGCGGCGGTCGTCTGTCCCGGCTGAATCTGCGCGAGCGGTAGATTGAACTTCGCGCCGTGGCGCACGCGCTTTTCGACGATCGGCAGGACGGTCGCGCGGGGCAGATCGGTTAGCAGACTTTCGAGGCGGATCACGCGCGAGGCGATCTTTCCGGATTTCGCGTCCGCGGCGAGATCTTCGAGCGAGACAGCGTGATCGGACGTGAATTCTCCCACGGCGGTGCGAGCGATTTCGGAGAGGTGCGCGCCAGCGCCGTGGAGCTGCCCCATATCGTGCGCGAGCGAGCGGATGTAAGTGCCCGCGCCACATTCAACGACGAAGCGCGCGACCGATCCTTCGACGCCGGTGAGGCGAAACTCGAAGACTTCCACTTCAACCGGTTCGAGATTCACGGGCTTATGCTTGCGAGCGAGTTCGTGCGCCGGGCGTCCGTGGATTTTTTTCGCCGAGAACGCCGGTGGCGTCTGCTGGATTTTCCCCATGAACTGAGCCGCCAGCGCCTGGAGCTTTTCGGCGTCGAGTGCGGGCGCCGAATCTTCCGAAAGCGGCTCGCCATCGGCGTCGTAGGTGTCCGTCGCAAATCCGAAGCGTATCGCGCAGCTATAGCGCTTGCGGCGCCCGGAATAAAAGCGGGCCAGGCGCGTGGCGCGGCCGAGCGCAAGCACGAGAACGCCCGTGGCGAGAGGGTCAAGCGTGCCGAAGTGGCCGATCTGGCGGAATCCGATCAGCCGGCGGACCGTCTCGACGATGTCGTGCGAAGTCTTTCCGCTCGGCTTGTCGACCACGAGAATTCCGTCGAGCTGCGGCTGCGGCGTGCGGGGCATGAAGGGCGTTGTCCTTAGAGGCTCGCGAGCAAAAGGAAATAACCGGCTGCGGGGCAGCGCACCTAGGATTTCTCCGGGTGCTGCGTCTTGCGCAGGAGGTCGTCGATGTGGCTGCCGTACTGCTCGGATTGGTCGGCGACGAAAAGTATTTCGGGCGCGCGGCGCAGGCGCAGTCGCTCGACGAGCTCGTGCCGGACGAATCCGGCGGCCGCCTTCAATCCGGCGAACACCTCGGCGCGCTCCGCTTCGGTTCCATCGACCTGAACGAAAACGCGCACGGTGCGGAGGGCGGGCGCCACGCGCACTTCGGTAACAGTCAGCGGCACGGCCAGGCGCGGGTCCTTGAGTTCACCCGCCAGCATCAGGCTGACTTCGTGGTTGATCTCCTCGGCGATTCTTTCGTTGCGAAAACCGGCGACCGTCATTCGCTTCCCTCGAAGTAATCAATCTCCTGCGAAACCAGATCGCGCCCGAGAATGCGTTCGGATTCGGCGGCGACCGCCTGGAGCGATTCCTCGAGATACTGGGAATCGCCGGAAATGCTTACCACGCCCACGCGGGAACGCTGCCAAAGCTCCTGATGCTCAAGCTCCGCCACGGCGACGTTGTAGTGCGCGCGAAGCCGGTCCTTCAAGCTGCGAAGCACCTGCCGCTTGTCTTTGAGCGACCGCGCGTCGGGGATGTGAATTTCCAGGGTGAGGAGGCCGATCGGCATAACACCCCGCAAGTTCCAGCACAGAGGGCACCGAAAATCCGAACCGGGCGAAGGCTAGTTGCGGCGAGCTTCGGCGCCTTCGCGCGCGCCGCCGCGATCACCGGCCCCCACAGTTTCCATCGGTTGCGACTTTTCCATCTTGAAGCACTCGAGAATGTCGCCCACCTTCACGTCATTGAAATTCGAGATGCCGATGCCGCATTCGAATCCGGCGCGGACTTCGTTGACATCGTCCTTGAAGCGCCGCAGCGAGATCACGCGCCCGGTATAGGCCACAGCCCCGTCGCGCACCACGCGCACGTCCGCATCGCGCTTGACGATTCCATCCTGCACGGAGCCGCCGGCGATCACGCCCGCGCCCTTCACGCGGAAAGTATCGCGCACTTCGGCGCGGCCGAGATACGTTTCCTTGATCACCGGAGCGAGCAGGCCAGCCACGGCCTTGCGCACTTCGTCGAGCAGCTCGTAGATGATCGAGTACATCCGGATATCAACGCCTTCGCGCTGCGCCAGATCGGAGGCCTTGCGCTCGGGCCGCACGTTGAACCCGATGATGATCGCGTTCGAAGCGGATGCCAAGATCACGTCGCTTTCGTTGATCGCGCCGACGCCCGATTGGATCACCTTGAGCGTCACCTGATCGTTCGAGAGCTTCGGCAGCATTTCGGTGAGCACTTCGGCCGAGCCCTGCACGTCCGCCTTCACCACGACTGGCAGCTCCTTCATTTCGCCGGCGCGAAGCTGCTCGTGCAGCTGATCGAGCGTGAGCCGTCCGGAGGCGGTTTTTGCAAGCGATGCTTCGCGCTGCTTTGATTGCCGGTATTCGACGATGTGGCGCGCCTTCGCTTCGTCCGCCACCTGGAACTGATCGCCCGCCTCGGGCACGCCCTGCAGTCCAAGCACTTCGACGGGCGTCGATGGGCCAGCCTGCTTGATCGGCTGGCTGCGATCGTCAAACATCGCGCGCACTTTGCCGTAGACGGCGCCCACGATGAACACATCTCCCACGTGCAGCGTGCCGTTTTGCACGAGCACCGTCGCCACAGGCCCGCGGCCGCGGTCCACGCGCGATTCGATCACGGTGCCGCTCGCGGGCGCGTCGGGATCGGCCTTCAATTCGCGCAGGTCGCCGACGAGCAGAATCATTTCGAGCAGGCGCGGCAAATTCTGTTTCGTTTTCGCCGAGACTTCCACCATCACCGTCTCGCCGCCCCATTCTTCGGGCATCAGGCCGCGATCGGCGAGTTGCCGCTTCACGCGCTCAGGCTGCGCGTCGGGCTTATCGATTTTGTTGATCGCAACCACGATCGGCACCTTGGCCGCGCGCGCGTGCGCGATGGCTTCTTCGGTCTGCGGCATGACGCCGTCATCGGCGCCGACGACGAGCACAACGATGTCCGTCACCTTGGCGCCGCGCGCGCGCATCCGCGTGAATGCTTCGTGGCCCGGCGTGTCGACGAAAACGATGCGGCGGTCGCCGACGTGCGCTTCATACGCGCCGATATGCTGCGTGATGCCGCCCGCTTCGCCCGCCGCGACTTCGGTTTCGCGGATCGCGTCGAGCAGGCTTGTCTTGCCGTGATCGACGTGGCCCATGACGGTGACGACGGGCGCGCGCGGCTGCAGATTGCCGCTGCGCTCTTCCTTGATTTTCTCTTCCTGGACGACCTGCTCCTCGAACGTGACCACCTGCACGATGCCGTTGAAAGCCTCGGCAAGGTTGGTCGCCGTCGGAACGTCCAGCGCCTGGTTGATGCTGGCGAAAACTCCCCGATCAAGCAGCGTCTTCAGCAAATCCTTGGCGCGGATGTCGAGCTTCTCGGCAAGCTCGCGCACGGTGATGCCTTCCGTCACGGTCACTTCGCGCGGCTCGCGTTGCACCGGCGCGACAGGTTCCACAACGGTGCGGCCTGGCCCCGCGCCCGCGCGCGTGCGCACCGGATGCAGGCGGCGTTCGCCTTCAGCAAATCGCTTTTCGATGAGCGGACGCCCGCGCGGCGCGGGCGGTTTTCGCGCATATAGCGGCTTGCCCGGCTCGGCCTTCGGGACTCCACCTGTGGCGCCGGGTCGCTGGCTGCCGATCGGGGCCTGGTTTGGCCGCCCACCACCACCGGGGCGTTGCGGGAATCTTCCTGCAGGCCCTCCGCCGGGACGCGGAGGACCGCCCGGTCGCGGCGCACCGCCGGGGCGAGGCGCTCCACCCGGAGCTGCCGCGGGACGCATCCCTTGAGGCGCACCGGGTCTTTGCCCTTGGCCGGGCTGCGTCGGTGGACGCGATGTCGGAATTCTTTGGCCGCTTGGCGGTGGGCCCGCGGGCCTCGGCGCGGCGGGCGTTGTCCCTGCAGGTGCGGACGGAGCCGCGGCCGCAGGTCGCTGCGCAGCAGGAGCGCCCGGCTGACCGGGAGCCGCGTGCGGCGCACCACTCGGAGTCGCACCGGGAACTGCCGGACGCAGTGGCACACCGGGTCTCGGACCAGCGCGGCGGAACTGCAGCAGGTCTTGCAGCAGCAGGAGGCGCAGCCGACGCGGATGGCGCGCCGGACGCGGCGGCGGAACAGCACCCGGGCGAACAGCGCCGGGAGCAGCCGGCGGAGCAGTTGCAGTCCCAGCGGCGGGCGCGGCGGCAACTGGTCTCGGCGCAGCAGCGGGAGTCGCAGATACCGGAGAAGGCGTTGACGCAGCCGCGGCGGGTCTCGGCGGCGCAGTCGGCGCTGCCGCGCGCGCGGGCTTTTTCGCGGCAGTCTTTGCGGCTTCTGCGGCAGCTTCGGCAGCGGCGATATCCTGAAAATGCTTGCGCACGAACTCGGCGTGCTCGACGTCGATCGAGCTCGAGTGCGTCTTCTTTTCGGTCACCCCGACCTCGGGCAGGTAGTCGATCAGCACTTTGGCTTTGATCTCGAGTTCCCGCGCGAGTTCGTTGATTCGGATTTGATTAGCGTCTGACATTCGGCCTTAGTTTATCGCTGCTCCTCGTTTTCTTCATCCTTGGGACGCTGCTCTTGTTCGAGGCGTTCCGCTTGCGACTCGTCGGTTGCGACTGGGACGTGCGATTTCTCGGTCACGGCTTCTTCGCGTTCCAAGGTCTCTGTGAATTCCGCTGCGGACTCATCGCCGGCATCCGCATCCGCCGGTACTTCTGCCGCCTCGGCATTCGATTCAGCCTGTGCTTCGGCGGGAAGTTCCTCGACCACAGCCTCAGCGCTTGCCTCGGCTGCGGTTCTGCCGGCAGCTCTTCGGCCGTAGCCTCAGCGGGTGCCTCAGTCGCCTGCGCTTCGAGCGCCTCGAAATATGCGGCGACCGACTGGTGAATCTTCTCGACCATCTTCTCGCCGATGCCGGGAATCTCGACGAGCTGCTCCGGCGTCATGTCCGCCAATTTCTCAATCGACGTGATTCCGGCAGCTTCGAGCTTCTCGATCGTCTTCGGTCCGACGCCGGCAAGCTCGGTCAGCGCGGTGCCGGGCGCCGTGAGCGCAGCCATCTGCGCCTCGATCTCGCGCCGCTTCTCTTCTTCGCTCTTGATGTCGACGTTCCAGCCGATCAGCTTGCTGGCGAGCCGAACATTCTGCCCCTTCTTGCCGATGGCGAGCGAAAGCTGCGTATCCTCGACGATCACTTCAAGCCGCTTTTCTTCCGGGTCGATGATCTGCACGCGCGTTACTTTCGCCGGGCTCAGCGCCTTCTGCGCGAACGCGACGGTTTCCTCGTTGAAAGGAATAATGTCGATCTTCTCGCCGCGAAGCTCGCGGATGATGGACTGCACGCGCATGCCCTTCATGCCCACGCACGCGCCCACCGGATCGACGTCCTTGTCGCGGCTTTCGACCGCGATCTTGGTGCGCTCGCCGGCTTCGCGCGCCACGGCGCGAATCTGCACGGTGCCGTCGTAAATTTCCGGCACTTCCATTTCGAATAGACGCTGCACCAGAGCGGGATCGGCGCGCGACACGATCACCTGCGGCCCCTTGGCGGCGCGTTCCACTGCGCGAATCGTCACGCGCAGGCGGTCGCCCACGTTGTACGCCTCGAGGCGCGACTGCTCGCGCTTCGGCAGGCGCGCTTCGGTGCGGCCCAGATCCACGATGATGTCCGGGCCTTCCATGCGTTTCACGACGCTGTTCAAAAGCTCGCCGACGCGCGTGTGAAATTCATTGTAGATCGTGTCGCGCTCGGCCTCGCGCACCTTCTGCAGGATGACCTGCTTGGCCGTCTGCGCCGCGATCCTGCCGAGCACGTCGGTCGGCTTCGTGTGGGTAATCTCTCCGCCCACTTCGATGCTGGGGCTTTGTTTGCGAGCTTCGGCGAGCGAGATTTCGCGCGTGGGATCGGCGACTTCGTCGACCACCGTGTGGACGGAAAACACGTCCACCTCGCCGGTTTCGGGATTGAACTTCGAGCGCATATCCTCTTCGGTGCGGTAGTATTTCCGCGCCGCCACGACCATCGCGTCTTCGATCGCCGCGACGATGATCTCGGGCTCGATATGCTTTTCCCGGCTGATCTGCTCGATTGTCTGGAACAGCAGACTCGCCATCGCGTTTCTCCCCGCCTCCTCACCCTTAGAGTTCCACCACCAAATTCGCTTTGCGGATGCCGGCGTACGGCACGGCGATCTCGCGCTCTTTCACCTTCAACTTCACGACGCCGTCCGCGTAGCTCGCGAGGCGGCCTTCGAAATAGTTCTGATTCTCCACCGGCTCGTTCAGCCAGATGCGCGCCAGGCGCCCGGCGAAACGCTCGTAGTCCGCCGGCTTGATCAGCTTTCGGTCCAGCCCCGGCGAACTGACTTCGAGCACGTAGGCCGGTCCCGGCACGAGATCCTCGACATCGAGGATTACGCTCAGTTGCTCGCTGACGCGTTCGCAATCCTTGTGGCTGATTCCCAAACTCTCCGGGTTGTCCGGGCCCGGCGGCCGGTCGATGTAGACCCGCAGCAACCGCTGCTTGCCTACTTTCCACTCCACGTCGAATATTTCGAGGCCCAGCGAGCCAGCCACGCGCTCCGCCGCCTCACGAATCTTGTCCAAGTCCATACTTACTATTCTATGGACGGCGTTTATCCCCAAGGGGATGCGTGCGTCCGGCCCATCCAGCGGCCAACAAAAAAGTGGGCTCGCGCCCACTGGTTCGTTCGACAAATGCTCGCCTGGAAGTTAGTATAGGGGCGTTATCCGGGAAACGCAAGGGCGGCCCGCAAACGCCTCGATTTGAATGGGTTTTGACGGCTATGACACAATCTGACCGCAGTGCAAAATTGGAACTGAGCCAAATCGTACAGAAGTATTTGGCGGTCGCGGGCGGCTACGGTAAGCCGGTCGCGCTTTCGGCCCTCGGCCTTCCGGCCAAGGAGATCGAGGCCGCCTTCGGCGCCCTCGACGAGGATTACCATATCAGCCGCTTCCTCCACTTCCAGTGCTCGGCGGGCGCGAACTACCAGATCAACGGATTCCCGCAGACCCACGTTTCCATCGACTCGGAGATTCAAACCATCCTGTAGTTGCCAGCGGAACAAGAACAAGAACGAAGACGAGTTGAGCGGAACAGGAAACGCGGGCCTGGGGAAGTCGCGATTGTCAGAGCGTGTCTACGAGCCGGCTGCGTGGGCGCGTTGCGTGGTCTTCATCGCCTCCTGAGCGCGCTTCTGCATTTCTTCCGGCGCCACATCCTCGATGTGTGTTGCGAGCGACCAGGAGTGGCCGAAGGGATCGGTCAATCGACCGTAGCGGTCGCCCCAGAACATGTCCGCGAGAGGCTGCTGCGATTTCGCCCCCGCCGAGATGGCCTGCTTGAACGTTGCGTCCACGTTATTGAGGTAGAGGAAGATGCTGACCGTCGAGCCGCTAAGCGATTGCGGCGACCGGAGGCCGCTGCTCGCTGCTTCTTCGGCGATCATCACGATCGAGTCGCCGATTTTGATCTCCGCATGCGAGACCGCTCCTTGAGGATCGTTCATGCGCATCACTTCCTCCGCGCCGAAAGCGCGCTTATAGAAGTCGAGCGCCTGAGCCGCATTGCGAACCGAGAGATACGGGGTCGCCGTGTGGTAGCCGCGCGGAATGGGACTTACTTGTTTTGCCATGGTTGTCTCCTTATGGCTGAGAGGTAGGGCCGGAGAATGAAGCTGGCTCCGGCGGGTTAAGGTTTCCTGAAACGCCGGGGTGGGGTGCGGCTCTTCTCTTTTACCGCAGAGGCGGGTGAAAATCAAATTCCGGATCGACGTCCACCGGGACGTTCGAGCATTTTGCCAGCGCCGCGGTGAGTTCCGGAGGCATCACGGCGTACTTCTTGAACCACGCTTCGGCGCGCGCGCGGTCGCCCGTGGCTTCCTGCTCGAGCAGTTCCTTGTCGAGCGATTCGATAGCGGCGGGGAATTTCGCGAAGTCCACTTCATAGCGGCCGGTTGCGGGATCGCGGCGAATCGCGCCCTGCTCGGTGAGGTAGCTGAGCTGCATCATCGAGCCCTGGCCGTGCGCCTCGGCGATGCCGAATCGGATCGTGCGAAACGTTTCCGCGAGATACGAAGCGTAGATTCCGTCGAGCTTTGATTTCGGAATCACGCCGCGATCGACCAGCCATTTCACGTCGTGCATGCTCGTCACGTCCGCCTTGGATTCCTCGAGCGAAGAATATTGCGGGCCGATTGCTTCGCCGACGCCGACCTTGCCCGCTGTCGTATGCGCGAAAGACGGACCAAGGCCGTGCGACACCTCGTGCAGGATCACGAAATCCATCAAGCCTTCGGTGCTGGCCATTCTCGCCTGATCCGGACGCATCAGCTGCTTCGCGAGCGGCAGAATGATGTAGTTCACGCGCGCGTCCATGAAATTCTGCCAGAACATTTTCTTCGAACCCTTTTCTTCATGGATGCGCGGATCGTTGGGCAGATTGTCGGCGACCGCCTGGTAGCCGTGCAGCAGATCACCCGCGCGGTAGACTCCGTCGACAACTTCCATTGGCGATTGCTTGCCGTGCTTCGAAGGCAGATCGGCCGCCGGCAGCGCCAGCGATTCCTGCAGTTCGGGGACGTATTTCTGGAAGACTTCCACTTTTTTGCTTTCGGCGTCGTTGCGAATCATCACGGACGCACCGTAGGAGGTTTTTACGCCAAGCAGGCCGTCGAGATATACCTCATACGGCGCGAAGATCACGTCGAATTTCGGATCCTTGAGATCGAGCCACGCGATGTCGCTCTTGTAGTAGTCATCGGTGAGCAGCGCATCGGCGCGCAGCCGCAAGAAATTCGCGAACGCGGGATCGTCGCTGAGATCCGCCGCTGCGCGCAGGTCAGCCGCCATCGGCTTCAGGAATTCAGCGAACTCGACGTGGTAGGGAATTGCATGTAGCGCGTCAGGCCCCTTGTACGCCGGGGCCTTGTTTTGGGAGCCAGCGACCAAGCCAAGAACAATCGTATAAGGGCTGTAAATGGCCGCTCTTTGGTTCGGCTCGTGTTCGATGAAGTCCCTGATTTGCGCGAGAGCCGCGTCTGGTCTGTCGGCCGATGGAAAAAAGCCAGCGCCGGGAAATGAAGGCTTGCCATAGACAAAAGGCTTGTTGTCGTCGATCAGATCGAAACGGCCACCGTTGATTTTCAGATACTCGGCCAGCATCTGAAACTGCGGGTTCGTCGTATGCGCGAGCGAAAGATAGAGCTTGAGCCCTTCGGGATCGCTCTGCCGCCAGTAGATGCAGTCGAGCAGGCCGGATGCGTCGACGAGCTTGTCGACCATCTGCTTTTCGCGTGCCGTCAGCGCGGACGAATCGAACGGCATGTGCACTTTCTTGAATTTCGCGAGCCGCTGCGCGAGGTCGGGAGCGATCACGAGCTTGGTTGACTCGGACGAAGCGGTCGATCCGATCAGCGCGAATGGAATGGCGATCGCGAGCGCGATCAGGAGGCCACGAAATAGACGGACGGCGGCATTATTCTTCATGCCGTCATCTTAGTGCAGAAAAGCCCGCGTGCCGCAGCAAATTCGCAATTCTTCCAACCACCAACACCGGGGTCAAAACATTCCGGGCTGAAGAACCCGGCGCTACGTTTAAACCTGAAGGCAAAGGCGGTCGCGAATTTGTATCCGGTTTAGCGCGAACTCACGGCCAGGAGGCGCTCGGCGAGCGCTTTCTGTTCCTTCCGAATCGGCTCGGGGAGGCTGTCGCCGAATTTCGCGAAAAACTGGTCGACGCTGCGCTCTTCGTCAGTCCAATCACTCGGATTCACGGCGAGCAGCTCGTCGAGCGTGCCGCGCGAAATCGAAAGGCCATCGAGCGTCAGCGACGACGGCGTGGGCACGCAGCCGATCGGCGTCTCGGTGGCGCCGGCGCGGCCTTCGATGCGGTCGAGCATCCACTTCAGCACGCGCACGTTTTCGCCGTAGCCGGGCCAGAGGAATTTGTTGTCGGCGTCGCGCCGGAACCAGTTCACATGGAAAATCTTCGGCGGCTTCTTGAGCTTCGGCCCCATCTCGAGCCAGTGCCCGAAATAATCGGCCATGTTGTAGCCACAAAAGGGAAGCATGGCCATCGGATCGCGGCGAGTGACGCCGACTTTGCCGGTCGCGGCAGCGGTCGTCTCCGATGCCATCGTCGCGCCGACGAATACGCCATGCTGCCAGTCGTGCGATTCGTAGACGAGCGGCGCAAGATGCGCGCGGCGCCCGCCGAAAATAAATGCCGAGATCGGCACGCCTTCGGGATCTTCCCAATGTTTATCGAGAGAGGGCGATTGGGAAGCGGGAACCGTGTAGCGGGAGTTGGGATGCGCGGCGGGACCATTCGAGGGCGACCACGGCTTGCCCTTCCAGTCGATGATGCCGTCGGGCGTCGCGTTTGTCCCGTCGATGCCTTCCCACCAGGGTTCGCGATCGCTGGTCATCGCGACGTTGGTGTAAATCGTGTCGTGATGAGCCGCAGCCATCACGTTGGGATTGGTCTTGGAGTTGGTGCCGGGGGCAACACCGAAGAAACCCGCCTCGGGATTAATCGCGCGCAGCGTGCCATCGGAGCCGACGTGCATCCAGGCGATGTCGTCGCCGACGGTCCACACGCGATAGCCCTGATTCTCGAGCGCCGAAACCATCATGGCGAGGTTCGTCTTGCCGCACGCCGAGGGAAACGCGGCGGCCATGTACGTCACTTTCCCGGACGGATCTTCGAGGCCGAGGATCAGCATGTGTTCGGCCATCCAGCCCTGTTCGCGCGCCATCCAGCTGGCGATGCGCAGCGCGAAGCACTTCTTTCCGAGCAGCGCGTTGCCGCCATAGCCCGAGCCAACGCTCCAGATTAGCTTTTCCTCGGGGAAGTGCAGAATGAAGCGTCGCTCGGGGTTGAGATCGGCCAGCGAATGCAGCCCCGGGACGAAATCATCCGACGAGCCGAGCCGGTCGAGCGCCACTTTGCCCATGCGCGACATAATCCGCATGTTGGCCACCACGTACGCGCTGTCCGTAATCTCCACGCCGACCTTGCTGTAGGGCGATGTCGCCGGGCCCATGATGTAGGGCACCACGTACATCGTGCGGCCCTTCATGGCGCCATCGAAAAGCGGGCCCACCTTGGCCTTCGCATCGGCCGGGGCCATCCAGTTGTTTGTGGGGCCGGCATCTTCCTTGCGCTGCGTGCAGATGAAGGTGAGATTCTCGGTGCGGGCGACGTCGTTGGGATTGCTTCGGTGCAGGTAACAGCGGGGGAAGGTCTTCTGATTCAAGAACGTGTACGTTTTGTCGCGGAGCATTTCATCCGTTAAGCGCTCGTTTTCCGTCTCCGTCCCGTCGCACCATACGATCTTTGAGGGCTTCGTTAAGCTCGCTGACTCTTCCACCCATTTTTCCAGCGGTGTGGACACCATGCCTCCTGGGCTTGTGCGCGGGGAAGCCGCCTGTTCGTGCGGGCCGACGCGTTATGAAAGCAAATACAAACCAATCTTAAATGTAAGAACAAATTTTAGGCCACGATTTCAGGAAATGCAAGGGAACGAGGGCGAAAGTACTGGATCGGTTTCCGATTGAGCCTTGCAGCGTTAGGCAGGCACTAAGCGAATATTCATCGCGTGGTTCGATGAGCCGCTCTTGTAAACTCTTCGCAGGACAGGAGCATGAGAAAGTCACACTTCAAAGTCCAGGTCATCCCCGTCACCGAAGGCGTGTGGTGTTTTCGGAGGCCATCGTACTTCGCATGTTCCTATCTTGTCTGCGCCGATGAAGGTGTGTTCGCAGTCGATGTGGGAATGAACTCAGACGCAGAGGATTTTGCTCAGGGCCTCAATGAACTAGGCATTGCGCCGAACCGCCTGAAAGCAATCTTTCTCACACATTGGCACAACGATCACTCAGCCGGAGCTGCATCCCTGAAGCGCAGATTTGGTGTACGCGTCTACTACCATGGAGGTGACCGGCTTTCTTTTACGAGGCAAACCGCTTCACGGGGCATCCGAAGCTGGCTCGGCAGACACGTTCCAGAGGAGGGGATTCTGGTGCTGTTACGCGGGTTGTTGGAAGAGGCCGCTCCCGAGGCAGTATTGGCCGACCACTTGGTGGCTGACGGAGAAATCATCGAGAAGGAATTCCGAGTTCTGGCCACGCCGGGCCATACGAGCGGGCATGTCGCCTACATGCACGAGCCCACGCGTACTTTATTCTGTGGCGATGCACTCGCCGTCGTAGCGAGCCGGCTCCGATTGATGGCGCGACCCGTGACACTGGACTTATCTGCCGCGCGCGCTTCTGCGTTGAAGTGCCTCGGCGAAGACGCGCAGTTCATTTGCCCCGGCCACCGTGGGCCTCTAACCAGCAATGTCAGTCAAGAGCGTCGCCGCCTATTGGAATATTTGGAAGCGGGAGGACGTTGGCCCTTGCTGGGATAAACACCTTGAGATACCCGCTCGGCGGAGATGAAAGCTTCGCGCAGGTGCCGGATGCTATACTCGCGCCGCGAATGTACGCGCGGAAATTACACGCTGAGATGGAGATAGGCGGCGAGCGGCGGCCCGTGCCGCTCGATTGGCTCGATAGCTTCTGCATGCGCAATTTTACGGGCTCAGGCGAGTTCGACGACACGCTGTCGACAGCCGAGGGGCGGCTCGAAGCCGGATTGAGCGTCGATCCGCAGCGCCTCGCGGCCGCGATGGGTGAGTGGTTCACCAAGCGCGGCAAAGGGAACGGACAGCCGGTCAAAGTGGTGATACGGCCGGCGGAATAGGCGGGCTCACGGCGGAATTGTCGATACGGAGGAGCTGGACCCGCTTGCGATGATTGGGGCGTTGCAGCGGTCACCGCCGCGAGTCCAGCTCTTCTTGATAGCTTTGACGGCGCAGCGGCAGGATGGTTAGCCTTCAAGGCTCAGGCTTTCTACAGAGTCGGCGGGACACCCTTCGACCTCGTTCTATGTCAACCATCCCTCCGGGATTTGCGACTCCGTCTTTTCCTTTCCCGGCACTTCGCTGCGCTGCGTGCCGGGCTAATGACAATCGCGCCTCCGGCGCTCGGGCGGCCGGGAACGCACGACCGGGCGCCTGATGGATGCGCCTGGGTCAACCGTCCCTCCGGGACTTGCGACTCTGCCTTTTCCTTTCCCGGCACTTCGCTGCGCTACGTGCCGGGCAACTTCGGCCGCCGCTCCGCGGCTAAAGAACACGGATCAGAAGCGGCGCGTGGCGCGCCGCTCGGGGCCGGTGTAAGGCGCGATCTGGCGAGCCAGCGCAGCCCTGATTCGCGGCAGGGCCTCGCGCGTGGCGGCTTCTCCCGCGGCGACGAGCTCCGGCGTCTTCGCGAACTCATCCCACAGGACGTGATGGACGTTGGGCTCGATGAGAATATCGGTGGCGGCGCGCCAGGGTTGAATGGCGCCGATCTGGATGATCGAGAAGGACCGGCTGATCACCTCGATCGTGTTGCGCGGCCGGCCGCCGATCAGTCCGGGCTCGAGATGGACTCCGATCACGACGTCCGCGCCCATTCTTCGCGCCGCCGGCGAGGGAACCGCTTCCGTCAGGAATCCATCCACAAGAATCCGAGCGCGATATTCGACGGGCAGAAACAGGCCCGGGTAGGCGCACGACGCGCGCAAGGCGGGGCCGATGGGGCCCTCGGTGAAATAGACCGATTCGCCAGCAATGATGTCCGTGGCGACAATGCTCAGCGGCTTCTTCAGCTCGCTGAAATCGCTGACGGTGGTGAATTTGTGCAGGAAATCCTCGAGCCGTTCGTTGGAGGCCATCCCCATGCGCGAAAGCGTCCATCGGCCGAAATCGCGGAACGTGGTCTCGCTGCCGTGCAGCTCCATCGTCTCAAGCGGCGTACCACTCGCATACGAAGCGGCAATTAGGGCGCCCACACTCGTGCCCGCAATGTAGTCGATAGGGATGTCGTTCTCTTCGAGGACGCGCAGGACGCCGATATGAGCGATCCCGCGCGCGAATCCGCCGCCCAGCGCGACGCCTATTTTCGGGCGTTCTTCCTCGCCCGCGTATGCGAATGACCTAAGGCCTTGGACGGCCCTCGTCAGCCATTTCGACCCCTGCCCCATGTGCCGTTGCCCCACCCCACCGAATATTTTAGCAAAGTTGGCGAGCCCCAGGGGATTCCGGTTGACCGTGGTTAGCGCTTTTGCAACCATGTGCCCCAGCAAAGAATGGCGAAAGTGGCGACAAGGGAGAAGACGCGCGGGCGGCGAAAGGCGGTCCTATGAGACGCCCAATCGAAAAGGCGGTGGTGCTCGGCGCCGGAACGATGGGCGCACGAATTGCCGCGCACCTAGCCAACGCCGGAATCCCGGTCTATCTGCTCGATATCGCCCCGCGGGAATTGAACGCTGACGAAAAACGCAAGGGGCTCGCGCTCGATCATCCGGCGGTGCGCAACCGGATCGTGCTAGCCGGGCTCGAAGCGGCGAAGAAGTCGAAACCGGCGGCATTCTTTGCGCCGGAAACCGCGCGCCTCGTCACGCCGGGGAATCTCGAAGACAACATGGCGTGGTGCGGCGAAGCGGACTGGATCATCGAGGCGGTCGCCGAGAACCTCGAAATCAAGCGCAAGCTCTTCGAACGCGTGGAAACCGTGCGCAAGCCCGGCACGCTCGTCACGACCAACACTTCCGGCCTGCCCATCCATCTGATCGCCGAAGGGCGATCCGAGGACTTTCAGAAGCATTTCGCGGGCACGCATTTCTTCAATCCGCCGCGCTACATGAAATTGGTGGAGCTGATTCCGGGGCCGAAGACGCTGCCGGAAATGGTAAGCGCGCTTGATGAAATCTGCGACGTCACGCTCGGCAAAGGCGTGGTCGTGGCGAAAGACACGCCGAACTTCATCGCCAATCGCATCGGCACATTTTCGATCTTGAAGGCATTCTCGGAAATGCAGGCGCTCGATATGACGATCGAGGAAGTCGACGCCTGCACGGGTCCCGCGATCGGCTGGCCCAATTCCGCGACCTTCCGCACGGCGGACATCGTCGGCCTCGATGTCCTCGCGCACGTCGTGAAAAATATCTACGAGAGCGTCCCGGAGGACGAATCGCGCGAAATGTACCGCGTTCCGCCGCTCCTCGAAGCGCTGATCGCGAAGGGCTGGCTCGGCGAGAAAACGGGCAGCGGATTCTACCAGCGCGTCAAAAAAGGCGGCGACTCCGAGATTCTCACGCTCGACTGGAAAAAGATGGAGTATCGCGCGCGCGAGAAGGGCAAGCTCGGCTCGATCGAAGCCGGGAAAGCGATCGAAGACACGCGCGAGCGGATTCGCATGCTCACCGCGCCGGCTCTAGAAGGCAAGGGCGGCGATAAATGGAGCCGCTTCCTCTGGAATTGCCTCAGCGAGACCTGCCTCTACGCCGCGCGCCGCATTCCCGAAATTGCCAACAGCGTCGTCGACGTGGACCGCGCCATGCGCTGGGGATTCGCGTGGGAATTCGGCCCGTTCGAGGTGTGGGACGCGATCGGCGTCGAGCGCATGGCAAAGGCGATCGAGCGCGAACGCAAGAAGTTCCCGCCGCTGGTGACGAAAGTTCTCGCGTCGCCCGCGAAATCCTTCTACCAGACGGAAAAGGGCCGCACGAGTTATTTCGATTTTGCCTCGGCGGCGCTCAAGCCGCTCGAAGAGCCGCCGGGAATTCTCATCCTGAAATCGCTGAAAGAGCGCACGAAGGTCGTGCAAGAGAATTCGGGCGCGAGCCTGATCGATCTCGGCGACGGCGTCCTCTGCTGCGAATTCCACGCCAAGATGAACGCCATCGGCGGCGACATTTTCGCGATGCTCGCCTCCGGCGTCGCGCGCCTCGAAACCGAATTCGAGGCTATGGTCATCGCCAATCAGGCGCCGAATTTTTCCGCGGGCGCAAATCTGATGCTCCTGCTGATGACCGCGCAGGAAGGCGAGTGGGACGACATCCACCTCGCCGTCCGCCAATTCCAGCGCGCGAATATGGCGCTGAAATATGCGCCGCGTCCTGTTGTATCCGCTCCGCAGGGACTCGCGCTCGGCGGCGGCTGCGAAATCAATCTGCACGCTGCGCGGATTCACGCGGCGGCGGAGGCGTACATCGGCCTCGTCGAGGTGGGCGTGGGCCTGATCCCGGGCGGCGGCGGAACGAAAGAGATGCTCATCCGCGCGAACGAGCACGCCTCGGGCGGCGACAATCTCGATCTGATGCACGCGCTGCGTCCGCTTTTCGAAAATATCGCGATGGCGAAAGTTTCCACCAGCGCGGAAGAAGCGCGCACGCTCGGCTACCTGCGCCCGTCCGATCTGATCGCGATGAATCGCGACCGCCAGGTGGCCGACGCAAAGGAAACGGCGCTGGCGATGGTTCGCGCGGGATATCATCCGCCCGCGCCAGCCGAGATTCGCGTGCTCGGCGAGGAATTTTTTGCCGCGGCGAGGCTCGCGATTCACATGCTGGTCCGCGGCGAATTCGCCACGGAATACGATGGCGTCGTTGCGCGCAAACTCGCCTACGTCATGGCGGGAGGCGGAATCACGGCGGCGCAAGCCGTGCCCGAGCAATATGTGCTCGATCTCGAGCGCGAGGCCTTCGTCAGCCTCTGCGGCGAGCGCAAGACGCAGGAGCGCATCGCCCACACCCTGAAGACCGGGAAGCCGCTGCGGAATTAGAGGCACCGGATCGGGAGCCGAATGGCAGAACTCGTCGATGCAACGTTTTTGGGTGCGGCAGAGTCTTAGGAGCGTGCGGAAATCCGGGCGCGCGCAACTCGCGGGTTCTTCAAATAAAAGCAAAAAACAGGGGCGAATGAAGATGAGGATGCGGAGTCATATCGGGCGGCTTGTGCCCGCGGCGGTTGCGGCGGGGCTGCTCTTTCTGGCGGGCTGCGGCGGTGGGAACACCAGCACCACTCCCGTTCCGCCCACGCCGACGCCCAGCGCCACTGGCCCGATCGCGATATTCCCCGGAACTGTGAGCGTACCCGTCGGTGAGCAGGCCCAGTTCAGCGCATTCCTCGCGAGCGACCCGACCGCCGCATTTACGTGGAGCGTATCGTCGGGCGGCGGCACGATCGACAGCGCGAGCGGTTTGTACACCGCGCCGACGATGATCCCATCGCCCGCCACCGTGATGATCACCGCGAAGGGCTCGAGCACCACGGGCACGGCGCTCGTGATGATCGTGGCGGCGCCTGTAGGCGGAGTCGCGATCACTCCGGCAGCCGTCGTGGCGCCGGCAGGGGCGCCCTTCAAATTCTCGGCAACGGCGAACGGAAATCCGGTGACGCCTACGTGGCAGGTCGCCGGAATCACGGGCGGCGATTCGATCCACGGTCTCATCGATCCCAATGGCAATTTCACGGCGCCGCTCACGCCTCCTCCGGGCGGCTCGACCACCGTCACGGCGCTGAGCGTCGGCAATTCAGCCACCGCGACGGTAGTTGTCGTTTTCTCGAACGCGTCGCTGAGCGGTCAGTACGCATTCTCGTATTCGGGAGAGGACAGCAAGGGACCGTTGATGGTGGCGGGCAGCTTCACGGCGGATTCTTCGACGGCATCCATCACCGGCATCGAGGACTACAACAGCACCGCGCAGGCTCCCGTGACGGCATCGCCTGTGAGCGGAACGTATTCCGTGAACCCGGATGGCACCGCGACCGCTACTTTGACCGATGCGGCGGCGGGTGGTTCGGCGACCTGGAATCTCACGCTCGTCGCGAGTACGCAGGGGCAGGCGTCGCCGCGCGCACTCCTGGTCCGATTCGACAAGACAGCCACCGGCAGCGGCGAAGCCGACCCGCAGGACAAGACGAAGTTCGCCGTCGGATCGTTCAACCAGAATTATGCCTTCAATCTTTCGGGCCGCGACAAGAGCAGCAAGCCGCTGCAGATCACGGGCATGCTGCATGCGGATGGCGTCGGCGTAATCGGCCTGAATTTGTGCAAGGACGACATCAATGACGCAGGCACGACGACCGAGGCTACGGCCGATACGTCGCTGCACGGGCTCTTTGGCAACGATACGGCCAATCCATCAACTCTCGCCACGAATGGCCGAGGCACGCTACAGTTGATTTACGGTGCAACCGCCGGGATCGCCGCCTTCGACAAGGTTACGTTGACGTTCGCCTTCTACATCGTCGACAGCACACACCTGAAACTGGTCGAGACCGACGCAAATACCGTAGCGCAGCTTGCAGGCGATCTCTTCAGCGCGCCCAACACGGACGGAGCGTTCTCGACCAAGATTCTGAACGGGAACTATGCGTTCACGCTGAGCGGATCGAACCCGAGCGGCACGAAGGCATACGCCCTTGGCGGCGTTTTCAAGACGAATGGAAGCGGCAGCATTAGCACAGGCGTGATCGACGGGGGGTTGGGCAACGACGTCACACTCACCACTTCTTCTTACACCGTCGACACCAGCCTCGGCCGCATTCTCTTCACGACGACCATCGGATCAACCACACGCTATTTCGCCGGCTACGCAACGTCGAGCGGAACGGTCGAAATGATCGAGCTCGATACGGACCTCCAGGCCAGCGGCACCGCATATCCGCAGACCAGCACGGGCATTCCGCAGGGAAGTTTCGCGTTCAATCTGAAAAGTAACGCGAACACCAGCGCTTTCGACGAAGGAGACGTGATCGGCCAGATTGCGGTACCGAACGGCACGCTCGTCCCGCTGGGAAGTATCGATGTCGACGACAAGGGCACGTTGACCTCGGGCACGCCCATCGAGAGCACCAGCGCGATTGTGGCGCCCGATATCAACGGCCGCGGGACGCTCACTCTCGACGCGAAACCCGCCTCCTACTCGCTCGCCTACTACGTGCTGGGCAATACCACGGCCCTCGCAATTGAAATCGATGGACAGCGCGTAGCGACCGGCATCGTCGTACGGCAGTTCTAGAAATTTTGCGCGAAAATTCCGCGTTGTCATAAGCGCCCACACCCAAGTACCAAAGTACTATTGCTGCTCCACGCCCTCGCTTCGAGAATCAAAATTGCCCAGGAAAAATCGATGCATTTGAGGGGAAGGCGCTGGGCCGTTCGTACTACTCATTATTCATTATGACTCCACTGAAAGAAACGCTGGAGGTTGGTCAAGTCCCGGCTTCCCAGGAGGGAAGCCGACCCAAGCCGGACTCCGGCCATCTGCGGTCCGACGCCGTTTCGTTGGACGTGCCGGTGAAGGTGCATGGATCGCGCGTCGTCGAAGTCGTCCGTGGAACTACTTCTCACACGGAGCCATTCGAAGAAGAGACCAGCACCATGATCGTGTTCCCGCTTGGCGGCGTGCTCAAAATGAACACGCAGCTCAGTGTGGGCCAGGCGATCGTCCTCACGAATCTCAAAACGCGCCAGGACGCAATTTGCCGCGTCGTCAAGACGCGCACGAATCCCAACCTGCACTGCTACGTTGAAGTCGAGTTCTCGCATCCTCAACCGGGATACTGGGGCGTTCGCTTTCAGTCGGATGGGCCCGAACCGGCCCCGAAAGTGGTTTCGCCAGCAGCGGCCGCCTCGATCGCCCCGGCGCGCGTTACTCCGTCGCCTGTAGCAGCTCCGATTGCGACGCCTGTGCCAAAGACCGAAATCCCCAAGTCTGAAATTCCGAAGGTCGAAACGAACGAACGGAAGGCCGCTCCGCCAGCTCCCGCCGTGATCGAAGGCCCCGCGGCTACAGTCGCGTCTGCGAGCAGCACTGCCGTCCAAACGCCCGCGTCAGCGAGCACAGCCGGTTCGGTATCGTTTTCGCTCGAGCAACTGCGGGGAGATACAGGCGCAGCGCCCCTTGTACCGTTCCCGATCGCCGAGCAAGTGAAAGACGCAGTGCCGCACCAAACGGAAACTTATCGCGGGGCGGAAACTTCGGGCGCGAATGAAGCTCTGGCCGTGCACGACCCTTCAACGTTCGGCCGTTTTGCCGCGAGCGCGGCGGCTGACGGGGATCATGCGCCGGCACGCCCGGCCTTTGGGGCGGGCCTCGAATACACGCCGCTCGGAACCACGGCGGACAAGAATCAAAAAGAAGGCAAGAACTGGATGCTCATCGCGGCCTGCGTGGGTCTATTGCTGGCGGCAGCCGGAGGCGGGGGCTTTTATTTCCTCCACTCTCAGCCGGCCACCCAGCCCGTCGCGGCAACAGCCCCCACGCTGCTGCAAGCCCCTGTCACGGCGAATCCGGTTTCGGACCCAACGGCGGTGAGTCCAGCGCCCATCGAGCAGGCGCCCGCCACTCCCGCGCCGAGCGCAGCCGAGCGGAGCAGCACTTCGGGGGCAACTCCGTCGGCGTCGGTCCACTCGCGCGAACCAGAACGTAGCGAGGTGAGCGAGGCTGCATCCAATAAGCTGGCTCAATCGCCATCTCAATCTAAGGCTTCTCAATCGGCAAAGCAGAAGGCCGCGCCCGCCGTGCCCGACATGTTCGGCGCACTGAACGCACACCCCACCACGGCAGCGCGCACAGGCGCCTCGGAAGGCGGGACTGCTCCATCGATCGATGCAGGAGCGCTCGCCGGAGGCCAGGGCGTCGCGCTTCCTTCGACGGAGTCTTTGCCGGCAAATCTTCCGCCACCGCCGCAGCAGCAACAGCCGGCGCCCGAAGGGCCGGTACGCGTCGGAGGCGACGTCAAGCCGCCGCAGCTGATTTCGGCGCCCCCGGTCGTCTATCCTGAAATTGCACGCCAGGCCGGCATCGCGGGCGATGTCGTGGTGCGGATCGTAATCGACAAGTCGGGCAAGGTGACGGAGGCCAAAGCGATCACCGGGCCGATCCTGCTGCGCGACGCGGCGGTGAATGCGCTGCGCGACAGGAAATACGTGCCGTCGAAGCTGGACGGCCGCCCGATCTCGATCGAAATGTTGGTGACGATCCAGTTTCACCGCTGATCCCTCCCTTTCGTTATACGTCGCTAGTTCCCGCGCGGTTGCTTTTTTCTCCCCGCTGTCATCCAATGGAGTAGTTTCGGGGCGCGGGGCGCGCGGCGAAACGAGGTGAACTATGCGAGAAGCCGTAATCGTTAGCTCGGTCCGCACGGCAGTCGGGAAGGCGCCGAAAGGGACGTTGCGCGCCACGCGTCCGGACGATCTGGCCGCGCTCACCATTATGGAAGCGCTGGCGCGCGTGAAAGCCCTCGATCCTGCCGAAGTCGAAGACGTCATCATCGGCTGCGCGATGCCCGAGGGTGAGGCGGGGATGAATTTCGCGCGGATTGCATCCTTGCGCGCGGGCTTGCCGGTCAGCTCGTCGGCGATGACCGTGAATCGCTTCTGTTCGTCCGGCCTCCAGACGATTGCCCTCGCTGCAGAACGCATCATGGCGGGCCAAGGAGACGTCGCCATCGCGGGCGGCGCCGAATCGATGAGCATGATCCCGATGGGCGGCCACAAAATCGCGCCCAACCCTTGGCTCATGGACAACTACCCGGACACTTATCTCAACATGGGCCTTACCGCGGAAAACGTCGCGAAAAAATACGGCATCACGCGCGAGGAGGCCGACGCGTTTTCCTACGCGAGCCACCAGAAGGCGCTGGCCGCCATCGCTGCCGGCAAGTTCAAGGACGAAATCGTGCCGGTCGAGGTGAGCTACACGTTGATCGAGGGCGGCGCAAACGGCTCGGATAGTGGCGCGAAGGCGAAAGCCCACAAAATCGTCTTCGATACTGACGAAGGCCCTCGCGCGGATACATCGCTCGAAGCGCTGGCGAAGCTGCGGCCCGTTTTTCACGCGCGCGGCGTCGTCACAGCAGGGAACAGTTCGCAAACGAGCGACGCAGGCGCCGCATCGGTGGTAATGAGTGCCGAGCGCGCGCGCACGCTCGGTCTGAAGCCGCTCGCGCGCTTCGTCTCTTTCGCCACGGCGGGCTGCCCGCCCGAGATCATGGGCATCGGCCCGGTCTATGCGATTCCGAAAGCGCTCAAGATCGCGGCCCTCGCGCTCGATCAGATCGACGTGATCGAGCTGAACGAAGCCTTCGCGGCGCAGTCGCTTGCGGTGATCAAGACGGTCGGCCTCGATCCCGCGCGCGTCAACGTCAATGGCGGCGCCATTGCGCTCGGCCATCCGCTCGGCTGCACCGGCGCAAAGCTTCTCGCCACAATCTTGCGCGAGATGGAGCGCCGCAACTCCCGCTACGGCATGGTCACCATGTGCATCGGCGGCGGCATGGGCGCAGCCGGAATCTTCGAGCGCGCCTCCTAGGAACCGCCACCCACAACCACCGGGCCATTGCGTTCCGCGTCTCGCGGCGCGAGAATCTGTACACACAAGTCTTGTCACAAGCGAGGGGATAACATGGCGACGACATCCGTTTCCCAGGCCCTGAATCGCGGCGGCGCATTTCTGGTTTCATCGACCAGCCCCGAAGACGTCTTCACGCCCGCCGATCTGACCGACGATCAGCGCCTCCTCGGCCGCACGCTCGAAGAGTTCCTCACCAAGGAAGTGATCCCGCACATCCCCGAGCTCGAAAAGCACAAAGAGGGCCTGATGCCGGAGTTGATCCGCAAGGCGGGCGAGGTGGGCCTGCTGGGCGCGGGCATTCCGGAGGAATACGGCGGCGCGGCCCTCGACAAAATCTCGATGACCATCGTCTCCGAGAAGCTGAGCGCCTATCCCTCGTTCATGGTCTCGTTCGGCGCGCACACCGGCATCGGAACCATCCCCATCATTTATTTCGGCACCGAGGCGCAAAAGAAGAAGTACCTGCCGAAAATTGCCGCCGGCGAATTGCTCTCCTGCTACGCGCTCTCTGAGCCGCAGGCGGGATCGGACGCGCTCGCCGCGCGCACGCGCGCCGTGCTTTCGCCAGACGGCAAGAGCTGGCTGCTCACCGGCCAGAAAATGTGGATCACCAGCGGCGGGTTTTCGGACATCTATGTCGTATTCGCGAAAGTTGACGGAGACAAGTTCTCATCCTTCATCGTCGAGCGCGGGACGCCCGGCTTTTCCGTGGGCGCTGAAGAAAACAAGATGGGAATCCGAGGCAGCTCGACCGTTCCTCTGTTTTTCGAGAACGCCGCCATTCCCAAGGAAAACCTGCTGCACGACATCGGCCGCGGCCACATCGTCGCGTTCAATACGCTCAACGCGGGCCGCTTTTCGCTCGGCGCGAGCTGCGCGGGGGGAGCCAAGAACGTATTGGCGATCGCCTCGAAATACGCGAAAGAACGCACCGCCTTCGGAAAGTCGATTGCCGAGTTCGGCTTGATCAAGGCCAAGCTCGGCGAAATGGCCATTCGCACCTACGCCCTCGAGTCGATGATCTACCGCTCGGCGGGAACGATCGAGGCGGCGGTCGCCAGCGCCGGCACAGACAAGGTGCAGCAAGCCATGCAAGCCCTCGAGGAATACGCGATCGAGAGCTCGATCAGCAAGGTGGTCGGCAGCGAAACCCTCGACTATTGCGTCGACGAAGCCGTCCAGATTTTCGGCGGCTACGGCTTCCATGAAGACTATCCCGTCGCGCGCATGTACCGCGACAGTCGCATCAACCGCATCTTCGAGGGCACCAACGAAATCAACCGGCTCGTCATCATCCAGATGCTCATGAAGCGCGCGATGTTGGGCGTCCTGCCGCTGATTCCAGCCGCCATGAAATTGGGCGAAGAGCTTCTTTCCGGGCCTTCATTCGAAGAAACGCTAAGCGGCCCCTTCGCCGAGGAAGAAAAATCCCTCGCGCAGGCCAAGAAAATCTTCCTTCTGGCCGCAGGAGCTGCCGTACAGAAATTCCGCGATCAGCTGGCCGACGAGCAGGAAATCGTGGGCGCCCTGGCCAACATTGTAATGGACGTCTACGCAATCGAATCCTCGCTGCGGCGCTCCCAAAAAACAGCTGCCGCGAAAGGACAGTCGGCCGCGCTCATGGGCGAGGCGACCACCGCGTTCACCTACGACGCGATGGATCGCATCGAGAAGGAAGCGCGCACCGCTCTCGCTGCGATCGCCGATGGCGACACGCTCACCACGCAGCTCGCAGCCCTGCGCCGCTTCGCCAAGCACGCGCCAATCGACGCGATTGCGATTCGCCGCCGCTTGGCCGATGCCGTCCTCGCGCAGGATCGCTATCCCTTCGACGGGCGCTGACCGTACTGCACTATTTCATGTAGCCGCCGACTGGCGCCGCGCCCTTTTGAGTCTCGTCTCTGAGCTTTTGTGCAATCTTCCTCTCTGATTTCCCTCTTTCGGAACCAGATTTCCATTGTTTCACTCTGAGATTTTCGTAGCTCGTTTCATTGCAACAGGTTACTCCCGATTCCTTTGGTGCCCCCTTTGCATCAAAGCCAAGTGGAGGGAATTGAAAGTCGATGAACACGGTACTAGGCCGGGTGGGGGGATTCGCAAAGGACCTGATTGGAAAAGCGAAAGTGCGCAAGGGACTCTTGTCCATTGCCGTCGCGTTTTTCATTCTGCAACTCTATTTCGTGCGCGCGCTGCTCGCTGCTGAACTCCTTTTCGTGCTGTTCTTTCTTGTGATTCTCGCGGTGGTGGGAATCGCTTACATGCTCGGGTCCATTGGCGAGCGGGGGCTTGCGTGGACCGAAGTTGGCGTTCGCGCGCTGGCCGGGTCGGCGAAGCGCGGATACCTGGCGCTCGAAGAGGAAATCAGTAAAAGGCCACTCCGCCATCCACGTTCAGAGTCTGCCCAGTAATCGAGCTGGCCTGATCGGAAACAAGGAATAGGGCGGCTGCGGCGATCTCCTCGGTCGTCTGCAGCCGTCCCTGTAAAATCCCATCGGTCACGTGCGCGCTCATGGCGCCGAGCTGTCCCGCCAGTTCCAGCCACATATTTGTGTCGGCCGTGGGTCCGGGCAAGATCGCGTTCACGCGGACGCCCTTCCGCGCTCCTTCCGCCGCCAGCGTCCGCGTAAGCCCCAGCAGGCCCGCTTTCGCGGCAGCATACGCGCTGTTCATCGGATACGCCGCTTTGGCCGCCACACTCGAGATGTTCAGTATCGCCCCTGAGCCACGCTCGTACATCTCCGAAACCACCAGCCGCGACATCAGAAAGGCGCTCGTGAGGTCAATGGCGATCACTTCGTCCCATTGCTGCGGCGTCGTCGCTTCGGCCGGAGCCACCGGCCCGAGAATCCCCGCGTTGTTGACGAGGATATCGATCGGGCCGAACGCATCGCGCGCCGCGCGCATGATCTTCTCGCATTCCACCGCCTTCGACACATCCGCGGCGACAGCTTTGGCGCGCCCGCCCGCCTGCTGAATCTCCGCGGCGACGCCGTCGATTTCCTTGGCGCTTCGCGACGCAACGACCACCGCCGCGCCCTCGCCCGCCAACTTCTGCGCGATCGCGCGCCCAATGCCTCGCCCTCCGCCGGTAACGATTGCGTTTTTCCCTTTCAGCAGCATGTCCCCTCCGCAATTAGAAATGTTCGCCGAGTAAGCGTCAGAGGATACCATCCCTGCCGGAATTTGCCGCCTCAGCCCGAATCCGAAGCACTCTGGTTCGGTTAGCGTCATCCTCGGAGAAGTTCGCTTTGCCTCGGCTCGCTCGAGCGCGCGGCAAAAAAGCTCTTGACACGCTACAGACTCGGGAATAATCTCCGCGGCAATAGTATTGTCGTGTAACTGGCCCAGGGATTAGCCGATGGCTATGAAACGCAAAGGCCGTGTCCTCGAAGTATCCATTCGCGATCGCGAATTTGAAAGCCTGCTTCGGCGCGCCTCGGAGATCACGACCGCCCAGCGCCCGCCGCTGAAGGCGCATCCCTTGACGCGCAAGCCGCCCTTTTCGATCGCCCGATAAATCCACCCTTCAACTTGGAAAGTTGCCCGTTTTGCGCGAGGATTGTTGTGTCCCACCGCGCGCCTTTGCGATTCTGACGCCGGATTAGATGCGAATCGCGAGAGCCAAAAGGGCGCTTGGGGAGTCAAATCCAAGGAATAGCCATCTGCACGCCGGAGAAGAATAGACTATGAACGGACGCTTGCGACGGAATCGATTTGCGAGATTGGCAACTCTTGCGATGGTGGCCTTGGCGCTATGCATCGTTTGCCCCGGAATCCAGGCGCGCCCGCCCCAAGCGTCTGACGTCGTGCGCGTGACGCTGCCCAATGGCCTGCGCGTCATCATCGTTCCCGATCCGCTGGCGCCCGTGGCGACCACCGTCATGAACTACATGGTCGGCTCCGACGAGGCGCCCGCCGGATTCCCCGGCACGGCGCACGCACAAGAGCACATGATGTTTCGCGGCAATCCGAATCTCTCGGCCGATCAGTTGGCGGCCATCGCGGCGGCGATGGGCGGCGACTTCAACGCAGACACGCAGCAAACCGTCACCCAGTATTTCTTCACGGTGCCGAGCGAAGATCTCGACGTAGCGCTGCACATCGAAGCGCTGCGCATGAAGGGCACGCTCGATACGGACGCGCTCTGGGATAAAGAGCGCGGCGCGATCGAGCAAGAGGTGGCGCAGGACCTCTCGAATCCCACCTACGTCTTCTACACCAAGCTGCTCGACGCGATGTTTCACGGGACGGTTTACGATCACGACGCGCTCGGGACCCGGCCGTCCTTCGACAAGACCACCGGAGCGATGCTCCACGAGTTCTACGACAAGTGGTATGGGCCCAACAACGCCGTCCTGATCATCGCGGGCAACGTCGATTCGAAGAAGGCCCTCGACGAAATCAAGTCGCTCTTCGGCGATATTCCTTCAAAGAAGATTCCGCCGCGTCCCGAGGTTCAGCTTGGCGCCGTTAAGGCGGCCACGCTCAAGCTCGATACCGATTTGCCCTACGGCCTCGCGGTCACTTCCTTCCGCGTGCCCGGGTCGGATAGTCCCGACTTTGCCGCGCTCAATATCTTGAGCGACGTCCTCAGCAGCCAGCGAGGCACGCTGTATTCCCTCGTGCCGGAAGGGAAGGCTCTGTACGCCGGCTTTCAGTTGGATGTAATGCCCAAGGCAGGGTTGGCGTATGCGATCGGAGCTTTTCCGAAGGGCGCCGATGGCGAAGAACTCACCAAGGAGATTTCGCAGATTATCGCGGACGATCTAAAGAACGGCGTGCCCGCCGATCTCGTGGACGCCTCGAAGCGCCACGAAGTTGCCGACGAGGAGTTCCAGAAGAACTCGATCGAAGGCCTCGCGATGGAATGGTCGAATGCCGTGGCCGTCGAAGGCCGGCAGTCTCCCGAAGAGGACATCGAGGCGATCAAGAAAGTTACCGTCGATCAAGTGAACGACGTGATGAGGAAATATCTGAATCCGGATGTCGCGATCACCGCCGTCCTCACGCCGCAACCTTCCGGCAAGCCCATCTCTTCAAAATCATTTGGCAGCGCCGAATCGCTCGCCGGCAGTCCCACGGGCCCCGTCGCATTGCCGGAATGGGCGTCGGCGGCGCTGGCGCGCCTCGATATCCCGAAGCTCACCACGAATCCGACGGTGAGCACTTTGCCGAATGGCCTGAAGCTGATCGTGCAACAGGAGACCATCAGCAACTCGGTCACCGTCACCGGCCACATCAAGAACAATGCCGATCTGGAAGCGGCCGAAGGGAAAGAGGGCGTCAACGGCGTCCTCGATGGGCTTTTCTCCTACGGCACGCAGAAGCTCGACCGCATCGCCTACCAAAAAGCGCTCGACGATATCGGCGCGAACGAATCCGCCGGTACCGACTTTTCGCTTGCTGTGCTGCCCGATCACTTCGATGCGGGAATGCAACTGCTCGCCGACAACGAGCTCAATCCCGCGCTACCCCAGCCGGCCTTCAAGGTCGTCCAGCAGGAAACCGCGCAAGCCGTCGCCGGGCAGTTGCAAAGCCCCGACTATCTTACTCGCCGCGCCTTCGACGCGAGCCTGTTTCCTCCCACCGATCCGTCCCTGCGGCAAGCGACGCCGCAAACGGTGATGGGCCTAGCCCTTCCCGACGTAAAGGCCTACTACGATCGCGCATTCCGCCCCGATCTCACCACCATCGTAGTGATCGGCAACGTCACACCGGAAAGCGCGCGCGCCGAAATCGAAAAATATTTCGGCGGATGGAAAGCGTCTGGCCCGCCGCCGCCGACAGATCTGCCTACGGTCCCACCGAGTGAGCCGCATGTCACCGCCGTTCCGGATAAGAGCCGCGTGCAGGTCAACGTGAATTTGGGCGAGACGCTCGGGCTGAATCGGTTCAATCCCGACTACTACGCGCTTGAGCTGGGCAATCACGTCCTCGGCGGCGGTTTCTATTCGACGTGGTTTTACCGCGATCTCCGCGAGAATGCCGGCCTCGTCTACTTCGTCGCCTCGTCGTTCAACATTGGGAAGACGCGCGGCATCTACAGCGTCGACTACGCCTGCGATCCGCAGAACGTCTCGAAAGCGCGCGCGATCGTCGTGCGCGACCTGAAAGCGATCCAGTCGACGCTCGTCACCGACGACGAGCTGCGCCAGGCGAAAGCCACGCTGCTGCGCCAAGTCCCTCTCTCGGAAGGGAGCGTCGAAAGCATCGCCGGCGGCTGGATTCGCCGCGCCACAATTGGGCTCCCACTCGACGAACCTGTCATCGCAGCGCAGCGCTACGTCGCGCTTACGCCCGAGCAGGTGAAGGCCGCGTTCGCAAAGTGGATTCGCCCGGATGATCTGGTGCAGGTGACCCAAGGCCCGAATCCGCAATAGCTCGCAGGCGGCCGCTCGCGGCGCGATAATTACGATGAGTTGCGAGCGGCGCCACGCCTCACCATTGGCAATCCGCAGTCCGGCGCAGATATCGCCGCAGATAGATTCCGAGGATCGCAGCGCAAACAATCACCGCGCTGCCCACCACGAGCCACACTGGCACGTTGGGATATATCGTCGCATCGAGCACGCGCACCAAGAACGGCCCGCGCGCCGGCTCAATCCCCGCGCGCGCCTCGAGCCAGTTCTCCGCCAGCGTCAGCGGACACGGTGGCCACGGCACCGACTCGATCACGATCGCGTAGATCAGCGATGCGATGTGCAGCGTCCGCAACACGCGCCGCCCGCGCGTCACCGTCCAGCCCAGCACCACCCATGCACACCAAAGCAGGTGCACGAGCAGAACGGCTTCCACGAGGATCGATGACGCAGAAATAAGAGGCTATACCTTTATCACGGTTGACGCCTTCATCCCGACGTGTGACCTAGGTCACATCCAAGTGACGGGCATATCATATTAACTGGCTTGGAGGAGTGGGTATGCGTGTGGGAAAATCGCCCGCTGCTTGATTTATGTTAGGCTGGTTTCCGTGCTACGACATCTAATCATTTTCGCCTTGGTGTTGAGCGTCGCAGGGCTGGGTGCGGCCTCGGAGTTGTCGTCTGCCGTCCTGTGCTCGAAAGCGGGCAATTGTCCGTGCTGTGCTGGCCACGTCGCACCTTGGATGTCGCACGTCGATGAGGGCGGCGCGGAATTCGTTGCCGCATGCAACGGGCCATGCTGTCTCTTCAAAGCTCCGCTCCCAGCGACGCAATATCAAGAATCGGATTGGACACTTCCGCTGCTCTCCGGCCCCGCTGCCGGCTCGCCGGCTACCAGTCCCGGCATCCGGAGCGCGCGTCCGGCACCGCTGGTCCAGGACACCTCGCCCCCCTCGCTACAAACTCTTCTCTGCACATTCTTGATCTGAGACTTCCCAAATCATACGGAAATACGCACACGTGTCTCTTCGTGTAGCCGAATAGCGCAGCTGTAAGGAAGTCAGGGACCGTTTTTATTGACGCGGTCCGAAAGGACAGCGCATGAAGTTCCGTTCAGCAGTGGTTTTAACGAGTCTTGCATTCTTGTCGGTAGCTACGTTCACGCGGGCTCAAGGGGTGCCCTCATCTGATCCGCCTGCGAAGCTTGCGGATCTTCTCACTGAGGCCGAGCGAAACAACCCGCAAATTCAGGCGGCGCGGCAGGGTTGGCAGGCTGAAAAGCAGGTTCCGTCGCAGGTCTCGACGCTTCCCGATCCGCAATTCCAGGTTCAGCAGTTCAGTGTCGGGAGCCCCCGCCCGTTCGCGGGATACACGAACAGCGACTTCGCTTACTTTGGCCTCGGCGTCTCGCAAGACTTGCCCTACCCCGGGAAGCTGCGACTAAAGGGTGAAATCGCAACGCAGGACGCGGGTGTGGCGCAACAGCAGTACGAATCCGTACGGCGCGCCGTCCTTGCCGGAGTCAAATCCGCGTACTTCCAGCTTGCTTATCTGTCCAAAACGCTTGGAATCCTTGAGAGCGACGGCCAACTGCTTCAACAGGTGGAACAATCGGCCGACGCACGCTACCGATCCGGGATGGGCAGTCAACAGGATGTGCTCCAAGCACAGCTTGAGCAAACCAAACTGCTGCGGGAGATCACCATGCACCATCTAGAAGTCGCAAAAGCGCAAGCGCAGATCAAAGAGCTTCTCAGTCGATCGCAATCTTCACCCGATATCGAGCCTGCCGGAATCCCCGAAACGCCCCTTTCGTATACGTACGACGACCTCCTGGCTGCTGCGAAGGCACAAAACCCGGAGCTTGCGGGCGCGGAGAAGATGATCGAGAAGGAAAAGCTGCAAGTCGATCTTGCCCACAAGGATTTCTACCCGGACTTCAGCGTGCAGTACATGTGGCAGCGCACCGACCCCACACAATACCGCGCCTATTACATGCTCACATTTGGCGTGCGCGTGCCCATATATCGAAGCCGGAAACAGCGTCCCGAATTGGCTGAGGCCGAGGCAGACCTGAGCCGCTCTCGCAGCGAAGCCGACGCGCAGTATCAACAGGTCGCCTATGAACTTCGAACGGAATACGACACAGCGCAGAAGACCGCCGAGCTACTCAAGATTTACAGCGAAGGATTGCTGCCCCAGGCGCGCGCTGAATTCGAAGCGGGCCTGGCTGCCTACCAAAGCAACCGGCAGGACTTTCAGGCCCTGCTGACTTCCTTCCTCGACGTTCTGCATTTGGACGAGGAGTACTGGCAAAGCTCCGCAGCGAGGGAGACGGCGCTGGCCCAAATCGAAGAAGTGACCGGGTTGTCGCTGCGCTAAGACGCAGTATGGAGGAAAACGACCATGAAGAACTATCGAACAGGGTTTTACCTGGCGGTCGCGGCGAACCTCCTGCTCGCGGCGATGCTCGTTGGGGCTTGGCTCTATGCGCGGAGTGCGCGCACCGGGCAGAGTGCCGAATCTGTGCGCGGCACGATGCCCGCGGCGGCCGAGAGTACCGCCGAGGTTTCCGCGCCTTCCCCGGACACTACTCTTGCGCCCTTGCAGTTTTCGCCCGAGCGGCTCCAATCCATCGGCGTGAAGTTCGGTCTGGTGGAGCGGAAGCCTATCGAGGACGTCATCCGAGTCACAGGAGATGTGGCAATTGATGAAACGCGACTGTCCTACGTTCAAACGCGCTTCTCGGGCTACATCGAGAAGGTTTTTGCCGATGCGACCTACAAGTACGTGAACAAAGGCCAGCCCCTGTTCACGATCTATAGCCCGGAACTGGTGGCCGCGGAGCGCGAGTATCTGATCGCCAAGCAGAATGCGCAAAGCCTGTCGCAGAGCACCGTGCCGGGAGTCGCCAGCGGAGCCTCCTCGCTGGTTTCGGCCTCCACAGACCGCCTGAGGCAGTGGAATCTTCCGCCACGCGAGATCGCGCGGCTTGAATCTTCCGGCCAGGTCCAGAACGACTTGGAGATCGATTCGCCCGCGTCGGGTTTCATCACCGAAAGGAACGCCCTGCCGAACCTGACGGTGCAGCCCGACACGCGCCTCTACACGATTGCCAACCTTTCGACGGTCTGGGTCTTCGCTCAGGTCTTCCAGGACGATCTCGGACGCATACGAGTGGGAGAGTCCGCTGCACTGACAGTAGACTCTTATCTCGGAAGAACATTTCGCGGAACGGTCGATTTTGTCTATCCAGACGTGGACATGTCCACGCGCACGGCGCGGGTGCGTTTGGTCTTCTCGAACCCCAGTCTCGCACTCACTCCGGGAATGTTCGTAAATGTTGCCTTGCACGTACCGCTGGGCGAGCAATTGTCGATTCCAGCAAGCGGCGTGCTGCAGACGGGTACGCGAGAAATCGTCTTCGTGGACCGCGGCGACGGTTACCTCGAACCGCGTGAAGTGCAGCTCGGCCAGCAAGCCGGTGATGAGTACATCGTCACGAAGGGTTTGAAGGCGGGAGAACGTATCGCCACATCGGCCAACTTCCTGATCGACTCCGAAAGTCAGCTCCAGGCGGCACTAGGATCGTTTGCTCCACCGCCTCCCGGCGCCGGTGCGGCGGCTGTGATGAATACTCCTCAGGGAAATGCCGACCTGAGCTCGGACCCAAACCCGCCGCGGAAGGGCAGCAACATTTTTAGCGTAAAGCTGACGGATGCGAAGGGAATGCCCATTTCCGGAGCGAAGGTCGTGGTTACGTTCTTCATGCCGGCGATGCCCGCCATGGGAATGGCAGCGCTGCGGACCATCGTCACTCTGAGCGACAAGGGAAGCGGCGTCTACGAAGGATCGGGGCAGCTTGAAAGCGGCGGAACGTGGCAAGTGACAATCGTAGCGGGAAAAAACGGGCAGACCATTGTCACCAAGCAACTCAATGTGAATGCCACAGGAGGGATGTAACGTGATCTCCCGATGGATGGATTGGTGCGAACGCAACCGCTTCCTGGTGTTCGCGGCAACGTTGATGCTCGTTCTGGCGGGTATCTGGGCTATGCGCGGCATCCCGCTGGACGCCTTGCCGGACATTTCCGACGTGCAGGTGATCATTCATACGCCGTGGATGGGGCAGCCACCTAACCTTATTGAAGACCAGATCACATATCCGATCGTTACGACGCTTCTTGCGGCGCCGCACGTCAGGGACGTGCGCGCAGAAACTATGTTTGGCGACTCCTACGTGTATGTCGTCTTTGAAGACGGAACGGACCTCTACTGGGCGCGCTCGCGCGTGTTGGAATATTTGCAGGAGATTCAGGGTGAGCTTCCGGCCGACGTTCATCCCGTCATCGGCCCCGATGCCACCGGAGCCGGCTGGGTCTATGAATACGTCTTAGTGGATCGAACGCACACGTACAGTTTGGCCGATTTGTGCACGTTGCAGGACTGGTATCTGCGGTATCAACTCGAGTCCGTTTCCGGCGTGGCTGAAGTCGCCACCATCGGCGGGTTCGTTCGCCAATACCAGGTGAATTTGGACCCGGACAAACTCCGCGCCTACAACATCCCGCTGCAGACAGTCGTCGAGCGCGTGCGGGAGAGCACGAATGAGGTCGGCGGGCGGTTGCTGGAATTCGGCGGTGCGGAGTACATGGTCCGGGGACTGGGGTATCTCAAGTCGCTGGATGACCTGGAGAACGTGCCGGTGGCGACGAAGAACGGGACTCCGGTCCTGGTCCGCGATCTCGGCACGGTGAGCTTCGGCCCCGACATCCGCGGCGGCGCGGCGGACTGGAATGGCGAGGGGGAAACGGTCGGCGGGATTGTCGTAATGCGCTACGGCTTGAACGCGCTCAACGTAATCAACGGGGTCAAGAAGAAGCTCGCCGAAATTGCACCGTCCCTTCCGCCGGGCATCGAAATCCGCTCCGGTTACGACCGCTCCGGCCTGATTGACGATTCCATCCGCACGCTCCAGCGCGATCTGCTCGAAGAAGCCATCATCGTCAGCCTCGTGACGATCATGTTTCTTTTTCATTTTCGTTCCGCGCTCATTCCCATTCTCACGATCCCCATCGCGATCGTGGCGTCTTTCATTCCCATGTATTACCTCCACGTGTCGAGCAACATTATGTCTCTCGGAGGCTTGGCGCTCGCAATAGGAGTGCTCGTCGATGCCAGTATTGTGATGGTTGAAAACGGCTATCGACATCTCTCCGAACGGCAGGAAGAGTCCGCGGCCAGCGGCCTGCCCGCGGGAACGTCTCTAGCGCAGGAACCCGCCGGAGGCGACCCGCCAAGTGCGATTGACGCCGCCAGCCAGTGCGTCCGGGGCGGTGCCACTCACCGAACGTGAACGGCGTCGCATCCTTTTACGGGCAGCCAAGCAGGTTGGGCCAGCGCTGTTCATTTCCCTGATCATCATTGTGGTGTCGTTCCTTCCCGTTTTTCTTCTCGAAGCACAGGAAGGCCGCATGTTTCGTCCCCTTGCGTGGACCAAAACGCTGGCCATCGGATTTTCCTCCGTGTTGGCTGTCACGCTGGTACCCGTGCTGATGCCGCTGTTCATCCGCGGGCGACTGAGGCCGGAATCCAAGAATCCGTTTTCGGCTCCTACGCAGGCAATCTATCTTCCGGTCTTGCGTCTGGGCCTTCGTTTTCGCAAAACGGCTCTCATCTTGGCCCTCGTCGTTCTGATTCTGACTGTGCCGTTGGCGCGACGGATTGGCAGTCAGTTTATGCCGCCGCTTTTCGAAGGCTCGGCCCTCTACATGCCAACGGCTTTGCCCGGTATTTCGATCACGCAGGCGACGGCTCTCCTTCAGGAACAGGACCGAATTATTCGCTCGTTCCCGGAGGTCGCGACCGTCTTCGGCACCGTCGGGCGCTCCGACAGCGCCACCGACAACGCGCCCCTTTCGATGTACGACACCACAATCATGCTCAAGCCGAAGAACATGTGGCCCGTCGGAATGACCTACGGAAAGCTGGTTGATCAAATGGACGCGAAGCTGCAATTTCCAGGAATCTCGAATACCTGGACCATGCCGGTCGAAAACCGTCTGGATATGGAACTGACCGGCATCAAGACGCCAGTCGGGATGAAAATCCAGGGACCGAACCTCGAAGGCATCGAGCAGGTCGGCACCCAGGTGAATCAGGTTCTTTCATCGATGCCGCAAGTGCGCTCGGTTTTCGCCGAGCGCGTGGCCCAGGGGTTCTACGTGAACGTCGAGACAGACCGGGCGGTGGCGGCGCGCTACGGCCTCACGGTAGCGGATGTGCAGCGTGCCGTTGAGTCGGGAATCGGCGGTCAGGACGTCGCTGAAAATATCGAAGGGCGCGAGCGTTTCCCAATCAACGTCCGTTACAACCGCGACTTCCGGGACGACTTGGACCGTCTCCGCCAAGTCGTGATCGCTACACCCACCGGGGCGCAAATCCCCCTCAGCGAGGTCGCGAAAGTTTACTTTTCTCGCGGGGCAGCCATGATTCGCGACGAGGAGGGCCAGCTCACGGGGTATGTCTTCATCGATCTGAACACCGCGAATTACGGCGGCTTCGTCCAGAGCGCCGACCGGCTGCTGAGGGCAAAGCTTATGCTGCCGGCGGGGTATACGTACACGTGGTCCGGCGAGTACGAATTCGAGTTGCGTGCGAAGAAGCGGCTTGCACTGATTCTACCCATCGTGTTTTTCACGATCTTCTTGCTGCTCTATATGGTTTTCGATTCCGCGGCCGAAGCTGCCATCTTGTTTTTCCCCGTCTTCTTCGCGCTCACGGGCGGACTGATTCTCCAACGGCTGCTCGGCTATGAGTTCAGCGTAGCGGTGGCAGTCGGTTACATTGCGCTGTTCGGAATTGCGGTGGAAACGGCCGTCGTAATGGTCGTCTACCTGCACGAAGCGCTCGACAATCGCCTCGCCTTGGGCGTGCCGCTCGTACACCAAGACATCGAAGAGGCGACGATCGAGGGTGCCGTCCGGCGTCTGCGCCCCAAGCTGATGACGGTCTTCGCCGTGATCGCGAGCCTCGGCCCGATTTTGTGGGAGACGGGCGTCGGCTCCGACGTGATGAAGCCAATCGCCGCGCCAATCGTCGGCGGAATGGTTTCTTCGACGATTGCCGTAATGATTCTCGTGCCAATTCTTTTCGCGATGCTCAAAGAGCGGGCCCTTCGCCGCGGAGCGTTGCGGTCCTCGACGGCAGGA
>CAVUDN010000039.1:0-86526 GCA_963740095.1 uncultured Acidobacteriota bacterium
CACCTGGAACGGAAGTAAGTCACCCAAAAAACGACGCTCCAAGACCAGCGGGGTCGGCCCAATAAGTCGCAAGTGCTCGCTCTGCGCCGACCCCGATCATTTCTGGCTCGCCCGCTCCAGGTTTTTTGCCTTGTCCAAATTTTTTGCGGCAGCGGTATTCTTCATTTTCCCGATCCGCGCAGAGTTAAGGTCCGCGCCATCAAAATTGGCGTCCTTCACGTCAGCGTCCGTGAAGTCGGCCCCGGCGAGTTCGCTGCCTCGCAAATTCGCGCCGGTCAGGTCGGCTCCGCGCAGTGAGGCGAACTCCATAAGTACGCGCATCATGTTGGCGCCCTTGAAAGAGGCACCATCGAGATCGGCACCCTTGAATGCGCCGCGCATCAGTCCCATCGACTGGTTTTTCTCGTCAGCCGACAGATCGGCGCCGTCAAACTTGGCGCCGACCAAACTGGCGTCGGTGAAATCTCCAGCCACACGAGCATTCGAGAAGTTGGCACCGTTCAGCTTTGAGCCGCCAAATTGCGCGCCGAACAGGCTCGCGCCTTGCAGGTTGGCGCCGCTGAAGTCAGAGTTCAGAGCCCACGCCTGATCGAGCACCACTCCCTCAAGATTGGAACCATTGAAGTTAGTCTTGTTTATGCGAGCTGATTGAAGCTTTGTTCGTCGCAAGTCCAACCCCGAAAGATCCAGGCCATTGAGGCTTCTCCCGCTGAGATCGAGGATTGCGCCGGGCGCCAGTTTAGCGAGGGATTCCACGATGGACTCTCGGGTCATCTCTGATTTGGTGAAGGCATCAGAGGTCACGTCCAGGCCCCTCATGTCCTGGGCACCTGACGACATAGGTCCGAGGAGCGTGAGCGCCACAGCCAGGGCAAAGTATCTTACGTAGCTTCCCATTTCAGTTCGCTTGGGGTCGACATCTCGACGCCGATAAGAACTACCCGATACTGTTGAAAAATGCCGTCAAACCACGGATAGTATTGTATGCAAATGGAACCCCGCACTCACACCTGCGAAGTGGGCGGAAGCCCGCGTTCGTGACCACAACCAAGCCGAGCGAGACATAACACGTTAGAAAAGAAACTCGCGCACCTCGCGCTGCCGCTCCTGATGCTGAAACGCTGCAGCGCGATGCGCCAACAAACGTGGGACCTCCAGATAGGAGGCTGGTTACTTAGCTTTGAGCGTTTTCTCTTGGGCCATTGTCTGGTCATAGGCCTGTTGGCAAGATGGGTCACATCCTGCGTCGGCCGCCCTGGCATTGTTGGCATAGGCCACCGGGATGATGAGAAGGGAAGCAAGAATAAGAACCGACTTCATGGTGATCTCCTCCTTGAGAGCCTTTTTGGAGCGGGGCGAAGAGCTTAAATCCGCCCCCACTGAAAACGCCGTGTAACGGAGTTGGTTCATCTCGTGCGCGTACCTACGGATTCGTACAGAGCATTGAGATCGCCTGTCGCGATGGGTCGTGCGAGCCACATGGCAGCTGTGTGACGTGGTCCTGTCGCCTGGTCTGCTCCCCTGAGTTGATGCCAGGCTGAGAGAGCGAATCCGGCTATTTCCAACCTCGATTGAGGAGAGAAGGGAAATGGCACGGAAGCGGTACACTACAGAGCAGATCATCGGGCTTCTGCGTGAAGCAGAGGTTCGACTGAGCCAAGGTCAGACGATCGGGACGATCTGCCGAAGCTTTGGCGTCTCAGAGCAGAGCTACTATCGCTGGCGGCGGGAGTACGGCGGTCTAAAGCTTGACCAAGCCAAGCGTCTCAAGGATCTCGATCGCGAGAACGACCGCCTGAAGAGGGCTGTCTCCGAGTTGACACTCGACAAATTGATCCTGAAGGAAGCTCTCGAGGGAAAATACTAAGCCCTTCCCGTAAGCGCGCGTGCGTCGAGCACGTGCGTTCGCAGCTGGATGTCTCGGAGCGTCGCGCGTGTGCTGTCGTCGGACAGCCACGTGCGACGCAGAGGAGACATCTGAAGACGCCTGACGATGAAGCGGCTTTGACGGCTGACATTGTGCGGCTGGCAACGCGGTACGGCCGCTACTATCGGCGCATCCGCGAGATGTTGGTTGCCGAAGGCTGGCGGGTCAACGTTAAGCGCGTCTATGTCCCTTCAGCGACATTCCGAGACGGCCCAAGCATGGCGGCTTTCGAACCTAAAGCAGAACTCCCGTCATCAGTTCTGATTTATGAGTTCACGGCCTAGAGGACCAGCTATTTCCGCGGCAGCAAGCCGAGCTCAGCCACCTTCTGCACGACTAGTTGCTCGACGACTTCAGCCGAGGAACATTGCAGCCGGCGCGCAATCTCATGCACCCCCTGCCACACGTCATCGGCAAGCGGCACAGCGTTCCCGGCGGCGTCGCCGTTGCGCCGCGCGGCCTTGAAGGCTTCGAGCATCAGCTCGATAACCTCGCCCTCGGTCACCTTCCTCGCCTTGCCCTTCAATTTCTGCCGCTCGAGCTGAAGCTCCGCCTGCAAACCCAAAATCTCGCCTTTGAAACTCTCGCGGACCCGCACCGCGTAGACTTCGGTCCGGCCTGTCCGTCTCCGAGCCTGCGGGCTCTCAACGTTCCGCGTCTGCTCGAACTGAAACAGGTCCGCCGGAACCGCAACAGCCGGAACAGGATCGGCCTGGCCCTTGCCACCAGTCTTTATGAGCCTCGAAAACATACCGCCTCACTCGATCATCAGCTGGCCGTCTGCTGCACGAACGAACCGCGTCGGTCCTCCCTGCCCGCCCTTAAGCCGTAACTTCGCGGGCGGCAGAATTTCAAGTGCGGGACGGCCCGGCCGCGTGACCGTTGCGAACCAACCCCGGCCGCGCAAAGGCAGCATGGCCAGAAACAACCCAAACGCCGCTCCAAGCTCGACCAGCAGCGCGAACAACACCACGATCGAGGTCTGCACCTGATCCAGGCGCAAACCGCTCAATCGCGCCAATATCGCCGCTTGCGGATCCGCGTCGCGCCGGGCCCCAGCTGTTCGCAGGTGATCGATCCCGGTCTTGAGCGATGAGCTACGGTCCCGCAGCCGCTCGCTCTCGACCGCCGCTGCGAGCTCGATCCGCAGATCACCAAGGCTCCGGCAAAATGCCAGGCTCGCTTCGACCGTCGCGGCTTTGCACTCGCTCGAGCTCGACCAGCGACGGTCCTGCTTGGCCTTCGCTATCGCCTCCTCGACCACCGCCTTCGGACGCAATGCGCCGAGCGCCGTGATCCGTCCATCGACATCTTTCAGCTCCTTCTCGGCCGCCGCATAACGATCCGAAACGGCCTCCCGGCTCGCCGAGACGGCGCCACGCGACGAGTTCGCAAAGCCAAGCGCGCTCCCGAACGAAAATATGAGGCAGCCGCAGAAGAAGAGCGTAGCGATCACGTACCCAAGCCGGAAGCGATCAGCCCATGCCCACGCGATCACCAGCGGCAACCAAGCTTTGAACACATCGACACCGATCGAGACGGCGCCCATCCCGCGCGCCATCGACGCGTCGGCCCCCTGCCCCGTCCAAAATAACCAGTTCATCAGCATCGATGCAGCGATCAGCAGGAGTGCCGCTGCCATGCAGATCATTGAAACCAACACGCGCATGCGGACATCCTGCGAACCACGCGACTCTCAATTCCTGTCTAGCGCGTCTTTTTGCCGTGAACTTTCTCGTAGGCCGCGCGCATATCCTCGAGCAAAACGCACATCCGCTTGCCGCGCCGCTTGGCTTCCGACTTGATCCAGTCCTTCAATTCCGGCGTCACGATCGTCGCAAACTGCACGTCGCGCCCGGTGCTGCGCGCGATGCGCCCATCTTCGCCGCGCGCCGCGCCGTAGCGGTTGAGTGCCCGTTTTGCGTTGTCGTCCGCAGCCGGCGGCGGCAACACGCGCGCGGCGCCCCGAAGCGCGTTGAATTTCTTGGCCGTCATCGGTCACGTCCTCCGCGGTCCCGGTCCGGGCCCTTGAGCTGCGCCTGCAGACGCTGGAAGCGCCGCTCCGCGGCCGCAATGCCCTTCGAGATCGACTCCATCATCCGGTTCGCTTCCTGCAGCAGCCGGCTAGCTCCGCCGATTTCGGTGAGGCCATAGCCTTCGGCCAAAGCCGAGCCGTAGACCGGCGTATTGCGAATGCAGCCCTCAAGCGCGCCGTATCCCGCCTCGGCGAGGTAGGCACGCGCGAATTGTTCTTCCTCGCGCCGCGGCTCCTCGTCCTCGCTGAAACGCGACAGCACCACACCGAGCCGCCAGGCCTCGAGACCTTCGGCTTTGAGCCCGTGCAGCAGCCGCACCGTCGGCGCGAGCTCGTAGGTGGGATTAGGACCCGTCGGTATGATCATGAAAGTCGACTTCCGGGCCAAAGCCAGCGTGCTCTTGTCCGTCCAACCCGGCGTATCGACGACAAGCACATCGCAGCGTCCGACCATCTCGAGCGCCTGCCGGGCACTGGCAGCCTCGACCCGCACCTTCGGCAGAATGCCGTTGTGCTCACGCACCTGCGACCAGGCAAGCGCGGTTTTTTGCTCGTCGTTGAGATCGGTCACGATCACGTCCGCGCCCTGCTTCACCCGCGCCACCGCATAGCTGCAGGCGAGCGCCGTCTTGCCGACGCCGCCCTTGCCGTTCGCGAAGGGAACCATCACCTGCGCCATCGCTGCCTCTCAGGACCAGCGTTCTAATTCTAGAACTTAGCATTCTAGATAACATGGATCGAGAGCAGTCGCCAGCCCCTCGACCGCACGCACCCGCTTGCAATCAACCCACCATCGAGCTTGCGTATTATAATACGTAGTGCTATAGTTCCTAGCGCGGGGGAGCCGCCGCGCGCTTTTGCAAAAGCGAAGCAACCACCGACGGACAGCTTACCGACGCGATCGCCCGCGCCGAACGCGGCCTCATCAATGCCGATCTTGGCGGCGGATTGATCAAGCAGCGCGTCGCCCGGCCGGGCAAAGGCAAAAGTGGCGGCTGGCGAACGCTGATCGCTTACCGCGAAGGACAGCGAGCAGTGTTTTTGTTTGGGTTCGCCAAAAAGCGACCGCGACAACATCCCGCCCGATCAGCTCGCTGGCTACAAACGGGCCGCCAGCGCGATTTTGAACGCCAGCGACGAAGCCATCGCGGCGTAACTTCAACGACAAGGACTGACGGAGGTCAACTATGGCAAAAAAAACTGATCCCGCCGAGCGGCTCGACGCGGCTTTGCTTGAGATGGCGCAGGATTTTCGCGGTTCGCTTTTCAGCGAGAAACTCAGCGCCGACCTCACCGAGAAAATCACCATGCGCATCCTGAACAAGGAAGGCGCCGCCAAGCCTGCCGACTTGTCGCCAGCGGAAATTCGCAAGCTGCGTGAGCGCGCCAACATGAGCCAGGCGGTGTTCGCGCGCTTCCTCAACGTAACCACTGGTTACGTCTCGCAGCTCGAGCGCGGCGCCAAGCGCCCCACCGGCCCGGCGCTCGCGCTCCTTAACATCATCAAGCGCAAGGGCATTCAGGCGATCCTTTAGAGTCCTCTTTTTTAGTCACCCAAACCTAGGAATTGCACGCTTGAGACCAAAGCCCAATGGTTCGGCTCTCCTTCCAATAGCTCAACGGCGGCCTGCGCGAGTTTTGGGTCAACGGCGCCATCTTCTCAATGCCCGTCGTCGACCAAGAGCACATTAGTTGGTCTCAAAGCCGAGGGCCGCGCCGGGTGCAAGGATACGTAAGCGCGCGCCAATCGAAGTTTCGCCAAGGCCTAGTGTTCGGTCGCCTCGATGCGCGGCAGCACCTCGTAGGAATGGAACGCGGGCGGCGAGGGCAACGTCCACTCGAGCGTCGTCGCACCGATACCCCACGGGTTGGCGCCGGCGACCTGCTTTCTGGAGAAGGCGACGACCAGGCCAAGCACGAACACGAGCGTGCCGAGCGTGGTGACGTAGGCGCCGGCCGAGGAGACGCCGTTCCAGAACGCGAAGGCGTCGGGGTAGTCCGCGTAGCGCCGCGGCATGCCTGCCAGGCCGAGGAAGTGCTGCGGGAAGAACAGCACGTTGGCGCCGATGAAGGTAAGCCAAAAATGCAGCTTGCCTAGCGTCTCGTTGTACATGTAGCCCGTCATCTTCGGGAACCAGTAGTACCAACCCGCGAAGATGGCGAAGACCGCGCCCAGCGACAGCACGTAGTGGAAGTGCGCGACGACGTAGTAGGTGTCGTGCAGCGAGCGGTCGACGCCGGCATTCGCCAGCATCACACCGGTGACGCCGCCGACGGTGAACAGGAAGATGAAGCCCAGCGCCCACAGCATCGGCACGCGGAAGCTGATCGACCCGCCCCACATGGTGGCGATCCACGAGAAGATCTTCACGCCCGTGGGCACCGCGATCACCATGGTGGCGAACACGAAATAGGCTTGCGTGTTCACGCTGATGCCGGCGGCGTACATGTGGTGCGCCCAGACGATGAAGCCGACGAGGCCGATGGCGACCATGGCGTAGGCCATGCCCAGATAGCCGAATATAGGCTTCCTGGAGAACGTCGACACCACGTGGCTGATCATGCCGAAGCCGGGCAGGATGAGGATGTAGACCTCAGGGTGCCCGAAGAACCAGAACAGGTGCTCGAAGAGCAGTGGATCGCCGCCGCCCTGGGCATTGAAGAACGAGGTGCCGAAGTTGCGGTCGGTCAGCAGCATGGTGATGGCACCGGCGAGCACCGGCAGCGACAACAGCAGCAAGAATGCCGTCACCAGCACCGACCACACGAACAGCGGCATCTTGTGCAGCGTCATGCCGGGCGCGCGCATGTTGAAGATTGTGGTGATGAAGTTGATCGCCCCCAGGATCGAGGAGGCACCCGCCAAGTGTATAGAAAGTATGGCGAAGTCCATGGCGGGGCCGGGATGCCCGGTCGTCGACAGCGGCGCATAGAGGGTCCAGCCGGTGCCGGCGCCGAGCTCCCCGGCTGGGCCTTCGACGAAGAGCGAGGTCAACAGGAGCGCTAGGGAAACTGGCAGCAGCCAGAATGAGACGTTGTTCAAGCGGGGAAAGGCCATATCAGGCGCACCGATCATGAGCGGTACGAGCCAATTGCCGAAGCCGCCGATCATGGCCGGCATGACCATGAAGAACACCATGATCAGGCCGTGGCCGGTGACGAACACGTTGTACATGTGGCCATCGGCGAAATACTGCAGCCCCGGCTCCTGCAGCTCGAGCCGCATGGCGACCGAAAGCGCACCGCCAATAATCCCGGCCACAATCGCCAACGTGAGATACATCGTCCCGATATCTTTGTGGTTGGTCGAGAACAGCCAGCGTCCGACGCCGTACGGCGTGCGATCGTGCGCATGATCCGCGCCTGCCATGCTACCCATCGATCGTCCTCCCGCTAGGATTTCCTAGCGCGCCCTGACCGCGCTCCGTGACTTCTACGCCTCTTCCACCTGCGGATCAAAAGTTGTTTCCGCATAGGACGCCCACGAAAAAGCATGGGACCATTTGCATTTGCATCCTGTTCAAGAGCTCTCATTTTTCATCTATTCGTCTTGGGCCGAGCGGGAGTGGCGAGAGAGCGCCGTTAGGCACTACGACGGCGTGAACGAAACCACAGGCAACGCTTGAATATAGTCCATCGCGCCCTCCTTCAAAAACGCGAGTATCTCTCGCTCCGAAACCCATTGTCCGTAGTCAGGTGCGCTAAGCTCGCGCGTCCTCATGACCCCGCAAAGGTGTTTGACAAATGCGCTAGTCATAGACGCGTGGATCTCCAGGCGGTAGTTCGGCTGCCCTATCGGGAGCGGCGCCAGAACTTCTCCCCAGTTGAGCATGCGTCGAAAGACAGTTGGGGAGAGGGGCGCCTCGGTCCGAGTCGGCGCCCGGCCGAGGCGCCGGGCGTTGGAGTGAGGAGACGATGCCTCTCGCTCCCCCGCTTTTGGATAGTTCGGGCCCGAACAATAGATGGGCGGTTACTTGGACCGCTCGATCAAGCCGGAAGAGTCCAAACTACGACCGGTCGAAGGCGAGGACCGGGATTTGGTCTAAAGGTCTCCCGGCGATCGTGCACAAACGCGGCAAGTTGTTCCTCCAGCTCCTTCTGACTGCTTGCCGTACCATCCCGATAATCGTCAACAAATTGCCGCGGAATGCGAAGATTGATCGCATCGTTCGCCCAATCGATCCGTATTCGAAACAGTTCGCCGCCTGAAGTGTCAGGCTCCGTCCCCTTGAGGATACGAAGCGTAGCGCCCTCCGGGAACAACGGCTTCAGAACCGCCAGGAACCTTTGTTGCGTATATGGCGCCACGGCGCCCTCCGTTCGGACACGCGCTAGCAATCGTCAGGACGCGATCGAAGACGCACTTTTATCGACGAGGGCGATGAGGCCCTGCAAGAGCGCTGTGGGATTTGGCGGACAGCCGCGAATGTGGAGGTCGACAGGGATCACTGCCGAGACGCCCCCAATACACGCATAGCCGCCGGCGAAGATCCCGCCGTCAACCGCGCAATCGCCGACGGCAACAACCCACTTCGGATCGGGAGTAGCCCGATACGTGCGCTCGAGTGCCTCGCGCATGTTGCGCGTTACCGGCCCGGTGACCAGGAGCACGTCGGCGTGGCGCGGCGAGGCAACGAAACGCAAGCCGAAGCGCTCGAGATCGTAAAAGACATTGGCTGAGCGCATGGATCTCGAGCTCGCATCCGTTGCAGGATCCGGCATCCACCTCGCGGATCGAGAGACTACGGCCGAGGCGTCGTCGGCTAACGCGGTCCAGCGCCTTCGCCAGCTCGACGATCGACCTCTCGTCCGCCAAGGGAGGCGGTTCAGTCAATGGCGCTTGAACGAGGCTCTTGAACAATAGCTTTCGCATGGCAGCATGATCTCAGAGGTCGTGCCCAGAATAGGAGCAATTGAACGATTTGTTGCAGAGTGGGAAATCCGCGACAATGTTACCCTCGATTGCGGCCTCGAGCAGCGGCCATTGGAACCAGGAGGGGTCGCGCAAATGAGCGCGCGCGATCGTGCCGTTGACAATCCGGGTCCACGCCAGGATGTCGCCACGGAATCCCTCCACAAGTGCTATGCCCTCGCGCGCACCTATTGCCTCCAGCGGCAGCTTCACACTCAAGCGCGCTGAGCTCTTCGGAAGGCTGTCCAGGATCTGCTCGATAATAGCGAGGCTCTGCTGCACCTCTTCGATACGGATCCAAATGCGTGCGTCGACATCTCCCTCCTGGCGAACGGGAACCTCGAATTTGAGGTCGGTATAGGGGCGATAGCCGGGGGTCCGGCGGGCATCCATAGACCGTCCCGAGGCGCGGCCGATGTACCCGCCCGCTCCGTACTGGCGTGCGAGACGCGGACTTCAAGACGCCGGTGCCGACCGTACGATCCTGGAGCGATGCCGTGTTGTCGTAGAGCTCCACCAGCGCCGGAAAGTGTCGGCGGACGGTAGCCAAGAGCGCAAGAATGCTGCCGATGCCTCCGCTTGAGAGATCGCCTACCACGCCTCCCGGCACCACGCGGTCCATCATGAGCCGGTGGCCGAAGCAGGTATCAGCGGCGCGTAGAACATGCTCGCGCAATGCGCCGCAGTGCGCATGCATGAGCGAGAACGAGGCATCGTTGCAGATGGCGCCAATGTCGCCGAAATGGTTGGCGAGGCGCTCGAGCTCGGCCATGAGCGCGCGGAGTGCGATGGCGCGATGCCGGCGCTTGGACGCCGACTGCGGCCTCGATAGCATGGGCAAAAGCCAAGGCATAAGCGACCGTGCTATCGCCTGAGACACGGCCGGCAAGCTTCGCCGCTTTCTCGAGCGGGGACCCTATCATCAGCTGCTCGATGCCTTTGTGCACATACCCGAGCCGTTCCTCAAGCCGGACGATCGTCTCGCCGTTGGCCGTGAAGCGAAAGTGACCGGGTTCGATGATGCCGGCATGGACAGGCCCGACGGCGATCTGGTGCATCGGCGGCCCTTCGGCTTTGAGAAAATCATAGGCTACAGCCAGTCGGCTCCGGGGCCTGCCGTGTCCCGAGTGGGTGCTTTACGCCCCACCGGCCATGGTCGAGCCACGGACGAGCATCGGGCGCCCCTTCTGGTTCCAACCCGTAAAGGTCACGGATCGTGCGCTCGAGGCGCAGCGCGGGCGCGTGCGTCAAGCCGACCGAAGGAAAGCGCCGCTTCGGACAGGGCAAGCTGACCACGGCGAACTCGGCATTGGATGCGCCAACCAGGCCCATGTGAACGGCCTCGCCATCACTCCATAGTCCCAGGAGCGTGGCCTCGCGGGCGGCGAGCCCAACGATTGCCTGTCGCCAGGTCTCTACATCGACGACGACGCGCGGCCATGGCTGATGGGCCGCGACGGGCCCGCCACGAGCGACCAATGCGGACACAAATGGCATGGCTCCCTTCCTCTCCCTTACCCGAGCAGCCGCGCAACGTTCTGGAACCAGGCGACGAGCGCCCCCGGCAGGTAGATCCCGGCGATGAGCACCAATGCGAGATGGGCAAAGAGCGGGACGTATGAAGCTTCGACGGGAGCCATACTGCCGGTCGGCTTGCCGAATGCCGCCTCGCTCAAGCGCAGAAACAGCGCGCCGAAGGCGACCAAGAGCCCGAAAACCACCAGAACCGCGAGGAGCGGCTCGCGCGCAAATGTGGAGCTCACGATCAGGAACTCACTCATGAAGATGCCGAGCGGGGGTAGTCCGGCAATGGCCACGACGCCGAGCACGAGACCCCAGCCGAGCAGCGGGTGGCTCTCGGTCAATCCGCGGATCTCCGAAAGCTTCTGCGTGCCCTTGACTTGCGAGATGTGCCCGACGGTGAAGAAGATCGCCGACTTGGTCAGGCTGTGCATGGTCATGTGCAAGAGGCCGGCGAAGTTCGCGAGCGGACCGCCCATGCCGAATGCGAACGTGATGAGGCCCATGTGCTCGATCGAGGAGTAGGCGAACATGCGCTTGATGTCGCGGCGCCGGTAGAGCATGAAGCCGGCGAAGATGAGCGACAGGAGACCCAGTGTCACCATCAACGGACCGGGCGCGATCGCCGCTGGATTTGCCGCAAGCAGCATCTTGAAGCGCAGCACGGCATAGAGGGCGACATTGAGCAGCAAGCCCGACAGAACCGCGGAGATCGGCGTCGGACCCTCGGCGTGGGCATCGGGCAGCCAAGCGTGCAGCGGCGCCAGGCCGACCTTGGTGCCGTAACCCAGCATCAAGAAGACGAAGGCAAGGTTAAGCATATCCGGGCTGAAGTCCTTGGCCCTGCCGATGAGGGACGTCCAGACCATGGCATCGTGGCCCTCGCCGATCACGGGCCGTGCCGCCATGTAGACGAGGATCGTACCGAACAGCGCCAAGGCGATGCCGACGCTTCCAAGGATGAAGTATTTCCACGCCGCTTCCAGCGCCTCGGCCGTGCGATAGATGCCGACCATCAGCACGGTCGTAAGCGTGGCAAGCTCGATCGCCACCCACATGAGACCGATATTGTTGGCCAGCAGGCCGAGGTTCATCGCGAACATCAGGGCCTGGTACATGGCGTGGTAGAAGCGCAGGTGCGTCGGCGTGAGCCGGCCGATCTCGAGCTCGTGCTCGATGTAGCTCGCGCTGAAGACGCTGGTGGTGAAGCCGACAAACGTGCCGAGCACGACGAACACGACATTGAGGTCATCGACGAAGAGATAGGTGCCGGGCGCGGGGCGCACGATGAGCAGCGACAGGGCCGCAAGGAACGTCAACAGCGCCGCCAGGACGTTGAGGCGCGCGGTCAATTTATAACCGGGCAGCAGCGCCAGCAGCACCGCGGAGAGACCCGGAATGACCAGGATGGCGGTCACCGGCTCAAAGGGCAGCTGGATGATCAAGGGATTCATGGGCGCTCTCCGCGATAATCATCGAGCGCCTGAACGTCGACCGAGTCGAAGCGTTCGCGGATCCGGAACAGGAAGACGCCGATCACGATGAAGGCGACCAAAACCGAGAACGCCACGCTGATCTCGACCACGAGCGGCATGCCTTTGGCCCCGGCCGCCGCGAGGATGAGTCCGTTCTCGATCGACATGAAGCCGATGATCTGACTGACTGCGTTGCGCCGCGTCACCATCATGAGGAGGCCGAGTAGCAAGACCGCGAGTGCGAAGGCCAAGTCCTCTCGGGCAAGGGGGTCAGCCGTAGCGGTGGCGCGCAGCATGACGACCATGGAAAGAGCCACGAGCCCCATGCCGAACAGCATCGTGGGGCCGATGCCGCCGACCGTCTCGATCGTGCGGTGGATTCCGAGCCGCACCACCACTCGGTGGAGCGCAACAGGAATGATAATGGCCTTGAGCACGAGTGCGATCGCAGCCGTGACGTAGAGATGCGGCGCGTTCTGGATGTACGCCTGCCAAGCGACAGAAAGCGAGAGCACGACGGCGTGCAGCGCGAAGACGTTGAGCAGGCCGAACATGCGATCCTGGTAGAGGAGCATGAAGCTGACGAGCACCATGCTACCAGCGAGCATGTGGGCAACGTCGATTGCGGTCTGGTCCATCAGAAGCTCCGGGAAACAAAGAGCAGAAGCATGCCGAGCAGCCCCAGCATGAGGGCGATCCCTAAGAAATCGGGCACACGGAAGACCCGCATCTTGGCGATCGAGGTCTCGAACAACGCCAGCAGAAAACCACCCACGGCGAGCTTCCCGACATAGCTTGCCAGGCCTATGGCGTGAGCGGTCGGCCCGCTGCCCGCCGGCGCCAGACCCCACGGCACGAAGATGCAGGCGATGAGCGACATATAGAGCAGCAACTTGAGCGCCGCGGCGAGTTCGAGCACGGCGAGATGGCGCCCCGAGTACTCGAGCACCATGGCCTCGTGCACCATCGTGAGCTCCAGATGCGTCGCCGGATTGTCGACGGGAATGCGCGCGTTTTCCGCAAGCGCGACGATGATAAGGGCGACGAGCGCGAGCCCAAGCGAGACGCGCAAGCTGCCATGCGTGAGCATGAAGTCCGCCACTTCGGACAGCTGGGTTGACCCCGCCAGGAGGGCCACAGTGAAGACGATCATGATCATGGCGGGCTCGGCGATCGAGGCGAACATCATCTCGCGGCTGGAGCCGATGCCGCCGAAACTCGTTCCGATGTCCATCCCAACGAGCGCCAGGAAGAATCGTGCAGAGCCCAGGAGCGCCGTGATGGCAATCAAGTCGGCCGTCCAGCTGAAATAGAGCCCCGTGGCGAAGGTCGGGACGAGCGCGGCCGCCACCCAGGTGGCCGCAAAGATCAAGTAGGGGCCACTGCGGAAGAGCCAGGAGGCGTTTTCCGCAATCACGACTTCCTTACGGATGAGCCTCAAGAGATCGCGGTAGACCTGAAGCAACGGCGGCCCGCGCCGGCGTAAGAGCCGCGCCTTTACCTTGCGCGTAAAGCCTAGCAGCAGCGGCGCCAGGATCAGTACGAGTGCCATCTGCGCGCCCTGCGGGATGAGATCGAGGATCAGGACCATACGAGCATCGCGAACATGAGGATCACCAGGAGGCCGATGAGCGCCACAAACACGACGCTCAGGAATTGGCGGATCGTCAGGAACTGGAGATAGTTGAGCTTGTCGGCCGCATAGGCGGTGCCGCCGGCAATCGGGGCATAGATGGAGTCCCAAACGAGATCGCGAAGGGTGACGGTCATCCGCGCGGGCCGCGCATCGCCCGGTGGTGGCATGTCAACCCGCTCGCGCGCGAGAAATACCACTTCTCCAAACACGCGCCGGATCGGCTGCGCGAAGCTGTCGGCGGTATATTGCGTTTCCGGCCTGGAGTCCGGAAAGCCACAATCCCAAGCGGGGCCACGACGCACGGCGTGCGAAGCAAAACGGTGAATGATTTCGACGGCGGCCAGCGCCGCGATCGTGATGAACGCGAAAACCAGAAGGCCGTTATAGGAGCTGCGGCTCTCCGCTATGGGCACGATCGACAGCCACGGAATTGCGCTCTGCACGGGCATGCGACCTCCGACCAGGCCTTTAGCCACCGGCGCCAGCCCGTCGATGAAAAATCCCGGAATGATCCCCGCGATCAGGCACAGAAGGGCAAAAGCGAACATGGCTGCTAGCGAAGCGTTGTCGGTTTCTTGCGCCTTCTCCGCCGCCGGCGTGCGCGGCCGGCCCAGGAATGTCACTCCGAAGGCCTTTACGAAGCACCCAGCAGCGAGCGCTGCCGACAGGGCGAGCATCGCACCCACCGCGGGCACGATCAGCTTCAGCCCCCACGATGGCAGGATCGGGCTCAAGAGAATTGCCTGAAACGTCAGCCACTCGGAAACAAACCCGTTGAGTGGCGGCAGCGCGGAGATCGCGACGCATCCCGCGAGGAAGGCGAAGGCCGTTAGCGGCATGCGATGGATGAGGCCACCCAGATGCTCCATGTCGCGCTCGCCCGTCGCCGTCAGCACGGCGCCGGCGCCAAAGAACAGCAGGCTCTTGAATACGCTGTGATTGAAAACGTGAAACAGCGCGGCTGTCAGCGCAAGTGCCGCGGGAGCCGGCATGTCGTGCGCCGCAAAAGCGAGCGCAAGACCGAGGCCGATGAAGATGATCCCAATGTTCTCGACGGTGTGGTAGGCGAGCAGTCGCTTGAGGTCGTGCTGCATCAGGGCGCTGAGCACGCCGAGCACGCACGTCGCTCCAGCGAGCGGGATCACGACGATGCTCCACCACCAGGCCGGCGGCCCGTTGAGGTCGAAGACGATGCGGATGAAGCCATAGACTGCGACCTTGGTCATGACCCCGCTCATCAGCGCCGAGACGTGGCTTGGTGCAGCGGGGTGAGCGAGGGGAAGCCAGACATGCAAAGGCACAAGCCCTGCCTTCGAACCGGCGCCCAGGAGAACCAGGATCAAGACCAACCCGGGTTGCATGCCGGCCGCGCCGCGCATCTCGTCGAACGCGTAGCTACCGGCCGGACCTGCGAGTAGGCCGAACGCCAAGAGCAGGGCGAACGTGCCAAAGCTCGCCATCACGATATAGATATAGCCCGCGCGCCGGTTATCAGGATCCTCGTGGTGGGCCATCACGAGCGCCCAAGACGTGAGCGACATGAACTCCCAGGCAAAGAGAAAGCTGAAGGCATCGTCAGCGAGGATGACGAGGTTCATTCCCGCGAGAAATGCCGGGTAGAAAGGCAGGACGCGGCCCGGCGATGCTTCATGCTCACCATACCCGAGCGCATAGAGGCTGGCGGCTGCGCCGCCGAGATTGACAATGACGAGGAAGAATGCGCTCAGGAAGTCAATCCGGAAATGCGCACCGATCCATGGCAATCCAATAGGTAGCCAAATCGAGGATGCAGGACTGTCGCCGGCCAAGAGATAGGTAAGAGCGACCGCGAATACGGCGAGACAAATAGCAAGGCACGCCCCGTAGACGAGGCTCGTCGCCGCAGACCACTGTCGCGCCGCCAGGACGAGCAGAGGCACGCTGATCAATGCCGCGACGCTCCATAGTGCGGCAATCACAGGCGTCATGGGGGGCCCCCTTCGCCTTGAAGGCCGCCGGTTAATCGGCGGGGGCGATCGGCGATCAAAGCCATAACGACACCGTCAGCAGCAGGCCGACGAGGGCCACGAACACGAGGCTCAGATATTGGCGGATGGTGAGAAACTGCAGATAGTTGAGCTGCTCGGAGGCATACGAGATCCAGCCGCTGATCGGCGCGTAGATCACATCCCAGACGAGATCGCTAAGAGTTACGGTCATCCGCGCGGGCCGTGCATCGCCCGGCGGCGGCATTTCAACGCGCTCGCGCGCAAGAAGGACAACCTCTCCGAACACGCGACGCAGCGGCTGGGCAAAGCTGTCGGCCGTGTACTGGGTGGCGGGGCTGGGATCGCGGATAGCCGCAGTCCCAAGCGGGAGCGCGGCGCACGGCGCGCGAGGCAAAGCGATGAATGACCTCGGCCGCAAGCATTGAGGAAAGGGCAATGAAGGCGAAGACGAGCAGGCCGTTATAGGAACTGCGACTCTCGGCCACCGGAACGATTGACAGCCACGGGATCGACGCCTGCACAGGCATATGCTGTCCAAGAAGGTCTTGCGCGATCGGCGCGAGCGCGTCGATGACGAAACCTGGCAGAATGCCGGCAAGCAGACAGCAGCTCGCCAGCGTGACCATTGCCGCGAGCGAGAATGTGTCCGTCTCACGGGCGTCCGCAGCGGCATTCGTGCGCGGCCGGCCGAGGAAGGTGATGCCGTAGGCGCGCACGAAGCAGGCGGCGGAAAGAGCAGCCCCGAGTGCCAACATGGCGCCTACCGCCGGCACAATAGCTTCAGTCCCCACTGGGGAACGTCCGGGCTCAGCAGGACGGCCTGGAACACCAACCACTCGGAGGCAAATCCGTTAAGCGGCGGGAGCGCCGAAATGGCGACGCAGCCACCTAAGAAAAGGAACGCCGTTTTCGGCATCTTATGGATGAGACCGCCGAGCTTTTCGATGTCGCGCGCGCCCGTAGAGGTGAGGACGGCGCCCGCCCCGAAGAACAGCAAGCTCTTGAAGAAGGAATGATTGAGAACATGAAACAGCGCCGCGGTGAACGCGAGCACTGCGGGCCCTTCCATGTCGTTTGCCTTGAAGGCAAGCGCAAGGCCGAGTCCGACGAAGATGATGCCGACATTCTCGACCGTGCTGTAGGCAAGCAACCGCTTCAAGTCGCGCTGCAGCACGGCGTAGAGCACGCCAAGCACGGCCGTGATGCTACCAAGCGCGAGCACCACGCTTCCCCACCACCAGACCGGCGCCCCCAAAAGATCGAATATGATTCGGATAAAGCCGTAGATCGCGACTTTGGTCATGACGCCGCTCATGAGCGCCGAGACATGGCTTGGAGCGGCCGGATGTGCTAGCGGCAGCCATACATGTAACGGCACGAGACCGGCTTTGGAGCCCGCCCCCAGCAACACCAGCGCCAACACGAGACCAGGAAGCCACGCAGCATGCTGAGCGCCGCGCATATCGGCGAATGCATAGTTGCCGGCTGGGCCTGCGAGCAGCCCGAACGCCAACAGCAACGCGAGCGTGCCAAAGCTCGCCATCACGATGTAGATGTAGCCTGCGCGTCTGTTCTCTGGGTCCTCGTGGTGTGCCATCACCAGCAACCACGACGTGAGCGACATGAACTCCCAGGCGAAGAGGAAGCTGAAGGCATCGGCCGCGAGAATGACCAAGTTCATGCCGGCGAGGAACGCGGGGTAAAACGGCAAGACGCGGCCCGGCCTCTCCTCGTGCTCGCCGTATCCCAGCGCATAAAGACTGGCAGCAGCGGCACCGAGATTGATGACGGCGAGAAAGAAGGCAGAAAGAGCGTCAATGGTGAAGTGCGCGCCGATCCAGGGCAGCCCAACAGGAAGCCGCAGGCTTTGAGCCGGCTTGGCTCCCGCCAGAAGGTCGCCGCACGCGGTGACGAGAAGCACCCAGCACGTCAGCAGGCACGAGAGATAGATCAGGCGAGAGCCGACAGAGTTCCGTTGCGCCACCACCCCCGACACCGCGATGCAAAGCAGCGCGGCCACGCCCCAGAGTACAACCGCAACCGCCATGCCCTCTACCTCGCCTGCGAAGAAGCCGGGCGGGGCCGCGATCGCCCAGCGGCCATCCCTTTGCTCCGCACCTTCTTCACTCCCATGCCCTTGAGGCGCACACCACGACCGCTCGCCTGGCTGACCGCGCCCTCACCGATCAACTCGACGCCCGCTTTGTCGAGCGCGGACACCAGCTTGGTGAGCGAGTCGACGTTGCCGCGGATCAGCCCGTCACTGGCCTCCATGCGCTGGATGGTCGGCAGTGAAAGTCCGGCGAGATCTGCCAATTCGCGCTGATCGAGTCCGAGCAAGGCGCGCGCCGCCCGCAGCTGAGGGGCCGTGATCATGCGTCACATATCATTTATTGCGTCCGAAGCATCCTAATTCAAGTCGGCGCCGTCGTCACGCGAGCGCGACGCGCTGTCCACTCATTTTCCCAAAATGCCGCGGCGCGCCCCGGCACGGTGCTGAACAAGCAAATCGCCTTTGAGATCGACGTCGGCGAGACAACCATCAGCTCATCTCACGGAGATTTTCCGTAAGCTGAGCGTATGCTCGCGCACCAAGCCGCGGCCGCGGACAGCCGGGCGCAGCTTGATCGTCTGCTCGACGTCAACGCCGGCAACGTCACGCTTGAAATGCTACAGAAAGCAGCGGGCATTTTAGGCCGTTCCGTTCGGCTTGAGCTTGTTTAGCCGCATAAACATTCATCGAGGTGCCCATGGCAAAAAAACTGATCCCACCGAGAGGCTCGACGCAGCTTTGCTTGAGATGGCGCAGGATTTTCGCGGTTCGCTTTTCAGCGAGAAACTCAGCGCCGACCTCACCGAGAAAATCACCATGCGCATCCTGAACAAGGAAGGCGCCGCCAAGCCTGCCGACTTGTCGCCAGCGGAAATTCGCAAGCTGCGTGAGCGCGCCAACATGAGCCAGGCGGTGTTCGCGCGCTTCCTCAACGTAACCACTGGTTACGTTTCGGTGAGGTGAGCAAAAAACGGCTATCTCGGAGGAAGGCACTGACGAGCTTTTTGTCGATGCCTACAACAGCCTCGGCGTCGGCACGACACAACTCTACGACAAGACCGTCGTCTACAATCATAAGCGGCATGGCGAATTCACGCTCGGCGGCCGCACGTTCGAGTTCCGCGTCAAACCATCCTTCCCGACCAAAGCCTCCGCGGAATTTCTGCTCGTCGATCTCGTCAACAACGTCGATCGGCTTGCCGAAACCAAAAAAGAAGTCCTGGCGCGCGTCAGAGAACGCGCCCGCGTCTGTGATGCTTCGCTTTTGAGGCGCGCGGTACGCAATTACGGCAGTGCACGCGCCAAGAAGTTTTTCGCCCACGCTCTGAACGCCGGCATGGCGCCGCATGCCGGCTGACTACCCCCACAACCATCGCGAATTTCCGGAGCTGATCCGCATCGTCGCCCGGATACTTTTGTGGTTTTGTTTACGCTGCTCGTGTGTGGCTATTCTGTCCGTGCAACCGGTTCGGCGCGGCCGCTCTCGACCGCTTCGATGAAACCATCGCGCACGGTGGCGAAGAAGCCGCGCGGCAAGAACCCATAGGCGACGCTCGAATCCTCCGCTCCGGGGGCGCGACGCAGGTCAGGCCCTGGCCAGATGAACTCGTTCCACTCCGACAGCACGATCCATGATCGCTGCGTATCGAGCTTAAGCTGCTTCTTGATTCCGGGCGGAATCTCGATGGCAGGGGCGCCTTTGGCGGGACCTGTGTGCGTCACCGGAAGCACCAGCACACGCGTGTCGCCGTCGGCATCGGTCTTGATGGCAGCGACGATAGCACAGGGGCGATCCTTGACGCCGTCCTCGCGTCCCTCGAGGAACTCGCTGTGCCAGAGATAGCTGTAGCGGATGACGAGCCCTGGTTGAGGATCGGGAAGCGCCACAATCTACTTGGGTGACGCGACGCGCCGCGGCTTCTTGCGCGGGGCCTCTGCTTTGCGGACCGCCGCAAGCCATTCATCAGGCAGGTCGGCGGCCAATCCCACCTTGCGGTCGCGGCGTTTCAAGCGCGCAAATTCCTCGGCTGAAACCAGCACGAGGTGATCGCGCCCCTGCTTGGTGATCGCCACCGTTTCCTTTAAGGCCCGGTCGCTCAGCTGTCCAAACGACCGCTGAAACTCGCTTGCCGTCACGCGCACCATGTCTGTCATGCTCCACCTCACTCCCATTCTCCATTATACAGGAAATACAGAAAATCTGCAATATATGTAAGTGCCTGATTTTCCTAGATCCTGGAAAGGATAGCTGCGCTCGGGGCACCATCAGCGCATGTGAAAAGCAGCGAGCCGACGCGTACCACGGGGAGCACGCGATAAGCCTAAGCTAGAGCATGCCAACTTGAGGTGGTTCTCGTCAGGCACCGAGTTTGGTCGCGACAAATTTGGAGTCAGGCACCTAGAGGGGCAAGTGCAAGACTTTACGCGCACCTGGCGTGGCTCGTTCAGCACCTCGAAGCGTATGTCTCTTCAACCGCTCCAAGTCGCGCACGCCGGCGGCGGCCAACTCGTCAATGGTCCCGCGCATGATGTCTTGCGCGGCAATCTCTCTTGTCAGGCAAGCAAAAGAGCTTCCCTTTGATTGCACATGCCGCCATGTATCGGTGAAAGCGCGATCGAGCAATTCAAGCGTGTGCGTACTGAGATGCCCGGGATTTCCGTTGAATGGAGCCACGGCTCTCCTCCTCTATGAACAGGCGGGAGCCCAAAGCTGTCTCTCAGCCACTAGCGCCTGATTTGGCCAGCCAGTGATGAAATACCGTGCGCCTCGTCTGCCGGGTTGTCCACTCAAAGCCATCATGAGGTGCGCCGGCGCTCGATGGGCCACGTCCGAAGAATTGACGTGCGCGGCAGTGGGGCAGCCGGGAGGGCACCATTATGGATCGCAGCGAGCCCTTCTCCGAGGGCGTGGTGCGACTGAGAATGACATGGGCTGCCGTATCTGGTGGATCGTCGACGATGCTGGAGGCCAATTCCTCGAGGTCCATGACGATATCGGGATCGTCCCCGGGGTCGAAAATGCCAGGCTCGTTTCGACCGTCGCGGCTTTGCACTCGCCGATGAAGGTGGCCTATCGAATGCGAGACTCCATTTTTCACCTGTAACCAGCCACCGTCCGAGCGACGGGCCATCAGCGGAATCGCTTACTCGCCTGGAGAGGTATGAAATCACGCCTGCATGCCACGGCGCCACGCCAAGTTACGGCATAGCCGTGGGCACGCGCCGCGTGCTCCCGGTTGGAATTGATCCCGATCATGTCGGTTACGGCCAACATCACTTATTTTAACTGTAGTGTGGAGAACCTCCCATGTCATCAATAAAAGAAGCAGTGGCCTTCAATCCCTGGCTTGCTTGTATGCGGCCCTTTCTCGAAGCTTTCCCCGAACAAAGCTTTGAACCATCGGTCGCCGCGTTGACTGAATCCTCAAGTTTCATCACCCGGCGCGTGCAGGAGGATTTTGAATTTTGGGGTCGCCTAACGCGCTGTAGGACGCCGCAAGAGGTGCAGCAGACATACTTTGAGTTCTGGCGGACGGCCTGGGAACAGTACCAAGATTATTATCTGCGCCTCGCCGGAGCGTCGCGATCGGAGCCAGTGACGCAAACGCCGCCCGCAAAACCGCTGCCGAAATACAAGGCCGCCGCATAAGCGCTAAGGAAGTCGGTGATGTCATTAGCCAGATGCAGATTTCGGAGATCTGGCCGGAAGCCGCGTAGACCTTCAAGGAACGGTTCTGTGCGGGAACGCGCGCAACGAAGGACCTAGCAGATTATCGGTCGCCCCCGATGTTTGGTTGCGCGGTTCTGGCGCGCAGATTAATGCCGATGCCGTACGCATTTAATTCAGATCTTCCGGAACCTGTGCGTGGCCATTTGCCTGACCACGCGCAAGACATCTATCGGGCAGCCTTCAACCATGCCTATGCAGTTCACGTCGGCGATCCGCGGCAGGAGGAAGCCGCGCATCGTATTGCCTGGGCGGCCGTCAAACGTAGCTATCTGAAAACAAGTACCGGCTGGGTGCCGCGTGTGAGCGAACCATAGTCTGGCCCGACCTGCGCCTAGCCAGCTGATAACTTCGGCAAGATCAGCGCCCCCGGAAAATGCGAGCTGCAAGCCATGACGTGCGTGATGGCCGCCTCGTCGTATTCGTCGCCGGACCGGTATGTCTCGAAGAAGCCATTCAAGCGGTCAACGCGCTTGGACATGGCATTTGCCGCCTGCAAGCCGACGGAGACGCCGTAGTTTGTGAAGCGAACTTGACGTCGTGAAGGCCCGGCTGCCGGCAGAAATAACTGTCGGCGATCACATGCTGTCCAGGACGGTAAGGCAGCGCTTCTTCTGCAGACGCGCCCAAGGCTCTTCGGGAAAGAAATGGCACATCCAGAGCATCATGCCGATCCCGAGGTCCTGCGTGACGACCAGGTCGGCACTCTGAAGGTTGATCAACTCGCGCATGTCAGCGATTTCGCGCGCGAGCTCTTCTTCGTCGAGCATCCGGTAGGAGATATAACCGTCGAAGGCATCGAGCGCGCCTAACCCGTAACCGGGGTAAGGGGCGCTCAAATCCTCCCGCATCTTCCAGATCACGCCGCGGCGCGGCAGGACAAAGGCACCGTAAATCTGGCACACCAGCTCTATCCCCTTACGGCGATAGCTAGGGATATACCGGGCCAAGACCGCAAGCGCGTAGAGCCACATTGCAAGGTAATGGAAATACTGGCCGTCGCGGTCGGGCTCCTCGCCGATGCGGATGCCGCGCGGGCGCCCGAGCACGCGATCGACCTCCGCCACCAGCCACTCTGCCTCGTCGATATAGGCGTTCTTGCCGAGCTCCTCGTAAAGCGAGACGAGCAGGACAACCCCGAACGCATCCGTCCACAAATAGCGCAAGCCGTCGGGCAAGATGCTGGCCTCCCGCATCCAGCGCAGCTTCGCCAAAACATAATCCGTGTCCTTTAGGGCCATGGGAGGTATCGAAATGGCCGGGCCAATTCGCCCGTTGCGTGCGCGGCTGCGAGGCGAGTGAGACCGCCCCGCGCGGTGATGTCGTCGGCGATTTTCAGGCGTGATGCGTAGCGACGGCTTGCAGGACTTCGCCTGCCGCCTTGCCAGATACGGACTTGGAAATGTCGCCAAGACTTACCATCCCGATCACCTGATCATTGTCATCGGTCACCGGGACGCGGCGGATCTGCTTCTCCTCCATGACCTCCAGCACTTTTCGCACCCTGTCACTGTCGCGGCAGCAGACAACGCCCTTGGTCATCACGTCTTGCGCAGTCATTTGCGTGATGTCCTTGCCGTTGGCGACGGCCCGAACCGTGATGTCGCGGTCGGTCACCATCCCGATGAGCTTACCGTTCGTGCCGACCGGAATAGCGCCGATGTCCTTCTCGCGCATCTTCTTGGCAAGCTTGGTCAGGGGCGTTCCGGGGCCATGATCTCCACGCCCTTATGCATCAGATCGCGCACTTTCATGTTCTTGGCTCCTTTGTGTGCGGGGGGCAGTCTGCATTTACGCGGCACACCGGCTAAAGCGCCTGCCGCAGGCGCGTGTACGCGTGCTTGAGCTCAGATCCGATCTGCTTGACGGTGCCGCTTAGCTCGCTGGCGCTCTTCTCCAGTTCGGCCTTCGTCTTGAATGTGTGCCAGCGCTTCTCGAGCTCGGCCCATTCGTCCTGGACTTCCTTCGATCCCAGATGGATCTTTAGTTTGGTCTCATCACGAGCGGTTTTAAGATCTTCGATAAATTTATGCATATCGGGCATAACGCTTCCTCCATCACCAATATTTCCAAGCGTCAGCATCGCGTCTTGCAGCGCGCTTGCACTGACCTAAATCAAGGGAGGCTCCCGTTACGAAGCTTGATGCGCATCAATGCTCGTGATCGGGACTTGGCCTAGGCCAAACGTGCGGATTGATTAGGAGGACCAAGTTATGGCTGAAGCAGCAACAAAGCTACCTGTTAAGACCACCGAGAGCGATCGCGCGCCGACGCACCGCGGTTGCCCCGATGAGGGCCTGCGCCGCGATTTCAACCGGCTCTTTGAGGACTTCGGCGATCTCTGGCGCTCGCCGATTCGACACGCGCTTCTCGGCGCCGAGGCGCTTTGGTCGCGCGATTTGACATGGGCGGCAACGCCCGCGGTCGATATTGCAGAAAAGGACAAGACCTATGAGATCACTGCCGAGCTGCCGGGCTTGGATGAGAAGAACCTAGAAGTGAAGGTCGCAAACGGCATGCTGACCATCAAGGGCGAGAAGAGAGAAGAGAAGGAAGAGAAGAAGAAGGATTACTACCTCTCAGAGCGTCGCTATGGCTCGTTTGAGCGCCGCTTCCAGATTCCGGAAGGCGTCGAAAGCGACAAGATCGAGGCGAGCTTCAAGAAAGGCATTCTCACAGTGACGCTTCCGAAGAACGCGGCAGCGCAGCAAGCGCCAGAGAAGAAGATCGCCATTAAGGTGATGATCTACCCCTTAATCGCCTGAAGCAAAAAATAAAGCCCGTCAACCGACGGGCTTTTTTGCTGCGAGGCTGCGACCGGGACAGTCATAAAAGAGCGTTGGACTCGTTACCGGCGGTCGAAATTGACCGCGTCAACGCTCGATCGTAGTGGAAAGCGCAGAAGTGTTTCTTAGCAGGCTTGCTTCTCAAGAGTGCAGCTCATGACCGATTTTTCAAAACAACGCGCCTACATGGTCGAGCACCATATCGCCGGCCGCGGTGTGCGCTCTCCTCTTGTGCTCGAAGCCATGGGCACCGTGCCGCGCGAGGAATTCCTGCCTTCACACCTGCGCGAATACGCCTATGAGGACACGCCGCTTCCCATTGGGGAAGCGCAGACGATTTCCCAGCCCTACATCGTCGCCTTCATGACTGAGGCGCTCGGCCTGTCAGGTGGCGAGAAGGTCCTCGAGATCGGCGCGGGGTCAGGGTATGCCGCCGCCATCCTCTCGCGCATCGCCGGCGACGTGTTCACGGTCGAACGCATCGGAGAGTTGGCCGCAAAGGCATCGGAGCGGCTTTCTGATCTTGGCTATCACAACGTGCATGTGTTGCATGCCGACGGCACTCGCGGCTGGCCGGAGCGCGCGCCCTACGATGCGATCATCGTCGCTGCAGGGGGCCCGGAGGTGCCGAAGTCGCTGAAACAGCAACTCACCGTTGGCGGGCGCCTCGTAATTCCGGTCGGTTCCGACCCGCGCATTCAGGAGCTCGTGCGCGTGACACGCGTCGGCGAGGATGAGTTCAAGACGGAGGATATTGCGGACGTCCGCTTTGTCCCGCTCCTCGGTGAAGAGGGATGGGCGGAGACGAAGCCGCAAGAGCGCAAAACCAAGACGGTGCGCGCACCCAGCGGCGAACAGGACCTGATCGACGTAGTGAGCGAGCACGCGAACCCGTTCAGTTCAATTGATCTGGCCAACATGGAGCCGGTGCTCGATCGTATTGGCGATGCACGTGTCGTCCTGATCGGCGAAGCGACCCACGGCACTTCCGAGTTCTACCGGATGCGTGAGCAGATTACACGCGCGCTGATAACTGAAAAGGGGTTCAACTTCGTCGCAATCGAAGGCGACTGGCCCGATGCCGCACGCATTGACCACTATGTGCGGCACTTCGAATATCAGCCGTCCGAATGGACCGCCTTTGCGCGGTTTCCCACCTGGATGTGGCGCAACAACGAGGTGCGCGAGTTCGTAGAATGGCTACGCAGCGAAAACGCGGACCGAGAGCCCCATGAGCGTACGGCATTCCACGGCCTCGATCTCTACAGCTTGCATAATTGATCCGAGAAGTGCTTGGGTACCTGGAGGACGTGGACCCGCATGCGGCGCGGGTCGCGCGCGAACGCTATGGCTGCCTCACGCCATGGCAGTCAGATCCTGCCACCTACGGACGCGCGGCCCTGACTGGTCGTTATCGCTCCTGTGAAAAGGAAGTGGCATCTATGCTGGCTGGCCTTCTCACCAAGCGACGCGCGTACGCGCTGCGGGATGGCGAACGTTACTTCGATGCAGTGCAGAACGCGCGGCTCGTTACCAATGCCGAGCGTTATTACCGCGTGATGTACTACGGCTCGCGCGCGTCGTGGAACCTGCGCGACAGCCACATGTTCGAAACCCTCAAGTCTCTGCTCGCCTTTTACGGACCCGCTAGCAAAGCCGTGGTGTGGGCGCATAATTCCCATGTCGGCGATGCTTCCGCGACCGAGATGTCCATCAGAGGCGAGCACAATATCGGCCAGCTCTGCCGTCGCGAATTTAAGGACGCCGCCTATCTCATCGGCTTTGGAACCGACCGAGGTAACGTAGCAGCCGCATCCGACTGGGACGGTCCGATGAAGATCATGTCGGTGAAACCGGCCATCGAAAAGAGCTATGAGCGCAGGTTCCATTCCGTCACGCAACGACTCGGCGAGTTCGAACTTCTTTCTCCCGATCAGAGGCGCAGACTCACTTCAAGGTGTGCTCGAACGGCCCCGGCTCGAGCGCGCCATCGGAGTGATTTACCGCCCCGAGACTGAGCTCGCGAGCCACTACTTCCAGGCTGTTCTTCCCCGCCAGTTCGACGAATACATCTGGTTTGACGAGACACGTGCGGTCAGTCCCTTTGCGACCGCCGACATCGAGGGCATGCCCGATACCTACCCCTTCGGACTATAATCGGATGCTCGAAAGCTAGCACGGCTGCTGACAACTTCGACGCTGAATTACGGTCGCGATCCCGATGCAGACGGCTCTCGCGTGGCTGTTGCATCGCGCGCCCCACATTCTCCTGATCCCTGGCACCTCATCGGTCGCGCACTTCCGTGAGAACTTGGCGGCAGCCGAGCTCGCGTTGTCGGACGAACCATTCGGATCAAGCTACGGCGCCGGCTTTGTGGCTGGTGGCGCTGCTGGAGGCGGTGCTGTCGTGGTGGTGGCCGCAGGCGGGGTCGATGTTGTTGATGTCGTTCTGGCCTTCCACGGGCACCAGTACCAAGCGGCGGCAGCGATGACGATCACAACCAATCCGATCAGAAGGATTCTGTTCATCGGCCTTCCCCTTTTCTCATTAGGTCGACGGTAGACCATAGGACTGTTGTCAGCGCAGGACAATCCAAGGGACTACTCGGGGGGAAACATACGGTCGTGCACTACCACAACGCGGTGGAGATTGCGAAGAAGTGGGCGTGATCATGCTCGACGACGGCATGAGCGCGAACCATTAATGGGCATCGAGCCACGCGGAGCGGCTTGCGGGCAGGCCCTCTTCAAGCGCCGTTTCAAGCGCCGCACCTCCGGCTTTGGCAGCAACGGCTTCCGGCACGACCCACGCCCGATAGTCGCGCGCGATGATGGTTGCCGAGCAGTAAAGCCGTCCAAGCGCGGCGTCGCAGGTTTGATCGGGCTCTGCCTTGCGCACCTCGCGCCGGTCGTGGTGCAGGAGGCCCATATCGACGGGCTGGATGAAGCCCACCGTGCCACCAAGATCGACGTCGCGGAACGCGCAACGGAGTTGATTCTGGCAAAGGCCCGCGCGCCGACCGATGGAGTTGATGGGGCCAAGCGCCTTCGAGCGCGGCATATAGTCGGCGGCACTCTTGAGGCCACCGCTGATGTAGCAGCCATTTTCAATGTAGAGTATTGGATTTGCCGTATGCGTCAAGTGGCCGCCGTCTCTCGGCTGTATGACAAGAAACACGGTGATCCGCGTCGGCAAGCTCGCTTGGTTGGTGCCGGGCTTACGATCCGCCGCGGCGGCCTGCTCGGCAACGGATGGGTTGGCTGACGGAGCTGCGTTCTTCGCCAGAGCCTTGAGAATGCGGGCCTCCTGCGCGAGCTTGAATTTATCGGCGATACACTGCGCTGCCTCTGATCGGCTGGCTTCGAGCTCGGTATGAGCGGCACCTGCTTTGCGGGTCTCTTCGGCCTGGCGTTCCTCGGTCAGGCTCTTCTCCTCGGCCTCTTTGGCAACGCGTGCCGCTTCGGCGAGGCGGGCTTCCTCGGCTTTGCCCTCCTCGGTCAACCGCTTCTCTTCGGTTTCCTTCGCGGCACGAGCAGCGTCAGCCTCGCGGGCCTCCTGGGCCTGCCGCTCCTCGGCGAGACGCTTCTCCTCGGCCTCCTGGTGCTGCTGCTCAGTCTCGCGCGCGGCCGCCTCGGCCTTTGCCTGCTCCAGCATGTCCGCCTCGTCGGCCTTGCGTTGCTCGGCGGTCTTGCGCTCTGCCTCCGCCTTGCGATGAGCTGCGACCTCCCGGGCAGCTAAACTTGCCCGTTCGGCCTCGGCCTTCTTGGCCTCCGCTTCGCGCCGCTCCAAGTCCTCGGCCGCGCGCGAGAACTTTTCCGCAATCGCGTCGGCCGCGCTCTCATCGGCGCGAGCTGCTCCACTGACCAGCAGCAAGCCTCCGAACGCGACCGTACAGACAGCGTTGCGGCCGAGCCTCTTCGCGGCAATTCGCATTTGCTCCTCGCAATGCAATGTCGTGTTCCGAGGAGCCTGCCAGGGGCGGCGAAAGCCCGCTCAAATTTGGCCAATTAACGAAGGCTGGTTGAACGGCGAATGAACGACAGCGTGATGACACGAGTCTAAGAAGGGTGTATGACGAGCAAGCGCTTGGAGGTTTGGGAGCCGGCCAAACAAAGCCTTGCAATTCAGTGGGAAGATTCTCCAGGTTTGGGAGAACTAAGTGTCTGAAATCATCAAACTTCGTCGAATCCTTCGCGGAAACGCAAGACACCGGCATGCTGCTGCATGCGCTGCAGGACATTTGGCAGCAGGTGCCAAACCTGAAGCCCTTGCGCGTTGGCGTTGCGCTTGCGGGTCTCGCCGCGCGGGAGGCGCATCAGCCTGGCCTGTTCGACAAGCCCAGAGTTGCCAAGCTCGTGCGCGCCATTGACGCTGCGAACGAGAAATTCGGGAAAGGCACGCTCATCTATGGCGATGCGGCGGCCGATCAGACCAGCAAGATCGCCTTCCAGAGGGTGCCGAAGGTGAAGGAGTTTTGACAGCAGACCGGGTGAGGTGACGGAGCGGTGTTCAACCGATCCCATAACTGCATCGCAGGCTTGCCACTGTTTCGCATCAAGCACACAGTGGACTTCTACATCCTATTTTGTGGGGAACGGGGCATGGGCGTTGAGGCATGGCGGCGGTGGCTGGGCGTGGCACTATTCGCCCTGGTCGCAGGTATCGCCAGCGCCCCATGGGCGCAGTCGGATGATCTCAGTGTTCTCAATGACCAGGTCGCAAAGCTGTCTGACGCCGGCAAATATTCCGAGGCTGTTCCTGTTGCCCAGCACGCCTTGGCGCTGGCTGAAAAGCTCTTCGGCCCCGAACATGCTGATGTTGCCCTCACGCTCAACAGGCTAGCGTTGCTCTACAGCGCCCAGGGCCACTATGCGGACGCCGAGCCGCTGTTCCGACGCGCACTTGCGATCCGTGAAAAGACGCTCGACCCCGACTACCACCCCTTGATCACCCAATCGCTAAACAACCTGGCCCTGCTCTACGACGCCGAAAACCGCTACGCGGACGCCGAGCCGCTCTTTAAGCGCGTCCTCGCAAACTACGAGAAGGCGCTCGGCCCCGACTACCCCTTGGTCGGCACTGCCCTCGACAGGCTGGCCCAGCTGTACGGCAAGCAGGGCCGCACCGCCGAGGCCGAGCCGCTTTTTAAGCGCAGCCTCGCCATCTACAGAAGGCCTCGGCCCCACCTCGCCCCACCGCGCTCAACAACCTGGCTGATTTCCTCCAGGTCCTCCACCCCCCGCGCCTCACCCGCCCCCCCCACTCCCCCTCCCCCCCCAAGCCCCCCCCCCCCCACCCCCCCACCGGCTGTACCTCACCCCAGACCCCCGACCCCCGGCCCCCCTAACCCCCCCCCACACAAAAACCCCGGCTCCCCCCCCCCCCCCCCCCCCCACCCCCTCCCCCCCACCCACCCCGCCCACACCCCCGAACCCTCAAACCCCCCCCCCCAACCACACACCCCACCCTCCCCATCACCCACCCCCACCCCCAGAACGATTACGCCCACGACCCCACTCTGCCCACCCCCCCCCCTCACCCACCCCCCCCACCACCCCCACACCCCCCACCCCCCCCATCCCCCCCACCCCCCCCACCCTCAGCCCCCTGCACGATATTCCCCCCACATATCCCCAACCCGCCCCCCACAACCCCCGCCCACCCCCCTCTCCACCGCCCCGCCCACCCCCCGCCCCCACCGCCCACCCGAAACGCAGAACACGCCACTTAGTACCATCTATGCCCCTCACCCCCCCCCCCACCCCCCCCCGCCCCCCCCACCCGCCTAAGCCAGCTCCCCCCAACTATAACCCCACACCCCACACAGCCCTCACCCGCCCCCAAACCCCTCCCCCCTCCCCCCCCACCCCCCCCCACCCGCCCCCAGACCCGCCGACACCCCCCCACGGGAAATCCAAGAGAACACAACCCCCATACCCCCCACCCTCCCCCCCCACCCCCCCCCCCCACCCCCCACAGCGCCCCCCCGCGGCCCCACCCCACCCAACGCGCACCCCCCACCACACCACAATCCAAACACCCCCCCCAAAAACTCCCCCCCCCGCTCCCCTCCCACCCACCCAACAAGCCCACCTCCCAGCCCACCCCACCTCCACCCACATACTCATTCCCCACAGCTCGATCAGCCAAGCCCCCCCCGAGCTCCTCCTCAAGAGAGACAACCACAGAGAAAGCTCACACCGAGAAAACACTCTCACCAACCCTCTCCCCGCCCCCGCTCCGCGCCCCCCGCACCCACCACCCGCACCCAACACATAGCGCACACGATCTCAGATGCCACACAACACCCCAAGACACACAAAGCCACACATCACCCCACACGAGCCCTCTCAAGCGCCCACCACCCACAATAAACCCCACCCCACCCTATCCCCCAAATAACGACATCAAAAAAGCCTATACCCGGTTCAACCCCAGCTCAAACACCCCCAAGAAACCCTAAAGCACATTCTCGCTGTCCGCCCGGTCCCCCCCCACCCCCACCCACCCCGATCCCCCTCCGTGTGACCGAGAGGGAGACCCCACACCACGCAAATCTCAGTCGACACGCCACCGCCACCTCCCCCCCCCCCCCCCCCCCCCACCCCCCCCCCCCCCACCCGCCCCCAAACCCCCACCACAACCCGCGCACCCGACCCGCACAACGACCCCTCCAACCCCTCCAACCCCCAACCCCGAGGAAAAACCGCAAAACCCATGCCCCCCCAAACCCCCCCACAAGGCGCGCAAAACAGAGCTCCCCAGAGGTCAAGCACCCGGGCGAGAGCGCCCCGCGCGCCGCCGCCCCACGCCCCACGCCCCCCACAAAGCGCACACCCCCCCCCCACCCCCACACCCCCCCACGCCCCACCCCCCCACCGCCGCCCCAACCACCCCCGCGCCCCCCGACCCCAGAACCCGCCACCGCCCCCGCCTAACCACCCAGCCCCCGCACCCCGAAGCCAAAGCCCCCACCCCCCCCACCCCCCCGCCCCCCTCTCGCCCCACCACTCCCCACCCCCCAGACCCCCGGCAATCCGAGAAAAGAAAAAACCCCACCCCACCCGAGACCCCCACCCCCCCAGACACCGACACCCCCCAGACCACCGCCCCCCCGCGCCCAGAGATCACCCCGATCAAAACCTCCACCCCGCTGCCATACCCTCGCCGCCCACAAAAGTACAGGCCAGAGAAGTCCCCACCCCCCACTCCCCCCCCCCCCTCTATGATGGCGCACCCCCCACCTCCTCGCCGCCCCAACATCTAGCTCATCACACCACGAAACCCACCACGCCGCAAACGGCACGATGGCAGCGGACAAATCCATCGGTCGCGCCAAGCCCACGCGCCCTCGATGCTCGCGTGAACGACAAGGGCCCACCCACGAGGCCACCGGCACGGCACCCTAGAGCCATTGGCAGTTGACGCCCCGCTTCCGGCGACGGCTACCGCGGTAACCGGAGCTCTGTCGATGAGCCACGCGGAACCCAAGTCAGAGAATATCTCTGTGCCGAATACTGGAGCCGCCATCGCACCCGCTGCGCCTATCACCGGGGCAGCACCCGCGGCCATAACTCAACCGACAGCGGCGACACTTCCCAAAGACAATCAGGCACCCGGGCCCAAAGCGGGCACCAAGAAACATCGATCCAAACCGAAGCCGGATGATTGGATCACGAGCATTTTCGGGCAGTAATAGATCGGTCATATCCCCTCGACGTCACGCCGCGGGAGCTATGATGTTGCGCCGATCGATCGCGTTGGATCGCTGCCAGCAGTTGGTCGACCTGTTAAGTCGTGATGATGAAGCCAAGCTCGATGCGGCTCTTGCAGGCAGGCCGGCCGCTACCTCGCCGAATATCAATGAGCCTAGCCATCGCGACCTTGCGAAATCGGCGCTGAAGCGTTTCGGCCTCGATCACGCCGGCTAACCACATCGGGCTACTTTCCACTCCCTCTGCGTGGCAAGAACTGGAGCTTTAGCTTCAGGCTATCCAATCGCGAGCCCTAGAGCAGTTCTGCCTCAAGTACAAAACGCTGCCGCCCCTGGGATCATTCCCGAGAGGCAGTCATTCTCAAGGAGGCTCAGTATGCTCAGAAAATTGCTCGTCGCCGGCGTCACCTTCATCATATTGGCCGTTCCGGCCTCCGCCGGTTGCGAAGAGGATTTCGATGCCCTCGCAAAGGCGGTGAGCGGGCCCGTAACCATGCCCGCCGGCCACCGCGCAGCGATGATGCGCATGGCCGTCTCGGGCTACGATCATTGCATGGCCGGTGACAGTAAGTCCTTCGAGGGCATTCGCGACCAGATCATGGCTCATATTCGCGAGAGCCTCGGCGAGCATTAAGCGAGGAACTCGCGCAACGTCATGCGCAACAATTTCTAGCCGACGTAACACGGGTGCCAAACGCTGCGAACATTATGCGCAGGCCATGAGGTCTGTACGTGGAGGCGAGCTGCTGTAATCGGCGGCTCGCGCCTCAGTGTTTTTCAACAGTCAAGGAGAGAAAGCCCATGAAGATCGATGTGAGGTCAGGCGCGGCTATTGCCGCCGCTGCAGCAACGCTCCTCATCGCCGGTGCTGCCCTCAGTGCGCCCACTCAAATTGCGCAGGAAGGGATAGGCCACTGCAACGGCGCCAACTCTTGCAAGGGCAAAGGCGCGTGCAAGACCGCAAGCAATGCCTGCAAGGGTCAGAATGCCTGCAAGGGCAAGGGCTTCCTCGAGATGACGAAGGCCGAGTGCGATAAGATTCAGGGTGCTCTCTTCAGTCTCGACGAGGCGGTCAAGCCGAAGACCTGATCGCTGTTACGCGTTCCTCCAACACGACACCCGGCGGTTGCTCAGCCGGGTGTCAAACTCCACTTCCATTTCGGGGGGGGCAACTCAGCTAGTTAAGGAACCACAGGGAGATCCAAATGATAAGTCATCGCTCCAAATGCAGTTGCGGACTTGGAGCCGCGGTTCTCACATTTTGCGCAATGGCTACAACGCCGACGATTGTACGGGCCGCGGATTGCCCTCCAGGTAAGACGGAATGCCCGACATGACAATCGCAATCGCCCGGCAGCCGCGCCGGACGAGGATTTTCTTGACACACTCCCCTTTCATTGCTATCCCTAGTCTCGACAGGGGACGGCGCCGCTTGACGGAGCCGGACACGCGGTGGAAAAACGCATGCCTAGAAACGACACGCAGCTTTTGCCCGGCACGCTCTTCCTACTGATCTTGAAATCGCTCGCGCGCGGACCTCTTCACGGCTACGCCATCGCCAAGCGCATCAAAAACGCCTCCGACAATGGTCTCGAAATCGAAGACGGCTCGCTCTATCCCGCGTTGAACCGTTTGCTGGTGAAAGGCTGGGTGCAAGCGGAGTGGGGCACATCGGAAAACAACCGCAAAGCCCGCTTTTACCGGCTTACGCCCGAAGGCCGCAAACAACTGCTCTCCGAAGCCAGGGACTTCGCGAAGCTGGTGAAGAGTATTCAGCTCGTCATGCGCACAGTTTGAGGACCGCGCCATGCCCACACTCCGCGAATTCCTGAACCGGCTGCGATTCTTCCGCCATCGCGACAATTTTGACTGCGAGATGCACGACGAGCTGCAGTTCCACATCGAAGCGCGCACTGCCGAACTCGAAGACCAAGGCCTCTCCAAAGACGAAGCGCTGCGCCGCGCTCGCGCCGAATTCGGCTCAGTCCAAGTGGCACGCGAAGATTCTCGCGAGGCCTGGCAATTTCAGTGGCTTGAACATTTGCTCATGGACCTGCGCGTCGGCTTGCGCATGCTCTGGCGTAGCCCTGGCTTTTCTGTCCTCGCCATTCTCTGCCTCACGCTTGGGATCGGCGCCAACGCCGCGGTATTTAGCTGGGTCGAAGGCATTCTCTTCCGCCCGTACCCGGCCGTCGCGCATCAAGAGCGCCTGATGGCCCTTTCGGGAATCTCGCGCGGAGAAACCGGCATCACGTTGCTCTCCTGGCCCGACTATCTCGATCTACAGCGGAACACCACCCTCTTCGACACGTTTTTCGTAAGCAAAATCACGGGCACCACCCTAAGCATCGGCGAGCGCGCCGAACGAACCCTGGGAAGCATAGTTTCCGCGAATTATTTCGATGCTATCGGCGTGCATCCCATCCTCGGCCGCGCATTCTTGCCCGGCGAAGATGCCGGCAGCAGCGCCCATCCGGTCACAGTGATCAGCTACCAGCTCTGGCAGGGCCGCTTCAAAGGCGATCCGCAAATCATCGGCAAAACGCAACGCCTCAACGGCGTGACACACACCATAGTCGGCGTCGCCCCGCAAGGCTTCTACGGAACGTTCGTCGGCTGGGCCATGCAGTTCTGGGTTCCGGCCTCCATGGAAGAAATCTTCGAAAGCGGCGGATACAAACTAGAAGATCGCAATGCGCGCTGGATCGAATCGTACGCGCGACTGAAGCCGGGCGTCACTCCGCAGCAGGCCCAACAAGAAATTTCCGCGCTAGCCAGCCGCCTCGAGCACGACTATCCGCTGACGAACCGCGGACGCACCGTGCGCCTCTGGCCACTCTGGGAAACCCCGTTCAACAACGCCGGCACGCTGCTGCCGACTCTTGGAATTATGCTAGCCGTCGTAGTCTGCGTACTGCTAATCGCCTGCGCCAACGTCGGCAACCTGCTGCTCGTTCGTTCCTTCGCCAGGCGCCATGAGATGAGCGTCCGCGCCGCTTTGGGAGCAGGACGCGGGCGATTGCTGAAACAACTGCTCACCGAAGGTCTGCTTTTGTCCCTGCTCGGTGCCTGCGGCGGGCTGCTGGTCGCGCATTGGTGCCGCCACGCCCTCGTTCTGCTTTTTCCGGCGCGCGGCGGGGTTTCGATGTACTTACCGGGAGATATCGATTGGCGCGTGTTGGCCCTCACCTCAGCCGTCTGCCTGCTCGCAACACTGTCGCTCGGCGTAGTTCCGGCAATTCAAACCAGCAAGTTGAGCTTAGCCACGGCCCTCAGAACAGAAATGGGCGGCGTAGTTGGCGGCCACGGAAAATCCTGGGCGCGCTCCAGCCTGGTCGTTGTGCAAGTATCCCTGAGTTTCGTTCTGCTGGTCGGGACCGGCCTGGTGCTAAAAAGTCTCGACAAAATCCGCAACACCAGTCCCGGCTTCACCACGCATCGAGTGCTGACCACCGCCGTGGATCTCGTCTCGGCGGGCTATAGCATCGAGCAAACCAAAACATTTCAAGATGAACTGCTCGATCGCGTACTCGCGCTTCCTGGAGTTGAGTCCGCCGCCTTCGCGCGGCTCACGCCGCTAAGCTATGGTAGTTATTCCTCCAGCCCGATTGCTGTTGACGCCTACAACGTCCCTCCGGAAGAAGAACCCACAGTGGAGTACAACGAAGTCGGCCCCGGCTATCTTGCCACCATGGGAATTCCGATAGTCTCCGGGCGCGAATTCACGCGCGCCGACAACGAATCCGCCGCTCTCGTCGCCATCGTCAACGAAACCATGGCCGCGCAGTTCTGGAAAGGCAACAATCCCATCGGCGAGCGCGTGCAAGTGAAAGGACGCTGGATGACCGTCGTCGGCGTGGCCAAAGACTCAAAATATGAGAGCATGCGCGAGCTTCCCAAACCGTTCTTCTATGTTCCACGCCAGCAGAATTTCGCCATCGCCGCGAGCTTGAATATCCGCACGCCGCTCGCTCCGCAGGAAATGGCCATCGCGCTAGGCCACGAGATACACACGCTCGATGCCAATCTCGCGCTCTACGAAGTCATCACCCTACAAAAGCAACTCGACCGTTCGACAGCCCCGCAAAAAGCCGCCGTCACGCTCCTCGGCGTGCTGGGCGGCCTGGCCTTGCTGCTCGCGGCGATCGGCCTTTACGGCGTGATGTCTTACGCCGTCTCGCAAAGCACACGCGAGTTGGGATTGCGCATGGCCCTCGGCGCCCGCGCCTCCCATCTTCTGCGCCTGGTGCTTTCTCGAGGACTCGCGTTGACCCTCGCCGGCACCGCTCTCGGCGCAGCCGCAGCCCTCGCATTGACGCGTCTGCTCGTCAATTATCTTTACGGAGTAAGCCCGCGCGACCCCCTCGCGTTCGCCTCCGCGTTTGCAGTGATGCTGCTCGCGACGCTAGTCGCCTGTCTCCTGCCGGCCTGGCGCGCCACCCGCACAGATCCGATGCGCGCCCTGCGCGAGGAATGAATCGCCGCTTTCTCAACTTCTTATAAGTCGGGTTATCGCACATCCGAAGCCATTGATTGCATAACAGTGTCGGCTCCCTCGACCTGAGTACACTTTGGTTGACGACCAGAGACTCGGGAGGAAGGAGCCGAACATGTTGATAGGCGTAGATTATCACCCGAGCTTTCAGCAGATTGCATTTTTGGTGGAAGAGACTGGCGAGTATAGCGAACGACGACTGAACCACAGCGATGGGGAGGCTGAGAAGTTCTATCGGGACCTGAAGCTGCAAGGAGCGTACGTACGAGTGGGAATGGAGGCGACCGGATATTCCCGCTGGTTCGAGCGATTACTAGCCGAGTTGGATTTCGAAGTGTGGATCGGCGATCCCGCGGAGATCAAGACCAGGCGCGTCAAGAAGCAAAAGACCGACCGTCAAGATGCGCAACTGCTGCTGAAGTTGATGATGGAAGATCGCTTTCCTCGGATTTGGGTACCGAGTCCGGAAAACCGCGATGTGCGTCAACTGCTGTGGCATCGGCACCGGCTGGTGCAGATGCGCACGCGGATCATGAATCAGCTGCAGGCACTGGCGATGAACGAGGGCTATCGCTGGAAGAAAAGACTGTTCAGCGAACAAGGGCGAGAGCAGTTAGAAAAGCTGGCGTTAGCGCCTTGGGCCAGTCGGCGCCGGCAAGAGTTGTTGGAGTTGCTGGACCGCTTGCATCCGACGATCGAAGAACTCACTGCTGCTGCCGAGCAGGAAGCCAAGAAGCGACCTGAGGTAGCCCGCTTGATGACGCATCCTGGCGTGGGCCCGCTTACGGCCCTCGCGTATGTGTTGATCATTGGGACTCCGAGTCGCTTTGATCGTGGCAAACAGATCGGCAACTACGTGGGCATGATTCCCAGCGAGGACTCCAGTGGTGGCAAGCAGCGACTGGGGCACATCAGCAAGCAAGGCAATTCGTTGTTGCGTTTCTTGCTGGTGGAGGCGGCGCAAGCCGCGGTGCGGAACAATGCGGACTGGCGACGTCGGTACCTGCACTTGGCGATGCGCCGGCACAAGAGCATTGCCAAGGTCGCGATGGGGCGCAGGCTGGGAGTGCGTTTGTACTGGATGTGGCGAAACGGCCGTGAGTATTCGCCGTCGATGGAGTTCGGTTCGTACGCGGGACAGCTCGGTACCGGACATGGTGTGAAGTAACACCGTCCCATTGGTTGGGCATCCCGCTCCCTGCAAAGGGAGTTCGAAGAAGTAATCATGGTCGAAGTTTAGATCGAAGAGATGTTTAGGTCGGACCGAAACCGACCGAGAGATTACCAAACGAGCCGTGGTCGTCGATGCGAGAAGTCACGAAAACGAACAAGACCACTCTTCGGAGTGCAGGGAGAAGTGCGCTCAAAAAGAGTTTGACAGGGCCGACACTGTTAGAGATGTCCGGTTGCGCATTTATCAACACTTAGGCCCGTACTTCCGACTCGCCGCCACTCTGAAACAAATCGAACAGAGAATGATTCGCGACCTGTTGAAAGGATTAGGACAGTGCGCGCAAATTCTTCCGGAGGCGTTCGGGGTCGCCATCATGAAGGAGAGCTTCAATTTCGAGATGTGTTCGCTGCCAGACCGGAACGGCGCGCAAAAGCAAGCTCCGCCCTTTCGCCGTTAGAGTCGTCAGCCGGCTGCGGCGGTCCCTCGCGTCTTCTGCGACCTTCACCAGACTGCGGCGCTGCAACAGCTTGAGCGCGGCTGTCAGGGTCGTCCGATCCATTGCCAGTAGGGACGCGACTGCCGCCATACCTGGAGGTTCCGGCCGGTTCAGGGACATCATCAGCGAGAATTGCCCATTGGTCAGGCCCAGTGGGCGCAGAACATCATCGAAGCGCCGTGCCAGCGCCCTGGCAGCTCGCTGGACATGAAGACAAAGGCAAGAGTCGCGGACCAGAAGGGTGGTCTCAAGAGAAGGTTTTGCAAGCCTTGACATGGCTAGATTATATTGATATCAACGTATCTTGCCAAGCGGCAATGCAGAAGATTGCTGGCCGCGCCGCTGCGCATCACAAGGAGAATCCGATGTCCCGGGAGAAATCAATCAAGCGAGAAATCGTCAGGACAATAGCATTGCCGGTCATCGTGTTGGCCGTCGTCTTGAGCGCCGCGCGGCCAGTGCAGGCCCAGGACGCCAAAGCACCGTATCCGAGCATGGCGCCGATCGAGCAATACTTGATGAATCGGGATGCCGAGATAGCCCTGGCGCGGAGTGCGGCCCCGGAATCCATCTCACGCGATGCCGAGGTTATGGTGCTCGGAAAGCATGGTTACGAAACCGCCGTCAAAGGCAAAAACAGTTTCGTCTGCATCGTGGAACGTGGGTGGGCTTCCGGAATCGACTCTCCTGACTTCTGGAATCCCAAACTGCGCGGCCCTCTCTGCCTCAACGGCCCAGCCGGGCGAACCTATCTTCCAATAACAATCAAGAAAACCGAGTTGGTGCTGGCGGGACAATCCAGAACTCAAATGTTTGACAGTCTCAAAGCCGCTTTCGACAAAAAGGAATTGCCCCCGCTCGAACCCGGCGCGATGTGCTACATGCTCTCGAAGGATAGCTACCTGGGCGATGGAAACGGCCACTGGCGTCCCCACCTCATGTTTTTCGTTCCGCAAACCGACGCTTTAACTTGGGGCGCAAATCTGCCAAGCTCCCCGATTCTGGCATCTGAAGACGCTCAGGACCGGCTGACCATATTTATGATTCCGGTGGCCAAGTGGTCGGACGGGACGGCTGATCAGGCGGATGTGCACTAAAATTCGATCTCACCGATGCACGGGGTGTGCCGCACATTTTCCGAAGTTTTGCGGTGTGCTTGCTCCATCCTTCCCGGTTTTGTTGTAGGGGAAGGGTGGGGTCTTCGGCCACGCCTTTGATTTTTCCGCGCGTTCTCTCCCGCTGATTCCCTCCGCTTCTCCACAACTCTTTGCGGAGCGCCCCGTGCGCCGGATTTGCGGGAGGGGCTTCGACGTAGGGGCCGGGGTTCACCACCGGCTCGGTCTGGCCGCGGGTTTTCACCGGCATCCCGAAGCACGATTCGGCGGTGATACTATTCCGATGGCATGAGATCGCATGCCATGGCGGATACGTCCTTGAACGTCCGTTCTGTCCAACAGCCACGCATTCGAGCCCTGGTAATCCCACGCGAGCATGGCGCCTGGGGTTTGCTGCTTGTCCCGCTATTCTCCGGCGCTGCAGTCGGAGTGGCATCGACAGCGCGGGCATGGCCCGTGATTCTTTTTACGGTAACGGCGCTCGCCTTATTCTGGCTGCGCACGCCCGTGGAAAGTCTGCTGGGCACAACTCCCCTCAGCGCGCACACATCCGCAGAGCGTCGCACTTCGCTCCTGGTGGCTATCGGACTGGCCGCAGTTTCGGCCGCTTGTTTGGCTGCATTGTTCTGCTGTGGACACAACCGCGGCCTACTGCTTCTCGGCGGCATCGCAGTGCTCGCATTCGTTGCCCAGACTCTACTGATGAAACTAGGCCGCAACCTGCGCATGACAACGCAAATGCTGGGAGCAATCGGCCTCACTTGCGCCGCGCCCGCAGCCTACTACGTAGCCACCGGACATCTGGATGCTCGTGCCTGGCTGTTGTGGTCCGCCAACTGGATCTTTGCCGGCGACCAGATTCACTTCGTGCAACTGCGTCTCCATGCGGCCCGCGCCGCAACTCTCGGCGAGAAGCTCCGCCGCGGACGACTGTTTCTTCTAGGGCAAATCCTGCTGCTCCCGATTCTGGCTGCTGCGGCGTACTGGCGATGGATGCCGGCTCTAGTAATGCTCGCATTTATTCCCGGCCTGATCCGCGGGTTTTATTGGTTTTTCGGCGAACAAAAGCCATTGCAAGTAAAGAGTCTAGGCTGGTCGGAGATGCGCCAGGGCGTCCTATTCGGAATTCTGCTCGCCGCCGCCATAATTCTCTCCTAAGTTCCCGCAACGCCACTTCTCGGACGCGACCCAGTTCTGCATGTTAGAGGCGTAGGGTGCGCCGTTTTCCTGCCGCGATCTTTCTTATCAAAAAAGTATTTGCGTAGTAAGGCATGACAGCACTACCATCCCCAAATGCGCGGCACCGGTGATTCCGTGGATTTTGGGGCATCCAGATCCGCAAACACTCGGATACTTAGCCACGCGCCGTCCGATGCGACGCTCGCGGCAAGCGAGGGAGAGAGCGCGGAGCAACTCGCCAGCTCCGTTCTGAGTTCGGCGGCCAAAATTACCTCCCGGTGTTCTGCTTGGAATACCAAGCAAGAAACGCAAGTTCACACCAATCGCTTCGGCACCGGGCAGCATCTGAGCACGCAGGCAAGACAGCTTTAGGGACGATAGTGGGGGTAAGGCGCGCGAATAGCGCGGCTTGGGAGCTTGCGACATGAATGAGAGAAGGGCGAAGCTTGGGCGGTTTGGTGTAGCTATTTTAGCGATTCTGGCAGTGGCCGCCGGACTCTCTGGGCGGGCATCGGATCACGTCAGAATTTCCCTGGTAACCGACTGGACCCACCGGCACGTCGTCTTCTCCACGCCGCAGACCTTTGAGCAGGCCCTCCGCGTACAGGGTGATCCCCGGTACATGCAGCAATGGGTGCGGCGGAATGTGCACCCCTCTTTGCCGGGCGGAGCGCCTCCCAACGCTACGACGGCGGCCGGCCCTCTGACGTTTGCCGGCGGCGGGAAAATCGGCGTCCTGGGCGCGAAGGGATCCCACGGCGATTGGAGCGTCTCGCTTGGACCGGGCGCTTCGATGAACGCCAATGCCTTTCCCGCAAAATTCTCGTTCGACATTAACAGCGCAAGTTGTAGCTCAGATTACGTTGTGTTCACGACCAAGCTAGCCGGCGCGGCGGCGCTAAGTATCGTGGGCTTTAACAACCTTTATGCTGGCACGGGCGGCGCATGCACAGGCCCGACCGTAATGTTCGCATATCACACGCGCACGAACGGCGGCACGACCTCGTCGTCGCCGGTCCTTTCCTTCGATGGCACGCAGATCGCCTATGTCGAGGGCGGCGGTGGAACGGCTGCGATACATATTTTACGGCCGGTCGCGGGGGAAGGCACGATCGCGGCTCCAGCAGCGGTGGGAACGGCGACGACAACGGGTGCGGCGTACGCCGCGTGCAAGGCCGGGGCGGGCTCCTGCTTGCTCAGTTTGACATTGAATGGCTCCCGCGAAGACACCGGCTCCGCACCGTTCGTGAGCTACGATTTGGATGCCTTGTACGTGGGAGACAACACCGGACATCTCCACAAGTTCACCGGCGTTTTCTCGGGAACGCCCGCAGAGGTGACCACGGGCGGATGGCCGATAGCCCTATTTGCGGCCGGAATCGCCATGACGAGTCCCGTCTTCGACCTTTCGTCGCATAACATATACGCCGGCGGTTCCAACGGACGCCTGAGATTCGCGCGCGATACCGGCAGCACGGTCGGGACTTGCGTTTCCGGCGTGCCGCCGTGTGTTGGGGCCAATCTCTTCAACGTGGGCGGCAACCACCCGGTCACCGACGCTCCGATTGTGGATTCCACCTTCCAGACTGTTTTCGCATTCGTGGGCTCGAACGGAGACGCAACTCCCCGTGCGGGCGTTTGGCAGCTGCCCACGTCGCTGGGGAGTTTCATCGAAGTGTTCGTTGGACCTACAGCCGGCAATCCTCTTTTTTCCGGCACATTCGATAACAACTATCTCGAAGGAGCAAATCCGAGCGCCGGGTTCCTCTACGTCTGTGGCGTCGGAAGCAACTCGGGAGCTGCAAACCGCGCCGTGCTCTATCGAATCGGATTCAACAGCGCTGGAACGATGAATAGATTGCCCGACGTGAATACCTTGAATCTATCGGCCAACCTCACCAATCCAACGTGCTCTCCGGGCACGGAGATTTTCAACACAAACACTTCGACCGACCTGTTGTTCTTCAGCGTCCAGAACAATGGTGCTCCCGCAGGTTGTGGCGGGGGTGGCTGCGTTATGTCGTTCAACGCCACTTCCGGCTTTCCAGCGGGAATCGCTTCCGCGGCGCCTGCAACGGGTGGCACGAGCGGAATTGTCATCGACAACATCGTTCCGAGCGGAACCACTGGGCAGGCGTCCAGCCTGTACTACATAACGCTCGCGGATCAGGCGTGTACCACCGGCTCCCCGCCCAACGGAGGCTGCGCCGTCAAGTTGACGCAGGCGAATTTGAATTGATTTGGGTTTGCGCGGCGGCGAAGGGCGCGCGGTGAAAATCTCACGATCTGGGTTGGGGTGATATGACGACACGTGTTCCAGTTCAAAACGACACGCAGGAAGCCGGCGCCGAAAAGGTGCGCGGCAAGCGCCCTTATAAGAAGCCCGAGGTCCGCCACGAACGCGTCTTCGAGATCATGGCGCTCGCCTGCGGCAAACAACGCGCCACCCAGGCGCAGTGCCGCCTCAATCGCAAGCGGTCTTAAGCCCGTTCGGCAACAAGCCGAACGCACTCGGCTGCAAGCTCGCCAGCGAGTTGGCAGCTATTCAAGCGATGGATCTAGCCTCCGATAAACCTCCGCAATTTCCGTCGGCCCCGCGCCTTCAACTCGTCGGCGCGTCGATCCCTTTCAGGCACTCCACCTGGCTCTCTCAACATTGCGGATTGAACTTGAGCTGCTCAACAAAGAGCTAGGTGGAAAGCTGGGATGGGAATGCGGTGACTCAGGAGGGCTAGGCTTTCCCGGCTTCGCTCCCACCGTGTAAACTCGCAAACCGCAAGAGTGATTTTCATACGTCCAAGAATCCGACTTACCGGGCGTGTGGAATGACTTCCGCATCGCCCGTACTCCGACCAGAATCGACGGCCAGTGCGGAGATCACTTTCCGCGAGCCGACTTACAGATACTAACCAGGGAGGTCCGGCTGTGATGAATCCGTTTCGATTCCTGCTGCGCGTGCCGGTTCCATGGGTTTTCGTTTTGAACTATCTCGTTGGCATAGCCCTCGAATCCATCCGTCCGACCACCATGCTTCGAGACTTAGCCCCTGTGAGTACGATCGCAGGTGCCGTACTGTTTGCATTCGGCGCGGTGATTGCCGGCTGGGGGCTGGTGATCTTCCGTAAGGCTCGCACCACGACGGTTCCGGGACGGCTATCTGCGCGGCTTGTGACCTGGGGCCCGTATCGCTTCACTCGAAATCCGATGTACGTAGGCCTGACTCTCGCTTACTTGGGAGAAGCCGGATTGCTGAAACAGATTTGGCCAGTTGTTCTTCTGCCTCTCACGATCGCTTACCTCAATTGGACGGTAATCCCTGTCGAGGAAGCAAGGCTGAAAGAAGTCTTCCGAGACGAGTACGAAAAATACCGCGCTCGCGTGCGGCGTTGGGTTTAGCAAGCAACCCGGGCAGCACAGACCGAACGTGTAAAAATAGTTCGAAACGAACTAACGGTATCGATGAATTCGCCGAAAATAAAGAGTGCAAGGAACAGGCGCACCCGGGTACGCGCTTGGCGGTCCCTTGTCGCCGAACGGCGTCTCCGTGTTTCCTTGCATTGCGCCTATAATCGAGGGTAGTCATCAGCGAGGGACTCGGAATGAGCGTGCGGACCCGGAATGTATGCCTTTCAGTAGCACTCAGCGCGCTCGTCTTGATCATGGGCCGCTGCGGTGGCTCATCGCCCTCAGTGACCACTCCGCCCGTGGCGCCGAGCATCACCACGCAGCCGGCAAGCGTAACGGTGACAGCGGGTCAAACCGCCAGCTTCTCCGTCACCGCCGCGGGTACATCGCCCTTGAGCTATCAGTGGCAGAAGAACGGCGCGAACATCAGCGGAGCGACATCTTCGAGCTACACGACTCCGGCAACGAAGACGTCTGACAACGGCGCGACCTTCGTAGTCAGCGTCTCCAATGCAGCCGGCAGCACTTCCAGCAGTGCCGCAACACTGACCGTCAACGCCGACACAACTCCGCCCACAGTCTCCATCACTTCTCCAACATCCGGTTCGACGGAAAGCGGCACAATCTCGATCGCGGCGACCGCGTCGGACAACATCGGCGTAGCCAGCGTGCAGTTGCAGGTCGATGGAGCGAATTCCGGTTCAGCCGATACAACTTCGCCCTACAATTTCTCACTCGACACAACGACGCTGACAAATGCGAACCACACGCTGACGGCCGTCGCCACAGACACTTCCGGCAATAAGACCACGTCCGCCGGCGTTTCCATTACTGTTGCGAATCAGAGCGGCGGCGGTGGCACGCCCGGCTACGCGGGCAATGGCGCGGGCTGCCCGCTCTCGAACGATCAGAACCAGACCAGCGATCATGTGACGCAGTATCACTGCCCGCTGCCGAATCCCACGATCGCGGGCAATCTGCTCGTCGTGCAGTTGCGCTACAACACGCCCGCTCAATCGCCATCGTTCACCGACAACGTCGGCGGCAATACCTATCAGCTCGGCGTGTCCTGCACGGACAATTCGAATGGTGTGGTTTCGGCGATCTACTACGTGCAGGGCGTGCGCGCCGGCGTAAACGATATCGACGTTCACTTGAGCAGCACGCAATTCGTGCAGATGCAGCCCTACGAGTTCTTCAATGCCGGCGCGCTCGATCAGGCCACGTGCCAGTCCGGCAGCGGCACGCAGGTCGCAACGCCTGCGCTGAACGCCCTAACCACTTCCGGCGACCTCGTGTTCCAGCAGGCCGTGGTGGATAGCGTTCAGCAAATTTCGGGTTGCACAAAAGGCTCGCAGAGCAATATCAGTTGGACGCTGCGAAGCGCAATGATTGCCGACAGGTATCCATCCTGCGTGCAATTCGGCGTCTACAATTCCACGGCCTCCTTCGCGCCATCCTTTACGCTGGGCACTTCGGCCAGCTTCATCACCGCAGCCGCAGCGTTCAAACCAGCAGCCACGGGCTCGGCTCCGCCCGCGGGCATCCGCGTGGTCTATGTCCAACATGACGACACGGACAACGAAGACGCCAGTTCCGTCCCGCTCGAAATGCCCATCACCGGCAACATGTTCGCCATCCTATTCGGTTCGGGCTGCCAGGATCCCAGCACTACGGACTGTGCGTACCCCACCTCGGTCTCGGACGGCGCCAATAACTACATTCAGGTCGGTGGGAACGTAATCAGTCCGCCGACCGATGGAGGTGCTTCGGTCGGCTCGGTGTGGTACGCCAAGGGCGTCTCGCCGGGCACGTACTTCCCCGACTGGACGATGCACCCGCGGTCAACCGCCGCCAACGGCAGCACCATGTTCCTCTACGACATCTCCGGCGCGTCGAGCGATCCACTCGACACTTCGTTCGGCACGAACGGGCTTGCCAGCAATACTAACGACCAATCCACCAACGGCGCTGGCGGAAACCTTACAACTCTGACGGCTTCTCCCTCGCAATCCAACGAAGTCATCCTCGTGACCGTTGGCGCCGGCTGGAACACGTTCACCGGAATCACCAGCCCTTCCGGCGGCCAATTCCTATCGAGCCACTACGCGACCGAGACGAACTCCAGCCACGACGATCTCAACGGCGGCTGGATGTTGTATTACAACCACTCGTCCACCTCCGCGGTCACCATCACCTGGACGCAGGATGCGTCGAATTTTCCCGGCGTCGGCGACTGGATGTCCGTCGGCGCAGCGTTTCACTGAGGAATCCACGTTCCTATCGCGGACCTCAGAGCCATTGCTGCCCACACGCTTCGCCCAGTGATTGACCAAGTCTTCCCATTCGACAACGCCCGCGAGGCCCTGCATTATCTCGAGAGCGGCGCCCATTTCGGAAGGATCGTAGTTCGCCTTTGATAGGCGACGACTGCTCCAAACCCGAAGTCCCGGTAAACGCGCTTATCGGAAAAGTAGGTACCTGTGGCCAATTGTACTTGTAGGTTGCTGCTCCGGAGGCTCCAATGAAGATCACAACCTCGTTTTTCACTATTTCGGTTTTCCTTCTCTCTGCCGTGTTTGCCGGTGGAGTGAGATCCCGGGACGAATCGGCGTCCCAAAAACAGATCAGCGGCACTCTCCTCCAGATGTATGAAGCAGAGAAGCGCAAGGACTTGAATTTCGTGCTGTCGCACCTCTCCGATGATTTTGCGGAGGTGGCTGGTGATGGCAAGGTGTATCACCGCTCGGACATCGAGGCGGGCTGGTCTGATGTCACGATGAAGGATTACAAATTGTCCGACTGCATTTTCAAGCTGATGACCCGTGATGCGGCATATATGAGCTGTCTGATGGAAGTAGATGCGACGTACAAAGCCCAGCCATTTCCACAGCATTTCCGCGTGACCACGGTGTGGACTCAGCGGAAAGGCGCGTGGCTCATACGCTTCGAGCAAGGGACGATCATCCCGGAATCGAAGAAGGACACCCCGGCAAAGCAGGGCTAGGCGGAAGGGCCAGCCTTTTCCGACGCGTTCGCTCCTAGAGCTGGCCCATCCTTTCCGTGTTATGGATACGGTGGGGCTTTCGGCCGTGTCTGGGGGCCCGGTTCTCGGCCTTCTTTTCGTTCCCTCTTCCGTCGCTCGACGCTCAAGTGCTACCACGGCTTGGTAAAGATCGACAGAGCATCAGGACAAGACGAGACTATAAATCCGAACCGAAGAAAGAAAAGTCACAGTCGGGGCCGAAATCCCCACCCGTCCCATACGGCAAAACCGGAAACGATCGGGCACTTCGTTAACTCAGGCGGGCGCGACGGGACGAAGCCCGTGGCGTAGCATCACTTGCGTAATGCGCGCGATGTCGGGCGGCCCGCCCGCATTAACGACAGCTCCGATTTCCTGAAAGAAGTTCGGGCCGAGCAGCCCGGGCGTGATGACACTCAGCCCGCGAGCGGTTGCCGTTCCGCGGTTTTCGAAGCCGTGGACTGCGCCGCGTGGTATGAATAGCACATCGCCAGGACCAACCGTGACCGATTCACCAGACACCGCCCACGTCGTCGCCCCCTCCAGTCCATATAAGGTCTCGTCAAACAATTCGTGGCTGTGCGCTACCGGCACGCGCGCCGCGACCGGCACGCGGAACTCGAACATCGTAAACGCCCCGCCCGTCTGCGAAGCCTCCAGACGAAATTGCACCTCGATTTGACCGACCCGGATGATTTCGTGCGCAGGCACGGTAGGCATTTGGCGTCTCCCTAGGTTTCACACACAGCCGAGGCACTTCGCGGACAATTATTCCTCACGATCTACCGGCGGCGCAACGACCACCGACCACCCCTACGAACCCAAGCCACGCCCCGTCGCTCTCGTTCACGCAACGCCCGGCGCCACTGCCTTTGGTTTTCCCGGCAGAAGCGCTAGCAAGGCGCCTCCGATCACAATGAAAAAGACCGCATCGGCAAAGCCCCTATGGACGCCGTGAATCCGGGCTTCTACGGTTTGAATAGCCATCACCACGCTATGAGCGATGTTCCACCAAGCCACTAGAGCAATCATCGAGCGATGCTCAGCTGGTCTCCTTGCGGCGATGAGTAGAAAGACCCCGGCCGGAATAAAGAAGCTCAGAAACATCGGCTCGCACTCGCTCTTCTGCTCCAAAAGCCAGCTGGAATGCCGCAGATCCATATATAGAAAATAAATTAGGGCCACATTTAACAACCCCACGAGCACCAGGCCGATCTGTGTTAGGCGTTCTCTTTTCACATTGACCTCATTTGCGCGAATTTTGTTGCGAGCGGCGGGTGGCTCAGCCTCTCTCTTCTCCCAATTGTCCGTTTGAAGCTTCTATCGCACCGCGCGGGATGATAACACCGGTCACATTAACGGCGCGTTGTAGGGTCTCGCGGGGGTTAGGGGCCTCCGGGGGTTGGGTTTGGGTCTCCGATCTTTCCCGAAGTGTGGGAAAGGTCGGGCTTTTCGGCCCTGTTTTCGGCCCTCTTCTTGGCGGGTGGCAGCCTTTTCCGACAGGTTTGCTCGTTTGGGTGGCGGGTGGACCTGCTGTTTCGAACGGGTTCGCTCCTCGGGCTGCCGGATGCCCGATACGCTGCATTTGGGCGTGGCGCTGTAGCGGCCGGTCCGCCTAGGCGGAGGCCCGGTTTAGCCCTGGGTTTTCTCCGACCACCGCGCAGTCCGAAGCGGAATCCTGATCTGCAATGCATCGAGAAAGTTCCGATCCCGCGCGAGGGAGAAGAAAAGTGAACAAAACCGAAAGGAACGAAAAGTCAAAAGCGGGCCGAATCCCCCACCCTCGAAACCCGCGAGGATTGGTCACCCTCAAAACCAAACCCGTCGGAAAAGGCTGGCCCGCCCGTCACCCACGGCAAAACCTCGGAAAACGCTGGGCCACCCGCTTCCCTAATCTTCCGCGGTGCGCAATCCCCAAGGGAACCCGAGATCACGGTCTGCCTGCCACGTCGAACTGAAATCAGAAGATCGCCACCCCTTGCGAATATTTGGCCCGTCTGGATCTGGATACGCGAATCGCAAGTCGTAGATATCGTAAAGTCTCTGAAAGAATCGCGAGAAATGAACCGGGCTCGACACCGGGGGATATCCGTTCCATATCTTGGCACCGTCGCCCTCGCAGGTGTACACAAGGAGCCCAACGGCCTCGTAACGCATTCCTGGGTCGGTGATAGTGCTCCGGCCCGACAGAGAAATCGGGACCTCGTGGTACTTTTTGATTGTCGGCAATGGTTCGCCGGTCTTGGCGAATGAGGCATCCGGCTTCGGTACTTCGGATTCTCTGGAATACTTTATCAGGTGAAGGAAGCCAAACACGAAGCCCGGATACATTAGATGGACGTTTGTGCATTCCCCGAGAGCTTCTTCCATTCTATTGGTCAGATTACGAAAAGCGTTCCCGGTGTTTTTTGCGGAGACGGCCAAAGCAGGTCCGACGTTCGGAACAACGACAGTGACGTCCACGTTCTTGTATTTAATGCCGCCGAGGACACGGATTTCAGACTTTGCCTGCGCCCCGGCGGAATAATCTAGATTATGGATTGTATTGCTTACTTGTCTACTCGTCAGTGGCGGCCGCGGGCTAACCCACGCGGGAGGAAATCCACCCTCTGCAACCAATCTGGCAGCACAGTACGAGTTAAGCGGCCTGATATGTTCGCCCGTCTGAATTTTTATGCCACTACATAAACTCTGGATCGCAGCCCTGAGGGAGGGCAATTTAACGGCCGGGCTCATCAGTGACCTCGCCATGACTCGAGGAAAGACGCTGCATCCCGTAGCTGGGCGCACTCAGTTGCACTCAAACCGAACCGCTTCCTCAGAACTTCCGCATCTACTAGGTCTCGCGCGGGCTCGATACTTGCGCTCCGCAGCAGACCGTCAACCTATGAAACCAGTCGCGAGGTGTCCCGAGGAATTGGCATCGCTACTAGCAATCTCTCCGCCTCGGTCGGCTCGAGCTTTAGCATGCCGCCGCCCAAAGGATGGCCTTCCATCTCGCAACTAAGTCTCGTCAGCGAAGAATAGAATGCTGCCACGAATCCGGTCGAGCTGCGAGAGTCGACGAAACGGACCAGGTGGAGGGTGTTCGGGGCAACGTAACGCCCGCGATTCAGGACGAGCTTTGGAAGATCTCCGCTCATATAGGACAAGAACGCATCTCCCACCCTAACATGCGGAACCGAGTACCAAGGATCACGAACTCGACACTTGAAGCGGGAGTGTACTCCAATACTTTTGCCGTATTCCAGATACTTTTTTACTGCGATCGGAAGGCCACCATTCCGAATATTTGGAAGCGAGAGTAGATAGGCCTTGCCTCCACTGCGGGTTTGCTCGTTCCAGTCGGTGCGCTTGTATACGAGACCCCTATGGCCGGCGAGCGAAGTGACGGCCGGACGCAAGCACGAATCCGGAACGTGCCAAGTAGCTCGTGCAGCGGAGGAGAGGTGGAAGAAGTCATTGTGGCCGGTGACGTAGCCGATGCCGACATCGGCCGCGTCTCCAAGTCGCCGCACTCCTTCCTCCTCGGATAGCGACGTGTATAGGTGACGCGTTTTCGCGGGCAAAAGATAATGCATCACCCTCAGCCGGCTTGAGCGGACAGACTCAACTTCGATGTGCACTCGCGATTCCGCGGACAGGTCCGCGCATTCGATGCTTTCAAACGGCGATATGGAAAAACGCGTGCACTGTGAGCCCTGGCCCGATGCCAGAAGCAGAAATGTATCCTCGCTGAGTTCCGGGAATAACTTGCGCCGAAACACGCAGATCCTAATATCTAAAAATTGTCTGGTTAAGAATCGCAAAACTTCCTGCGCGTATTTCGCGTGACCGAGTTCCGCAGGGACAACCATCGCCAATCGTCCGCCGGGCTTTACAAACGCTACGGAATGGACCACAAAGGGCGCCCATGAAGAAGACAGCTGAGGCAGATTAACTCCGACCCGGGCAGCGCAGTGCAGAGCCGCTCGCCGCCCGTCGCCGGCGAACCTCTGATACCTGATAAATGGTGGATTTCCGACGACCGCGGAGAATTGTCCAATCGATTCGGGTGTGAGGGAAAAGAAATCGCTGTGAAGAATCTTGCAGGCCGACGCAGAGCTCTTGGCCATCGCTAGAGCGTCGGGATCAGAATCAATGCCCCAAATCTTCGGCTGAATGTTGCCGAGCCGGCTTAGGCGATCACGAGCTGTATCCAAGAATACGCCTTCGCCGCAACTCGGGTCTAGGACGCTGTCGCCGGACTTAGCTATCGCCCACCTGACAAGCGAAGTCGCAACACTGTGTGAGGTGTAGAACGCGCCCAAAGCTTTTTGATTTGCGGCGGTGGCCATCTAAGGAGTCGAGTACAGTATATCCGATTCCGTCGCGCCCAACTCTGGCCTTGTAATTCTGGAGGCTAGGTGTGCGCCTCACGTTCCTTCTCTCCTACGTAGTTTCGCCTTGGGCAGGTGGGCCAGCCTTTTCCGGAGGGTTGCCGTGGGTGTCCGACTCTTCCCCGGGCGTGGGAAGGGTCGGGGTTTCGGCCCCGCCGTTGGCTTTTCGGCGCCTCGTTTTCCGCAGAATTGCCTCCGACCCCTCGCAACTCCCTGCGAATTCTAGAGGCTGGACGCTGGAGGCTTGAGACTGGAAGATAGCGCGCAGCCGTGCGGCGTGCCCGGCCCTTTTCCAGAATCCGATCTCCGCGCCCAGGCACTCCTACTTTAGACCGAAGGGACTATTGACATTTGATAACTGTCGTACGAACCTATTCCTGTAGTCCGCAGTCCCCTAGCGCGGGGCTGGCTCTTCGAACTCAACTGTTACATGCGCCGCGCAATTTAATAGCGGGTGCGGGCTCGGGCTTGGGCTGATGATTCAGCCCAACTAAGAAAGCCGATTCAGCCCGGCTAAATAAAAGGAGGTTTACGAAAATTCCCGGCCCAGCTGCCAGCCGCCGCATTGGCCTCGACGCCGCGTGCCACTCCGCGGGAGCACTTTTCCCCATCGCACGCGCCCCGAAAAATGTCCGCCGCCGGTAAAGAAACGCATCCATCGACCTTCGCAAAGTGTTTCGGTTAGAAACCACCCCGATCCTTTGTTTTCTATGATTTGCGGGCGGTTTTAATTGAACCCTTGTTTCGGTTAGACGTTTCGCCAAAGCGAATAAAAATCGAACTGGCCGTGGCGGGCGGAATGGCAATTGCGGCCGGGGTTGTATATTCTCGGGCCATGTTGCGCGCGCCTGTGCGGTCGCCTACGCCTGGGTTGATGCTCGGGCTCGTGATCACCATTGCTGCGGTGGTGGCTTACTCGGGATACATCACGCGGCAGATTTCCGGGTTGCGGGGGCTGCAGAACAATATTGCCGAGCGGAACCGGCGGGATTCGCTGCAGCTTTTGCGGATTCAGAATGATTTGAATTCGCTGGGGCTTTCGATGCGCGACATTTTGGACGAGAGCCAGACTTATCCGCTAACGGCTTGGCCGGGGCAATTTCAGCGGATTCATACGGATCTCGATGACGCGCTGCGGAAGGAGGAAGAGCTGGCGGTGGCGCCGCGGAATCCGGGGCAACGCGAGTATCTGGCGACGGCGCTCGGGCAATTCTGGGATGAGATTGGGCGGATGTTTGCGCTGGCGGCGGAATTGAAGACGGAGGAAGCGCGGCGCGAGATTCGCGATTCGTTGTTGACGCAGGTGGCGGCGCTGAGCACCGACGTCGACCGGCTGCTGGTGGAGAACAACGAAAACCAGAAGGAAGCGGCGGCGCGGGCGAATGAAATTTACGATCGCGTGCAGCGGCAGGTGATTTTGTTTCTGACGGCTACGCTGGCGGCGATTCTTTTGACCAGCTTGTACGTGATTTCGGCGAATCGCAGGCTTTTTGCGCAGCTTGCGGCGCTTTCGGAGCAGCGCAGCGAACTGGCGCAGAAATTGATTGCCACGCAGGAATCCACGCTGCGGCATATTTCGCGCGAGCTGCACGACGAGTTCGGGCAGATTTTGACGGCGGTGGGAGCGATGCTGGGGCGGGCGGAGCGTCATGCGCCGGCGGATTCGCCGTTGCGGACGGAATTGCGCGAGGTTTCGGGGATTGCGCAGGAGACGCTTGAAAAAGTGAGGATGCTTTCGCAGGCTTTGCATCCGGTGATGCTCGAGGAGGCGGGGCTTGAGGCTACGGTGAGTTGGTACTTGGCGAATGTGGAGAAGCAGACGGGATTGAAGATTGCGTACCAGAAAATCGGAGAAGCGTTTGCGGTGGATGGCGGAGCGGCGATTCATATCTATCGCGTGCTGCAGGAGGCGGTGAATAATTCGGCGCGGCATTCGGGGGCGAGCGAGGCCTGGGTGCGATTGCGATTTGGCGGCGATGGATTGGAGCTGGAGGTGGAAGATCGCGGGAAGGGATTCGCGGGGCAGGTGGTGAATCGCGGGATTGGATTGGTGGCCATGCGCGAGAGGGCGGAATTGCTGGGAGGGTCGCTGGAATTTGCGGCGCCGGCGGGCGGCGGTACGTTGGTGCGTTTGCGAGTGCCGCGCGAAAAGGCTGAGGCGCATGGCTAAAAAGATTTCCGTGCTGCTGGTCGACGATCACAGCCTGGTGCGCATGGGCTTCCGGCGGATTATCGAAGATGAGGCGGATTTGGAGGTGGTGGGCGAGGCGGGAGATGCGGAGGAGGCGGTGCGGCTGGCGCTGCAATTGAAGGCGCGCGTGGTGGTGATGGATTGCGCTTTGCCGGGAGGCAGCGGGATCGCGGCTACGAAGCGGATTCTCGAGGCGTTGCCGGAGACGGCGGTTTTGATGTTGAGCATGCATTCGGAGGATACCTTGGTGCGGCAGGCGCTGGCGGCTGGGGCGCGCGGATACATTTTGAAGAGCGCGATTGATTTGGAATTGCCGGCGGCGATACGGCGAGTGGCGGCCGGGGAAAAAGTGCTGGCGCCGCAATTGGAGAAGAGCGAATCGCTGAAGGGCGAGAGGAATTCGGGGCTGACGCCGCGGGAGTTGGAGATTTTGCAGATGATTGTGGATGGAAAATCGAACAAGGAGATTGCCGCGGAGCTGGGATTGAGCGCGAATACGGTGTCGGTGCACCGGGCGAATATTATGGATGCGCTGGGGATTCACAAGACCGCAGAATTGGTGGTTTATGCGATTCGGAATGGATTGGTGAATGTGCCGTGAGGCTGGGGCGGCCCGGCGACGGCATTCGGCCGAATAGTAGTTTTACAGTATTGCGCTGCCGGGCTGGTGCTAATAGATTGGCGGCAATTCCGTACCCCTAGCTACGACGATCTAGATAGAAAACGCACCCCCGGCTACCGAACAGGGCCGGGGTGTTTCGATTGGGCTATGCGCCGCGTTGTTGGAGGACTGAGAAAACTAGGAGATAACGCTTCAGGTTTCCAGTTACCAGGAAATTTTCTTTTACGTGTTCGTGGCCGTTCTCGCCTAGTTTTTGCGCGATTTCCGGATTGGCCAGCAAATAGCGGATTTGGTAGGCGCAGCCTTCGACCGAGTGGACTAGCATGCCCGTTAGCTTGTGTAGGACCTGCCGGACGATTCCGCCTACCGCTGAGGCTACTACTGGCTTCTTCTTCCAGAGGGCTTCGGTGACGGTGAGGCCGAAGCCTTCGCGCAGGGATTTCTGAACGACGATGGTGGAGGCGCGCTGGAGGGCGTTGATTTCGCAATGGCTCCAGGGCGGAAGATTGAGAAGGAAGACGTCAGGATCGTTGTCGGCGGCTTCGCGGGCTTCCATCAGCACGGCTTCGCCTTCGGGATCGTCGCTGGCGCCGCCGCCGGCAAGGACGAGCTGGCAATCGGTGTGGCGCTTGACGATGCGATAGGCCTGGATGACGCCGACGGGATCTTTCAGGCGATCGAAGCGCGAGACTTGCGTGATGATCGGGCGTGAAGGATCGATATTGAAGCGCTCGATCACGCTGCGAACATATTGCGGATCGAGTTCGCGATTTTTGTCGGCAAGGGGATCGATTGTGGGCGCGAAAAGATATTGTGGAATGGAAAGCTCCTGCGTGAAGGACGCCGAAGAGAACAGCGATAAATCATATTTTTCGACGAACGGGCGCAGAAAATTCCAGACTTTCCCGTTGGGGTGCGAGAGATCGATGTGGCAGCGCCAGACCCAGTGCGTGTGACGGTCGAGAGAATCGCGCGCGCGGACCAGCGCAACCGGCTGGGGATCGTGGATGACGACGAAATCGTCATCGAGCGGCATCTGGCGGCGATTTTCCTCATTCGTGGCGAGAAACGTATCGAACCATTCGGGCGGGCCGTCGTAAGGTTCGCCGTGAAGGGCGTTGTGAAATGCTTTGGTGACGGCGAAGAAGGCTTCGCCGCCTTTCAGCACTTCCCACTTGATGTCCAGGCCGAGTTCCTCGATGAGAGGGACGAGGCGATTGAGAATTTCCGCCACGCCGCCGCCGACGGCCGTGGAATTGACCATCTTGATGCGCTTGCCGGAAAGATTCCTGGCGATGGCGCGGATTTCATTGATCTCGGGCTGGCCGACAATGGCCGCGTGATCCTGAAGGCGTACGTGGCGGACAGCGTTCTCAGTCGTCGTTGCGCTCATTGGTTGACCCAGGGTTCGATGGTGGCGACGAGTTCGTCGCGGAGACTGTCGAGAGTGTTGGTGTGAAAATCGACGTGATTGAGACGATCGGCAAGTTCGGTGAGGCCGAAATTCTTTTCAATCCAGTGCGAGAAATCATTGGTTTCGAGATGCAGACGCAGGCGCGAATTGATGAAGTGGTGGTGGAGCGATTGAGCGCTGAGATTGCGAATGCCTTCGGCGAGTTCGGCGAGGGTGTAGGCGCGCATCTCGAGAGGCAGCGTGAATTCGATTTCTTCGCAGAAATAGAAAGGCTCGAAGCCGCGGGCTTCGCGGGCTTGCGGGTATTGGGCGAAATAGTCCTCGATGCAGGAGACGAGTTCGCGCCGTAGTTCATCAATGGAGACGAAGCGGCCGACATCGAGACCGGCCATTTGCTCGGCCAGCGAATATTGATTGCAAGAGGCCACAACCCATTGAGCGAATTCGCTGGAGAAGGGCGTGTAATGGTGCTCTTCGAGACTCTGAAACGTGTGATAGAAAATCGAGTTGTCGGAGACGGTCTTGAGTTCGGCCGCCAGTTCGGCGAGATTGTTGGCGCGCTCCGGACAGATGCGCACGAGATACGAAGCGGCGACAAATTGGAACGGCTCTTGAGAGCGCATCATCGGCGGGCCTCCGAAACTCGCTCGAGGAAACGGCGAAGCTCGACGGGCGATTCGAGCGAATAACGCGCGGCAGTGGCGCGGCGCTTGCCGACCAGGATGGAGATACCCGACATGCGGGCGAAGACAGGTTCGTCGCCGACGTCATCGCCAGCGTAAATCAGAAGCGATTCCATATGACCTTCCCGCGAAAGTAAGAAACGGATTGCCGTCCATTTATCCACGCCCGAACCGGGGAAAATTTCCCAGACTTTCTTGCCGCCGCTGAGACGCAGGCCGCGATTTTCCGCGATCGTTGCGGTGACGATGCTTTTCGTGCGCGCAGCGACGGCGCGGCTGGCTTCGCGGTAATGAACCGCGAGAGTGGCCTCTTTGACTTCAACACGGACGCCGGCAAGTCCGGAAAGCTTTTCTTTGAGTTGCTCGGTGGCTTGGGCGAGCAGGCGGCGCTCATCGCGATTGGCGAGAGTGATGCGATGGCCGCGCGCATCCTGGATGGAATAGCCCTGGCAGCCGACGTAGCAGATGCCCGCTAGACCGACGCGCTTGCGGACGTCGGCGAGACTGCGGCCGCTGACGATGCCGACCATCACGTCGCGGCGAGCAAGCTCGGCGAGGGCTTCGCGAGTGGGCCTGCCAAGACGCACCGAGCCGGGATGGCGCTGGATTTTTACCAGGCTGCCGTCGAAATCTGAGAGAACCGCGACGGAGCGGGCTTCGCGGATGTCGTCGGCAATTTCGTCCCAAGCCGAAAATAGATTCCGCGGCGAGCCGAATTGCGGGGCGGCGGCGATGGAGACGATTTTGTGACGGCGAGCGCGGCCGCGGCTCTTGGCGTTCGCGAGCTCGAGAACCTTACCGTGCTGTGTTTCCAGAATGCTCATGCCTCGACCTTCTCCGGTTTTTCGATGCGGATTTCCGAAAGCGCGGTAACCAGGTTTCCCGCCCAACGGTAAATATTGTTCTCGCGGACGATGCGGCGCATGGCCGCCATCCGCTTCTCCTGCTCATCCGAGCCCATGTTGAGGGCCGTGTAGATGGCCGTGGCGAGCTGCTCGACGTCGTAGGGATTGACGACGAGAGCATCGCCCAGCTCGCGAGCCGCGCCGGTGAAGGCGCTGAGTATCAAGACGCCGCGTTCATCGTCGCGCGCGGCGACGAATTCTTTGGCCACCAGATTCATGCCATCGTGCAGCGAGGTAACGAGACATAAATCCGCGGCGCGATAGTAGCGCTCGATCTCATGATGATCGTGATGGCGCTCGAGAAGAATTATGGGCTTGGATTTGGCGGATTTGTATTTGTTATTGATGCGCTGTGCTTCTTCGCGTACCTCGACCAGAAGATCGCTATAGCGCTTGATATTGGTGCGGCTGGGGGCGCCGACCTGGATGAAGCTGAATTCACCCTGGTAATAGGGATGTTCGTCGAGCATGCGCTCGATGGCCCAGAAGCGCTCCAGGATGCCCTTGGTGTAATCCACGCGATCGACGCCGACGCCGAGAAAGCGGACGTCAATTCCTAGCTCGTCGAGAACTTTGCGGCGCATCATGGCCCGCTCGCCGTGGATATCGCCTTTGTGCTTGGAATCGGCATAGGCGACGCTGATGGGAAACGGGCGAACGAGAGTCTGATGGCCCTGGCGGCTAACGGCAAAACGATCCCAGTCGGTGTTGGCTTCGAGAGCGCGGTCCACGGTCTCGAGGAAATTATTGCAATGGGCTTGAACATGGAAACCGATGAGATCGGCGCCGAGAAGGCCGTTCAGAAGTTCGCGCTGCCAGGGACAGATGCGGAAGGCCTCGGGATTGGGCCAGGGAATGTGCCAGAAGATGGCGATACGGGCGTCGGGGCGCTGCTCTTTGATCAGGCGCGGCAGAAGAGCGAAGTGATAGTCCTGCACCAGAACTACCGGTGATTCGGTGCCGCGCAATTCTTCCAGAACGACTCGGGCGAATTTTTCATTCACGCGCTGATATTGGAACCAATCATCGGGGCGGAAGAGAGGGCGCGTGTGGGCAATGTGGCAAAGAGGCCAGAGGCCTTCGTTGGAGAAGCCGTAGTAGTAGCCGTCTTCTTCTTCTTTGGTGAGCCAGACGCGGCGCAGGGTGTAGCGCGGATCATCGGGCGGAACGCGAACGTGGTCCTGCTTGTCGACGACATCGCGATCGGCGTTGCCGGAGCCATGGGCGATCCATGTGCCATCGCAGGCGAGGACGACGGGCTCGAGAGCGGTGACTACGCCGCTGGCGGGAACGATGGTGCGAATGGAATTGTCCTGATCGCGAACGTGGAGATAGGGCTCGCGGTTGGAGACGACGAAGAGAGCGGCGTTGTGCAATTTGCCGAGGACGCTGACGCGCAGGCGTTCGGCAGTCCACATGGATTCGCCGGCTTCGCGGAGGCGCGCTTCTTCATCAGCCGCAGCGCGGGCGGCGTCGAGGCTTTGGGCCATCTGCGCGGCTTCGTGCGTGAGAGGCGCGAGGATGCCCGAGCGATCCAGCGGCTGCGCGGAGGCTTTGCCGAGGCGCAACGAGCGCATCCATCCGGCGACGCGGGTGATGGATTCGCGGAATACCCAGCGCATCATTACCAAGGCCAGAAGCGCGATGAAAAGCGTCTGAAACGCCGCGTGTACCAGGTTGTCCCGCCACATGAGTCGCGTGGCTTGCTGAATGAAGCTGGCGTCGCTGACAAGTGCGAGCGAGCCTACGAGCGTGTCGCCAGACTTGATGGGTAGCGCGTACAGGTGAATCTGGCCGTTCTGGCCAGAATCGACGAACTCATGGCAGCCGGAATCGCTCTCGCAAGAGCCTGCGAATTGCGCGGCGCGATTGAGAATGCCGAAATCGAGGCCCGCGCTCGAGCCGAGAGGATTGGCTTTGGTGTCGAAGACAGCGATGCCGAGAATATGGTCGCGATGGCCGAGGCGCTCGATGGTGCGGTGCAAAGCGGCGTCGGAATGAGTGGAGATATCGCGCTCGAAGTCATCCTGCAGGCTTTGGCCGAGCACTTCGGCGCGATGCTGGAGTTCGCGGCGTAGGTTGCGATCCTGCGTGCGTACTTGATAGGCCGCGAAAATCAGCGAGACGACAGCGACGCTGAGGACCAGCGGCGCGACGAGTCTCATGCTGAGACGCATCAGCGAATTGGATTCTTGTTCGGCCATAGTCCGAATGTCAATTCAAGCGCGAGCGCATAGCGCTCGACTCAAGCGCGAGCGCATAGCGCTCGACTCAAGCGCGAGCGCAAGCGCAAACCGTTGGCCTGGCGCTGGTTGGGCGGGGATGCCATCAGTGCCAGACAGCACGCTCGTCCCGGAAATCTCAGCCCGGATCGCGGCGGTCGACCGACGCGCCGGGCGCACAAAGTACCTTCGAGAGGGCGGCCTCCCTGAATAATAGCAGACGCCCTCTCGAATCAGTCGAGGCAAATCGCCCGGGAATGTGTTGCTTACTTGACTACCTTGAGATTGTTCGTGACGGAGAAGACGTTGGCGACGCCGTTGGCGCGGACGTTGGCTGCGTCTTTGTCGGACTGATTGTCCACCGCGCCCTCGAGAGTCACGTGGCCTGCTTTCACGATGATGTGAATGGAGGGCACGGAGGAGACTGCATATTTTTCGAGCGGGCCGAAGCCGTAGATGGCGCGATACTCGGCGCGGCGGATTTCATCATCCATAGGCGAAGGCGGAAGAACTTCGATGTTGTTGACGACCTTTTCGACGCCTTCGATTTTCTTTACGGCGGACTCGGCGTCATCCTTGATCGTGGCGTGGACTACCTGACCCTCGAGGGTGACGGTGGCGCCATCGATGCGGTAGGCGAGATTGTCGAACAGCGAATAGTACGGCAGTAGGACGAGCTGGTGGCGGACTTCGTTCTTCAGCCAATCTTCGAAGTGGGCGTCGCTGCGGGTGTGGGATTGCTGCGCGGCGGCGCGAATCGCGGGCCGATTTGCGGCTCGAGGCCCCGCTGAAAGAAGAGAACTGCAGAGCCCGATGGCAATCAAGATTCCTGCCAGGCGGCGTGCAATTTGAGCAGCGTTCATGCTGGATTCCTCCTTTAGTGCTCGCGGCACTGTCAAACATTGGATGAGAGAAGGGCGGGATTGGAGTCACGACGCGGCGGCAGCGGCCATTGGCGCCGGATTTTCGCTCCCGGTTGCAGGGAGGGCGGACACGCATGAAAGCGCGCACAAGCCACAAAAAACGCTTGTTAGCCTTGACGAGCGTGATAATCTCTTGCGGGGTGTTTCCTGGACATTCGTCCATCCGCACGAATTCGCCTATCGAACGCGACCCCGGGGCAGCGAGGTGCCCCGTGGCTATTGCTGTACTGTTTCGCCGCGTCTCGGCTAAGGACGAAAGTATAAAAGGGGAGGGAGAGATGAGAAAAGTATTGGGAGGCTTTGGGCTCGTTGCCCTTGTAGCCTTCTCGGCGCTGGCTGTGCCAGTAATGGCGCAGAAAGCGACGGGAGTGAAAAAAGCGCACTTGACCCCGTTTTACGACGCGACGAAGGAAGTTACGCTGCAAGGCACGGTGGAGAACGTGCTGCGCACGCCGTCACGCGGAATGCTGCCGGGATCGCACATCATGCTCGCGACAGCTTCCGGAGTGCTGGACACTCACTTGGGACCGTTCGCGTTTAAGGGTTATAAGCCTCTGACCGTCGAGCCCGGCTCGCGCGTCGAGGTTGTGGGCGTGATGAAAACGATCCGCAGCAACCAGGTATTCCTCGCCCGAACGATCACTGTCGGGAAGCAGGAGTACAAGATTCGCAACGAGCACGGCGTGATTCTGATGCCGATGAACCCCGAGATTGGAAAGTCCAAGACGACGGGAGGTCCGCGATGAATCGCAAAAACCTCTCTTTCTCTCTAGTCGCCGCGATGATTGCGATCTTTATGACAGCTTGCGGCAGCAGTTCGAAGCCGAAACAGCTAATCATTGTGGCGATGACAACGCCTCCTCCGGGAGCGCTCGAAATCAAGCTCTCGGCCCCGCTCTCGGCGACGGTAACGAATGACGCGTCGAGTGGTGGTGTGCTGTGGACCCTCGCATGCGACACCGGCGCGGACTGTGGCACGCTTACGGCCGCGAGTTCGGCGAGCGGCGATACGATTGGCTACACGGCGCCGACGACTGTTCCGGAAGGCGATGTGGCGGCCGGCGGGATGCTTGTTGTCGTGACCGCGACGTCGGCGACGGACAGCACCATTTTTGCTTCAGCCAACATGGTTGTGTTTCCGGTAGAGGACACATCATTCCTGAGCGGCAACTATGCCTTCTACGTCGAAGGATTCGACGCGGCGGGATTCCTGTACACGGCGGCGGGCAGCGTCAATCTTGATGGCGCGGGCAACGTCGTGTCGGGCGAGGAAGACTTCTTTGACGCCGCGAACGCGACACCATCGATCGCAGACGTTATCGTGGGCGGCAGTTACCAGGTCGGCCAAGACGGTCGTGGAAGCTTGACTGTCGACGTCGATATTCCGGGATCGCCCGCGGTGCCCGATCCGACAGTAGGTGTCGGCGGGGTGGAAACATTCAGTCTCGTGGCTGTGAATAACAATCATGCGCTGATTGAGGAGTTCGATGCGGCAGCCACATCGATCGGCAGCATGGACTTCCAAACATTTACGGCGGACGATCTTACGCAGCTCTCGGGCGGCTTTGCGTATATCGTCAGTGGTGGATTCAGCGGTGCGCCACTCGGCTACGGCGGCGTTTTCACTACGGATGGCGCCGGCGGCTTGGGAGCAAACGAAGGCGACACAAATGGAAACGGTATCCTGAATACGGGATACACGGGGCTTACGGGAGGATTCACTGCCCCGGATGCGAGTGGGCGAGGTACCTTCACGATAGGAGCCGTAACGCTCGCGTACTACATCGTAAATCCTGAGGCGCTGTCGATGGTCGAAATCGATGGATTCGAACTCGGCGTCGGGGTTGCTCTCGGGCAAGGCGCAGCCACGGGGACTTACACGCCGGCGTCGATTGCAGCCTCTGTCGTCGGTGCGAGCGGGTTCACCAGCGCGGGCCTCGCAAGCATCGCCGGCCAGTTTGCAACGGACGGTGTTAGCGCTCTCACATCCGGATTTGCAGACTCAAACGAGAACGGCGCCGTTATCGGAACTGGCTCTGTAACCGGCACCTACACCCTGGGCGCCAACGGCTACGGCAACTTTGCGATCACCGGAGGCGATTTGATCACCACCGAAACGGACATCACGACGTTCGGTGTCTACGCGGTCGATCCGGCGGTCAGCGTGGTTGACCCGAATAACTCCAACCAAACGGGCGGTGCGCTGTTGCTTAACCTCGACACCACCGCAACGATGACTGGAGTGCTTTCGCCGCAAACGGACGCGACGGACGTATTCAATACCAACAACGCGATCAGTTTCAATGGCGACGATACTACCGGTCCACTTGATCTCGTTGGCCAGCTGTTGTCGGATGGCGTAAGCAACCTGACAGGCGCTGGCGACCAGAACGAGATCTTTGGAACAGGACAGACTCCAGGGGTTACGCTCGTCGGGACGTTCGCTCCTGATGCGGCCAACCCCGGAAGATCGACACTGGCGTTGACGGTCAACGGGGCTGCGACGCCGAACTCGATCATCCTGTACCAAGCGAGCCCATTCCTGAATCTGAACATCGATGTGGATTCGACAGTTCAGGGATCCGGCTACGTCGAAGTGCAACCGTAAACTCCTGACATACGAGAGTGGCGCGGCCGGGACTCCGGCTCCGCCACTCTCGTAATTCTCTTTCTTCGATCTGTTTCTGCTAACCCGCAGTTCTGCTCGGGTAATCGTCGCAACTCGCACACATTTGCCGCCGCACCGTTGGCGAGTCTCGGCCCAACATTCGAGTTCGAAGGCAGCAAACCAAGGTTGAGTCGATGCCACACGTGCCGTTACGACAGAGAGCGGCTTCGCGGTGCTTATCGTTCTGAAATCGTGAAGTCGACGGTGGAGCGGCCGTTGGGGGCGACCGTTACCTTTTTCTCCCAGGTGAGCGGTTCGGTGAAGAATAGGCGCTTGGTTTTCGTCTGCGTGCCTACGTCTAGGACTGGTTCCTCGCGGGCTACGCGCCAGCCTTCGTGCCAGGCTACGATCTCATATTCGCCGGGGGGTACGTCCGTCAGGCGAAAACTGCCGTGTTCGTCGGTGATCGCGTAGTAGGGATGATTGACGATGAAGATGATGCCGTTCATCCAGATATGCCCGGCATTGCATTTCAGATCGACGGTGCCGCTCTTGCGCATGGGCCGCGTCAGCAACACGTTGGTCATGGGAAACGGAAGGTTGTAATCCACGGCGCCGGCCATGTGAACGGTGTGCAAAATCGGATCGCTGCTCTTCATTCCGAAATCGCCGCCGGCCTGAACGAGCGAGATATGCGGGACGTAGCGGCAATGCTCCTGGTCGAGCGTGCGACGCGAATCGGGGAGATCCCAGGCTTTCCCTTTGGTGACGCCGCGGAGGTAGACGACGGTGTTCGCCACGCCGCCTTCGGGGCTGATTTCGATCCGTTCGAGATCGCGCGTCCCGGTTTTGTCGGGATCGCAGACGTTGACGTCCTTCGTAACCGGGAGCGTAAGCGGCTTCGGCTTTTCGCCGGTCCATTTGACAATCCCTGCGATCGTGCCTCCGTCGGATACCTGGACGACTTGATAGGCTGCTGACTGCGCGCGCGCCGCGGGAGACGCGGATAGCGACACGACAAGAATTGCGGTCGCGGCGGAAAATTTGTACGACCTCATACGTTTTCCTATCGCTTTGCGCCGTGCGAGGGTGGCGGTTCCGTCTGTTTCGGATGCGTCCGCTCGAATCACAATTCTCTGGCGTGCCATTCTACTTATCCAAAGAAGCGTTCGCAGTTGTTGTCGCTGCCCGGGCCGGAGTCTTGACCGGGCGATGCACTTGCAGCGTCCGCAGATAGTGCACGAGGTCCCAAGCTTGATCGGGAGTGACGTAGTCGGCGAAGGACGGCATGGGAGTGCCGTCGAGCCCAGTCATGAAGATGCGGTAGAGGTCTGCGTTCGAGTCACCGCACTTGAAGCGGTTCAGAGCGGTGAAATTGTACGGGATAATTGGTTCGTCTTTATCGTCGCGAAGTGTCGAAGCTGACGGGCCGTTGCCCTTGCCCGTCTCGCCGTGACATTGCACGCACTTGAGAGTGGTCTGGTAGAGCACTTCGCCGCGCTGGCGGCTCTCGAGAGTGTCTGGTGTTTCAGGGATCATCTTGACCGGCGGATCGGGCTTTTCCTCGCGGAAACGCGGCGAAAAAGTCTTGATGTAGGCGACGAGATCCGCGCGCTGTTGATCGGTCAATGGCTGCCAGGAAGGCATCGCCGTGGTGTCCACTCCCCGGCCGATGGTGTGGAAGAGATCCTCATCGAGCGGAATGCTGCCGGTGGGCGTCGAGCGGCATTTGAAGATTCCCAGGGTGAAATCGCGAGGCTTGGGATCAACGTAAGGAGCATTCTCGCCGTTGCCGTCGCCGTCCTTGCCGTGGCATCCGATGCAGAATCGGCGGAAGAGGTCTTTGCCGGCTCGAGCGTTGCCTGTCCATTTTCCGATGTGGCTTTCTTGAGCTGGGGCTGCGGGAGCGCAGCAGAGGAGTACGGCAAGGCCGGCCGCCGCAAATGCGGCGCGTAGGCCGACTGGCAAATGCCTCTCCCTGAATGCGACGAGAACGGCTCTAAAGCATGCCATAAACTGCCCCCTGCCCTGGTCGTACTGGATGGCTCCCCATTCCAATCTACCGTGTCACGGGAACCCGGCAAGGGAGTAGCGCAAGCGTTGTTCACAAACAAGTACGTGTAATTTGAAAGACATCCGCGCGCGCACACATTGGAATGCGCCGTTAGCCGGCAGTGCGTCAGGAGAATTCCATCGGCGATCGAATGATTGACGCCGACGCGTGCTCGCTCGACGCTGTCTCTATGAAGAATCGTATAGCTATGAGCCTCCGGAGAGGTGAGAAAATGGAACCGAATCAGCAATGAAATGAAACCCTTTATAGCGACTGGTGTTCTAATTACTCGGGGTCGTAGATCCGCAGGAATGCTTCAGGCCGCGTATGCTCATCGGAAAGATGGATGCAAACTCGCGGATAGCCAGGGAAGTTCGGCGGTTTTGAGTGATGAATCTTCGGCGTAAATTTATAATGTCAACCTGGAGGTCAAAGTGAAGAGAGGTCTCGTAATCTTTATCTTTCCATTGGCAGCATTTCTACTCTTCGGATGGCTGGCAGCGCCGGCCGGCGCTCAAACCGCAACGACGACTAAGGCTGCGCGCCCTGCGCCGCTGTACGACGCAAGCAAGGAAACAACGCTGCAAGGCACGGTGAGCAACGTGGTGACGAAGCCCGGGGCCGGAATGATCGCCGGCGGTCACCTGATCGTCGCGACGGCACAAGGTAACGTGGACGCGCACGTTGGCGGCCGCGCGCTGCAAGGCCCGAACGCGATCTCGGTCAAGGCCGGAGATTCCGTGAAGCTCGTCGGCGTGATGGCAACGGTCAATCACAATCAAATCTTTCTGGTGCGTACGGTGGAAGCCGGCGGCCACACTTATACGATTCGGAACGAGAGAGGTTTCCTGGTTCCATCCTTGACTGCCACGCGCGGCGCGTCGACGACGCCCGCGAGAGGGAGCCTGCGATGAACCGCAAACTCCTCATTGTTGTATTCACTGCATTCAGCCTGACTTCCCTCGCGGCTTGCGGCGGCGGCAACAACAACAATAACAATGTCGTGAGCATCGCATTCTCGCAGGCGCCACCGGCGGCGTTGCAGACAAGTGCGATGGCGACGGTCAGCGCGACTGTCTTCAACTCGTCCAATACCGGCGTGGACTGGACCGTAACTTGCGGCGGCGCCGACTGCGGCTCACCCAGCACGAACCACACGGACGGAGGCGCGAGCTTGACGTACACGGCACCCGCCAGCGTCCCCACAGGCAACACGGTGACAATCACGGCGACGGCCAGCGCCGACAGTTCCGTCTCCGTAGTGGGAACAACCACGATTACGACTGGTTCGACCACGTCGGCGCTTAACGGTCAGTATACGTTTATAGTTTCGGGTCAGGACACAACCCTCATTTCGGGTCAGGTGTTCATCGTCAACTACGTCGCGGCTGGAAGCATTGTCGCGGACGGCAACGGCACCATTATGAGCGGAGAAGAAGATATCTGCGACCTCGCGACGCCGTGTGCCGAGGTATCGCTTGGCGGAAGCTATTCGTCGGGCCCCGACGGCCGCGGCAGCATCAATCTCACCAGCTCGAGTTTCAACTCCGTTCAAACTCTCGAGTTCGTCTTGACGTCCACCAATCACGCACTGATCACAGAATTTGACAGTTCCGCGAGTGCGAGCGGCACTCTTGACCTCCAGGATCCGAATGCGCTTGACGCATCCGGAATCACAGGAGGGTTCTCTATGGCGCTAAACGGGGAGGACGTGCAGTCGGGCGAACCGGCTGCGGTTGGCGGCGTCATGACGGGAGACGCCTCGGGAGACTTCAACAACGTTACGCTCGACACTAATGACCCATCGGGTAATGGATTCACCACAGAGACCACCAACCTCCTCGTTCTGTCGGGCCCCGATCCGTTTGGCAGGGTCGCGGTGAGCGACGGGACGCTTATCTTCGCGTATTACATCGTGAATGCGAAGGCGGTGCGGTTCATCGAGTTGGACGACTTCTTCCAAACGACCGGCAGCGCCTACACACAAGGGAGCGGATCGCTCACCACGGCAAGCCTCGCCGGCAATTCCGTCTTCACGGATGCAGGGATGAGCGTACTCGGCCAGGTTGGCGTTGGCGGTGAGTTCACCGCGGATACTAATGGGAATGTCACGGCGGGGTTCACGGACGTAAACGACGACGGTTCGGCCACGAACGGATCCATCGCCGGGAGCACGTTCTCGAGTTTCGTCAGCGGACGCGGCTCTCTCACTCTCAGCGGAGGCGTATCTTCGGACGTCACTGAATTCCAGGTCTATCTTGTCGATCCCAGCGTGAACATCCTTGACCCGACGCTTTCAACGGGCGGAGGTGGCGCCCTGCTCCTGGACTCGGACGCGAACGCGGTTGGGGCTGGAGCGATAATCCCGCAGGCGAATTCGCCCAGCTTTAATGGCAATTACGGCGAGAATCTCCAGGCGTTGGATCAAAACCTCGACGAAGTGGACATGACAGGTCAAGTGACGGCCACCGGATCATCTAGCTTGAGCGGTACGGGCGACCTAAATAATTTCGGCACCGGACAGTTGCTGCCCGCTCAGGCGCTTAGCGGAACGATAACGGCGGATGGCAGCCATGCAGGTCGGTTCACCGGTACGTTCACGATTGGGAGTTCGGGAACGCTCAACCTCGTTTATTACCAGGCTACGAATTCGCAGATTGTGGTCGTGGACGTTGACACAGGGAACACAGCAGAAATCGGCACCGGAGTTCTGCTGCAACAGCAATAGAAGGCCGGCGGGTGGCGTCTTCGAGGAGTCAAGCGCCACCCGTTCGCTTTTTTCCCCTTACAGACGCGCTCGATCGCTCCGCGTCCGAACCGGCGGGATCAGTCTGTCCAATCGAAGGATTTTGTCACTGCACGTTGCCAGAGGCGATAGAGTGCTTCGCGCTGCGGTTCGTCCATCGTTGGCCGCCACTCGCGCCCGATCTTCCAATTCGTCCGCAATTCTTCCAGATTGCTGAAGTAGCCTGTGGCTAGGCCTGCGGCGTAGGCTGCGCCTAGCGCGGTCGTTTCTTTGTTGGCTGGACGAACTACGGGGCGATTCAGGATGTCGGCCTGGAATTGCATTAGGAGATCGTTTTCGACCATGCCGCCGTCGACGCGCAGGGTTTCGAGGCGGATGCGCGAGTCCTGCTCCATGGCGTCGAGGACATCGCGCGTTTGAAACGCGGTGGCTTCTAGAACGGCGCGGGCGAGATGGCCCTTGTTCGCGTAGCGCGTGAGTCCTGCGATGATCCCGCGGGCGCTGGCTTTCCAATAGGGCGCGTAAAGGCCGGAGAATGCCGGGACGAAATAGACGCCGCCGTTGTCGTCGACGCTGCGCGCGAGCGATTCGATGCCGGCGCTATTTTCGATGAGGCCTAGATTGTCGCGCAGCCATTGCACCAGCGCGCCGGTGATGGCCACGCTGCCTTCGAGCGCGTAGCAGCCGGGCTTGGCGCCGAATTTGTAGGCGACCGTGGTGAGCAGGCCGTGCTGCGATGGCACCGGGCGCTCGCCGGTGTTCAGCAGCAGAAAGCAGCCGGTGCCATACGTGTTCTTCGCCTCGCCGGGGGCGAAGCAGGCTTGGCCGACGAGCGCGGCTTGTTGATCGCCCAGAATCCCCGCGATCGCGACGCCGCGGATAGCCGGTTCCGTGGCTTCCGCAAAATGCTCGCTGCTCGAGCGAATTTCCGGAAGAATCCGGCGCGGAATCCCGAACGCTGCGAGAAGTTCCGGATCCCAGTCGAGCGTCTCGAGATTCATCAATTGCGTGCGGCTGGCGTTCGTCACGTCGGTGACGTGAATTCCGCCGCGCGCGCCGCCTGAGAGCTTCCAGACGAGAAATGTGTCGATCGTCCCGAAAAGCAAATCGCCGGATTCGGCCTGGGCTCGCGCGCCCGGCGTGTTTTCGAGCAACCAGCGAATTTTCAGGCTGCTGAAGTAAGTTGAGAGCGGCAAGCCCGTTTTTGCGCGGAAGCGATCCTGCCCGCCATCGCGGCTGAATTCGGCGACGGCATCGGCGACGCGCGTGTCCTGCCAGACGATGGCGTTGCGGAGCGGCGCGCCGGTGCGGCGATTCCACAGCAACGAAGTTTCTCGCTGATTGGTGATGCCGATGGCGGCGAGATCCGCGGGACGGAGCGATTTCTGCGCCATCGCTGCGGCGATTACTTCCTGCGTGTTGCGCCAGATTTCTTCGGGATCGTGCTCTACCCAGCCCGGTTGCGGGAAAATCTGCCGATGCTCTTTTTGCGCAAGCGCGACGGTTCGGCCAGTGCGATCGAAGACGATGAAGCGCGTGCTCGTCGTGCCCTGATCGATTGCGCCGATGAAATCCGCCATCGCGGAATCTTAACGCTTCGTTGCGCTTTTGGCTCGATTCGAATTCGGGATTATCGCTGCGAGGCTTGTCACGCCGGCAGATTGCCGGTGAATTTCGATCGCGGTGATGCCGCACAAAAACGCCGGCTGGCAGCCGGCGCTACGAAGATTCGGCTCAATCGGACCAGCGCTTCGGCGTGCGGTCCCAGCGATGCGCCTTGAGCTGCTCGAGCAGCGCGGCGTCGAGCGCGCCGGCATCGCTCGTGGCGATATTTTCGCGGACGTGCTGCGGGCGGCGCATGCCGGGAATGGTTGTGCTGACGTCGGGATTCGAAAGAATGAAGCGGAACGCCATATCCGGCAAGCTCATCTTCGCGGGGACGATTTTCTTCAATTTCTCGACGCGAGCCACCGTGTTGGCCAGATTCTCCGGGCCAAAATAGCCGCCGCGCCAGTCGCCCTGCGGAAATTTTGTCTCCGCGGTCAGCTTGCCGCCGAGGCTGCCTTCATCGAGCGGCACGCGCGCGATCACGCCGATGTTCAGCTCGCGGCAAATGGGGAATAGTTTGTCTTCCGGCGCTTGATCGAAAATGTTGTAGATCACCTGGACTGCATCCACTAGGCCGATCTTCAGCGCGCGGATTCCGTTGTTCGGCTCCCAGCGATTCACGCTCAAGCCGAAGAAGCGAATCAAGCCATCGGATTTGAGTTTGGCAATTGTTGCCGGAAATTCAGGATCGTCGGTCCAGCTATCGTCCCAGACGTGATATTGCAGCAGATCGATCGAATCGACGCCCAGGTTTTGGCGAATCAAGTTCGCATACTTGAAGACATGCGCCGCGGGAAACGCATCCTGGTAGGAATCGCGCGCCGACCCCGGCCATTTATTATTCTTCGGCGGAATTTTCGAAGCCGCATACAGCCGCGTGCCGCGATTCTGCGCCAGGATGCGGCCGAGCATCGCGTCGCTTTTGCCGTCGCCATAGGCCCAGGCGGTATCAAAGAAATTGCAGCCCGCGTCCACGGCGAGCTGCATGGCTTGCAGCGATTCCGCATCATCCGAGCCGGACCAGCCGCTGACGCCCCAGAGTCCGTAGCCGATTTCACTGACGTCGAAGCCCGTGCGCCCGAATTTTCTGTATCGCATCCATCCTCCGTGGCGAATCATGTGCCGCGCCAGGCCCGCACGGCTGCGGCGCAGTTTTAAACGGCGTCACTTCGCCGAGAATTTGTAAATGGTCTCGCTGTGAAATTCCGCGCCGGGCCGCAGCACCGTCGAAGGAAAATTTGGGTGATTGATCGCGTCGGGATAATGCTGCGTCTCGAGGCACAGCGCGCCGAACGCCGGATATGCCACGCCGCGCTTGCCGACGATGGAGCCATCGAGGTGAATCGCGGAATAAAATTGCATCGCCGGCTCGGTGGTCCAGACTTCCATCTGCCGCCCATTCGACGGATCGCTGACGCGCGCGGCAAAATGCAGCTCGCCGGGGTTGCCGTTCAAGACGTAATTGTGATCGTAGCCGCCGGGATCGGGTTTGAGTGCATCAACGCGCGCGCCAATCACCGCCGGATGCGTGAAATCAAGCGGGGTGTCCTTCACCGGCTTGATTTCGCCGGTGGGAATGAGCGTCGAATCCGACGGCGTGAAGGAATCGGCGTTGATCGTAAGGACGTCGTTCAGAATCGTTCCACTGCCCGCGAAATTGAAATAGCTGTGATTCGTCAAGTTGACGATCGTGGGTTTGTCGGTCGTGGCGCGATATTCGATCTTCAAGGCGTTGCCGTCGATGAGCGAGTAGGTGACCGTAACCGAAAGATTTCCCGGAAATCCTTCTTCGCCGTCGGGGCTGAGATAAGTGAGCCGCACAGATGCAACGTGCGCTTCGGCGAGCGCCTCGGCTTTCCAAACGCGCCGATCGAAACCGACCTTGCCTCCGTGCAAAGTGAGAGTCCCGCTGTTGGCCGGAAGCGCGTAGGTCTTGCCGTCGAGAGTGAATTTTGCATTTGCGATGCGATTGACCACGCGCCCAACGATGCCGCCGAAGTAGGGATGTGGCCCGAGATAGCCCTTTAGGTCGTCGAACCCGAGAACGACGTCGCCGACCTTGCCGTTGCGGTCGGGCACCCAAAGCTCGGTCACAATTCCGCCGTAAGTGATGATCTTCGCTGTGGCGCCGGTCGCATTCTTCAGCGTGTACATGTCGATGACCGTGCCGTCATCAAGCTTTCCGAACGTGCTCTTCTCGACGCTGGGTTTCACCGGCACCTCGCTTTGCGGCTGAGCCTGTGCGACAAGGACGGCCAGCCCCGCGAATATCATTCCCGTCCACAGAAATCTCTTCGCGCGCATCTCAATCCTCGCCACTGGTTCCCGCTGCGCGCGCGACTCGCCGATTACCGCATCGGCTCGCGCTCCGCGGTGACGCGCGTTATATCATAGACTCGCTTTGCGCGACGCGTGCGTCAAATCTGTTTCGGCGCGGGAGGCAGTGGAATCATGCTCGAGAAGGATACGCTGAAAGAATTTCTCGCCGCGGTCGAGCGGCTTGATGCGGGCTTCGCGAAGCTCCCCGAATTCCAGCAAGCCATCCCGGGCCGCGAGCGCATCGCCGAAGTTCTTTCGCAGGCCGCTGCGAGGCTGCACGATAATTATCCTTATTTTCATCCTCTCTACGCCGGGCAGATGCTGAAACCGCCGCATCCGGTGGCGCGGCTCGCTTACGCGCTGGCGATGTGGATCAATCCGAATAATCACGCGCTCGATGGAGGCCGCGCCAGCTCCGCGATGGAGAAGGAGGCCGTCGGCGAATTGGCGGCGATGTTTGGCTGGAAAGATTATCTCGGGCATCTTTGCAGCGGCGGCACAGTCGCGAATCTCGAAGCGCTGTGGGTCGCGGGCCGCGTAAATCCGCGCAAGAAAATCGTGGCGTCCGAGCAGGGACACTACACGCACGCGCGAATCAGCGGCGTGCTACAACTTGAATTCGAGGCGATCCCGAGCGACCGGCACGGCCGAATGGATCTCGACGCGCTAGAAGAGAGAGTTCAGCGCGGCGATGTCGGCACGGTTGTCGCGTCAATCGGAACCACTGCGACAGGCTCGATTGATCCGCTTCCGGAAATCCTAGCGATGCGCGAGAAGCACGGCTTTCGCATTCACGCGGACGCGGCCTACGGCGGCTATTTCACGCTGGCGGAAAATCTCAGCGCCACCGCGCGAAAGGCATTCGACCGGCTGCGCGAAGTGGATTCCATCGTCGTGGACCCACACAAGCACGGCCTGCAGCCCTACGGATGCGGCTGCGTGCTGTTCCGCGATCCAGCCGCCGGCCAATATTACAAGCACGACTCGCCTTACACCTACTTCAGCTCAGGCGATCTTCATCTCGGTGAAATCAGCCTGGAATGTTCGCGGCCCGGCGCCGCGGCTGTAGCGCTGTGGGCGACACAAAAGCTGTTGCCGCTCGTACGAGGCGGCGAATTCGCGCAAGGGCTCGCACAAAGCCGTGAAGCCGCTCTCGCGCTCTATCGCGAACTGCAAAATGATCCGCGCTGGATGGTGGCATTCGAGCCGGAACTCGATATCGTTATCTACGCGCCGCGCGCCGCCGAAGCCCAGAGCATTTCCCGGTTATCTCACAAAGTATTCAAAGAGGCCGCGGGACTCGGCCTGCATCTCGCGCTCGCGGAACTGCCCTCGAAATTCTTCTCCGATTTCGCGCCGAAAGTAGAGTGGAACGCCGAGAGAATCACCTGCCTGCGTTCCGTGCTGATGAAGCCGGAGCACCTGGACTGGGTGCCGCGGATCTTCGCGATGCTCGGGCAAGCGCTCGAAGCGACTCGCGCCAGCGCCGCGGGCACGACGTAATCAACAGCGCATCATACGTGCACGGCGACCGATTCGAGTTCTTCCGCAGCGTGCTGCGTTTCCACAGCCCTCGGTCCGCGCGGGCCGGCACTCCCCCTCTCTGAAACACCGTCATTGCACTTGAAGCGCTCGACGATCTCCCGCAGATCGCTCGACATCTTCGCCAATTGCTCGGCTGCACGCTTGGATTCGAACGCTCCGGTCGAAGTGCTCTGCGCCGCTTGCGCCACGCCTTCAATATTGGTCGAGATTTCATCCGAAAGCTGCGCTGCATCTCCAATGTTCCGCGTAATCTCATTGGTAGTGGCGTGCTGCTCTTCCACCGCAGTGGCGATGGTGCTCGAGATGCCCTGAATCTGATTGATGATCGCGCTCACCCGCGCGATGGCGTCAACCGCGCGCGTCGTGTCGCCCTGAATCGCCTCGATTTTCCCGCTGATGTCTTCGGTGGCTTTCGCCGTAGCCTTAGCAAGTTCCTTCACCTCGTTCGCCACGACGGCGAAACCCTTACCCGCCTCTCCAGCGCGAGCCGCCTCGATGGTGGCATTCAGCGCCAGAAGATTGGTCTGCTGCGCAATGGTGGTGATGACTTTCACGACTGCGCCGATCTCCGCGCTGGACGCGCCGAGTTGCGTGATCGTAACGTTGGTCGTCTCGGCGACGCCCACCGCCTCGGTAGCGACTTTTGCGGCTTCCGTAGCGCTCTTGGCGATATCGCGAATCGAAATGCTCATCTGCTCCGTTCCCGACGCCACCGTGCGCAGGCTGCCGGTCACGCGCGCGACGGCTGCCGAGACCAGGGTGGCTTGCGCAGAAGTTTCTTCCGCGTTGGCGCTCATCTGATGGCTCACGGTAGAAAGTGCATCGCTCGATCGCGCCACGCCGTGAGTATTGGCCGCCACCGTCTGAATCGTATTTTCCAGGCTGTTCTTCATTTTGTTCAGGGCTTCGACCGCCTGACCGATCTCATCCCGGCTGCTGATCTTGAGATCCTCCACCGTTAAATCGTTATTCGCGACGTGCTCGATCAATTCCAGCATGTCCTGGAGCGGCCTCAAAGTGGCACGGGTAATTAGAACGGCGGTCACGATGCCTGAAATAATTCCACCAAGCACGAGAATGCCGACCAGCAATTGCACCCGCGCGAACAAGCCCTTTTCCTCGGCGACGCTCGCTCCCGCAATCTGCTGCTCGTGTTCAGTGAGTTCGCCGAGCCACTGCAGAACGGCGTCTCTCGAATCGGCGCCCTCCTGGCTGAAGGCCAGCGTTTCGGCCTCCTGTTTCTTCCCCGCCTTCCGAAGTTCGATTTCCCGCTCGACGATGTTCGTATATTCGGCGAGATGTTCTTTGACCTTGTTCAGAGTCGCCCGTTCATCCTCGGTGTCCACAATTTGCTCGAGCTGCACCATGTGGTCCGCGGAATCCTGCGTCGCGTCTTGATACTCTTTCAGTGCGTCGGCGTTGCCCTGAAGCAAGTATCCTCGCAGCGCGGCCACCCGCTGGTACGTATCTGTTCGCAAGACGTTCGAGAGCCGGCGCGTTTCAACTGCACTGGCGGATTCATCCGCCGCTTTTCGAATGGTGCGCACTTGCGTGAAGCTGACCAGGCCCAGCGCGACGAGGATCAGCAAAATGAAACCGAAGCTGGCCCGGATTTTGTCCCGCACGCCCCACCAGGTCTTGGATTCCTTGCCTCTGCCGGTTTCCATTCTAGAGCGCATACGCCCGACCTCCCATCGACTCATCGCCGTTCACACTTCGCTCGTGGCGTTCACCGGTTGGCGCGAACCAGCGGCCTCACGCATTCCGTGCCGCGCGATAAACTCCAAATCAATCAGCTCGGTGACCTTCAACTGAATCACTGCGCAGCCGCGCACGCCCTCGCGGCTGGCCGCGCTCAACGCGCCCACGTCTTGCATGACGATGTCCAGCACCTTGCCGATCACGAGACCCAAATTCCGGCCATCCGATGCGAAGACCACAACCTGCACGAAATCCCGCTGCGTGACCGGCGCATCGTCGGCGCCGCGCGGGTTCTTTCTCCGGTCCTGAATCACATCGCCTATATGGATCAGCGGCATGATCTCGCCGCGGTATTGCACCACTTCCTTGCCGCCGACTTCTTCGACCACGACGCGCGGAAATTCCTCCAGCCGCGATGCACGGGCGAGCGGAATCGCCATCCGCGAAGCACTTTCATCGGCGAACAAAAGCAGTATCTCGGTTTGCACCGGCTGCCTGTCCGTTTCTTCCGTCGCGTCTTTCATGATTCGATCGTGAGATTTCGATAAGACGCGCGATCTGTGAGCCAGCCCAAGGACATCGAGGATCAGCGCCACGCGCCCGTCGCCCATGATGGTCGCCCCGGAATATGCAGAGACGCTCTTCAGGTTGCGGCTCAAGGGCTTGACGACAATTTCTTCCGCGTCATTTACCTCGTCGACCACCAAGCCAAACTGCTGCTCGTCGGCTCGCAGTACTACGATGCTCACGCCCGCGTCTGTCTCCTTCGTGGGGCTCTCCGCCGCGCTTCCCGATGCGCCATTCCCCGGCGAGTCCACCTCCAGTTCTTTGTCCAGATACACCAGCGGCAATAAATTCCCGCGAAGCCGGTAAACCGGCGCGCCGTGAACGTTCTCGATCGCGTTCTTTACCTGCTCCGGCTCGATTCTCACCAGTTCGAGCAGATTGACTTGCGGAATCGCATATCGATCGCCCGCGCAGCTCACAATCAACGCGGGAACGATAGCCAATGTCAGCGGTATCTTCATCCGAACCGTCGTTCCGGCACCCGGCCGCGACTGGATGTCCACCGTGCCGCCGATCTTTTCGACGTTCGTTTTCACCACGTCCATCCCCACGCCGCGGCCCGAAACGTTGGTGACTTTCTCCGCGGTCGAAAAACCAGGAAGAAATATCAGATTGAAGATCTCCCGCTCACTCAGCAGTGCGCCCCGCTCCGCTGTGACCACGCCCTTCTGGACAGCCTTTTGGCGGAGTTTCTCCGCGTTCAATCCGCCGCCATCATCCGAAATCTCGATGTTGACCTGTCCGCCCTCGTGAAATGCGTGCAGGTAGATCCGCCCCTCCGGATTCTTCCCCGCGGCCTGGCGCGCTTCGGGAGTCTCGATGCCGTGATCGACGGCGTTGCGCAAGAGGTGCGTGAGCGGATCCTTGATGGCCTCGAGAATCGTCTTGTCCAGTTCGGTTTCTTTCCCTTCCATCTCGATGCGCACTTGCTTTCCGCAATTCACCGCCACGTCCCGCGCCGTCCGCGGAAATTTGCTCCAAATATTGCCGATGGGTTGCATCCGCGTCTTCATCACGCCTTCCTGCAATTCACCGGTGAGAAGATTCAGGCGTTGCGCAGCGGGCAGCAAGCCGCAGCTTTCGATTGCGTCGAAGCGCTGCAGGATCTGATTTCGCGTGAGCACGAGTTCGCCCACCAGATTCATCAGCTTGTCGAGAATTTGGACGTCCACGCGAATCGTCGCTTCGCCCGCACCGAGCGTCTTTGCAGTTTGCTGGACTTGCAGCACTTCAAGAATTTCGTGCGGCTTGACGACATTCTGCTCGATCAAGATTTCGCCCAGATGCCGTGGATCACCTTGTTCCTGCTTCTCCAGCGCGTCGGCAATCTCGTTGGGCCGCGCCATTCCCTTCTGGATTAAGAGATCACCCAGGCGCGGAGGAGGACTCGGGGCTTCGTCGTCGTCCTCTTCAATCGGCGGTGGATTCGCAGCGGCGCGTGATTCCGCTGGCACCGGCGTCGGAGTGGTGTAAAGACGCATCAGGCGGGCGATCAGCTCGCGATCGTCCCGCGTTCCCTCGGCACCACTAGTCTCAATGCTCGCCAGGATCTCGCGGACCGCATCCACCATCGCCAGCAGCTCGCTTGTAATCTCCGGACTGAGAGAAAGCTGGCCGTCGCGCAGCCGGCTGAGCAAGTTTTCGCCCACATGCGCCAGCGACTCGAGCGCCGTGAATTGCAGGAATCCCGAAGTCCCTTTTAGCGTATGGATCGTGCGGAAGATGCTGGCCAGTATTTCGCTATCGCCCGGAGTCTGCTCGAGGATGACCAGTTCCCGGTCCAGGCGGTCAAGATTCTCGCCGCTCTCGACCAGAAACTCCCTGACGATTTCCGCGTCGTCCACTGGTGAGGCCTTCCTCGATGACTCGAGGCCGAGTTGGCACACGAGTTCTCTGCCAGATTAATCGGCTCAGCGATGCGGGACTTTACGCGCGCGCGCCGCGGTTCGTGTGCCTTGTCAGGGCACGACTTCAGTCGTGCCGCAAGCGCCTCAAATCACCGCGGCTTTACAGGCTGCGGAAAAAGTCGAAACATTGTCATCCTGAGCGAAGCTAAGGATCTAAGCGTCCAATGTTTGCAACTACTTGCGCCAACAAGAGACGTCGAAACCTGCCGGTTGATCGAAGGATTGGCCATTTTTCCGCAACCTCTTTAGCCGCTGAGGGCCGCTCGATGGCGTGGTCACACCGAACCTTTGAACCGCCCGCGTAAGGGGAATATTCCGGAGATGTATTGCAAGGCTTGATTCTCAAAACCGAGGGGGAATGAAAAGATTAGAGGACTCTCATGTTGAATGTCAGCCGCATCCGTGCCGGACAACCGTCTTACTGCTCCGTGATTCCCGATTCTGGGAGCGATTTCGCCTGTGCCAACGTGGCCTCGAGGTTCTTGCGCACGCCGGCCGCTTCCCCACCGAGACTCGTCTCAACCTCTCGCCGCGTCTTCGTCACGGTATCAAGCTGCGGCCCCGGCGATGGCGTGAGCAATTGCTCCGCGCGGACGAAGCAGGCATAGGCAAATCGCGCCGGCAATTTCGTCTTCGAAAGCACTTGCCCGTAATTGAACCAGTCCACGGCCTCCGCGTTCGTATCGCCGGAACGCTCATCGAGCGCAATCGCTTGTTGGTACGCGGCCGCAGCATCTGCCTGCAGCTTTGCCGCGTCGAGCGCGTCGGCTAGACGCGATTCCGCCAGGCTCTCCTCGCGCACGTTGCCGGCCTGCTGCGCGAGACGCACAGCATCCCGATACATTGGTATGGCCGAGTTTGCTTGATGGCTATGCGCCAGAGCGTCGGCCAACTCGAGCGTCACGGCTGCGCGTTGAATCAGCGGCGCGGCCACTTCCGCCGTTTGCCTCGATGCCAAGTCAAGATACGCCTGATAATGCCGCGCGGCCGCGGCGTGCTCGCCGTTGTGATCGAGCGCCTCAGCAAGATAGAGCTGCGCGTTGGCTTGCGCCGGATCCAAATCGATCGCTTTCTCCCAATTTTCGATGGCCTCATCCGAATGCCCGAGCCGCATGGCCAGCAGCCCATAATTCACCAGCGCATCGGTATCGCGCGGAAATCGAATCAGCATCTTCCGGTAGTGCTCGTAGGCTTCGTCAAATCGCCCCGCCACCAGAAGCGCTCGCGCTCGAGCCTCCTGCGGCACGGGATTCGATGGATTCACCTCCACGGCGCGCGTGAACGCCGCAAGCGCATTCTCCGTCTGCCCGGCTTGCGATTCGGCTCGCGCAATGCGCATCTCGAGCGAACTGTCGTAGGGATTCAGGTTTGCCGCGCCGAGAAGATGCGGCAAATTGCCTTCATCGGTGCCGGTAAAGTAGCGAATCTGGTCCATGCCGCCGAGCAAGAACAGAATCGAAGCCACCGCCACGCGAAAAGTATGAGCACCCGCTGATCGGCCGCCAAGCCAGCTCGTAGCTTTCGCTCCGGCCTCAGCTTCGCGCCGCTCACTGCGGCCCACCAGCACCGACGCGATTCGCGAATCGCGCAGTTTCCAAATCGCTCCATCGAGGATGAAATGGTGAATATTCACAAGCGCCGTGAAAATCAGAAAGCTCACCGCAAAATCGTAATGAAACGCATAGCTCACCAGCCACGGCCCAGGAATGAAGAGTGCGATTCCGCCGGCGATCAACGTCACAAAATAAGTGCTCATCCTCCACGATGAATTTCCGGCCGCCCGCGCCTCTCGCCGCGCGTAGTAGCTGGTGATCCACAAATATTGCGCCGAATGTAGAACGGCCAGAATCCCGCTGCTGTATCGCGTTTGCGGAATCGCAGCGCCGGCAACGAGCCCGAGCGCCGTCGGCAGCACGAACCAAAGCGCTTGCGTCACAAGCAAAGTCAGCGGCGCTGCCATTCCCTTCCACCCGCCGCGCTTCACCCACGCGGCGATCACCCAGCCTGAAAAGAAAACATAAAGAACTCCGCCGGCAACACGCGCCGGAATCGAAATCTTCGCCGGCAAATTCAGCGAAAGCACGAACGGATCATTCGATACGCCGGTATGAAAGCTCACCAGCAGCATCACGTACGACGCGATGAACGCCCAATGCAGCAGCCGCCGCTCGGATTGCGTCACAGAAGTTCCGCCGCGCCGCGCGAACATCATCAGCAAGCCGTAATTCTGGCCCGAGTAATGCCACGGGCTCCAATCGATATAGAGCGTGAACACCCACGGCACGAGCCGGAAATCCGTATGCGCCAAAATCGCCGTGAGCGCCAGCAAGGCGGTGATGTGCAGCGTGAAGATGCGATATTTCTGGAATTCCTCGCGCGTGCGATAGGCGCGGTAAATCGTGGCCATGAAATGCGGATAATTGAAAATCAGCGCGAGAAAATAAAACGCAAACGCCCACTCGCGCGCCCGCGAAGCCGCAATCCAAGCCGTGAGCAAAAGCGGCGCCGACCACCCTCCGCAACCGATCAGCAGATCGATCCACGGCCGGTAAATCCACGGCGATCCAACGGGCGCCGACGGCGCCGCGGCAAGACTCGCCGCCTCGGCGGATTCGACTTCCGTAGTGACGTCAACATGTGCCATCGCAAGTCGATGCTAGACACCACCAGCACAAGGGTCAACGCAGCGATGCATCAAGATGCGCTAGGGGTAAACCAGGAACTACTTGTAGGGGAGGGTCTTCAGAGCCTGTGTGAGAACTGGGATGATTTGTCAGGGCACGGCTTCAGCCGTGCCGCAAATGCCGCAAAATCAGCGCGGCTTTAGCCGCTGAGGTACGTCTTTTCGAGTTCTCACATAGACTCTTCAGGCCGTCCGCAGTTCGGTCCTCTTCGGTTCGTGAGAGCAGCGAAAGTGGCGCGCGCGGATATCGGTGACGTCAGCCGGCTCTTATCGCCGCAAAGAAGCAGCAATCTCCTCAGCAATTCTTCGCGCCCGCGCCAAGTCTTCGGGATTGAGGCTGATAGCGGCCACACGCGCATGCCCGCCGCCGCCGTATTTCTCCGCAATGGTCGCGAGATTCACGTCGGCATCCGCCTCGCGCCACGGATTCGTTCCAATCGAAATCTTCGAGCGAGTCGGCGACGCGCTCACACCCACCGAGTACAGCGCTTCAGGATGCAAAAAATAAGGCACGAATTTGTTGTAGCCCTCGAGATCCAGATCGCTCACGTCGAAATAAATCACTCCGCCGCGTGATTCCGCCCTCTCGCGCATGATGTCGATCGACCGCTTGTGCCGCTCCAGCAGCGGCCCCAGATACCGCTCCACAATCGGCAGCCTCACCATTTCCGCCAGCGGTATCGTCGCCAGATACGGGATCAGCTTCGGCACCAGATCCATGTCCGGCGCCGCTTCGATCACCAACGCCAGCTGCATCGCCGGTTCTGCGAGCCCTACCGCCGCTTCCGGCGATTCGAATTGCGCTCCATCAATGATGTCGCCCCAATGAATCAGCTCGGCCAGCGGCTTCGCATCAAAACCGAATTTCTCCGACGCGATCGTAGCCAGGAATTTCGTGCACGATTTGAATGTCGGATCGTAAAACTTCTTCCCCGAATGATCCTGGCGAAAATTGGCCGCATCCGCGGGCGTAAGAAACGCGCTCTGGTGATGATCGAACCACCAAGTCAATTTCGGTGAGCTCGAATACTTAAAATCCACGATTGCATTCTCGTCGCCGTCGAATACATCATCTTCAAAGGGCTTCGAGGCCTTATGCGTCATCCCCGCATAGCGAAACTCCGCCTCAGGATTGATCCGCTCGCGATAAAAGCGCGAAAAAATCGCCGCCGACGAAGCCCCGTCGAAGCACTTATCGTGGAAGAAGACTTTTACGTTCACTTTCACTCCGTAGAATCACACGAACACAGAGAAGCTCACGCCAATGCGGAAAACCAAAAAGAATGGACGTACACGTTTCGCTTGTCAAGAAGATTAGGAGCGCAACGAAGCTTCGAAATCGCCCTCAGGCGTGGTCTGGAGAACGCAGCGAAGTTTGCTGAGGGGCGCCAATGCCGCCAACTCGCGCCCCACAGGCCGGGTCGAATCGCTAAGCGTTGCCCGCAAACTTCTCAGCGATATCGCCCACAATCGGCAGCTTGAACCGTTGTCCCTGGTAAGCCTTAATCATGCAGAGAATCCACAGAATGAAGCTGCCTAGCCCCAGCACTCCATAGATCAAGAAGCTGATCAGCCCAACGATCCATCCGGCGAAGATCGAGCCCGCGGCCAGCATTCCCAAGATAATGTACGCAACGATGATCCCGCCGAATAGAACCAGCGACTGCATCGCGTGAAACCGCACAAACGGCCGCTTGTCGATCAGAAAGAAAATCAGGCCGGTGACCCACCCCGCGATGTAGCACAACAATCCCGCCACGTTCTCTGCCAAGCCTGTCCCGCCGCTTGCCGTGCTCACGGGTGCACCTCCCGATGCTGGAGCCACTGCCGCGCTCGGCGCTCCGCACTTCGGACAGAACGCCGCTCCTCCCGCCACTTCCGCGCCGCACTTCGCACAAAATGCCATGGACACCTCCGCCGGGAATTACCGCCAATGGCCGCGTAGCGTAGCAGAAGCCCCGCAGCCCAGCAAGCCGAATTGGAACACCCCAAAGATAACGGTAGATTGGCGGGAATCTGTTTCGTCCAGCCTGGCGGCGCGCCTGGCAGCTCTGATTGAGGCGCTCAGCCCAGCTCGCAGCTTTCTCGGACTCGAATGGCCGCGCGAAGTCATTTTCGCCCAGCGCCGCTCTCTGATCGCCGGAGGCCTCGGCCCGATACTCGACGTCTTCACTGAGCGTTCACCAATCCATCAGCACGATGTGCAAACCTCGGTTAGAATGAAGTATGAGAAAAGCTCCAAAATCGCGCGGCATCAAACCACACCGCGGCGACCCGCAGACAAAGCGAGCCAAGGCTGAGGCTGCAAACGAGCACCGACCCGCGGAGAACGATTCCCTGCTTGCCCTTCGCGGCACCGGGAGAGCACTTTGGGCTGATGAACACGCGGATGAGTATGTCCGAAGACTGCGCGACGATCGCGATTAAGCCGGACATTCTCCGAAGCCGATCCTTACAACTCGCGTGCGCCGCCAGCGCGCGCGTCGATCTTTTCATTACGAATGACGCGCGCCTCTCAGGCAAAATTATAGACGGCATTCAATTCATCGTTTCGCTCGATCGCGCGCCTCTCTAGCGCGCCCGGAGGTAAACATTGGGGACTCCCGCGAAAACCGCTGGCGCAGACAAACCTTCAGCCCAAAAAGCCGCGAATCACCATAAAAAAAATTTCCTGCATCGCCATTCGCTGAGCATCACGGCCTGCGCCATCCTGCTCTGCTGGATCGTCTTCTACATCAAGTCCGACCCCAACACGCATCTCGGCTCTTTCTTCGGCAACGCCATCGCCGACTGGTCCGGCGTAGTCGTCACCGTCTTAGCCACGAAATATCTTTACGAAAAACATTCCGCCGAAAGCCGCCGCCCGCCAAATTACCAGTGCTCGCCCACCCGCGCCTTCTTCCGCGATCACGGTCTCAGCATCTTCCTGCTCATCACCGGCATAGCCTGGCTCATCGCCTTCATCAAAATGGATCCCAACGCCAAATGGGGCTCAGTAGTAGGCAACATAGTCTCCGAGTGGACCCAAATCTTCGGCCTAGTAATCCTAACCAAGCGCCTAATCGAGCCAAAATCCAAAGAAAGCTCGCACTAAATTCGCCGCTCCCAGGTGTTGTAGTGGAGGCTCTTCAGCCCTCCCGCCGTTCGGCCTGTCGCAACGACCGTGCCCGCCGCGAATCCCCGACCTCAAATCAAGGCCCAGGTTTCGTAGGGCCCGGTCTTTAGCCGGGCCTCTTCGTGCACGATCGCCCCATAAAGGCATATCGGGCATGACAGCCGCGCGGCACGTTATCTCGGCGCGGCCATCAAAAACACAAATCCATCCACGCTGTAATGCACTTTCCCCTCTCCAACAGAAACAGGCTGAACTTTTCCCGCCCGGACTTTCTTAATCGCGACCAACAACTTCGGCAACTCCGAAGGCTCAGCCACAGGAACGTTATGCGATGTGAGCAGCAAATGAAGTTGCGGTGCAAGCGCAGCAATTCGCTCCACCGACCGCACGTAAGCGTCGAGATCCGTCTCCGGCCGATACAGCCAAATCGGCGCAGGATAGTAAGTGTCCCCCGTAAATAGCAGCCCATTCTTGCGATCCAAAAGACAAATCGCATCCGGCGTATGCCCCGGCGTCGCGATCACCTGCAGCACTCGCCCGCCAAGATCCACCGTATCGCCATCGTGAATCCACCGAGTGATGTGAAACGCCCGCGTGGCATAGCCCTTCGCGTCAAATCCCGCAGGCAACTGCCCGCAAATCGAATCCGGCGTAAGCTCCGCCTGCGCGTCAACAGTCGATCCCTTCGCGTCCATCCGCGTGAACTCGGTATCCATTCCATAGATCTCGCTGAACTCCCAGTTATCGCCGACATGATCGTTGTGTGTATGCGAATTCAGCACGGTGACCGGCAGAGGCGTCAATGCAGTGACTACGCGCTTGATATCGCCAATACCGAGGCCGGTGTCGAAGAGCACCGCGCGCTTCTGGCCCAAAATCAAGAATGAGATGGCCTCTTCAAACTGATGCGGCTCGTAGATCGCAAACACGCCCGGCGCCACGCGATAAACCTCGAACCAAGGATCAGCCGAAGCCACACGCTCAAGTTTCTTATACTGCGCCCGCGGCAATTCCCGGCACCAATCCGGCGACAACGAACTATTATTCGATTGCCCGCGCACCCCCGGCGCCGCAATCGTAACCACGAAAAGACTGACGGCAATCCACCTCAACATTTCCCCCCCCATGCGAAACTCGACCACCCCTCGAAGCGATACGCATCACAATGTTATACTTCCCCCAAGCGGAAGTGGCGGAACTGGCAGACGCGCAAGACTTAGGATCTTGTGGCCGAAAGGCCGTAGGGGTTCAACTCCCTTCTTCCGCACCATCCTCGTACTCCCTCGCCTAGAACTCCCCCGTCGCAACGCCATGAACCGAAACGACAAATCCGCCGCGCCACAGGCATCTTCGCGCCTCCACCCCGCGTCCAATGCCTATCGGTCCCGGAACCGCCGCAACTTTATTCTTGCCGTCGCGTCCAACCTAGAGCACCATGGTTGACGCAGCGGCGGAGCGGCCCGGCCGCTGCTTTTGGGTTTGTCCTTTATAACGGCTCATGAAGAACGGCATTGCCATCCTATTCGCCGCGTGTTTGCTGTCCGCTTGTGGCAGTTCGCAGGCGCCGAACAACGCCTTCAACCCGGCCACCGGCTGGGCGCAATGGCACAAGAACGCCGCAGCCGTCTATTCCGCGCCCACGCACGTCGCTTCCGATCCATCCGTCATCGCCGACGAATCCGTCTTCCGGCTCGCCTACACCGGCGTCGATCTCTCAAACCCCATGGGCCCGCACTCCAGCATCGCGCTGGCAACTTCTTCCGACTCGATGACCTGGTCCGCGATTTCGAGCCTCACGGTCAGCACCGCAACCGCAAACGGTGACGTTCTTCGCGGCCGCCCCGGCATGTGGGATGAAAATCTCGAGACGCCGCTGCTGATGAAGACTCTCTCCGGGTACATGCTCTACTATTCCGGCTATCGCGATGCCACTTCGCCCGCCGGCCTGGGCAAAGGCTTTCCTGCATCGCTCGGCCTGGCCACCTCGCGCGATGGTCTGACCTTCACGCGCGCCCAGTCCGACCCAGTTCTCACGCCGACTCCGGGCAGCTTCGACGCAGACGCCATCTATAGCCCCGACATAATTCCCTACCAGTCCGGCTATCTGATGGTTTATGCCGGGCACTGCTACAAAGATTGCCCCGGCGCGCCGGGTGTCCGCATTCTCGGCGCCACGTCGTCCGACGGCATTCACTGGAGCAAACTGCCGCAGCCGCTTCTCGCTCCCAGCTCGCCGCCCGAATGGATGCGCGACGGCGTAGCCGAACCCGCGCTCTTAATGGGCCCCGACGGCGATCTCTATCTCTTCTTCACCGGCGTGAAAGACAACGAGCGCGTCATCGGCGTAGCCCGCGCCGCATCGCCCACCAGCACGTGGGAAGTAAATCCCGACGCCATCGTCACCCCTAACGCCGGCAGCTTCGATGAAATCGGCGACATAGCCCCAACCGTCATGCTCGAAAATGGCACAGTCCGCATGTGGTTCGTAGGCCGCAACCACGTCGGCCAATACGCAATTGGCTACGCCGAAGCCCCCTGGCCGCTCCGCCGCGACACAAAATCCTCTCATTCCCAAGGCCCAGCCTTCGCGCTAATGCCGTAACGCCGTTGTACAGGCGGACTTGCCTTTTAGTCCCGCCCGGTCTTCGGCCCTCTTAGCCGTTCGGCCTTCTTTGCCTTATGTAGCGCCGACCTTTCAGGTCGGCATCCCGCCAACCTGCCATCGCGCGCCCGTCAACTCCGTCTGCAAAAAAGAGTATTTTCCCCCACCCGCGTCTAAGCTCAACATGGAGTAGCCCCCGGTCCGCCTTAAGCGAAGGGGGCATCAGAATCACGCAAATCTCGACGAATTAGCAGGTGTAGCGCGGGCACCAAAAAAGGAGAGTGGGGAATGAGAAAGGCTTTCTTATCGGCATTGGCTGTGGCTTTACTGGCAAGCGCGAGTTTCGTAAAAGCAGCGCCGCGTCCCGGCGCGGATGAGGACAAGACGCCTCCCTCGTACGACATGAAGGCGCAGGCGCTCGTGGATATCGATCAGCTTCACAAAAAGTACGTCAGCCTGGCCGAAGCCATCCCGGCCGACAAATTCAACTGGCGCCCGGCCGAAGGCGTTCGCTCCATCGGCGAAGTCTATCTGCACGTTTCGCAGGCCAGCTACGGCTTCACGAAGTTCATCGGCGCCAATCCCCCGATTACCTTCGAGGTCAAGGATTTCGAAAAGTCCACCACAGACAAGGCCAAAATCATCGAGCAGCTCAATCAGTCCTTCGATTTTGCCAAGGCAGCCATCCAAAAATTGTCCAACGCCGATTTTGCCAAGCCGCTGAAAGAGTTTGGTCCGGATGCAAATTTCGGCGATGACATCTACATTCTCGTCACGCATGCGCACGAGCATCTCGGACAGTCGATTGCCTACGCTCGCCAGGTGGGTATAACTCCGCCGTGGACGGTCGAAGCAATGAAGAAGGCCAAGGAAAAAGCAGAAAAGGACAAACAAAACGGGCCGAAAGAGTAGCTCTCTCGCTCCGCCGCTCCTCCACGCAAGCGGGGAATCGCCAGTCGATTCCCCGCAATTCACGCCGCTACGAGCTCGCAGTCTCTGCTCCGAACCGTAGGGCCCGGTCTTTAGCCGGGCCTCTTCGCCCAAGATCGCGCCATCCGACCTGAGTTCC
>CAVUDN010000040.1:0-22210 GCA_963740095.1 uncultured Acidobacteriota bacterium
CAAATCGCGAATCTCGATCCCGTCGCGGGAAGAACTGGGGTAATCGAGCACAAAGCAGGAAACGCGGGACCGCGTATCTCAGTTAGAGCACGCGATCCCGCGAATGCGAGACCTTCGGAGGACGAGCCCGGGAGAGCGTCAGCGTTTCCGCCGGCCGCCCTTCTTCTTCGCGCTCGCCTTTTTCTTCGCAGGCGCTTTCTTCTTCGCTTTCTTTTTCGCTTTCGGCTTCGCCTTGGCCTTCTTCTTCGGCGCAGCCTTCTTGGATTTCTTCGCCGGTGCGCGTTCGGGAGCCGGCGCGGGAGCGGCCTCGATTTCCTCTTCGGGCTCCTCCTCGATAATGACCTCTTCGACTTCTACGATCTCCGGGGATTGCTCCGGCCCTTCTTCATCTTCGTCGAATCCCGGCAGTTCGTCGTCGTCCTCATCGTGCATCTTCGCGTCAAACATCTCGATCCTCCGTAGGGGTCCCGCGTGCATTCACTCCTCGGGCGCTTATAAACGGAGTGTTCGCATCTGTCAAGGCGCAATGGGTCCAAAAGCAAAATTGAATGCAAGACCTGGCAAGAAGCGCGCAAATGGTGGTCACGTCGAGGGATGGAGATGGCCGTAGCTCTCAGTAAACAGGCCGGTTACGGCCTATGGCGGAGGTTCGTTACTGCTGGATCGTCAGGACGTCGCCAGCCTGCAATCCTCGATCCGCGAGGAACGGGTTTGCCTCGCGCAGCGAGGAAACGCTCGTCTGATAGACGCGCGCGATCGAGTAGAGCGTCTCGCCCGGCTTCACGCGGTGCTCCAAACCCTGCGTCGGGCGGTTTTCGGCGGATACCGTCTTCGTCGAGACGCTCGTCGTCTCCGCCGAGCGAGACCTCGCAGGCGGCTCCGAATCCTGAGCTCCGGCGTAAATTCGCAGATGAACTCCGCGAGAGACGCGGCTGCCGCGAATGTGATTCCACCGCTTCAGCTGCGCGACGGTTACGTCGAAGCGCTCCGCAATACCAGGAAGCGTGTCGCCGCGCTGTACCCGGTATCTTACCCAGTGGACCGGCACGGGCGCTGTCGGCACGGTCAGGAGAAAGCCGGAAGGCACGGTCGCATGCGGCTCGAGATGGTTTGCGGCTTCGATCGCCGAGACCGTTACGCGGTAGTGGCGCGCGACATCGGTAAGGGTCTCGCCGTCCTCCATTTCGTGCAGGCGCCAGCTCGTCCACTTGTCCTGCGGCACCTGGGCGATGTTTTCGTCAAAGGTCTTCGTAGCGCCCGCCGGCACCTTCAGCGTGAAATCCGGTTCGTTCGGCGTCACGCTGCGAAGCAGCTCCGGATTGAGCATCCGCAAGTCGTCGAAGTCCGTCCCGGAGGCGTCGGCCACCAGATGCAGGTCGATCGGATGGTCCAGGCGCATTGCCTCGGCCGGCTCCGGCTTTTCGGGGCTTACCTGGACTCCGTAAAGCGCCGGATCCTTGGCAACGAGCTCGAGTGCCAGAATGATTGGCACGTAATTCTGCGTCTGCCTCGGCAGCGCGTTGAGCTTTTGCAGCTGCCAGAAATCCGCATAGCCGGTGTGCTGGACGGCCCGCGCCACCGTCAGTGGGCCCGAGTTGTAAGCCGCCATCACCAGATACCAGTCGCCGAACATTGAATACAGATCGCGGAAATGCTGCGCCGCCGCCCGCGTGGCTTTTTCCGGATCGCTGCGTTCGTCCACCCAATAGCTCCGGTCGAGATCGTATTCCTCGCCGCGCGGAGCCATGAATTGCCATATGCCTCGCGCACCGGCTCGCGAAACCGCGTCCGGCTGGAAGGCGCTTTCCGCCTGCGCCAGGTAGATCAGATCCTGCGGCACGCCCTCCTGGGCGAGCACGCGACGGATCATGTCGCCATAGCGCCCGGAGCGATCGAGACCGTGTTCGACAATGGCCCGGCCGCGCGGCGTCGTGAAGAAACTCAAATATTGAAGTACGGATTCGTTCACCGTGAGCGGCAAATCGTGGTGTACTCGAATCAACTCGGATTCAGCCTTCGCGGCCAGGCGCGGATCGCCCGCCGGCAGCGTCATATCCTCGATTTCGTCGATCGGCGCGGGTGCGGCAGACGCGTCTGCTTCTTGTTCCTCGTCGTTGCCTTCGATCGCGTTGATCTCGTCCGAATCCACGACGCTGCTCAATTGATCGAAGAGCTTGCCCAACCGGGGGTCGGCCCCCGCCTGGAACCCGCTCTGCAGGATGCGGTCTACCGCGTGGTCGAAGTCCGCCTGCGCGTTGTCAAGATTCCCGGCCTTGTATTCGCGCTGGCCCGCGTCATAGTCCGATTGGACATTCTCGACCAGTACGTCAATCGCAGGCCGCGGTCGCGGCGTCAGCTCAGCCAGGTACGCAGGATTCGCCGGGAGCGGAAGCGGCTGAAGAGCCTCGATCGGCGTCGGTGCGGGAGCACCTGCGGGCGGCTGGACGTGAATCGCTTTGGTGGCGGTTTGTTCGCAGCCGGCCAGCACAAGCATGCTAGTCGCAAACAGAGCGCAAAATGTGAGCCGGTGTTTCTCATGATGACGCAGTCCTCGATCGCCAGTCCAAAATTTTACGGGGTACTCCCGGACGCGGTCAATGGCAGTATGGTACTAGTGGTTGACCGAATCAGGACACCGAGTACTAGTCCGAAAACCCTCGCACCGAAAGGCTTATATATCACCGATCCAGGAGTCATTGCTACTGGTCGGAGTGCCAGGTAGGTTTGTGGAGAACTGGCCTAACTGCCCCGAGGTTATGCGAGGGCTTGGCGCAGGTCTTCGATCAGATCCTCCGCGTCTTCCAGCCCGACCGATACCCGCACCGTCCCCGGCTGGACACCCGCGCCCCGCAGCTCTTCGGGGCGCAAATTGTAGTGCGAGGTATAGATCGGCAGAATCACCAGCGACTCGACCCCGCCCAGGCTCGCCGCGAGCAGAAACACACGCACCCGGTCGCAAAATCGGCGGGCCGCCGCCAGGCCTCCCTTCAGGTCGAAAGCCATCATGGCGCCGAAGGCGCGCATCTGCCGCTTGGCGAGATTGTGGTCCGGATGCGAAGGCAAGCCGGGATAGTGCACCCGGGCGACCTTAGGGTGCTTTGCGAGAAATTTCGCTACCGCCATCGCGTTCTTGCACTGCCGCTCGACGCGCACCTCGAGCGTCTTCATCCCCCGGATCAGCAGGAACGCCGCCTCCGGGTCCATCGAGCCGCCTAGCTGAATCACGTTCTCGCGGACCTTGCGGATCAGGCCGGCGCTGCCGGCCGCCGCTCCCGCGATCACGTCCGAATGGCCCGCGAGATATTTCGACGCGCTGTGGACGACGATGTTGAATCCGGCCTTGAGCGGCTTCTGCAAGACCGGGCTCGCAAACGTGTTGTCCACGATCGATACCAGGCCCCACTCCTTGGCAAAGGCGACCGCTTTCGCAAGATCGACGAGCCGCAGCGTCGGATTGGTCGGCGTCTCGATGTACAGCGCCTTCGTTCGCGGATTGACCAGCCGTTCGACGCCCGCGAGGTCCGCCTCGACGTGCCGCACGACGATCCCGTATCTCGGGAAGACGTCGCGCAGCAGCCGGTAGCTGCCGCCATAGAGTTGCCGCGTGGCAATCAGTTCATCGCCCGCCCGCAGTTGCGAAAGCAACGTTGCTGAAATCGCCGCCGAGCCGGACGCCGTTACAACCGCCGCTTCCGCTCCTTCAAGCGCCGCGATTTTCGCTTCGGCGATCGCCAATGTGGGGTTGCCGTAGCGCGTGTAGATGTAGGCCGAACTTTTCCCTTCGGCCCAGCGCTTCATTTCTTCGGTGCTCTCGAAGGTAAAGTTCGCAGTGCGCGAGATCGCCGTGCCCACGGGCGCGCCGACTTGGGATCTCTTCTCGCCCGCGTGAATCGCAAGCGTGGCATCGCCCAACGGCCTGATCTTTGAAGATTTTTTCATGGCTCAGCAGCTTGACGCATTTTGCGCCGCAATCGCAAGCTCCATTTTGGTTTATAGTTGGACTTCTCGGAGGCGAGCGCGATGAGATTTGACCTGGCGTATCTGATCGATGTGCCATGGTTTGTTTTCCTTGCGTACTGGCTGCTCGCCAGCCTGCGCGTCAATAAGATCGAGCGGCACGAGCCGTCCGGGTGAAAAGTTGCTTTCGCATTCTTGTGTCTCTCGCAGCCTGGTTCATCCTGCTCTACAACAACGATCCGCGCTTCGGTATTCTCAACCGGCGATTTCTCCCGTGGCACTACTGGATATTCTTCCTCGGCGCTGCGCTCACCTGGGCGGGCGTGGCGTTCGCCATCTGGGCACGCGTTCACATCGGGCGCTACTGGAGCGCGAGCGTCGCGCTGAAGGCCGGGCACGAACTGATTCGCACCGGCCCCTATTCCCGCATCCGGCATCCGATCTACACCGGAATGCTGATGGCGGTCGCGGGGACGGCGCTCGCGGTCGGGAGATACCGCGGAATCGCGGCCTTTGCCATCATCCTGGCCGGCTTCGTCTGGAAGTCGAAGAGGGAAGAGGCGTTGCTGGCGGGGCAGTTCGGGGCGGCGTTTGACGAGCATCGGCGCCACACGGGATTCTTCCTTCCGCGGCTGTCCTGAAGGCCAATTTAGGGCTAGGGCACAATACCGATTTATTTGCCTTTCGTTCCATATCCCCACACAAATTCGTATGGCAATATGCGTGCAACACTGCCAACTGACTGAATTAACCTGTTCAGCACTGTTTCAGTCTGTTGCGTTCGGATCGCGTGCATGCGAAGGGGGCAGCCGATGAAACGCCCGATGAAACGAAAGATCGGTGTCGCGGGAATTTTGTTGGCCATGACGTTCTGGCTGGCGGGGTGCGCCCTTTGGCAGAGTGTCGGGCCGTGCTACGGAGTTGGCTGCCGCGCGGGCCTGATGGCGCCGCATGCGGCTGCGCAGCAGAGCGCGCAGGCGAAGCCGGCAAATACCAAGAAATCGAAGTCGTTCGCGTCGTCGCTCATGATCTGGCGACATTCGAAACCTGCGAACGACGCGCCGGCGAAATCTTCATCGACGCCAACAACTTCGTCTACTGCGCCCAATCAAGGTGGCGGCAAGTAAACTTGGCCTAAAACAAGCCTTCCGCCATTCCTAAGCGGGCCCAATCGAGCCAAATCGGGAACCTGGCACCAAAGAGCGGCCTTACGTTGAAGCTGAGGCTGCTTCGCTTTCTTCCACATGATGCGGCTTGTGCGCCGCGATCACCTTTTCGGCCAGTTCCTGCGGCACGAAATCGTAGTGGGAAAATTCCATCGAATAGCTTCCGCGGCCTTGCGTCATGGAAATGAGTTCATTCGCGTAGCTCAGCATTTCCGAGAGCGGCACAAGAGCTTTGATCACCACGCTCGAACCGCGCGCCTCGCTGCCGCTGATCTTTCCCCGGCGTCCGCTGAGGTGGCCCATCAAATCGCCCGAATATTGATCGGGGGCGTACACCTCGACGTGCATGATCGGCTCAAGCAGCGCGGGCCGCGCCTGCTTCATCGCTTCCTTGAATGCGAGCGAGCCCGCGATCTTGAACGCCATGTCGGACGAGTCGACGTCGTGATATTTGCCGTCGTAGAGGCTGACGCGGAAATCGACGACCGGGAAGCCCGCAAGATAGCCGCGCTCGGCCGAATCGCGAATGCCTTTTTCGACTGACGGAATCCAGTTCTTGGGAATCGCGCCGCCGAACACATCGTCGACGAACTCGACCCCTTTGCCTCGCGGCAGCGGTTCCATCTTGATCCGGCAGAGGCCGAACTGGCCGTGGCCGCCCGTCTGCTTTTTGTGCTTGCCCTCGGCGTCGGCCTTGCCGCGGATGGTTTCGCGGTAGGGAACTTTCGGAGGCTTCAGCGTCATCTCGACGTGGTAGCGCTTGCGCAGTTTGGCGACGACAACCTCGATGTGCTGCTGGCCGGCGCCCGAGAGCAGGAATTCCTTGGTTTGCGGGTCGCGGCCGAAACGCAGCGCGAGATCCTCCTCGAGAATTTTGTGGATCGCCACGCCGATGCGATCTTCGTCGGCGCGCGTTTTCGGCTCGACGGCAAAGGTGATCGAAGGCTCGGGGATGCGCGCGTGCGGATAGAAAATCGGCGCGTTCTTGTCGCCGAGAGTCTCGCCAGTGGTGGTTTCCTTGAGTTTCGCGACTGTGCCGATATCGCCGGCGTGTAGCTCGGGAACTTCGGTAGCGGTTTTGCCCTGCATTACCTGGATGTGCTGAAAGCGCTCCGCCGAACTGCGGTTGAAATTCTGGAGCGTGGCGTCGTTTTTCAGCACGCCGGACATAACCTTGAAATAGTTGATCCGGCCGGCGAATGGGTCGGCGACCGTCTTGAAGACGAAGACCGAAAGCGGCTCGGACGAAGCAATCTTGCGCTCGACCCTTTCGCCCTTGAGGTCGGGTGTCTTGTGGCCCGTTGATTTTCCGCGAAACGCGGGCGACGGCAGAATTTCAGCGATGAAATTCAGGATCGCGTCGCTGCCGATATTGTGGAGCGCGGAGCTGAGCAGAACCGGAAAAACTTTTTTGTCGCGCACTTCTTCGTGCAGGCCTTTCTTCAGATCTTCGACGGGCAGCGTGCCCTTATCGAAGAACTCCTGCATCAATTCATCTTCGCCCTCGGCGACCAGCTCGACGAGGCGCTCGTGCGCGGCCTTGGCTTCCTCGGCGAATTCCGCCGGAATGTCCTCAATCTTGGCTTTGCCATCGCCATCGGGCGTATAGATCAGCGCTTTCATCGAGACGAGATCGATCACGCCGCGAAAACTCTTTTCGGAGCCGATCGGCAGCTGGATCGGCACGACGCCGCGTCCGAAAACCTGTTCGATCGACGCCAGCGCGCGGTCGAAGCTCGCGAGTTCGCGATCCATCCAGTTGATCACGAAGGCGCGCGGCTGATCGTATTCGGTGGCGTAGTCCCAGACTTTTTCGGTGACAGACTTGCACGCCGGCAGTGGCGTCGACGAGGATCAGCGACGCATCGGCGGCGATCAGGGACGATTTCGTTTCGTTGATGAAGGTGGAATAGCCCGGCGTATCGAGCAGATTGATTTTGGTTTTCTCAGGCTGGCCGGGGACCTGCCATTCGGCGTAGGCGAGGCCGGTGTTGATCGAAATCTTGCGGGCGATTTCTTCTTCGTCCCAGTCGGTGGTGGTTGAGCCGTCGGCGACTTTTCCCAGCCGCGGCGTCATTCCCGCCGTATAAAGCAACGACGACACGAGCTGGGTCTTCCCCGTGTCGCCGTGGCCTACAATGCCCACGTTGCGAATCCAATCGGTTGCGTAGGATTTCATGTTTCACCTCTCAAGTTCCGATCAACCGGAAATTCGAAACTCGAAATTCGGCGAAAGCGTTGCCGTCCCTCGCCTTTCGAGTTTCGATTTTCGAGTTTCGAAGCTCTTCAGGCAGGCATTTCGTGTGGAAATAGCGAGGACCGTACAGCTCGACCTGTGCATTGGGATCAGCATTACGATCCCGCCCCCCGGCGGATGCTCGCGATGAACCCGCGGGTTGCGCCAGAGGCTTGGGGCCCCTAGCGCGGAAAACCGGGATGCTAGCACACGGCGCGGCGCAGATACAACGTTTGTAGCGGCGAAATCGGTGATCGGAGAGGTGCCACTACCGTGTCGATTAGGATGTACACGCATCGTGTGTTTCCAACGAGTTGCAGCCGTTTCTAATCGCCAAATGTCGATTAGAAAAGCGTGTTGGTTGTGGTGATTGGTGAGGGCAGTGAGCGGTTCGCGAATTGGTGATTTGTAGGACGGACTTTGTGGCTTGCGATTTGTGGGCGCGTGCGACTGTGGCAGAGCGGACCGCATCATGCTCGCAGCGTTGCGCCTATTTTCGATTTGTCGTTCGCAGCTCGCCTTCTCGCTCATGTTTTCGCGCCCTAAAATGCGCGGGCCTCATATCCATTCTAAGCACAATGGCCGGAAGGACAGGGTGGTGGCCAATGGTACAGAAAAAGTACGGGGGCCGGGGCCTGTCCTCTGAATCCGGGGCGTGACCTCATTCTGATTTTCCGCGTCAGCCCCGGGTGAGTTGCTTACGAGTGTGCCGGCGGGGAAGTACCAGCCCAGCACTTCTCCGGTAACCGCTGTGGGATCTTGTCCAGTTCGGATCGCGTGTAGCGGGAGAGTGTCAGGGGCGAGGCAGATTTGGCCGGGCAAATTAGCACAGCAGCTCCGCAGAACGGCCAAAACGGGCCGCACTACCACCCGAAAGGGGCCAGCGCGACGTACGATTGACACGACGGGACAGGAGGGCTAGGCTTTCGCGGGAAGAGCCAAAAACAGAAATTCCGGCTACGGTCGTGCAGGAGCCGAATTTCTCACTCGTTTTGAATTTCGGCGAAGGACACCATAACTCTAATGCCGTCCAAGCTGATCTCGTGCCGGGTAATGATCGATGAAATCAAGCTCTTTTTGCCGGAGGGGGTCGCGACCGAGGCGTTTGAGATCAGCTTGCACAATCGTCCCGAAGTACTGCGAACGAAGCTGCAAGAGGCCATTGATGCCTCCGACGGTATTTATGATCCGATTTATCTTGGGTACGCGCTATGCGGCATGGCGGTGGTCGGGTTGATGGCGAAGAAGTCGCGTTTGGTAATGCCGAAGAACGATGACTGCATTGCCATCTTCCTTGGGTCGCGACAGGAGCGCCTCAACCAACTAGCCAGCGCGCCCGGAACTTATTTTCTGACACAAGGCTACATCGGCGAAAGGGGAGGATCGGTATTCTCGGACTATGACCGGACCGTCAAGAAATACGGTCGTGAGAAAGCCCAGAAGCTCATGGCAATGTTGCTGCGTAATTACAACCGGCTCGTTTATATTCGTCTACCCAACGTCAGTACTTTGGAAGCGGATCGCGAGTATTCCCGGACGATGGCAGCTCGGTTCAATATGAGGTACGAGGAAATTGACGGCACCACGAGTTTGTTGAGGCGCATGTTCGAAGGCGATTGGGGTGACGATTTTGTGGTCGTCGAGCCGGGACAGCCAATTAAGACGGAACATTTTCTGTATTGAGCTGGATGACGGACGGCGGACGACTCTGGCAGCCGATCGGACGATACACAATGAACGAAAGAACGGGAATCTGACTTTACGCTTCTCTGGCGAAGTCTCCGTGCTTGCCAGTGGCTAGGAGCGTCAGCCAGCGCGGGTACATCTTCTTGAAGTCGGCGATGATCGTATCGTACGGCACATCCCGGTAATGACCTCGCTCCCTGACGTATTCCATGTGTCGGCGACCTCCTTGGTCGAATTCGTGGAAGAGCGAGTCGTGTCGCCCATCGAACTCTAACGGGCGGACACCGAAACGTTCGCAAAGGCTCAGGTTGAAGGCGGGCGTCGCTTTCACCCACCGATCTCCAAGATAAAGCTCGGTGAATCCGTGCCAGATGAAGAGATCGCCACCAATCAGCTCGATGAGCTTCTGCGTGGACAGGTGGTTGCGTACGTCGGCATAGCCGACCCGTGCGGGGATACCCATGGACTGGGCAGCCGCTGCCAGCAGGGCAGCCTTCGGAATGCAGAATCCTCGCTTCGCACGCAGGCAATCGCTGGCACGAAAGTACGACCGATCCTCGCCCGCGTAGTAGGGGTCGTATAGAATTTCCCGAACGGCGTAGTAAAGCTTCACTGCGCGCGAAACGGCATCGTCGGCGCCAACCGTCGTCTTCTGCGCGAAGGAGCGCACCTCCGGATGACCGCTGTCGATAAACTCACCTGCTGCGAGGTACAGTTCGAACTTCATGCCTCTTGCACAATTTCGTAGATTACACCACTTGTCCGGTTTCCGCTGCCGGTTCAGACGGTCGACGCAACACCCTCTAATCAGTGCTTCGCCGTTCTGCCGACCAGTGATAATCCTCCGTCATGCTTCGGCGGATTCAATTGACAAGCGTCCAGAATGCACCCACAATCCGGCCATGAAAAGGTTGATTCCCGCGATTATCTCGCTGTGCCTGATTTTCTTCTGGATTGAGGCCCCTCTAGGCACAGCCCAAGATACTGCACGGAAAATGGACTTCGACGTGGGCCCATGTACCCTGCACGTTGACTTGGGCCCGCATGGGGCGGATTGGGGTGAGGCAAATGTATCGGTCCCGCATCATGCTGCGCTCTTCGAGTTTGTTCGTAAGGGGGACAACATCAACAGCTGGAAAGAACTGTTTACCTTCCAGTATGGACGACGGAAAGCGTACCCTCCGTCCCCGCAACAATATCTCGATGCCCTGAAGGCGCTGCGCGAGAAGGAATGCCCCGGTGCGACGGTGTGGAACACGATCGCGCAAGACGAAAACAGCATATTGTACGAATGGCAGTTGACGAAACCCTGCGGGAGCGCCCCCGGCGAGGCCCAGGCGGGCGTGGAGCAGCACGAAATCGCTCGCGCGATCTATGAGAAGGATGTCGTTTTCATCGTGCACTATGCTGCGAAAGGTCACGATATGGCGCCCGACGTGCGCACGCGATGGATTAGCAGATGGCAAGACGCCTACGTCACCAGAGGCCATGGTGAATGAAGATGTCTCGTTGTTCACGTCGAGCCGTCGGCGGTTGAAAGCGAAGGTTGCCCATGAAGAATCGTGCGTGGCCGTCTCCAGGCTGTGCTGTCTCGGCCCTGCTCTTGTTGCTCGTCGGAACCGCGCTGTGTGCGCGCGCTCAGACGGACCAATGGCAAAAGCACATGAAGGCTGGCGCTAAACATCTCGGGGAATCCGACTACGCAAAGTTCTGGGACGAGTATCTCTACCACGGATTTTCGTACCTACCCTCGCCCAGCGATTACGTCAAGGCCGAGCGTCAGTTCCTCGCCGCCCTCTCGGAAGCGCAAAAATTTCCCGCCGGAGATTTACGGACCGCGGAAACGCTTGGCAATCTCGCGAATGTTTATGCGAAGGAGGGCAGATTTGCGCAGATGCAGGCGCAATATCTGCCGCTGCGGAAGAAACGAGTTGCTGCCACGCGGGCGTCAAGCAAATTTGCTGAGGCGGAAAAGGCAGGGAATCAGGCGGTTGCCGCCATGCAAGCGGCCGTGGGGCCTAGTGACCCTCGACTGGGCGATACCCTGGTGGTGCTGGCCCTCGTATATCACTCGGAATCGGAACCAGAGCAAGCGGCTCCAATCGAGAAGCGCGCGCTTGACGTTCTGCGGAGAGCCGGCGGGCCCGCTGATCCCTTGCTGATCCGGACTGTGGTTTCCCGATGTGATGAGATCGATGAGGCCTGGGAGGGTGCCGAGAAGGACGGCGAGCTTCGGCAGGTTTGCCAGTTCGCTGTGGACCTGGAAGACGCTACGGGCATCTCAAGTGGCGCGCTAAGTCGCTCCCTGTCCGCTCTGGCACGCTACCAGCGAGGCGCGGAGGCGGAGCAGACAGATATCCGTAAGTTGGAAGTCGATGAGCGACGCGTAGATTTGTCTCCCTGCGTAAAAGGCTCTGTCGTAGCGGATGACTTTGAAGAGCTCGGCGCTCTCTACCTGCAAGAGGGGAAGTACTCGGCAGCATCCGCGGTTTTGCAACGAAGTATGGATGGCATGCGAACAGCGGACCAACTGCCCGGGAAGTGCGCTGCGAGCCCAGCTGAACACGGCTCCGCCCTCGACGCAGTAGGCCCCATTCTCGCGGAGGCAGGCCCAGCGGCCCCGGTAGTTCTTGCGCTCCTGCCGTTCGTCGCGTTGTCCGGGCGACACGAGGAGAAGGCGGAGGAGAAGGCGGTGGAGGCTTGCCAAGGAAGCCTTCCGAAGCCAGACCCTCGGGCGCTTCTCGGTGTTGAAAGGGAGTTGGCCGGAGCGTATGCAAAGACGGATAGGTACCAAGAGGCTGAGCAACTGTATGAACATATAGTCCCGGGCGACCATTACTACATCTGCGAGCGCTGGGTGAGCAATATTGATCTCTCCCAAGACCTGACGAGCCTAGCGGGTGTGTACTCGCACGAAAAGCGATATGCCGACGCGCTAGACGGAATCAAGCAGGCTCAGGCTGCCAACACTGCGCTTGCAGAAACGGAAGCGAAAGCCACTGCTCAAGACTCCTTCTGGACTTGGTGTACTAATAATCGTCTTGCGGAGGTTTATCGCGAGCAAGGCAATACCGCGGAGGCCGAGCCTCTTTTCTTAAAGTCCCTGGACATGGTGGACAACTTCCGACTCGGCCCAGGACATCCGGAACTTGCTCATCTGCTCGACAACTATGCCACCCTGCTTCGGGACGAGGGAAAGTACGACCAGGCTGAAACGTTCTACAAACGTGCGCTCGATACCTGGGCCAAGAACGAATACTCCGATCGCCCGGGAACGGCGGGCACCCTGACGCACTATGCGCAGCTTTTGCGAACACTGAATCGTGCCGCGGAAGCTGAACCGCTGGAAGCGCGCGCCACCGCCATTCGTGCAAAACTTGCTGCCCCGAGTCCAATCAAGTGAATTCGTAGCCCGGGTGGATGCACGTCGTGCTGCTTACAAACCCATTCTTCCCAAACCCACAACTCTCTAAGAAACGTTCTCTGTGGCGGGCAGTTCTTCCTCGAGAAAAACCGGAGGGAGAACGACTTTCGTCCACTTGATGCGAAGGTCGTCTGTGCGGGTTCAGCTTGATCGTGAGTCGCCCAAGAGATTGAAAGGTAAGCCCCTTATTCTCTCCGTTGTTTTCAAGTGCTGCGCAGTTCAGATCGCTGTTCTCGTAAGTCCCGGTTGAACCCGCACGGATAACCGGACATCTGCCTTCCAGTACCCCACCTTTGGTAAGAGCGTTTACTAGCAGTTACAAGATGCAGAACAACGAAGCGAGCTAGCGCGACGACCGGGCGGACCGAACCGCGGCGGCAAGTTCCCGGAGCAATGGCAGGGTTTCATCCCATGCGATGCAGGCGTCGGTGATGCTCTGACCGTAGACCAGCGATTGCCCGGGGACGAGCTTCTGTGCTCCAGCGACCAGATTGCTTTCCAGCATTACGCCGATGATGCGCCGGTCGCCGTTGGCGATTTGCGCGGCAACGTCGCGGCATACGAGGGGCTGCCTCGTGTAGTCCTTGTTGCTGTTGGCGTGGCTGCAATCGATCATCACTTGCGGCCGCAGCCCCGCATCCTCCAACTGCTTGCACACCTGGGCGACGGAATCGGCGGTGTAGTTCACGGTTTTTCTTCCGCCGCGCAGGATCACGTGACAATCCGGGTTGCCGGTGGTGACAAAGATCGCCGATTGTCCATGCTTCGTGTGGCCGAGAAAGGTGTGGGGATGGGCAGCCGACAGCATCGCCTCGATGGCGACCTGGACGTCGCCGGAAGTGGCGTTCTTGAATCCCACGGGACAAGAAAGGCCCGAGACCAACTGCCGGTGGACCTGGCTCTCGGTGGTGCGCGCCCCGATTGCGCCCCAGCTCACCAGTCCGGCCACGTATTGCGGGGATATCATGTCCAGGAACTCGGTTCCCGCAGGCACTCCCATTTCGGCCAAATCCAGCAGGAGATGCCGGGCGAGTCTCAGGCCGTCATTGATCTTGTACGACTGATCGAGAAAGGGATCGTTGAGCAAGCCTTTCCAACCGACCGTGGTGCGGGGCTTTTCAAAGTAGACGCGCATGACAATGCACAGTTCCTTCGAAAGTTCGCCGATCGCACCCTTCAACAGGCCGGCATACTCGCGCGCGGCTTTCGTGTCGTGAATGGAGCAGGGTCCGACGACTACCAGCAGGCGATGGTCTTTGCCCGCGAGAATATCGCAAATCTGGTTGCGAGCGTGGTGGATCGTCGAGGAAACGTTCTCTGTGGCGGGCAGTTCTTCCTCGAGAAAAACCGGAGGGAGAACGACTTTCGTCCACTTGATGCGAAGATCATCTGTGCGGTAGAACGCCGTCATCGTCAACTCCGGAGGCCGCGGCCCGAGGGAAGTGCTCAACAAGTCTAACCCGGAACTTCGACCAATTTTATCTTTGCGCAAAACCAGATGCTCAACATCCGGCTAGTGCCGGGCAGACGCAAGCCCCCGGCGGCTACTCGTATCGCAGCGCTTCGACTGGGTTGAGGCGCGCCGCTTTCCAAGCGGGATAGACTCCGAAGAAGACACCGATCATGCTTGCGACGGACACGCCGAGAAACACGAGCAGGAACGAAACCGAGGCGGGGAACGACGAAAAGGCCAGCCGGATGCAGAGAACGATGGCCGAGCCAAGCAGCACGCCCATGGCTCCGCCAACGCCCGCGAGAGTGACTGCCTCGAGGAGAAACTGCATCAGGATATTCGTACGCCGCGCGCCGATCGCCTTGCGCACGCCGATTTCGCGCGTCCGCTCGGTGACGCTGACGAGCATGATGTTCATCACGCCGATGCCGCCCACCAGCAGCGCGACGGAACCGACAGCCAGCATGACGATGAAAATGCCGCTCGAGATTTGTTTCCAGAGGTCGAGAAAAGTGTCGGTGGTCATCACCGTGAAATCATCGTCCTTGTCTGACGGCAGCTTCCGCATCCGGCGGAGATAGCCGCGCACCTCGTCGACGACCAGCGGAAGATTGTCCGTGGTGTCGGCTTTGGCGAAAAGCATGAAATCCTTGAACTCGGGATGGAGTTTCCGGAAGGTGCTGAGCGGAAGGATCGCGATATTGTCGTTGGGATTCGACCCGGTACCGAGAGCCTGCTTTTGCAAAGCCAAGACACCGACGACCGTGAATACCTGCCCCTCGACCAGAACCTCCTGGTTAATTGGGTCTTCACCCTTCGGGAAGAGCGTTTCAGCCGTATCGTGGCCGAGGACGACGACGGCGGAGTGATGCTGCTCGTCCGTATTATTGAAGAAGCGGCCGCGCTGGAGGTCGAAATCGCTGATGTCCACGATGGAAGGTGTGTCGCCCTGCAAGATGACATTCGATGCGCGGTTGTTGCCGCGACGCACGGCGCTCGATCCGACTCCTACGTCGAGATCCTGAACGTCTGCGAGAGGGGCAGCCGCCACCACGTGCGGCAGCCGAGCGAGACCGTCCGCCCATTCCGCTTTGAGCTCCTTGCGCTGAAGCATCGCCGGAGACTGCCGGCCGAGAGTCGCAAAGGAAAATCGGTAGCAGATGATCGTGCTCGAGCCGAGCGATTCGACCGAATCGAGCACGTTGGAATTCAGGCCGTTGATCACCGCGCCGATCACTATGATCGTGGTCACACCGATCATGATGCCCAGGACGGTCAGAAACGAGCGGAGCGGATTCCGCACGACGACGTCGAGCGCCAGCGTGAGCGATTCCTTAAAATCTCCCGACCAAGGGGCTTTGAACACGACTGTACCTTCTTCTATCCATTTAAACGCACCGGCGGGCTATTTTGTATCGCCATTTCCATTTTATTCGGGAATGGAGACTCGACTCTCGTCTCGTTCATGATGTGCAGAAGGTCCTCAATCTCCTTGGGAGTCTTTACCGGCAAAACGATAAGCGTCAACGCCAAAAGCACTTTTGCCAGCTTGCCTTTCAGGAACACGAGTCCTCCAGCTTCGGACCGGCCGTTGTGGGCTGCGAGCAAACGCAGCTTGCCTGCAACTGAATTCATTGAATTGGAGCCGTCGCGTGACGGCCATCAAATGCGCGAGGCTTTACCGAAGCGGAGGAGGGCGCGGCGAAAAAACCGGCAAGGCCAAGGGTGTCTGCGGATACCACTGTTCGTCAATGCGGGGTATCGGAAGAGCGACAACCGCCGCAAAGAAGAACCACAAGGGAGCAAAGATGGTGACGGGGAGGGCAATGCCCGCATGCGTCAACGCTGTGAGCAGCAGCACAGCGACGCACAGAATAACCGCCCAGCGACGCATCTTGGACCTTGCTTCCACTTGGTTTGTTTATACGCCGAGTGATCCGACGTTACAATGGGCCGCGATTCGATTCGGGGCGAAGTGCGCGACCTGTTACTGAGGGTGCGAGGAGAGCCAGGCCTTGGCTTGCTTGACCTGAGGGAGGTCGGCGTCGGCGTGGGGCCATGCGGCGAGGAAATCGCGGTAGGCTGCGGTCGTGTGAGGCGCGTCGCCGGACAGCGCGTAGGACTGCGCGATGCCATAGAGAGCGTGGCCGCTCTTGGAGCGCTGGCGGAGGGCTTCGTTGAAGGCGTCGCGCGCTTTGTCCCACTGCTTGAGTTTCAGGTAGGCGTAGCCGAGGCTTTCTTCTTCAGGGCGAAAATAGCGAGGCGGCTCGGAATAGCCGAGATTCTTTTCCTTTTCGGCGGCCTGCTCGATGAGCTTGACTCCCGCGTCCGAATCGCCCTGCGCGAGTTTCACGTTGCCGCGAAGGTCGAGCGACATCGTGCCGAGCAGACTCAGGACTTGTGTCGGGTCGTCTTCGTTAGACTCCATGTTGCTCATATCCATCGCGCCCGACTTCTTTGCCGGCTTGGTGGCTTCGAGGCGCCAGAGCGACGCGTCGAGCAATTCGGACTGGTGGGCGGCTTCGGCGAGGTTGCCCTTTTCGATCGCGTCCATCCCTTTCGCGTAGGCGTTGAGACCGTCCGCGTAGGATTTCGCCGGCAGGCTGACCGAGCCGGCGTCGCGGCCGAACGCGATCGGATCCTGCGGCACGGCCCGCCAATCGCTAAAGCGGATGTGGACTCGCGCGACGCTGGCGCCGGCCCAGACGACGAAGCTCGCGGCGGTCATTCCGGTGGGCGACGGAATATCGCGCAGTTTTTTCGCGATTTCGAGGCCCTCGCGATAGCGGCCCGCCTCGGCGCACGCGGCGATCAGGTACGCAAGATTGTGCGCATAGTTCCAGTCGTTCGCGGGCTGAATTTTCTCCGAGCGCCATGTAGGCTTCGTCGACGTGCATCGAGGCGAGGAAGGATTCGCGCGCGCGTTCGTAATCGCCGATGCGCCAGTAGATGTGGCCCGGCATGTGAACCATGTGGCCGGAATTGGGCGCCATGCTGGCCAACACGTCGGCGCTGTGCAACGCGAGTTCGGGGCGCGAGCTGTCTTCGACGGCGTGAATCCAATAGTGATTCGCGGCGGCGCTCTCCGGATGAGCGGCCAGAAGATTGCGGAGGAGCGCCTGCGAGTAGAGCTCGCCGGGACGTGGATCGCCGTCAGAATCGAAGCCGTTCATGACGTTGAGAGCGAGGAGGGCCTGAGCGTCCTGGTCGTCGGGATAGCGGTTGATCAAGGCTTCCATTTCGTGCTGGTAGGCGGCGTCTTCGCCGGGCTTGTCCTGATCGATTTCGTGTTCCGCCGCGCGAATGTAGTAGCGTTCGTGGTCGGAGGCTCCGTCCATCAGCGATTTCGCTTTATCGAGCGCCGCGCGCGTGTCGTCCTTCACGCGGCCGCGCATCTTCAGCGCTTCGAACTCGCCCCAATACGCCATGGCGGCGCTGGGATCGAGGCGCGCTGCTTCCTTGAACGCGCGATAGGACTCGAAATCCCAGAAGTCGTGGAGCAGGCGGAGGCCTTGATCGAAGTAGGCCTGCGCCTCCGCCGAATTGGTCGTGATCTTCATGCTGGCGTTGCCGATGCCCTTCATGAGCGGCGGCGGGGGAAGATCGGGGTAATTCTGGCTGGCCATGCCGCCGTGGTGGTTCATCATCGACGCTTGAGCGGAGATATTCTCGGCGGGGAAAACGCTTGCTATAAGAACGAGAGCGCCGAGGCCGAGAAGAGGAACATATCGCGGGCTTCGCTTGCGGCGCTGGCAGATCATTATTTGTTGGAAACCGGCGCCAAGTATAGGCTGGGACGCTTGCCGGTACAATCTCCAATCGAGACGACCGATTCGGAGGAAAGGCTCGCCGGCTCGATGCGCGTTACGTCTTGCGCGCTTCGAGTTCCTGAATCTTTGCTCGGAGCCACGCGCGCACGGCCTGCTGGACGTGCGGCGCATCGCCCGGCCCGCCGAGAGCCGCGAGCGTGTCTCCGCGTTCATTCAGCGGAATATGATGGCAGGGAATGGCTTCGCCTCTCTTCTCGGCTGGAACGAAATGCATGAGCCAGCACTCGGAGCACGGATGCTCTTTGATAGGCAGCCGATGGTTGAGGCAGCAGGGAGAATCCTGGAAAACGGAACGCTCTTGCCGTCCGTGCCGCTGGTCTTCGTCGAAAAGGAAGGATGACATCGGGTCATTCTCGCTCGCGCGCGCGGGAAGCCTTCCCACAAGCGTGTTGTATCCACCGCTCTCGCAAAATTGCAGTTCGAGCTTCAGGGCATTAAGGAGGGCCTGCTGTTCTTTCTGCGTCATCGTAAGTCTCCCGCTCCCCCACCCGGGGGTAGATTTAAGCTAATGACTGTGATCGCGCGGTGACGGCGATCACCAAGCCGCACCTGCCCGCGCGGGTTTGCGTGAACTGGGCGACGGCGTAGAATACGCGACGCGCGACCAGGCGAAAGGCGGCGGCATGAAAATCGGCAGCTTGTTTCTGCATCAACTTCCCCGGCCATGGGCGAAAGACTCGGAATACATGCTGCTCAAGAATCTGCTCGAGCAGGCGGAGGTGATCGACCAGAACGGATTCGACTATCTGTGGGCGACCGAGCATCACTTCCTCGAGGAGTATTCGCACTCGTCGGCGCCCGAAATTTTCCTGGCGGCGTGCAGCCAGCGAACGAAAAATATCCGGTTGGGACACGGGATCGTCCAGACGCCGCCGAACATCAATCATCCCGCGCGCATCGCCGAGCGCATCGCCACGCTCGACCTGATCAGCGGCGGGCGGTGCGAATTCGGCACGGGTTCAGGCGCAACGCTCAATGAGCTGGACGGGTTTCTCGTCCCGCAGCCGGATAAGAAGGCCATGCAGATCGAGGGGATGCGCGTCGCGGTACGGATGCTGGTGGAGGATCCGTTCACGGGATTCGAGGGCAAATACGTGAAGGTGCCGCCGCGCAACGTGGTCCCGAAGCCGCTGCAGAAGCCGCATCCGCCGCTGTGGATGGCGTGCTCGCGGCGCGAATCGATTCTGGATGCCGCGAGACTCGGGCTCGGCGCGCTCACGTTTTCGTTCGTAAGCCCCGATGAGGCGCGGCAGTGGGTGAAGGATTATTACGCCACGATTGAGAACGAATGCGAGCCGCTGGGCTACGCCGTGAATCCGAATTTCGCGGTGGCGACGCCGTTTCTCTGCGATCTCGATGAAACGCGGGTCGAGCAGGTGCGCAAGGAAGGCTATGGCTTTTTTCTCTACGGCCTCGGGCACTACAGCTTCTTCGGCCAGCATCGTCCCGGAAAGACCGATATCTGGAAAGAGTTCACGACGGCGCCGAAGGACGGCAAGGCGCCCGAGGCAGGCGCACAGACCTGCGTCGGAACACCGAAAATGATCCGCGAGACGCTGCGCGAATTCGAAGATGCGGGGATTGATCAGGTGATCGGCGTCGGCCAGGTGGGGCGCATCCCGCACGAACTGATGTGCTCGTCGTTTCCGAATGTTTTCCAAGGAAGTGCTGCCGGAAATCAAAGAGCGCGAACATGCTAGCGCGCCGAAGAAGGCCGAACGCAACGCGCGCATCGCAGAGAAGGCTATGGCGCGCAAACCGAAGGTCGAGCAGCCGGCGGTTGAAACCATGATTCCCACAGCAGGACGACACTAACCCAGTCCCACACCGAAGCCTCGCGTTGATTTGGGCTGGTTCGATTGCCTGAGTTCGCGCGCCCAGCTCCACAGACGCCTATCGATACCATGGAGCGGGGCGCGCGGTTCAAGCCGCTACCGTTTCATTTTGCGGCTTCCACTCAGAACGAAATACTGATCGCAACCCCGGGACGGCCAGGATACCTGCGATCGTAGAGGTAATACCCGCCGTCCCTGTAGTCAACGTAAACATCGTCGGTCTGGTACCAATCGTCTCCCCAGTAATCCGGATAGGGGTCAAGAACCGTGAACCAATAGCCATCGTACTGAAAGCGCGGATACCCGCCCACGACCATAAAGGGTAGGCCCCAGACGTGGAACCAATGATCTGACCATAGTGAGCGCGGTAATAATCGTCTGGAACGCGGTAGCCATTGTAACCGCCACGTTGCTGCCAAGAGCGGTGTTCGGAGTCCCAGTTGCGGGCGCGATGCTGCTGCCAGGTAGTCCGCTGCTGCTGCTGCCAGTTGCGTTGCCGTTGCGGAGTGGGCCGTAGCTGTGCCGGGCGCTCGGGGGGCGCGCTGTTGCTGCTGCCGATCCTGCTGCCCCCTGGCCTGCTGCTGTTGTTGCCGCTGTCTTTCCTGGCCCTGCTGTTGCTGCTGGGCGCGCTGTTGGTGCTGGTTCTGCTGTCCTCTGGCCTGTTGTTGTTGCTGGGCGCGCTGTTGCTGCTGGTTCTGCTGTCCTTGGCCTGCTGCTGTTGTTGCCGCTGTCTTTCTGGCCTGTTGTTGTTGCTGGGCGCGCTGTTGCTGCTGGTTCTGCTGTCCTCTGGCCTGTTGTTGTTGCTGGGCGCGCTGTTGCTGCTGGTTCTGCTGTCCTCTGGCCTGCTCTGTTGTTGCTGGGCGCGCTGTTGCTGCTGGTTCTGCTGTCCTCTGGCCTGCTGTTGTTGCTGCTGAGCGCGCTGTTGCTGCTGGTTCTGCTGTCCTCTGGCCTGCTGCTGTTTTTGTTGGCCCTGTTGTTGCTTTTCAGGCTTAGCCTGCTGCTCCTGTTTCGAGGGCTGCGCGTCCTGTCCGTGTTGGTCGTGCTGCGCATACATGGGAGTAAGGGCTCCGAGAGAGAGGAGCAGAACTCCCGCACTGATAAATCTAACTGGTTTCATGATTGTTACCTCCATCACTCAATGTCGTGTGCCACTTGCTCATCGTATTTGGCTAGTTCTTGTTCGGGATTCGATTGGTGCGTAGCAACATTGGGAATTTCCTTTCATCGTGCGTCGCACAATTCCCGTCATACATTTCCGCCGCAAAAGCATGAGCGGACCGGAGCTCCTAGGCGCTATTTGTTCCGGGCTATGACGTTTTCCTCGCTCCCATGACCACGAGGATGACCCCTCCAACCAATGCCAACCCTCCCAGTATTGGAGGAAGAGGAATTCGCTCGTGAGTTTCTGCGGTGACATGCATCGATCCCATATCGATGACTCTTTTCTGACGCGTGTAGTCGATGCCCTGATAGGCAAGGGCCAGCGCCCCCAGAACGATTAATAAAATCCCAGCCCAACCGATCGGTTTCATCTTTACATCACCTCAATTGGACAGCTTCTCTGGGTCGTCCCTACTCGCTGGACCTATTCTTGGGAGACTTCCTGTTAAGAGTGGAAATGAGCAGGTGCGCCGAAGCGGGCGGACGGACCTTGCTGTTGATGACGATTTCTTTGGCACTGACTCCCTGTCCGTACACCCTGCCATTGCCATCGCCATCCGGGCGGAGAGTGGAGCCTGCCAGAGATACCCCGGCGAACAATCCTCGGGAGCGCGAATACGAGAGAATTTCCGCCCGCATCGTGACATCCGTCGACGCTGCGGCGTTCCGACCCACCGGTCCGGCGGCAGCGGCTATATCGCCCCCGAGCTTGACCTGGCTTGTGAGAATCGAGCTAGCCCCGCGCTTATTCATCACTAGGAGGACGAAGTCCGTGGCCTGGCCACCAATCTGAAAGCCGAAGCTGGCACCCTCAAGAGCCATCATCGCAGGTGCGCTCCAACGCCCGTTGAAATTCGGCCCACTCCGGCAGGTCATCACGCCTCGGCCATAGCTGCCACCGACAATGAAGGCCGCCTTCAGGACCGAAGGCAGAACGATGACGCAGTCTGCCTTATCGAGAATATCCGCGGGAATATCGTCGGGAACATTTAGAATCTCAACCATCACTTTGCCCGCATTCTCGATGCGATTGTTTTCATCTTTTTGGGCCGACACAGGCAGGCAAACTAGGGCCACCACTGCCATCAACACGAAGATACTTTTCATCGGAGTTGTTCCTTTCAGAGCTATTCCAAACTCAAACGTCGGCGGGATGTGTGATCGCCCCGACACCCGTGCCTGCCGACGCTTTCAACTCTATTCTCTGGGCTGCTGTTTCGGTGACGTGCATCACGAGTCTATGCGAACTGTACAGGACTAAACTGTTCACAAAGGGACACTTAGGGATCGCGGCGGTTGTGGTTGCGCATCCGTCGATGCGGCAAGACATATCGGGACACGCGGATGATCGGCTGGATTGCGCCGGGACGTTCGAGATGCAATATCGGTTTGCTGATGCGAAGGCGCATTCGCTCAGGAGGGATCTCTACTGAGGAGGAGTAACCGCGGCAGGAGAAGCCGT
>CAVUDN010000041.1:0-29772 GCA_963740095.1 uncultured Acidobacteriota bacterium
GATCGAAGTAGGCCTGCGCCTCCGCCGAATTGGTCGTGATCTTCATGCTGGCGTTGCCGATGCCCTTCATGAGCGGCGGCGGGGGAAGATCGGGGTAATTCTGGCTGGCCATGCCGCCGTGGTGGTTCATCATCGACGCTTGAGCGGAGATATTCTCGGCGGGGAAAACGCTTGCTATAAGAACGAGAGCGCCGAGGCCGAGAAGAGGAACATATCGCGGGCTTCGCTTGCGGCGCTGGCAGATCATTATTTGTTGGAAACCGGCGCCAAGTATAGGCTGGGACGCTTGCCGGTACAATCTCCAATCGAGACGACCGATTCGGAGGAAAGGCTCGCCGGCTCGATGCGCGTTACGTCTTGCGCGCTTCGAGTTCCTGAATCTTTGCTCGGAGCCACGCGCGCACGGCCTGCTGGACGTGCGGCGCATCGCCCGGCCCGCCGAGAGCCGCGAGCGTGTCTCCGCGTTCATTCAGCGGAATATGATGGCAGGGGATGGCTTCGCCTCTCTTCTCAGCTGGAACGAAATGCATGAGCCAGCACTCGGAGCACGGATGCTCTTTGATAGGCAGCCGATGGTTGAGGCAGCAGGGAGAATCCTGGAAAACGGAACGCTCTTGCCGTACGTGCCGCTGGTCTTCGTCGAAAAGGAAGGATGACATCGGGTCATTCTCGCTCGCGCGCGCGGGAAGCCTTCCCACCAGCGTGTTGTATCCACCGCTCTCGCAAAATTGCAGTTCGAGCTTCAGGGCATTAAGGAGGGCCTGCTGTTCCTTCTGCGCCATCGTAAATCTCCCGCTCTCCCACCCGCGGGTAGATTTAAGCTAATGACTGTGATCGCGCGGTGACGGCGATCACCAAGCCGCACCTGCCCGCGCGAGTTTGCGTGAACTGGGCGACGGCGTAGAATACGCGACGCGCGACCAGGCGAAAGGCGGCGGCATGAAAATCGGCAGCTTGTTTCTGCATCAACTTCCCCGGCCATGGGCGAAAGACTCGGAATACATGCTGCTCAAGAATCTGCTCGAGCAGGCGGAGGTGATCGACCAGAACGGATTCGACTATCTGTGGGCGACCGAGCATCACTTCCTCGAGGAGTATTCGCACTCGTCGGCGCCCGAAATCTTCCTGGCGGCGTGCAGCCAGCGAACGAAAAATGTCCGGTTGGGACACGGGATCGTCCAGACGCCGCCGAACATCAATCATCCCGCGCGCATCGCCGAGCGCATCGCCACGCTCGACCTGATCAGCGGCGGGCGGTGCGAATTCGGCACGGGTTCAGGCGCAACGCTCAATGAGCTTGACGGGTTTCTCGTCCCGCAGCCGGACAAGAAGGCCATGCAGATCGAGGGGATGCGCGTCGCGGTACGCATGCTGGTGGAGGATCCGTTCACGGGATTCGAGGGCAAATACGTGAAGGTGCCGCCGCGCAACGTGGTCCCGAAGCCGCTGCAGAAGCCGCATCCGCCGCTGTGGATGGCGTGCTCGCGGCGCGAATCGATTCTGGATGCCGCGAGACTCGGGCTCGGCGCGCTCACGTTTTCGTTCGTAAGCCCCGATGAGGCGCGGCAGTGGGTGAAGGATTATTACGCCACGATTGAGAACGAATGCGAGCCGCTGGGCTACGCCGTGAATCCGAATTTCGCGGTGGCGACGCCGTTTCTCTGCGATCTCGATGAAACGCGGGTCGAGCAGGTGCGCAAGGAAGGCTATGGCTTTTTTCTCTACGGCCTCGGGCACTACAGCTTCTTCGGCCAGCATCGTCCCGGAAAGACCGATATCTGGAAAGAATTCACGACGGCGCCGAAGGACGGCAAGGCGCCCGAGGCAGGCGCACAGACCTGCGTCGGAACACCGAAAATGATCCGCGAGACGCTGCGCGAATTCGAAGAGGCCGGGATTGATCAGGTGATCGGCGTCGGCCAGGTGGGGCGCATCCCGCACGAGCTGATGTGCTCGTCTTTCCGAATGTTTTCGAAGGAAGTGCTGCCCGAAATCAAGGAGCGCGAACTTGCTAGCGCGGGGAAGAAGACCGAACGCAACGCGCGCATCGCAGAGAAGGCCATGGCGCGCAAGCCGAAGGTCGAGCAGCCGGCGGTTGAAACCGTGATTCCCACAGCAGGCCGACACTAACCCAGTCGACGCCGAAGCCTCGCGTTGATTTGGGCTGGTTCGATTGCCTGAGTTCGGGCGCCCAGCTCCACAGACGCCTATCGATACCATGGAGCGGGGCGCGCGGTTTAAGACACTACCGTTTCATTTTGCGGCTTCTACTCAGAACGAAATACTGATCGCAACCCCGGGACGGCCAGGATACCTGCGATCGTACAGATAATACCCGTCGCCCGAGTAGTCGACGTAAACATCGTCGGTCTGGTACCAATCGTCTCCCCAGTAATCCGGATAGGGGTCAAGAACCGTGAACCAATAGCCATCGTACTGAAAGCGCGGATACCCGCCCACGACCATAAAGGGTAGGCCCCAGACGTGGAACCAATGATCTCGGCCATAGTGAACGCGGTAATAATCGTCTGGAACGCGGTAGCCATTGTAACCGCCACGTTGCTGCCAAGAGCGGTGTTCGGAGTCCCAGTTGCGGGCGCGATGCTGCTGCCAGGTAGTCCGCTGCTGCTGCTGCCAGTTGCGTTGCCGTTGCGGAGTGGGCCGTAGCTGTGCCGGGCGCTCACGCTGCTGCTGTTGCTGGGCGCGCTGTTGCTGCTGCCGATCCTGCTGCCCCCTGGCCTGCTGCTGTTGTTGCCGCTGTCTTTCCTGGCCCTGCTGTTGCTGCTGGGCGCGCTGTTGCTGCTGGTTCTGCTGTCCTCTGGCCTGCTGTTGTTGCTGGGCGCGCTGTTGCTGCTGGTTCTGCTGTCCTCTGGCCTGCTGCTGTTGTTGCTGGGCGCGCTGTTGCTGCTGTTCGCTGTCTTTGGCCTGCTTGTTGCTGCTGGGCGCGCTGTTGCTGCTGGTTCTGCTGTCCTCTGGCCTGCTGCTGTTGCTGCTGGGCGCGCTGTTGCTGCTGGTTCTGCTGTCCTTTGGCCTGCTGCTGTTGCTGCTGGGCGCGCTGTTGCTGCTGGTTCTGCTGTCCTCTGGCCTGCTGCTGTTGCTGCTGAGCGCGCTGTTGCTGCTGGTTCTGCTGTCCTCTGGCCTGCTGCTGTTTTTGTTGGCCCTGTTGTTGCTTTTCAGGCTTAGCCTGCTGCTCCTGTTTCGAGGGCTGGGCATCCTGTCCGTGCTGGTCGTGCTGCGCATACATGGGAGTAAGGGCTCCGAGAGAGAGGAGCAGAACTCCCGCACTGATAAATCTAGCTGGTTTCATGAGTGTTACCTCCATCACTGCAATGTCGTGTGCCACTTGCTCATCGTATTTGGCCAGTTCTTGTTCGGGATTCGATTGGTGCGTAGCAACATTGGGAATTTCCTTTCATCGTGCGTCGCACAATTCCCGTCATACATTTCCGCCGCAAAAGCATGAGCGGAGCTCCTAGGCGCCATTTATTCCGGGCTGTGGCGTTTTCCTCGCTCCCACGACCACGAGGATGACCCCTCCAACCAATGCCAACCCTCCCAGTATTGGAGGAAGAGGAATTCGCTCGTGAGTTTCTGCGGTGACATGCATCGATCCCATATCGATGACTCTTTTCTGACGCGTGTAGTCGATGCCCTGATAGGCAAGGGCCAGTGCTCCCAGAACGATTAATAAAATCCCAGCCCAACTGATCGGTTTCATGTTTACATCCCTCAATTAGACAGCTTCTCTGGGTCGTCCCTACTCGCTGGACCTGTTCTTGGGAGACTTCCTGTTAAGAGTGGAAATGAGCAGGTGCGCCGAAGCGGGCGGACGGACCTTGCTGTTGATGACGATTTCTTTGGCACTGACTCCCTGTCCGTACACCCTGCCGTTGCCATCGCCATCCGGGCGGAGAGTGGAGCCTGCCAGAGATATCCCGGCGAACAATCCTCGGGAGCGCGAATACGAGAGAATTTCCGCCCGCATCGTGACATCCGTCGACGCTGCGGCGTTCCGACCCACCGGTCCAGCGGCAGCGGCTATATCGCCTCCGAGCTTGACCTGGCTCGTGAGAATCGAGCTAGCCCCGCGCTTATTCATCACCAGGAGGACGAAGTCCGTGGCCTGGCCACCAATCTGAAAGCCGAAGCTGGCACCCTCAAGAGCCATCATCGCAGGTGCGCTCCAACGCCCGTTGAAATTCGGCCCACTCCGGCAGGTCATCACGCCTCGGCCATAGCTGCCACCGACAATGAAGGCCGCCTTCAGGACCGAAGGTAGAACGATGACGCAGTCTGCCTTATCGAGAATATCCGCGGGAATATCGTCGGGAACATTTAGAATCTCAACCATCACTTTGCCCGCATTCTCAATGCGATTGTTTTCATCTTTTTGGGCCGACGCAGGCAGGCAAACTAGGGCCACCACTGCCATCAACACGAAGATACTTTTCATCGGAGTTGTTCCTTTCAGAGCTATTCCAAACTCAAACGTCGGCGGGATGTTTGATCGGCCCGACACCCCTGCCTGCCGACGCTTTCAACTCTATTCTCTGGGCTGCTGTTGTCGGTGACGTGCATCACGAGTCTATGGGACTTGTACGGAACTAGACTGTTCACAAAGGGACACTTAGGGATCGCGGCGGTTGTGGTTGCGCGCCCATGGAACCGGCAAAACATATCGGGACATGCGGATGATCGGTTGGATTGCGCCTAGTGTTCGCAATGCCAGATGGGTTCTGCCGAAGGCGCATTCGCTCAGGAAGGATCTCTACTGAGTGGAGTAGCCGCCGATCGTCGAGTTGTCGTCACGCAATTGCGGAGGCGGGTTTCAAACCCGCCCCTCTTTGTCGCCAAATGCGCGCCCAACGTTTTGCCGGCCTAGCGCCCGATAACGTCTCGGTAGATTTGGAGCTACATGCTGCCTTCGTCACCGGAGGGGCCGTAGATCGAGGGCACCGGGACCTGGTTCATGCGCAGGTAGACCGAGAGCTGGCCGCGGTGATGGATGATGTGATTGAGGATCATGCTGCGAAGCACCTGGATGCGCGGCATGGCGAAGAAGGTCTTGCCGCCGTTCATGAGCGTCCAGGTTTTGTGCAGCTCTTCGTCGCTGGCTTTGGAGATGGCGGCGCGAGCGCTCGCAACGTTTTTGTCGAAAATGTCGAGAAGCTGCTGGCGCGATTTCATCACAGTGGGCTGTGTCGGCTGGCCGCCGGGGGGCGCGAAATCGAACGAATCGCCCTGAAACGTTGCGCCGACGAAACCGGCCATTTCGGCGATATGCCCGGCCAGACGTCCCATGGGCATTGAGGAGTTGTGAGGTTTCCAATCGACTTTGTCCTCGGGAACCCGTTCGAGCGTTTTTCTGGTGGTCGACATTTCATATTCGAATTCAGGAAGGAACGCGTCGCGTATCGCCATCTAAGCCTCCATTGTGTGTTCGCAATTCGAAGTTTTGCCTCACGGCATTCTAACTCATCTCTGTGAATGGGCCGTAACAGGAGGAGGCGAGTGCAAAACTCGCGCGCCGGGCGCCTAGCTTCGGCTCCGGCCGGCCGCGCGAGAGAAAGCGCGGACCACCGTCTCGCTCTTGCGGGAGATCGTGGCCTGGATCGGGTCCTGGACGATCGTGTCGCGCGGGCTCGGGCGGTGCGAGATTTCTTGCTTCGCCTTCGTCTGTTTCCAAGTGTGCAGGATACGGTGCACCACGGTGATGTTGGGCCCGATCGCGAGGATCCAGAGCGCCACTTCCATGCGGTTCGTAAGCGCGCCCAGGATCATCAGGACGAGGCGCTCGGGGCGTTCCCAGAATCCGATTTCGGCGGTCGGGACCAGCGATTCGGCGCGCGCCTTCGCGTAGCTGACCATCACGGCGCCCGCCATCGCGGCTCCCGCGAGCACCGCGTATAGGAAGCGATTCACCAACGCGTAGTAGACCAGCAGTCCGAGGAAGAGCAGCAGATCGGCGTAGCGGTCGAGAATCGAATCGAGGAAAGCACCGAAAAGCGAGACGCGGTTTTGCCGCCGCGCCACAGGTCCGTCGAGAAGATCGCAGAGGCCCGCGAGCACGATCGTGCCTCCCGCTATCGCAAATTCGCCCTTCGCAAAGAAGATTCCAGCCACGAGATTCGCAGCGAGCGCGGCCCAGGTGATGATATTGGGATGGATGCCCGTAGGCGCCAGAAGATCGGCGATGCGGTCGATTGGCCAGGAGAGGTACCGGCCGATTTTCGGCATCAACATGGAGCGAGCTCCACCCGCCTATTGCTCGTCATAAATCGTGGTCAGCCGTACAACCTCGTATTCTTTCACGCCCGCCGGGGTCGTGACCGAAACCTCGTCGCCGACCTTTTTGCCGAGCAGGGCGCGGCCAATGGGGGAAGTGGTCGAGATGAGTCCTTGAGTAGCGTCCGCTTCCTCCACCGTCACCAGCTTGTACTCGATTTTGGTGGACTTGACCACGTCCAGCACGACAATCTTGGAACCGTAAGCAGCGCGGTCCTTGGGCAGATTGTTCAGATTCAGCATGGACAGGTCCGCCATGCGCTTGTGGAGCTGGCCGAGGCGGGCGGCGACGTAGCCCTGGCGTTCCTTGGCGTACTTATACTCGGCGTTTTCAGAGAGATCGCCGTGCGCGCGCGCGACTTTGATCTCTTTCGGGAGTTCGTCGTGAAGCTCGTGCTCGAGGGCGGCGATTTCGTCCTTGAGCTTTTTCTTAATTTTTTCAGTAAGGTCTTCCATTTTGATCGAGAAACCGAACAGCCTGGCTGGGTACTACCTTGCCGCAACCCCTGACAGGCCGATTATAGAGGATTTTCCAGGTTTCCCGCAAACGAGCCACAAATCGAGTCGCGATAGGGGCGCTCGGGGAAGGCTGCCGCGGACATGAACCGGGCAGCTTCCCACTGGCTGCGGATGCTCAAGCCGACGCCTTGAGCGGCTTCAAGTGAGACTGGTACTCGCCCGGCACCGACCGGAAGGGGATGGCCAAACGGTTCCAGCTGTTGATCGTCGCGACGGCTACGCCGAGGTTTACAAGTTCTTCGGGGCTGAACTGCTTGCTGACTCGCGCATAGACATCGTCCGGCACGTGGGCTTCGCTGATCAGCGTGAGCGCTTCGGCCCATTCGAGGGCGGCCCGCTCGCGGTCGCTGTAGAACGGGCTTTCGCGCCAAGCGCTGAGCAGATAGATGCGCTGCTCGGATTCGCCGAGGGCGCGCGCGTCTTTGGTGTGCATGTCAATGCAGTAGGCGCAGCCGTTGATTTGCGAGGCGCGGATTTTGACGAGTTCGAGCAACGGGCGTTCGAGACCGCAGGTATCGACATATTGCTGCAACGCGGCCATCGCTTGATACGCTCCTTTGGGGGCGACTTTCATAAGATTGAGGCGAGCTTCCATGCTTTTCTCCTTTCAAGGGCTCGGCAACAGGCTACACCTATTCGATGAGGCGATGCGGATCGGGTTGCAGGCCCGGCGTAGCCAAGATGGCAACGGTTTACGTGGCCAGATGCGGATGGCGGTAGAATGAATCTGCGCGGGCAACGGAGATGACGTGAATCTCGAACTAACCGAAGAACAGAAACTACTGGAGCGAACCGTGCGGGATTTCGCCGAAGCGGAGGTAAAGCCGCTCGCGGCGGAAATCGACGAGACGGGCCAGTTCCCGCGCGAGACGCTGCGCAAAGCTGCCGAGCTGGGGCTGACGGGAATTTCCGTGGCCGAGGAGTGGGGCGGCGCGGGGATGGACCACATGTGCTACGCGATCGTGATGGAGGAGATCGCGCGGGTCTGCGCGTCGACGAGCGTGATCCTATCAGTGCAGAATTCGCTCTATTGCGGCACGCTCGAGAAATTCGGCACGGACGAGCAGAAGAAGAAGTTTCTCGTCCCGTTTGCGCGCGGCGAAAAGATCGGCTGCTACGCGCTGACGGAGCCGCAAGCGGGATCGAATGCCGCCGCGCTCGCGACGAAAGCGGTGCGCAAAGGCGATCGCTACGTCGTGAACGGCACGAAGGCTTGGATCACGAACGGCGGCGTGGCCGATGCGGGAGTGATCTACGTCAACACGCAGCCGGAAAAGGGCGAGAAGGGAATCACGGCGCTGCTGATCGAAAAAGGGACGCCAGGATTCTCGGTCGGGAAGGAAGAGAAGAAGCTCGGCATCCATGCGACCGCGTGCGTCGAGCTTTCGTTTGTGGATTGCGAAGTGCCTGCCGCGAATCGCGTCGGCAACGAAGGCGACGGCTACAAAATCGCGCTGTCCACGCTCGACGGCGGGCGCATCGGCATCGCGTCGCAGGCAACGGGAATCGCGCAGGGCGCATTCGAAGCGGCGCTGGCCTACGCGAAGGAGCGGCAGGCGTTTGGGCATCCCATCGCGGAGTTTCAAGCGATCCAGTTCATGCTGGCCGACATGGCCACGGAAATCGATGCGGCGCGCCTGCTCGCGCGGCGCGCGGCGTGGAAGCAGGATATCGGCGCGCGCTTTTCGATGGAGGCGGCCATGGCCAAGCTTTTCGCGAGCGAGATGGCGACGCGCGTCACGCACAAAGCGATTCAGATTCACGGCGGCAACGGCTACAGCCGCGAATATCCCGTCGAGCGCGCCTACCGCGACGCGCGCATCACCGAAATCTACGAAGGCACGAGCGAAATCCAGCGGCTCGTGATTGCGGGCTGGGTCCTCAAATCATTCTCCTGAACGCCAACAAGGCACCGCAGCGCCGTTGTATTCTTGCGCCATGCTCGAATTAGATTGCGGGCAGGCATTCGATCCGCTCGATGCGGCGCGCGAAGAGGACTTTTTCGCGCGCTGCCGGCCCGGGCGGGCGTGCTGCTTGTCGAGATGCGCGAAGCCGGAGCCGAGCCCTACCTGCTGAAGACGGCGGACCTGCGACGCGCGGCCGAGCGGCTGCTGCGCGCTCCGGAAGAAGCGTCGAAGCGGCTGAATCTGCGCGCGGTCGCGGCGCGGATTCGTTATCGCGCCACGGGATCGAAATTCGAGCAGACGCTCGCGCTCTATCAGCACGCGAAGGCGAATTTCCCGGGCGCTACCGCGCGTTGCTGCGGCTGCGCGGGCCTGCGCTGCTGAAGGTGAATCTCCGCAATGCATATCCGCGCTGCTATGTGACGCGGCGCATTCGCGCGGACGAGGGATTTTACTTTGGGCCGTTTATTTCGCGGCGCGCGGCGGACGCGTTTGCCGAAGGTTTTCTCGATCTCTTCAAAATCCGGCGATGCCAGATCAAGATTCGCCGCGATCCGAGTTTTCCCGGCTGCATCTATTCCGAGATGAAGATGTGCCTCGCGCCGTGCTTCGCCGGCTGCACCAAGGAAGAATACGACGCCGAAGTGGGCCGCGTGCTTGAAACGCTGGCGTCCACGGGCGAAGCGCTGACGACGTCGCTCGAGCGCGAAAGGGAAGCGGCGAGCGAGGCGCTGGATTTCGAGCGCGCGGCGGCGCTGCACAAGCGCCTGGAAAAAGTTTCGACGGCGCTGCGCGGCCTGCCTGAGCTGGCGCGGCGAATACAGGATCTCGATGCGGTGATTCTCAGCGCGCGGCGGAAGAAAAGACGGTTGCCGTATTTCCGCTGCGCGGCGGAATGCTGGAAGAGCCGATTTTCCTGCGCTTCGGCGAGATTTCGAGCCAGCCGCGATCGGTGGAAGCGATGATTCGCGAGAAGCTGGAGGAGTCGGCTTCGTCGGCCGGCGAAAAGCCAGCAGATACCGACGCCGGAATCGAATTGGCGCGAACGGTATGGCCTGCGCGAGGCGCCCGCCGAATTGGGCGAGCACTTGTCGCTCGTAGCGCGATGGTTTTATTCGAAGCCTCGCGAGGGTGAAATTCTTTTCCGCGATGGCGAATGGCCCTACCGGCGCATCCTGCGCGCATGTGCAAGGCTGCTTGCGCCTCCGGGACCCGCGCCGGCCGAAACGGTACAGCCAAATTCCTGAGCATGGGCGACAATCGGGGCGGCGCGCCCACTGTTACATCGTACAATTGAACGAGCATGGCCGCGACAGACCCATCCAAAACTTTGGCCACGGTACGGGATCGAAGCCGCTCCCGGTTTCGGGATATGGTGCGTTCGCTGAAGCACCGCAATTTCCAGCTTTTCTTCAGCGGCCAAATCATTTCGCTGGTCGGCACTTGGATGGACACCGTCGCCGAGGCGCTGGCTGGTCTATCGACTGACCGGATCGTCACTCTTGCTCGGCACTGTGGCTTTTGCCGGGCAAATTCCCATCGCAATTTGCGCGACCGCGGGCGGATACGTGGCGGATCGCTTCGACCGACGGAAAATCGTGATCGTCACGCAGATGCTCTCGATGATCCTCGCGTGCGTGCTGGCGTTCCTGACGCTGACGCATCGCGTGACCGTCGGCGAAGTGATCGTGCTCGCGGCGCTGATGGGTGTTGTAAACGCCTTTGACATTCCCACCCGGCAGGCGTTTCTCGTGGAGATGGTCGGCCGCGAGGATTTGATGAACGCCATCGCGCTGAATTCTTCGATGTTCAATGGCGCGCGCGTGATCGGCCCGGTGATCGCGGGAATTATCGTGGATAAGATCGGCGAGGGCTGGTGCTTTTTCGCGAATTCGGCGAGCTACATCGCGGTGATTGCGGGCCTGCTGATGATGCGCGTCGCGCGGCGCATACCCGAACGCCGCACCGATTCGCCGCTCCGAGCACATCACCGAAGGATTCCGCTTCGTGCGCGATACCGCGCCGATCCGCGCGCTTCTTATGTTGATCGCGCTCGTGAGCCTGGTGGCGATGCCGTATTCGGTGCTCATGCCGATGTTTGCCGTAAAGATCTTGCACGGCAACGCGCGCACGCTCGGCATGCTGATGGGCGCAACAGGAGTCGGTGCGCTGATCGGAGGCCTGACGCTCGCCTCGCGGCGCGGCGTGAGCGGACTCGGGCGCTGGGTCGCGGTAGCCTGCGGCGGATTCGGAACGTGCCTGATGCTGTTTTCGTATTCGCGCTGGTATTTGGCATCGCTGTGCGTGCTCGTCCCGGTGGGATTCTCGATGATGACGCAGATGGCGTCCTCGAATACGCTGATCCAGGCGATGGTGCCGGACCGGCTGCGCGGCCGGACCATGGCCGTCTATTCGATGATGTTTATGGGCATGGCGCCGCTGGGATCGCTGCTCTGCGGCGCGCTCGCTGAGCGAATCGGCGCGCAGGAAACGTTGACGATCGGCGGGGCTATCGCGATTTGCGGCGCGATTCTATTCGCGATCAATCTGCCGAAGATTCGCGTCGAGGCGCGCCAGTTGATCGTCGCGCAGGGCATGGCCGGGGGCGAACCCGCCTTGGAGCCGGGAGTGACCGCTGTAACTCCGGATCCATAGACGCAAGTGGCGCAGCTGACGAATATATTCTGCTATACTTCGCGGGCCTCACAGAATCCGCATCGAAAGAGTCTTGATGTCAACTTCCGCCCCGATCGATAGCAAGCGCATGCCCGGCCGCGCCACGGCGCAGGGAACTTTGCGCTACGCCGCGCGATTTCAGGGGCGCACCGCCCCCGGACATTTCCGCGAGATTCCCGGCGGCCTGCTGTTCTCGTCGATTGGGATTGGAACCTATCTCGGAGAGCCGGACGAAGCCGCCGACAAGGGCTACGCCGACGCTGTCGTCGCGGCGCTCGCAGGCGGCATCAACGTGGTGGATTCGGCGATCAACTATCGCCTGCAGCGCAGCGAACGCTCGATCGGCACGGCGCTCAAGGAACTTGCTGCGAAAGGCTTTGGCCGCGACGAAATCGTCCTGTGCACGAAGGCCGGGTTCCTGACGCCGGATGGCGAAATGCCGGGCGACGCCAACGAATATTTTTCGCGCGAATACATTGAACGCGGCGTCTTTCGCCCCGAGGAAATCGCGGCCGGCTGCCATTGCATGACGCCGCGCTATCTCGCCGATCAGGTCGATCGCAGCTTGCGGAATCTGGGCGTCGAGTGCGTCGACGTTTTTTACCTGCACAATCCCGAAACGCAGTTGAGCGATGTTTCGCGCGATGAACTGAAGAAGCGCATCCGCGAGGCGTTTGCATTTCTTGAATCGGCGATTTCGGGCGGCAAAATCGGGGCCTACGGTCTCGCGACGTGGAACGCGTTCCGCGAGGAGTCGAAGGCGCAAGGGTATTTTTCGCTCGCCGAGATGGAAGAAATCGCCCGCGAGGCTGGCGGGAGCGATCATCATTTTCGCTTCGTCCAGCTGCCGGTGAATCTGGCCATGCCGGAGGCGCTGATACGGCCGAATCAGGTGGTGCAGGGCAAGACGATGGCGGTGGTGCAGGCGGCGCGAGCTCTCGGGATTACGCTGGTATCGAGCGCGGCGCTGTTGCAGGGCCAGCTCACGCGAAATCTGCCTCCGTATATCGGCGAGGCGCTCGGGCTGAAGAAAAATTCCGAGCAGGCGCTGCAATTCGCCCGATCCGTGCCGGGCGTCACAACGGCGCTGGTGGGAATGAGCCGCGTCGAGCACGTGCGCGCCAATCTCGCGCTCGTCGGCGTAGAGCCGGCGCCCCGCGATCAGTTCCTGAAACTCTTCGAGCCGCGCGGCTGAAGTACCCCGCCGATTCGTTCAGCGCGATTTTTCTTCGTCGAGCCACGCCTGGATGGCAACTCCGATCTGGTCGAGACGGCCCGTGAAGAAATGGTCCACGCCGTCGACGATCACGAGGCGCTTGGGCTCGGGCAGAGTCGCAAAGAGAGTTTCGATCCGGGCGCGCGCGCCGAACTGGTCGTTGTCTCCCTGAATCAGGAGTTTGGGCTTCGCGCAGGCCTGCAGGAAGCTCATGTCGACGTTATCGACCGGAAGCCCGAGGCCAATCAATTTTTCGACGCGCCCATCCGCGCACCCCACACGCAGGCCGACCGATGATCCGAAACTGAATCCCGCGAGCAGAAGCGGCTTGCCGGGGAATTCAGCCGCCAGATAATCCAGCGCCGCGCGCACGTCGTCTTGTTCCCCGCGGCCGTTGTCGTGCTCGCCCTCGCTTTGCCCGGTTCCACGAAAGTTAAAGCGCAGCACGGGCGCGCCACGATCATGGAGAGTCTTCGCCGTCTGATACACGACTTTGTTGTGCATCGTCCCGCCGAAGAGCGGATGCGGGTGGCAGACGACAGCGGCAAATTTCGGATCGGCAGCGGAGGATGTCCAGAGCATCGCCTCGAGGCGGCCGACAGGGCCTGTAAGGAAAAAATTGCGATGGAAGACGTCCGCCATGTATTAGTCGAATGGTGAAAATGGGGCACTCGCGCTTGTGTGCGCAAGGTTGAGTTTCAGTGGCTGCCTATCTTCGAAGGTTTTGTCGCGGCGGCGTTGCCGTTCCGTTCGGCGTTCATCCATGCGACTGCAACCGACGTAAGCGCCGGGCTCGTGTCGTTCGAGCCGGCCGGCGGCACAACGCCGTTAGACGCTTCGCTCGGCGCTTCGGCGGGGCAATCGACGCGCACCACGCGTCCAAGAATTTCGCCCGTCTTCGCCCACTCGCCCCAGGGAATCTTCGCCCGCACCGTCTCGCCCACCTTGTACGTGCGCGCGGTCTCGAACCGGACGCCATTGTTCGAAACGTTTTGCGTCATCGATTCTTCGGGCCACTGGCTGCCCGCCGGCCGCACGAAAATCGGCAGGGCGAAGGAAAAGCGCGCGGACTTCCGGCGCTCGTCTGCCGCCGGCCGCGAAGATTCGCGGGCGGGCAACTGCAGCTGCAGGCCCACGTAGAAGCCGCCTTTCGCGCCCCCGTGGACGCGGGCGATATGGGCCGGCGTTTCGGGCTGAATCGCGGCGGCCGAAGGATCAAACGGGTAAGCGACCCACACGCGCGCCTGCGGGCTGCACGGTTCGGAGCGGCGGATAAGCAGCCCTTCGCGGGATACGTCGATCGTTTCGGTGATTTCGAGGCGCATGCCGAGAGGGCCAAGCCAGCGAATCCGCGCGGGCAAGTGGAGTCGGGCGCGAGGTGACTTCCTCAAATCGACAGGGCTGACCGATTCGGGCATGGGGGTACATCCTAGCCGTGGGGAGCGCTCAGGTCAACGTCGCGAGCGAAGCATGTCGCCGCAAAATGAGAATGTCCGGTTTGTGCAAAGTAGAAATGTCCGGTTTCATCCCAAGCGGGAGGCGGGATGGAAACGGAGCGGATCGAGTTGAGCGCGAGAGAACGGGAGCGGTTGAAGGTGCTGCAACAAGTGGAAGAAGGGCATCTGAAGCAGGTCGAAGCAGCCCGGCGGCTACGGCTGACCGATCGTCACGTGCGTCGTTTGCAAGAGCGGCTGCGCAGCGAAGGAGATCGGGGGATTGTGCATCGGTTGCGAGGCTGTCGTTCGAATCGAAAGATTTCCGAGGCAGTCCGGCAGCGCGTGGTGCGAGAGCTGGGCCGGGCACGGTATGCCGGTTTCGCTCCTACGCTGGCGGCCGAACATCTAGCGCGCCAAGGGATCGTGGTGAGCCGCGAAACGCTGCGCAGTTGGATGAGCGCCGCCGAACTGTGGCAGACACGCCGCCGGAGAGGGAAGCCGGTGCACGTGTGGCGGCCACGGCGTTCCTCGTTCGGCGAGTTGGTGATGATGGACAGCTCTCCATTCCGCTGGCTGGAGGAGCGCGGTCCGGCGTGCCATCTGATTGCGATGATCGACGATGCCACCAGCAGGGTGCGGGGCCGCCTAGTGAAGCACGATTCGACCGAGGAAAATCTGCGCACGCTGCGCGGCTGGCTGGAGCGATACGGGAGGCCGCTGGCGCTGTACACCGACAAAAACAGCCTGTTTGTGACCACGCGGAGCACACAGCGGCACGAGCAGTTGCAGGACACCCCCGCGCGCACGCAGTTCGGCCGCGCGCTGGCGGAACTGGACATCGAGTGGATCGCGGCCCATTCGCCGCAGGCCAAGGGACGCGTCGAGCGGCTGTTCGGCACGCTGCAAGACCGGCTGGTGAAAGAAATGCGTCTGGCGGGAATCGATACGCTGGAAGGGGCCAATCGCTTCCTGGAAATCACCTTCTGGCCCTTCTGGGAAAAGCGCTTCACGGTCCGGGCGGCGCAAGGCCGTGACGCTCACCGGCGACTGGAGCGCGAGCATCGCTTGGAACAGATCCTCAGCGTGCGCGTCGAGCGGACGGTGGGCTCCGATCACACGGTGGTCTGGAAAGGCCAGCGATGGGGCCTGCGGCGCGAAGAGGTCTGCGTCGGACTGCGCGGCGCTCGCGCCGAAATCGAAAAGCGGCTGGACGGCACGCACTGGCTGCGCTTCCGCGGCCATTACCTGCCGCTGCGCTCTTGTCCGGAAGCGCTGCGATCCGCAAGTCCTTCCGGCCTACGGCCTCCAGAACTTGCGGATCGCAAACCAAAACCCCCAACCCAAATCAAAACCCACTACAGCCCGCCTCCCGATCATCCTTGGCGTAAACCATGGAAGCGGACATTTCTATCTGGCACAAAACCGGACATTTCTACTTTGCGTTGACAACATTGAGAGCGAAGGTGTACCGAACCGCAAACGCAAGGCCGATCCATTCGATCACCTAAAATCCATTGCGCCCCGCGGAAAGCGATGATAGCTTGGGCGCAGTCGAGCAACCCAACGAGGCGCTGAATGGAAAATAGTGTGGAACGGCGCGCGGCGCGGCGTTTTTCGATGTTGCTTCCGCTGAAGGTGCGGTTTTCGGCAAGCGAGGGCGTGATCGAGAAGCAGGGCCAGACCCGCGACGTCAGCTTCCGCGGCCTGTATTTCCTGATCGAGGCGAGCGTCGAAACCGGCAGCTCGATCGAGTTTGTTCTCACGCTGCCGCAGCAGATCACGCTGGCGGGCGACGTCCACATCCGTTGTTACGCACGCGTGCTGCGCGTCGAACCGCACAACGGGCGGCGCGGCGTGGCGGCACGCATCGAGCGCTACGAATTCCTTCCGGCAACCGCCTAAGCCGCTTTTTCCCAACGCGGGCGATTCGACCTCCGCAGAATTTCCTTCTCTTATCTTTCCCGCTGAAGCAAGATTCCTAATTGGAGATTCTGCATGGCGCGCAACACTCTGCTCATCGACGCGGACGACACCCTCTGGGAAAACAACATTTTCTTCGAGAAGACGATCGATGATTTTATCACGCAGCTCGAACATCTGGGCTATACGCGCGAATACATCCGCCATATCCTGAATGAAACCGAGCACCGCAACATCCGGCAGCACGGCTACGGCGTGCGCAGCTTCCGGCGCTCGCTCGAAGACACGTATCTGAAGCTGGCGGGCAACTCGGCGCGCCGCGAGATCGTAAAGGAAATCGAGCGGATGGCGAAGGATCTCGAAAACACGCCGCCGCACATCCTCGATGGCGTTCCGGAGACGCTGGCGTATCTCGCGAAGCACCACCGGCTGATCCTGTTGACGAAGGGCGAGCCGGCGGAACAAGCGGCGAAGGTCGAGCGCTCGGGATTGCAATCCTATTTCGACGCGATCGAAATCGTGCTCGAAAAAGAATCATCGACGTATGGCCGCATGATCGAACAGTTCAAGATCGTGAAGTCGCACGGCTGGATGGTCGGCAACAGCCCGCGCAGCGACATCAACCCCGCGTTGCAATCGGGGCTGAACGCCGTCTTCATCCCGCACTCGGCGACTTGGGAATTGGAGAAGGCTGAGCTCGAGAGCGGCACGGGACGCCTGCTGATTCTTTCGGCGTTTCGCGAGCTTCGCGGCCACTTCTGAGCGGGCGCCGCTCCTCAGGCCAAATTGTCCATGGCGCAACGCACGGCTCGCCTTCCCACTAGGGCTTCTCCCGGCTAAGATTCTCGTATGAATCCGGCAACGCAATTGGCGACCGACTATCGCAAGGAATTCGCCGATTTTGGCGACGTCATCTACCTGAACGTTTCCTATCAAGGTCCACTTCCGCTGGCCGCGGTGCGCGCGGCCGAAGAAGCACTGAAGTGGAAGATGCTGCCTTTCAACATTCCCGACGGCCTCCATTTCGATCTGCCCGACCGCGTGCGCGAGAAGATCGCGCGGATCATCGGCGCGCAGCCGGACGACGTCGCCATCACGACGGGCGCGAGCGCTGGCGCGGCGTGCGTCGCGGCCGGCATCGATTGGCAGCCGGGCGATGAAGTGCTGATCGGGCAGCGCGAGTTTCCGATTCATTATTCGAGCTGGCTGCCTTACGAGCGCGCGGGCAAACTCGCGATGCGTAAGGTCTCGCCGGCCGGCCGCTTCATCACTGCGGACGACTACATCCACGCGATCGGCCCGCGGACGCGAATCGTGTCGGCGAGCCTCGTGCGATTCAACGACGGCGCGCGGCTCAATGCGGCGCGCGTCGCAGAGGCGTGCCACGCCGTGGGCGCGATGCTGCTGCTCGATGCAAGCCAGTGCGTGGGCGCGATGCCGATGACCGTCGAGGAATTGGGCGCGGATTTCATTGTTGGCAGCGGATACAAATGGCTGCTCGGTCCCTATGGCACGGGATTTTTCTGGGTCGCTCCCGAGGCGGGCGAGCGATTGACGACGGGACCACTTAACTATCAGGCGCTCGAAGGCGCGCGCAATTTCAGCGAGCTTCCGGCGGAGAGTCTGCGGGTTGTTCCGGGGGCGCGCCGCTGGGATGCCGCCGAAACGGCGAACTTCACGAATCTGGCGGCGCTCGATGCGTCGCTCGATCTGGTTCTCGCGGCTGGGGTCGATGCGGTCGCGTGCCACAACCAGACGCTGGTGGGCCAAATCATCGAACGCTTGCCCGGCAGCCGCTGCGTGCTCGCGTCTCCGGCCGAACGCGAGCGGTGCGGGCCTTACGTCTGCATCGCCGGCTGCGATCCAAGCGAAACGCCCGCGCTCTTTGAAAAGCTGCGGGCGAACAACATCTTCGTCAGCCTGCGCGAAGGCTCCATCCGCATCGCGCCGTACCTCTACAACACGCCCGAGCAGATTTCCCACGTCATGGACTTGCTCTCCTGATAGGCAGAAAGAGCGGGGCTGGCGAGTACCGCAGACGTGTCGATTAGAACGTGCACCCGCCGTGTGTTTGCAATGAGTTACGCCGATTTCTAATCGCCAAATGTCGATTAGAAATGGGGCGGTACGTGGCAAGCGGAAGGCGCAGGAAATCGTCCGCGGGGCACCGGCTTGCTTTTCGTTTTGTCGATCGCCGTTCATCTATTGCCGGCCCGGAAGAGACACGGGACTCAGAACCATGTAAGCACACGGGGGTATCGATAAGTAGTGGCCTGAGGTACAGGAAAAGGCCGGGTCTGAAAACCTGTCTGTTTTTGACTGATGGCGCCTCGAGATCAAGAAAAAACGGCCCGGAACCGTTGAGTTCCGGGCCGTTCGTGCCGCTCCCCACCTACGCGGCGACTGCGTGCTTTGCGACTGCTGGCGCAATCATCTTGACTTCGATCTTCCGCGGCAAGGCTGCCACGGCGATCGGTGCCGTGATTTCGAGCACGCCGTTCGCGTACTCGGCGGTCAGTTTCTCCGGAACCACGCCTTCGGGCAGCGTGATCGTCCTCTCGAACACGCCATAAGCAAATTCCTGCTCGAATAGCTCAACTTCCTTGATGTTGCGAGTGAATTTCCGCTCGCCGTGAATCGTGAGCAGGTTCCCCTGTGCATGGATCTGAAGCTCTTTGGGTTCAATACCCGGCAGCGTCACGTGGCAAACATACTTCTTCGCTTCTTTGTCCACGTAAGATTCCACTGCGGGGGTAAAGTTGAACTCCCTTGTATAAGCAGGCAGCTGGAATTGCGACTGCTCCACCCATGGCTTGCCGTTCAGAATCCGGTTGAACATCTCATCGAATTCCCGGCGGAATCCAAACAACTCATCATATAGATTTCTCATGACCACTCCTCCTTGCCTCACCAGAGGCATCACCATTGCACTTTGGAGGCAGCGGCAAGGCCGAAGCATCTTCCGGCCCGATGGCCGGTGCGTCGAAACAGCTAGCGCTTTACGTTGACTTCAGGTCTTGCCGCTGTTTCACATGAGAGGGATTTCGATCTGCCAAGGTCAAACCTTCTTGAGGCAGAGCCGATGGCCTAACCGTTCTTTTCTTTCTCGGTGGCCTCGCAGCTCATTCCCTTTGGTGATCTTCCCCTCTTCGATTCCCTGTTACAGCTGCGCGCATGGAAAGTCGGTGACAATTGTCACGCCTCAACGTGACTGGAATCACGCACCGTTGCCGTGTGCGCACTTGCGGGAACCCCCATCAGAACATGGGCATGGTGATGTCGCCCCAGAAACTGCGACGAGGCGGGATCACGACGTTGTCAACGACGGGATTCGCGCCGTCGACGTAGGCGATGACGACCGGCGTCATCTTGGCGGAGAGGTCGGTGACTTTCGAGACGGGCAACTGGGTATCACCGGGCTCATCGACGCGCGAAAAGACTACTTTGTAATCATCCTGCGGGCTGCCCATGATCCGGTTGATGTGGCGAGGATCGACGGATGGAACCGCAAACCCGAGCCAGGAAGTGATGCGGCGCACGGACACTTTGCTGAACATCCGGTGATCCGTGCCCACGTCCGCGAACATATTCACCATGCCGTAGTCTTTCGGAAGCAGGTGAGCCGTGAAGGACGCGCCTTGCTCTTTCTCCAATGCGGCGCGGACTCGATCGTCTTGCAACGCGGCGGAGACAACTTGCTGAATTTTGTCGGGCGGCGTGGGCCAGATGGCGATCGCCAGCGTGCGATCCTGCGGCAGCAGATCGGTGGCCGTATGGGCGATCGTATCGCGCCGCAGCGCCAGCGCGCCACCGAGAACCAGCACGACGATCACGGCGCTCGACGCGGCCAGAGCCAGCCCGCGATTCGGAATCCAGCCGAAAAACAAATGGAAGAGTTTGCCGCCGGGATTTCCGGGCAGAAACATGCCGGTGCGCTTGCGATATTCGGCATACTCGGGATGCGCCGCCTCCACCTGCTTTTCCTCGAAGCGCGCAAGAAAGTAGTAGAGGAGGAGCATGCCCACATAGAGGACCAGGATGATCATGCGCGGCCAGATCGTCAGCAGCCCGAAGCCGGCGACCGCTAGGCTCAGGTAAAACGGATGGCGAATGTACTTGTACATCCAGGACTCAGCAGCTTTGCGTTTCAGCAGCTTGGTGCCGTATACCTGCACGCCGCAGATCAGCGCGGCCAGCAATCCCAAACCGAAAGCCCAGGAGCCGACTCGCCAGCGCATGAACTCGAGGAAGGAACTGGTGGTGATCACCGAGTGCGGGAGGAAAAACGATTCCATCCAGGCGGTCGCGCGCCAGCGATGTAGGCCTTGCAGCGTGGGAGCGTAGAGCGAATACCAATAGAACGCGAACGGGCTGATCATGATGACCACTTCGATCATCACAAGTCCGTAGAGCGCCGAGGCCAGCCACTTCAGGACTTTCTTCACGGTACGCTCCTTGTGATTCAACCGTCAGGGGATCCACGTTCCACTTGAAGGTGTACGCGTGCCTCCTCTTAGCACACGGGAATCCGATCGTCAAACATGCGGGAGCATTTGCCCTCCAGCTACCGCTTCCTCAGTTTGGCGAGCGAGCCGAGTCTATGGATCTCCTACGGCTTGTACTGGTCGAACAATTTCTGGTAGTCGTGATTGTTTTCGTCGCAGATGTATTCCTGCAGATACCATTCAGGATGAAGCGTGAAAGTGCCGACTTCCGTCCACGGCGCCGCGAAGACGTTGGGATCGTCGATCGTCGCCGAGTATTTCAGCGTGTCGTAGGCGGTGCGCTCGAAGCGCTCGACTACGTGGTACGCGGTCGTGTGGCGATACTCGCCGACGGATACCTTGTCGTTGAAGCCGATCGCGTCGACCACCAGCGTGTCGCCGTCCCAGTAGCCGACGGAATTTCCCATCCACGTGGGATCGAGATCCTTCGGGTGCCCGCGGCCGTCGGTCGGGATCACACGGAAATATTCGCCCGCTTCGTAGAGGATCACCACCTCGGTCGCGTTCTGGACGATCTGGATCGGATACGGCTCGCCGATCACATCGGGCACGCCGCGGGGCAGGCAATGCTCGCCGAGCGAGAACGTATACTCCGGCCCCACGTGGTATTTTTCCGCGCCGGGCTTCAGCTTGATGTCATCGACTACGCGGATCGAATGGTACGGCGCGATGTAAATCCCGTTGAGGTCGGGACGGCCGTCGGGCATGTGCGGGACGGGTTTGTTGGCGAGGGAATCGTCCGCGGCAGCGGCGGTTTCGACGGGCGCGGGCGTTGTGCCGGCCACGAGCACCGTGACGGATTGCGTGTCCGCGAGTTTGCCTCCGAATCCGAAGACGCGCAAGATGTACGTCGTCGTGACGCGCGGCGTCACCATGCGGCTGTCGCGCGCGGCCACGATGCCGATGCCCGGGTCGAGGGTGATGCGGTCTGCGTTTACAGCGGCCCACGCCAGCGTGACCGATTGTCCCGGCTGGATCGCGCCGGGGCTTACAGTGAAGCTGTCAATGTGCGCCGCCGGCCCAATCGGGAAGCCGTCGCGCGGCAATGGGCGCTGCGCGGGCGCCTGTTGGGAAGGCGCTTGTTGCGCCGCCGCGCCGGATGCCAGCGCTGCCGCGAGCGCCATCGGAAGCACGATCCGAATTTTCTTGGAAGTATTCACGTGTCACCCGCTCAAGGAGAATCCTCGCGCATCCTATGCCGCTCTCGGCCGGGACACAACGAAATTTCACCGGCCGGCCCGAGCGACATCGCGCCGTCGCGACAGCCAACGGCGAGGGTGCGGACAAACTTAGAGTTTTTGAGCGAGACGCAGCTTACGATCGAGAGAATGCCCGCGAGTTAGTGGTGGTGGTCCTCGTGATGCCCGTGGTCCGCGTACTCAGCGGCTTCCTTGAGTTCACGGTCTGCTTGCAGCAGCAGGTCCTTGGCTTTTTCCGCGTGATCGCCCAGTCTGTCTTTGTTCGCCTGTTGGGCTTCATCGATCTTCTGGTAGGCCTGCTGGATGTGCTTCTGTGCCTCCGCGAGATTTGAATGCCTGCCCGGATCGATGTCCACGCCGGGAGCCTGAGCGAGAACGACTCCGCCGCAAACCAATGCGCCAGCCAAGATGCTGCTCAACAACAGATTCTTTCCCTTCATGTTTCCTCCATAAGGTTGGATGGGCCGGGATCATCCGATTGGGAAAGCGGTGTCGATTATACATCGCACTTGCCACTTCGTTTCGAAGCTGCCGCTGGTTCCTGTGCCGGGGAGATCAAAGGCCGCCTTCGCTATCTTCGACCCTTCCTGGCTTTTCCGGCATTTTTCGTGAGATGCCAGGCGTCGCACCAAGAGCATCGATAGGCGCGAAGGTCCTTGGGCGCATTGGTGGTGGCGATCTGGTGAGCGGCGGTCGCCAGGGCTTCGCCTTCGGTTGCGTACTTGCGCTTGCCGGTGACCGGGCATTTCGATTCGTCGTCCACTGCGAGCCTTTCGGGATTCGATCTCAGGCTTGGAAGCAAGTACTTCAGGAACTCCCGCAAATCGTGTTCAGCTTTGCACTGGAGGCTCCGCCAAGGCTACTTGCGTCTGCGGGGGACGTCCTCGGACCAGCCACCAGTTGGCGATCGCGATCAGCGCGGTCACGATCATCAGCAAAGCTTCGGTTCGGTCCAATTGGCTCAGGAGTGCGATCGAAACGACGATGCCGAATATGGCGACGGGCACGCCGAACGGCACGCGCATGGCATCCGCCTCGGGGCGCGTGCGTCTCAGCTTGATCATGGATGCGCATACGCTCACATACATCACCACCGCGGACGCCGTGGACAACACGAGCGCGACGTAGAAGCCTCCGGTGACGGCGAGCACCCAGACGAGGCCCGCGTACCAGACAATCGCGGTCGTCGGCGTGTGGAATCGCGGGTGCAGCCGCGCGAGGAAGCCCGGAAATTCGCCCTGCGCCGAAAGCGAATAGGCGAGCCGAGGCGCGTGCAGCATCACGCTCGAAACGTGCCCGCTGGTCGAGATCATCACCGCGATCGCAATGAAGATCGCGCCTGCAGGCCCCAGCAGAACTAACGCGACTTCAGCCACCGGCCGGTCGCTCGTGCTCGTCCCAATCGTGGCGACGGTGACGAACTGGATCAGCGTGTAAATCACCATCACCACCAAGAGGCTCGCTCCCAGCGCGAACGGCATCGTTCGCTTCGGATCCTTCACCTCGCCGCCTGGAATGATGGCGTATTCGAAACCTCCGTAGGCAAAGACGAGCAGCAAGAGCGAGGTCAGCCACGGCCGCGGCCCCGGAGTGCTGATCTGGGAGAAATGAATCGCTTGGAAATGATGCCCGAAGAGGGCCACGCCCAGCACGATCAGTAGGACGAGCGGCAGCGTCTTCGCCACAATAAGCGCGCTGCTTAAGCCGGCGCCGTGGCGCGCGCCGAAATAGTTCACCAGCGCGGGAATTCCGATGAGCAGCGACAGGAAAAGCACGCGCAACAATCCGCGGCCCGCCTCTGGGAAAACGCCCGCCAGGTAAACCACGAAGAGATTGGCATTCGCAGCCGCCGCGGCGATGATCGAAAACAGCGAGAACCAGCCGACCTGCAGCCCGATGAACCGCCCGAAGAGCGTCCGGGCGTACAGATAGGCTCCGCCGGGCTCGGCAAATTGCGACGCGACCTCAGCCATCGCGGCCATGATACAAGCGACCGGAATCACCGCGAACATCATCGCGGCAGGGCTGGCCCGGCCGAGCAAACGGTTCAATTCGCCGGGCAGGCCGAAGATTCCGCTGCCGATGATGCAGTTCAGCACCAGGCCGGTCATCGCCCAGCGGCCCAGCGAGCGCACGAAGCTCACGCGAAGTCTCCTGTCAGCTTGAGGCGCGGAGAATAGCACCGAAAGATAGCCGGGCGATAGCCTCGTCGACATCGGCCCGTTGACGAGCTGCGCCGCGTGGTTCAAAACCGACGCTTTCTTCTTCTTGATTTTGGTAGCCTGTGCGTAGGCTATCGATCATTTCTTTCGGGGTCGCTCGGGTTCTGACGTCCTACGAGGCACCGTTTTGTCTCAAGACTTGAAAGGGCAGTCCAACATATCCGCGCCGCCATTGCCTGCGAGACCAGGCACCGCCGGTGGGCCAGCGAACGCGACGGCCGCACATGACAAGCATGATGAGCTGCGGTTGCTCGTGAATTCGCGCCACTCACTTATCACCGTGGAGACGCCCGAAGAGGAGCGCGTCGAGCAGATGCTGCTGGAAGTGGCCACGGAATTGGCCTTGCCGCTGTACGAATGGAGCGTCACGACCGGGCTCGCGAAATACCGCGGCGGGGCGATTTACAACACGAACCAGCCGGAACAGGCGCTGGCGAATATCTCATTGATTCGCGGCGACGCGATCTTTCTGCTGAAAGATTTTGCGCGCTACTGCGACAACGACAAAATCTGCCGCCGCGTGCGGGACCTGGCCGAGAGCTTCCGGACCGTGCGGCGAGCGATCGTGATCTGCGCGGCCTCGGTGCACTTGCCGGACGAGCTCGCGTCCGAAGCAGCCCCGTTTCAACTGAGCTTACCCACCGCCGAAGAGCTGCTGCCGGGAGTGAGAGGCGTGCTCGCGGAAGTGAATCGAGAGCAGCGCATTCCTGTGACGCTCGACATTGCGGCGATGGAACGAATTGCGCGAGACCTGACCGGGCTCCCCGAAGAAGAAGCCATGCGCACGCTCCGGATGTGCGTTCTCTCGCGTGGCCGCGCCGACGCCGGATTGCTGGACGACGTGCTGGACGCCAAACGTCAGGCATTGCGGAGCGACGGGTTGCTTGAAATTGTGCGGCGCGACACTTCGTTTGGCGACGTGGCTGGGCTAAAGCGTTTGCGCGAATGGATCGACATGCGCAAAAGTGCGCTGACACCGGAAGGCCGGCGATTTGGGCTCGTCCCGCCCAAGGGCATCTTGATTACGGGCGTACAGGGATGCGGAAAGAGCCTGGCAGCCCGCGCGGTAGCCGGGGAGTGGTCATTCGAGCTGGCGCGGTTGGACGCAGGCGCGTTGTACGACAAGTTTGTGGGAGAAAGCGAGAAGAAGTTGCACAAGGCGCTGGAATTGGCGCAGAAGCTCGCGCCGATGGTGCTCTGGATCGACGAGATCGAGAAGGCGTTTGCGTCGGCGGGTTCCAGCGGTGACGCGGACGCGGGATTGTCGCAGCGGCTCCTCGCGACCCTCCTAACGTGGATGCAGGACAGAGAGAGCGGCGTCTTTCTGGCGGCCACGTCGAACAACATCACCGTTTTGCCGCCCGAGATGATACGCAAGGGGCGATTCGACGAGATTTTCTTCGTCGATTTACCGAGCGCCGAAAATCGCACGGCGCTCTTCGAACTCCATCTAAAAAAGCGAGGGCGCGACGCGACCAAGTTTGATTTGGCCAAGCTCGCGGTGGCAAGTGAGGGCTTTTCGGGAGCGGAAATCGAGCAGGCGATCATCGCGGGTCTCTATGCGGCATTCGCCCAGAAGCAACATCTGACCACGGAGATTCTTCTGGCGGAAATCCTCTCCACGCAACCACTCAGCGTCACTCGTGCCGAAGAAGTGGATTCGATCCGCGAATGGGCCAAGACGCGAGCCGCGCCTGCGGATTGATTCTTCGGTCGGCCGATACACTTCGGCGCAGGGCTAATGCAACGACGGCGCAGACGATATGACCCTCCGAACCCTCCCGATTCCCACGGATCCATCTCGTGTAAACGTGAATCCTAATCTGCTAAACTGAATCGAATTAACTGCATCCGCGAGTTCCACCCGGCAGGCGACTCTGCGGCAGCTACCTCAAAACAGGACGGACTGAATTGACGGCAGCGAATAAACCATTGGTATCGGCAGGCGCGCCCAGCGCGGGCGGCCAAATCGGCCAGCGCCTCCTCGACCGCATCGGCAATACGCCCCTGATCCGCTTCGAGCGCACCGGCAAAGAATATCCAAACGTCGAGATTTACGCCAAGGCCGAATGGTTCAATCCCGGCGGCTCGGTCAAGGATCGCGCGGCCTATTCGATGATCCGCGATGGCGAGCGGCGCGGCGCTCTGCGCCCCGGAAAAGTGATTCTCGATGCGACCAGCGGCAACACCGGTATCGCTTACGCCATGATTGGCGCGGCGCTCGGCTACAAGGTGAAATTGTGCCTGCCCTCGAGCGCGTCGCCCGAGCGGAAACAGATTCTCGCGGCGTACGGCGTCGAAATCGTCTTCACGCCCGGCGATGAAGCCACCGACGGCGCGATCCGCCGCGTGCGCGAAATTTACAATGCCGACCCCGACAAATACTTTTACCCCGATCAGTACAGCAATCCTGCGAATCCCGCTGCGCACTACTCGACCACCGCCCCGGAAATCTGGGAACAGACGCAGGGACGGATCACGCATTTCGTGGCCGGCCTCGGAACCAGCGGCACTTTCGTCGGGACCACGCGCCGCCTCAAGGAGTTGAACCCGAAGATTCGCTGCATTAGCATGCAGCCGGATTCGGGCTTCCACGGCCTCGAAGGGCTGAAGCACATGCCCACGAACCTCGTCCCGGCGATCTACGATCCGAATCTTGCCGATGAGAATATGGAAGTCCGCACCGAAGATGGGCAACAGATAGCTCGCCGGCTGGCGCGCGAAGAGGGAATTCTCGTTGGCGTAAGCGCGGGCGCAGCGCTTTGGGCGTCTCTTGATGTGGCGCGGCGTTTGCCAAAGGGCGAGCACGCCGTGATCGTCACGGTCTTCCCGGATGCGGGCGAAAAATACCTGAGCGATCGTTTCTGGAGCGAGGAATGAGCGCAGCGCCGCTGAAAGTGCGCGAGGAAATGCTGCGCCGGATTCACGCGCACGGCGTCGAGACCTATCCGCACGAATGCTGCGGGGCGCTGCTCGGCCGCGATGGTGACGACACGCGCGAAGTGATCGACTTGCTGCCCCTCGCCAATCGCCGCGACGACTCGCCGCGCAACCGCTTCGAAGTCACGCCGGATGATGTGCGCCTGGCCGAGAAAACCGCCCGCGAGAAGAAACTCGAGCTGATCGGATGGTATCATTCGCACCCGGATGCCCCGGCGCGCCCCAGCGAATACGATAGGGACCACGCCTGGCCCTGGTATAGCTATATCATCGTGAGCGTTCAGAAGAGCGAGCCGAAGGACACAACGTCCTGGCGGCTCCACGACGACCGTGCCGGGTACGACCCGGAAGCCATCGAGATCATTGTGCATACCTCAAGCATCTAATCGGGCGAGGCCGCCCGGGGACCACAGGAGGAAGTGAATGGCAGTCAAGGTGATCATTCCCACGCCGCTGCGGCAATATGCGGGCAAGCAGGAAAGCGTCGAGGTGCAGGCGAAGACCGTGGCGGAAGCGCTCACGGCTCTCACGGGCACGTTTGGGGAGCTGAAAAAGCACCTTTTCTCCGATGACGGGCGCCTGCGCAGCTTCGTCAACGTCTACGTGAACGACGAGGACATCCGCTACCTCCAGAAGGATCAGACGCAGGTACGCGAGGGCGATACGATCAGCATCGTGCCGTCGATCGCGGGCGGCGCGCGAGTTTAAGAGCAGCGAACGAAACGGGGAGATTTCTCCATGGCAACAAAAGTAGGCATTCCGGAAGGGTCGACAAAAACTAAGGCTGGCGTGACTCTTTCGAAAGAAGAGGTGATGCGCTACAGCCGCCACCTGATCATGCCCGAAGTCGGCATGGACGGGCAGCTGAAGCTGAAGCAGGCCAAGGTCCTGTGCATCGGGACGGGTGGCCTTGGCGCGCCGCTCGGCTTGTATCTTGCCGCAGCGGGCGTGGGCCGCATCGGCCTGGTCGATTTTGATGTGGTGGATTCTACGAACCTGCAGCGCCAGGTTCTTTTCGGGACGAGCGATGTCGGCCGCCCGAAAATCACAGCGGCTGCGGATCGCCTGCGAAATCTGAATCCCGACATCCAGATCGACACATTCGAGATGCATTTGTCGAGCGACAACGCGCTCGACATCATGAAGGACTACGACATCATCGTCGACGGCACGGACAATTTCCCGACGCGCTATCTTGTCAACGACGCGTGCGTGATGCTCGGCAAGCCGAATGTCTACGGCTCGATTTTCCGCTTCGAGGGCCAGATCACGATTTTCGGCTATCCCGATGGCCCGTGCTACCGCTGCCTGTATCCCGAGCCGCCCCCGCCGGGACTCGTTCCATCGTGCGCCGAGGGCGGAGTGCTTGGTGTGCTGCCTGGAATCGTCGGCACGATCCAGGCCGCCGAGACGCTAAAGCTCATCATCGGGAAAGGCGATCCACTGGTGGGCCGCTTGCTGCTTTTCGACGCGCTCGCCATGAAATTCCGTGAGCTGAAGCTGCGCAAGAATCCGGATTGCCCCGTGTGCGGCACGCATCCGATGGTCACAAAGCTCATTGATTACGCCGAGTTCTGCGGAATTCGAGGCGAGGAGGCCCCAGTAATGGCGACGAATATTCCGGAGATTACCCCGCGCGACCTGAAATCGCGGCTCGATCGCGGCGACGATCTCTTCATTTTGGATGTGCGCGAGCCGCACGAATACCAGATCTGCAACCTCAATGGCCATCTGATCCCGCTCGGCGAACTTTCGCGCCGCGTCAATGAACTCGACAGCTCGCGGGAGATCATCGCGCACTGCCGCAGTGGAAAGCGCTCCGCGGACGCCGTCGAGTTCCTGCAGAAGGCGGGCTTCCGCAAGATATGGAACTTGAAAGGTGGTATCCTCGCGTGGTCGGATGAAGTCGATTCGTCGGTGCCGAAGTACTGACCCCCAAGTTTTTTTCGGAGGATTGACCGAATGGCGGCAACAAAGCTCACGGTTCGGAATGATGGATCGGTGAAGGTCGAAGGCGACTTCGAGATCGTCGACGCCGAAGGCAAGGCATTCGGGCTTGGCGGAAGGCCCAACGCCGCGCTTTGCCGCTGCGGCCATTCCGAATCGAAGCCGTTCTGCGACGGTTCGCACAAGAAAGTGAATTTCCAGAGTGTGCTCCATGCCTTCGATCTTCCGCCCGTAACTCCAAAGGCATAGTTGACTTCTGTGTAAGAAGCGCCTAGTCCTGTAACATTTCTACCCCGCCCTATACCCAGGAAATAGGCGCTCGCAACAAACCGCTCGAGCAGCTGGTTCCTCGAATTGGCTGTGGCAAAAGAACTTACGTGGTACTAGAACTATTCAATAGATCGGCCCTGTAGTTGCATCGTGTTACAACGGGCAGGTGTACTTTTCTGGGGGCATGTGTGGACCGCAGGGGGAATCTGCGAGAACATCTCTGGCCTCGACTCGTCCTTTCCGGGGCGATTGCGGCGGGGCTGTACTGCGTCTTTTTGGTGGCGCTGCGGCATTCTTCCTACCTGGCTGACCCGCTTCTAGGCTCCTACATGGACATGGCCGGGAGTCTCATCGCGTTCACGTTCGCTGCGAACGCCATGCTGAGGTTCCGGGGCGCGCACGACCGAATCTCCCTGATTCTAGCCTTCGGATTTGTGGTCGCGGGCCTGATCGAGGCTGCAACCAGCTTTTCGTTCTACCGGGGCATGCTCGTCGCGCCGTCGACCGGATACGAAATCTCCTTGGGCTGGCTGGCCGGGCGCACCTTGCTCGGCGTTTTGCTGCTTGCGGCGCTCATCGTCGAAAGACGCATCCCTGTTTCGCGCGATCCCGGCAAGGAAATCGCAGGCGTGACGCTCACGGTGGGCGCTGCCGCGTATCTCACCAGTGTCTTCTACTTCATGCTGCCGCACGCGCCCAAGATTCAACCCGGCGCGCTGATACCTCGCCCCTG
>CAVUDN010000042.1:0-76932 GCA_963740095.1 uncultured Acidobacteriota bacterium
ATTCCGCACATGATGAAGGTCAAGCGCGATTATGTTCTGGAACACTAAACAAGTTCGCCCGTGTCCAAGGCAACATGATTTGGATCGAGTTCATGTTGAAACTTATTCCACCATAGGTGGTAATTGGAAAGACCTCGCCCGATTTCCTCATTTTGGCCCTGGAGTAGTGCGAAGTAGCGTTCCTTGAAGGCTCTGGCGCTCTGCTCCTTGTGCCAATCCTCGACTGCCTTTTTGGCTGCCGGATTTTGAGGATCGAATTTGCAGAAAATTTCCGTCTTGCCGAGATGGCCCTGCTCTACGCCCCAACCAAAAAACGCGCCGCCATCATCCACGATGAGGCCCTTTTCGATCAGAGGCTCTTTTGCCTTGCCGGCTCCAATCGCCCAATTGATGGTTAAGTCCCTTTGCCCCATCACAGGTATCGAGCTGAACATGCCACCCGGACGGAAAGTTTCCCGAATCGAGGCGGAAATTCTGACGCACTGGCACATCAGAATCCCTTCGGTCCTGGGATCTTCGATTGATGTTAGAGACTTGCCGTCCGCAGCGCTGATGATGTGCTGTAGGACCCGTTTCTTGTAAGCGAAGTCGGCTGCGGAGTTACCGGCGATAATGATAAGAAAGCCGGGGCCTTGTACTTCCGTGCTAAGCCGCTTGAACATTTCTTCCTCTTCTTCATTGCTGGTAGTGATGTTCGCGGCGACCATGGCCACATTGAACCCCATGAGTTCGAAGGCGATCTCACTTTCGCCGATCTTGATCTCCGCCTCCCACATTTTCTCAACGGACGGGAAGCTAAAGTATCGCGCCATGAAGTTCGGCGGTATCTCGCTCAAGTAGTATTTCGGAGATATTCCTTCGATTGGAAATTTTGAGGGGCCGGGCCAGTGATAAATCTTCAATGCGGCCTTGGTGAAAACGCCCGGAGTAACGCCCGGCGGCACGGCACTCGTCAGCACGCTCCGCAGAGACGGACCCGGCCCGTCACCACAGAACCACTCATCCGAAGATCCCAACGAACCGGATCGTACGATTTCGCCTTCGGGTGTGACCCATTCGATCGCCAAGTGGTTGCGATCATCGCCGCTCGTGGTTTGATCCAGATGCCCATGCCCGCGGAGCATCGCCGAACAATTGGATCCAGCTCCTTTCACGTTCATATGCAGGCCGCGCTTCATTAACTCCGCCTGCAGTTGCGCCGATATCACGTAGGGTTCAACGACGGCATACATATTCTTATCATTGATTTCAATGATGCGGTTCATTCTGCGCAGGTCGAGATAGAGCGTGCCTTTCGAGAATTTTCCCGTCCAGCCGGTGCACACGGGCCTGAATGGCAACTCGTGCTTATTGCACAGCTTGACGATCGCCTGGACTTCCGCAGCGTCCTTCGGAAGGACGACGGCTGCGAATTCCGTCGCGTGATACGAATGCATGATGACTGGGTCATCGCAAATATACTCGGGTCCAACTACATCCTCGAAAGCCGAATAAACGTCCTTGCTCAACGCCATGATCCGTCACCCCCCTTTACGCGATTGCGGCCTCGACGAGTTCAACGATGTCGTAGATTTTCAGGCGGCTGCCAGTTTCGGCGATCGTTTGGTTGAAGGTCTTCTCACACCAGGGACACGTGGTAACGAGCGCCTCAGCGCCCGTTGATTCAGCTTCGTCGATTCTTTCGCGGGCCGTCCATTGCGCGAATTCGGGATTTGATTCGTCCACGCCACCACCGGCGCCGCAGCACCATGCGTACTCCTTAATCCTGGTCATTTCCGTAAGCTTTACTCCGGGAATCCGCTTGAGAACGTCGCGAGGAGGTTGATAAACGCCGTGCGTACCTCTCCGGTACGTTTTTGGCGGGTCGAACACAAACCGGTCGCCCGGAATCTTTTTCCCCTGCCAGTGAACCCACGGCTCGCCCAGCCTACCGAGGCGGCACGGATCATGGTAGGTGACGAGCACGTCTACTTTCTTTTGCGGCTTCAGCTTCCCTTGCTTTATCAGGCGGTCGAGGTATTCCGAGATATGCAGCACTTCGAGATTGCCTTTGAGATTGAACTTGTCATACAGGACCTTGAAAGCCTGATAGCCATCGGCGCAGCCCGTTACGACGGTCTTGGCGCCACATTGCTGGACGAGAGCCATATTTTTCTTGGCCTGATTCAGAAAGTCTTCCTTGTAACCCATCTGGTAGGCGCGGCCACCGGAGCAGGTCTCAGCGTCGCCGCCAATACCGAAATCGACCCCGGCTTTTTGCAGAAGCTTGGCGGTGACCTTGGCGAGCTTTTGCATGTTCTTGTCGTAGCTGGTGAGACAGCCAACGTGATAGAGAACGTCTACTTTTTCTTTGGCGGCGTCCTTCAGGTTCAAGCCGGTAGCCCAGTCGCCGCGTTTGCCCGTGGGAGGCACTTCCGAGCCATGCTTTCGGAGACCGGCGATCACCTTGTCCAGGGCCGGATGGGTCTTACCATCCTCGACGCACTTGATTCGGAATTCGTTGATGGGTTCGAGGACTTCCATGTCCATGGCATAGTTGCATGAGACGCCACAGGCGCCGCACATCTGGCAGTTGTAGACGATATCGAGGAGTCGGTCCGTATAGTTAAACCCTTGCTTCAGCATCGCCGCACCGATGTTCAACCGGCCGCCGCCGGAGTAACTGTGGAAGTTGTACTTCGATATGCTCGGGCAGACATTGGCGTACTTATATCCGCTTACCCTTTGCATAGGTATCCACTTGCACGCCGAACAGCGGCAGCACATCTCCATGTCGCCCTTATATTGTTCCAATCCCATGGCGGCTATCTCCTGTGATTACTCCACGACAAATTGTTTCCGCTGACGTTCTTAAAAGCACACTTTCCCCGGATTCATCACGTTATTTGGATCGAATATTTTCTTAAGTTTGCTTAAAACAGAGAGGGAAGCAGCGTCTCGATTCACAATCATCCGCGTGCATTCACCATAAGGCCTTGAGAAGAATGCGCCCTTCGCCATCAGCTCTTTGACTGCCAGAGACGAAAGGTCCCGTACTCGATTGACCTCGTGGCGATTTTCGGGGTCGTAAAAGAGATTGAATTCACAGTGATAGCTCGTGCCCTGTACAACCGGCTGGATGTACGCACCTAGACTGGACGATGCGTAGCCGGATTGTTCAACCAGCTCATTCATGGTCTCGAGCTGGGTCGCCAGTTTTTCCCGGAGTGTCAAATAGAAGACGTCCTGGCAAGCCCCGTTAGGACGAAGCTTCCAATACGGATTGCTGCAAGGCTGCTGGATCGCCTTCAAAAGTTCACGGGCGGAGACGTCGCCAACCGCCTTCTTCGCTTCCACTCCCAGCCGCTGCGTGATTTCCGTGATGTCTTTGATCTGAGAGCTGACCCTTTCCTCCGGGAAATATTCGTAGCCTGCGACCGTATAGAAAAGCGACCAGGTGGGTAGGGTTGCCTTCAAGTCTTGGAAATCACCGGGCCGTTCCTTCGCAAAAATCGCGGCGAGGTTGGTGTTATTGAGAATGAAACATTCGTTGACAGACCTAAGCCTGATCAGCCAATAGGCCATCTCCAGGAGGGGATCGAGTCTGGAGGAGCCAATCACAAATGGCTCCTCTAAACTCGGCAAAATTTCGCAGCGCATCGATACCCACGTTACGATGCCCATCGTTCCCTGCGCCCCTTGGATCAGCCGGTGCCAAGAAGCTGTACCGGGACCATATGGCGCCTTTTGCACGCCTCCGACGGCCCACTGTTCCGCGATTGAACCAGGGCCGGCCGCCTGCCCGGTTCTGAACTCATCGCCCGTTCCGAAAAATATCTCGGCGCAAGCCAATGGGTCAGAGATATCCCATTGGTACTTGGGCATGATAACGGGCTCTCTTTCTAATATGCTGGCGGCGACGGATTTGGATGCGCGCGGCAGCAACGGCATATTGAGCCTCAAGCCTACCTTCTCGACTTCCGGGATGAGTTCGGCGAATGTCACACCCGGCTCACACATGGCCACACGTCTTTTGCGGTCCACCAGCATGATTTTTTTCATCCCGCTCATATCGACAATTACCGCACCTCCGGCGCTCGGAACGGTGTCGCCTCGGAAATGCGGCGGACCCGAGCTGATGGGGACCAAAGGTGTTCCTGTCTCGTTGGCAAATTTCACGATCTTCTGGATGTCGGCGGCCGTCTTCGGCTTGACCACTGACGCGGGCCGCACCTGATTGACGAAGCTGATGTCCCGCGAATAGCTGTCCAGTTCCGCGCGATTGACGCTAATAAGGTCGGGACTGATCGCGTTGGCTAACGCTGCTTGCTCCATGATCGGCAACCTCCCCGGGGCAGATAGTCCGTGCCGCCACTGAGATATACTTCCGAAAAACTAAAGTCGAAGAGCCATGGAGCCCGCCTCGCTCGCGCGTTCAAAGCCGTGGAAAACGACAATTACGTTCTCCACGCAACAAGATTTGAGACCTGCTAGTTCGTACAACAACCACGAGGTGCTTTGCCGGCTTCATCGACTGTGATATGAGATAGATGATGTTCTTTTAGAAAGTATGAGCCGCTATCTAGATACTGCTTCTAGGTTCTTAAAGTCAAGCAGTTGCTAGAAATTGACGCCGCGATTCAAGCGGCCGCTTGAAACCCCCATCCCGAGCGGTCGATGCAATAGCTGGGCGAAAGGAGCACACGAAGTGCCGATTCGTAAGCAGCCCTTGGGCGAAGCGCGGCAGCGACTTCTCGAAGCCGCGGGCCAGCTTTTTGCGGAAAAGGGATTCCGATTGGCTGGCACGCGGGAAATCTGCCGGAAGGCCGGGACCGATATCGCCGCCATCCACTATCATTTTGGCAGCAAGGAAAAACTGTACGAAGCAGTGCTGCGTTACGCCGACAATCTGCTGGTCGATCCCGTCTCGACCTTCGCGGCGTCGCAATCGCGCGAGGCCCGGCTGAGAGAAATCATTGAGTGGGTCCTAACCCAATGTTTCGCGCAGGGCCAATCGGAATGGCGGTGGCGGTTCATAGAGCAAGCGACCATCTCGCTGACGCCGGGTCTCCTCGCGTTCTTTAATTCCAAAATTCTGCCTTTATACCAGGCTCTCGACTCCATTTGCAGGGAGTTTCTCGGCGCCCGAGCTTCGCAGCAGCAAGTGCGTTTCGCTGCTCGGAGCATCCTCGGACAGTGTTTCTACTACAGGCATTTCCGCGTGCTGATCATCGGTCAGGGCGAGGCGTTTTCCGACGAGCACCTCCACGAGCTGACAGACCACATCCTGGAATTTTCGGTCGCGGGTCTCAAAGCGCGGGCGCACGGACTCGCAAAGGCGAAACGACAGAAGCCTTTGTTCCGCCCGCGGGCCGGTTCCCGGAAGAAGCCCATTCACTGGGAAGGAAAGATTCGCACCAAGCGCATTAACAACTGAACAGCCGCACAATCCTGCGAGGACGGCCTCAGAGACGTGGCGATCCCTGGAGACTTTTGGATTTGTTGCCCCACAGACGTGCGCGGCCATTAAGCTGCTTGGAAGGCACGCTTCAATGGATAGTATCTTCCGTCGCGTCTCTCGAGATAATTTACCTGCGCCATCTCGTCGAGCAGACACTCAACGAGCATGGGATTGAGCGGCGGATAGATTTCGTCTCTCTCCCAGTCCGTGAATTTGCCGATGATTTCGTCGCGGGTGAGACCGGGTTCGGATTTGATCTTTTCGAGCATCGCCATCGAGCGCTTGTAGTACGGCGTGTCGTATCCTTTCGACGCAATGTCGATTGGCTCTACAACAAAGAACGCAGAGGTGCGGGCGTCACCGCAGACGAACGTCCAACCAGTCTGCCTTGTTTTTGGGGGAGTCGCGGGAAGTCCTTTGACGTGTTGTGGCTGAGCGCCCTCGGGAATTTCCTTCAGCGGGCGAAATCCGAGCCCGTCGTACCGTTTCATGCTTTCATCCCTTGCGCTAAGGCCTGAATAACGAAATGCGATGCCTTGCGCAAAGCTGTTTCCGGCCGCGCGCATGCCGACGAGAACGGGCGTCATGGGCCCAAGAACGCCCGGGCATACTCGCCCATGAAACTCTTCGCCATCGTATGTGAAGGAGTCGCCGATTTTGTAGCAGAAATGGCATGGGAACCGTTTTTCGTCTCCCATAAATTCCACCAACGTTGCCTTTATTTTGAATGCCATTCTTTTCCTCCTGCGTATCTTTATGCTTAGGCTTTGCCGAAACTGGTCTGTCAAATCAGTAGGGCCCCGCCATCGACAGCAACAGCGCTGCCCGTTACAAACGAGGCTTCGCTTGAGCACAGCCAAAGCACGAGAGCTGTTACTTCCTCAGGTTGCCCAATCCGACCGACTGGATACATCTGAATCGCTTTCTGCACCATCGCCTGATCTTTAAGAAATGTGGCCTCCGACATGGGCGTCTGAATCAACGCCGGACAAACGGCATTCACCCGAATTCCGCGAGAGGCATAATCCAAGGCGCCCGTTGTCGTAAGCCCGATGATCCCGTGTTTGGTTGCGTTGTAGGCAGCCCCCGTCGGGCGTCCGCTCCGCAGCCCGGCCATCGCCGACATATTGACGATCGAACCTCCACCGCGTTTCAGCATCTCCGGAATTTCATACTTCATAGAAAGAAATGTCCCGGTGAGATTGGTGGCGACGACTCGATCCCACACTTCTTTCTGATAGTCAGCTAAGGGAACCATCAGCGTGCCGTCGATCCCGGCGTTGTTGAAGGCGCAGTCCAAACCCCCGTAAGTCTCTACACAGGCTTGGACGGATTTTTCCACATCGGAGGAGTTGCAGACATCGGCACAAACGAAGGTTGCCTCACCACCTTCCTTCCGTATAGCTGAAACCACTTCTTCACCAGCTTCAACACGCCTCCCGGTAAGGACCACGTTTGCGTCTTCTCGGGCAAACGCAAGCGCTGCATCGCGGCCGAGGCCCGACGTGCCGCCGGTCACTAAAACCACTTTGTCGGTAAATCGCCCGCTCATATCTCCGCTCTTGCGCCGATATTTACGGCGGCGCGAGCTGTGCTTGTTACTTTCGAGCCCCGAATGCCTCCGCGATCTTGGTTGACCAGACGTGGCAGTCGCTATACAGGGGGCCCAGCTTTTCGAGCATCGGCATCGAGCGCGGAGGCATCGTCGCGTGGTGCCCATGCCGAATCTCCGTCTCATGTGACCGGGCCATCACCTGCATCGGTATGTCGCCCCAATCTGGCTGATTGCGTTCCCATAAGAACAAAAGCTCGATGTGGGCCAAATGGCCGTATTCCATCGAGATGATCTGGAAATTGTCCGGCGCATCGAAAATCAGCCCCTTGTCGATGAAATCAGTCAAGAATTCGGGAATGGTTTTGCCGACCTCGAACATGTGATGGATCGAATCCGCGCTCAGTTTGGTCGGTGCCCAGGCCCCGCCGAGGCGCAGCACGCGTTGAAGGAATCCCACGAGGATGAAGAAGTCCATGTTGTTCTCGTAGATCGCGCGGATGGCTGGATCGACGTCTTCACCTCCCGTTTCTGCGATTATTTCGCGAAGCACCGCCTCCTCGTAGGCCATCTCCTCGGCCGAATGTGTGGCGAGATAGACATAGAGAGGCCTGGCGAGTTCTCTCTGGAACAGGCCGCTATCCCAAAGATCCCAAAAGTGGTTTGCTGATTGCGTGGCCAGTAGCGCCGCCGTCGCATTGAAATATTTCAACACCGCTTGACCGATCTCCGCTTTGCCGATTTCGATCATTGCGTCGCGGAGTTGGTCCAGCGTCGGGAACTTAAAGATGAAAATCTTGTGGCGATCTTTGGGCAGCCGGATTTGATAGTCGGGCGAGTGCCCTTCGGCAGGCATCTCGGCCGGCCCCCTCCACTCGTCGAGCCCAATGGCGATTCGAGTGATTACGCCGAAGCCGCCAAACGGGCCAGCGTAACCTTTGATCAGTCCTCGCAGGCTTGGGCCGGGGCCGTCGCCGCAGAACCAGCCCGCGTCATTGGCCAGCGAGCCAAGCCGAATCAGTTCGCCAGAGGGAAGCACCCACTCAACGCCGAGGATATAACGATTCGTCCGCGAAGCGCCGTGCTGATTGTGGTTGTCGCCGCTCGAGCAGGCGAAATTGACCAACACTGACCCGCCCGGACCGACGGCGGCCACCGGATAGCTCAGGCCATATTTCATCAATTCAGTTTTCAACTGGCCGTGTCGCACGCCCGGCTCGATCACGGCGTAGCGGTCTGCCCTATTGATCTCCGTAATTCGATTCATCCGCTTCAATTGCAAGATGATCGTGTTCGGGCCGGTCGGGTACGCAAAACCGATCAGGCTCGACACCGTGGGGATGAATTTCAGCCCGTGCCGGTTGCAAACTCTGACGATCTGCTGAATCTCTTCCGCGCTACCCGGCAGCAATACCGCGGCGGGGCTTGGCGGCTTGACCGGGCTGCTCGGCATGGCGTGCCGCATTGCCGCCAAAATGTATTCGCGGTCGCTGATATACTCTGGCCCGACGATTCCCTCGAGTTCGGCGTAGACGTTCTTGGGCAGGCTCATCGCTCAGATCTCCGCATCCCAGCTGCCAGCTACAACGCGTCGGCGATCAACTGCGTGATATCGAAACATTCCATTTCGCCGTCCGGCGTTTGCAGCACTTTTTCAAACGCCGACTCGCAAAATGGGCAACAGGAAATGATCGCGTCAGCTCCGGTAGATTTCGCCTCTTTGCTTCGTTCGCGTGCCGTCCATTGGCTGAATTCCGGGAAGGCCTCCGCAACGCCACCGCCAGCGCCGCAGCAATACGAATTCTCCTCGTTACGAATCATTTCCACGACCTCCAGCCCGGGAATCGCCTTCAGGACTTCGCGGGGCGCGTCGTAAACGCCTTGTGTGCCGCGGCGCCATTGCTTGGGAGGTTCGTGGCGGCCAAATGCTTTGATTTCTCCGTTCCAAGGCACGTATGGCTCTGATAGGCGACCCAAAAGGCAGGGATCGTGATACGTAACGCTCCTTCTGCGCGTGTTGTGAAGCGTCAGCCGTCCCTCTGCAATCAGTTGCTGCACGACCTCCGTAATATGCATGACGCGAAACTTCAACTTGCCTAGGCGCGGGTAGAAATCGCGGAATGCTCCGAAGCATTCGGCGCAACTGGTGATCACCGTGTCGATGCCGTGTTTTTCAAGTGCCGCAAGATTGTGCTCGGCCACCTCGCGGGCCGCCGCAACTTGTCCGGTGCGCCAAAGCGGGCCGCCGCAGCAATATTCCTCCGCACGCAGCACCATGAACTTCACGCCCCCTGCGTTCAGGATCTTTGCCGTGTTTTGAGCAATCTTTGGATAGTGGTACGAGGCGGCACAGCCGGCAAAATAGGCTACGTTACTTTGTTTCAAGAGTTCCATGTCTGGCGTGAGCCACTCAAACCTCTGGCCGTGCTCTTTGCCGAGAATGTTGTGCTGCTCGGCTACGGACCGTGCTTGTTGCTGATGCGCAGGCATCGGTCCCCAGCCATCAGCTACGACCCGCTCCCGCAGCGCGAGGACCGTCTCCAGCACTTCCATATCGCGGATGGATTTGCAGTTGATGTCGCAGGCTCCGCAAGTCGTACAACTGTAGATCAGCTCGATCAAACCGCTTTCGTATGCAAGCTCCCCATTGAGAAGTTCCTCGGCGATGTTCAGCAGACCTTGGCCGGAATAAGCGTCGAAACCAAATCGCTGGTGAATCGGGCAGATCTCCGCGAAGTCGTAGCCCTTCGTCTTCGGACCCAGCAGCCACTTGCACTGGCCGCAGTGGTTGCAAGACTCCATCGTGCGTCTGAAATCTTCGAGCGTCAGCATCGTCGTGTCTCCGCGGCGCAAGCGCCTAGAAACAAAGCTTCCCGGGATTCAAAATCCCATTTGGATCGAAAGTGTTCTTTAAAGTTCTGAGCATCGCCGCTCCATCCGAGTAGTTGCGGTAAACCATAGGCGCCCACGGCCCATAGGGACGGCTGAAAAATGCGCCCTTCTTCATCAATGTGTCCGACGCACTGAGGAAAAGCTCCTGTACTGCCTCTACTTCTTCGGCGCTCGAACCGTCGCAGGGCAGAAGAAAGGCGCAGTGCGCTCCGCGGCCTTGTACGAGAGGCTGGACGTATGCGCCGTAGTCCAAACCGGGGCGCCTAGATCTTTCGACGGCTTCCTTCATCGACTCGACGAAGTACCCGGCTTTACTGAGAGGTGCGAGAAAGAAAATTTCGTAGCAGCGGTCCGTCCGTCGGAGTTTCCAATAGGGCTCCTTGCTCCAAGGTTCCGATATGACCCGGAGGACGTCCTTTTCCAAGCCTGGCGCTCCCGGCAGGCGCATCAGGGCCTGCAAGCCGAGGCTCGCGCAGATCTCGATCAGATATTTCTCGTGGATAGATACTCGTTCCTCGGCACGTCGCTGATACCCCGCCACGCAGGCGATAATCGTCCAAGGAGGCAGGGCTGCTTTTAACGGCGTGAAGTCTGCTCGTGCGTCGTCGGCGAGAAGGGTGGCCAAATTGGTACTGTTCAGCGCGAGGCACTCGTCTACTACCCGCTTTCTCAGCAGGGCATCGAGAGGAGCAGACAATTGTTGTGGATTATCGAGCGGGATGAAGTAAAGCTTCCTCAATGCAGGCCGGACTTCTGTCCTGATGACGCCCCAGGTCACAAGTCCTATGGTTCCCTGAGAGGCAGATAGCAAGCGATAGTAATCAATGGCGCCAGGCCCCCAAGGATTGACTTTGTCCGCCTTCAACGACTCGGATGTCCCAGGACCCGATGCCGAACCCGTCCTGAACTCGTCTCCGCTCCCGTAGATGACTTCCAGCGTCAACAGCGGGTCCAGGTAATCGTACTGATATTTTGGGATCAACGTCGCTTCGCGCTCGAGACAGCTCGTCAGCACGGACTTGTTAGCTCGCGGCGCGAGCGGCATATTGACCTTCATGCCGTGGCTTTCGAGAGCGAGCACGATCTCGCCGTACGTCACTCCGGGCTCGACCGTTGCGCAACGGCTGACTGAATCTATCCTGACGATCTGCCGCATCCTGCCGAAATCGACGACAATTCCGCGCTTGCTGGGCAGTGTGTCACCGTGGAATCGTGGCGGACCGGAACTAACCGGTACGAGGGATACTGCGTGCTGATTTGCAATTCGTACGATCTCGCGAACGTCTTTCTTGCTGCGTGGATAAACGATGAAATCAGGGCAAGTTCCGGCGACTAGGCTGTAGTCCTGCGAGTAACTTCTGAGGGCTGCCGAGTCCGTTGAGACATTCTCAGCTCCGATGGAGCGATTCAACTCTTGAGTAATCGCAGGACGAACATCCAGCGCAAGCATTTCGCTCCCTCACGATCAGAATCCGGGCCGAACTCGAAACGGTGCACGCACAATCAGGGGACTTCTGATCCCAGCCGCGAGAATCAAGAGGCGCATGAGGAACCCACCGGCTAGCAATAACATGCCGGCGATGAGCAACGTCAACAGTTGAGGCGCAACCTTTTCGTTTGCCCATGCGAAAAGCTCGATCAGCGCCGGAACCAACAGACCGGCGCCGAGAAATCCGCCCCAAAACATCCCCGAGAGCTTTCCTCTCAAGAGCAGGCTAGCCGCCTCCGGAGCACGGTTGTATACGATCGTCAGGTAGAGATAGATCGTTATCCCCTCGAACAGAACCAGAATTACGTCAGCCAACTCAAGATGAGACAGGAACCTCGCCGTTTCGGGGCTGCTGACGCGCAAAGTTGCGCCGACGATCGGTGTAATGAAGAACAGCCCCCCGATGCCCGTCGAAACGGCGGAAATCAGAAAGAGCACCGGCAAAAGGGGGTTGTTCCAGAAAGGTCGGCCTACCACAATACCGATCAGAATGCCGGTGTACACGCACGTCGCCACAGCCAATCCGAGAACGATGACCTCCACGACCATGCGTAGCCCTTGATTCGCGTCCAAAACGCTGCCGTATGGCCATACCCGCAGGATCGTGAGCAGCCCTCCGGAAATAAGCAGCGCCGAGACGATCAAAAATCCGCGCGAAATCCAGGAAGTACTTGGATGCAGCACGGCCGTAAAAAACTTTTCCGGGTGCCCGAGATCCAAAATCAGGAAGAAAGTAGAAAGCGCCACCAGCGGAAGACCAAGGCCAAGGGCGACTTTTGCCGAAGCCACAAATCCGGTGAAATCGCCAATGATGCCCACAATCATTGCGCCAGCGCCTGTGCCCGCAAGGAAAAGATATGCCGCGATCTTCCACCGCCACACCGACTGCGGAACGGTTCCCATCCGTATTACTCCTTGTGGCGTTCCAGGTTTGGCGTTTCCGTTGGCGCAACCGAGCGGCCAGCGGGCAGATAACGCGTAGTCGGATCCGTGCCAAATTCTGGATTGAGTTGAAAAGCTTGAGCGCGCGCCACCAATTGCGCTACTTCGCTATTGGGATCATTCAGATCGCCGAAATAACGGGCCTTGGCCATGCAATTGATGACGCAGGCGGGAGTCGCCTCGCGGTCTACGCCGGGCTGCAGTCCTTTGGCAAGACCGGCGTCGATCCGGTGCCGGCAATAATCGCATTTCATGACGGTGCCCGTGCGCTGCGCCTGATAGCCCACCGCTTCGTAGGGCGTCAGTCCTTGGTCGCCGAAATATCCCCGGTTGTCTTCCACGAAATAGCGTGCGCCATACGGGCAGGCGATCATGCAGTACTTACATCCGATACATTTATCTTCATCCACGAAGACGATGCCGTCTGGGCGTTGCTGTGTGGCCTGCGTTGGGCAGACGCTCTCGCATGGTGGATTGCTGCATTGCATGCACAGCAGCGGCAGATTGACGCGGGACACATTTGGGTAGCTGCCAACCTCCGTGACCTCGACGCGAGCCAGGGTGACGCCCGGTGGGGTGGCGTTTTCGGCTTTACAGCTTGTCTGGCAGCCGTAGCAGCCGATGCATTTCAGAAGGTCAATGACCATTCCCCATCTCGGCATTTTCATTCCTCGCTCTCGCGTTGCGCCGCTGGCCATCTACGCTCTGTTTCATTCGCTCCGAGCGCCGTTAGCGCCGTCGGGCTGCGTGGAAATCTCACGCTTTGTAGATTCGCACCTTCACGCACAGATCCATGTTCAGATTCCCAGGATCCAGATGTTCGTAATCAACTTCGATCAGCTCGTTATAGAAAACGCCTTTGCCCTTGGCTATCGGCAAGTCCTTGGACCAGTGGCCTGCCAGAGCCGCGATACCGATGCCCTCGGGATGGATCCCTTCAATCGTCTTCAATTTGCCCTTGACCCTGCGCTTGTAATTGGATTCCACCCAAATAATATCCCCGTCGTTGAGGCCCTTCTTCTTGGCCGTCGCCGCGTTGACGGCGATGTTGTACGAGTAGTCGTTCATCTGAGCTGCTTCGTCGAGCCAGGGATTTTCCAGCGTCAGCGAATTGGTGTGGACGGTATCTCGGTAGTAAAAGCTGATGAGGTCGTATTGCGGGTCCTTGCACTCGTGCGATGGGCAGGGATTCCAATCCGGCAATGTCTGATAGGCTTGATAGTTGATTTCGTTCTCGATGCCGAACTCTTTGGCGACTTGGCGCACTTGCTCGCCGGTAGTCTGGAAGATCTCGAAGTAAACGGGAACTCGGACGGGCACGCGACTGCGCCAGTACACTTCCTCAGCCTTCTTCGGCCAGTTCATCACGCCGTTTTCCTTGAACCACTCCAGGCCGTGGGCTTCGCCGAAGAAGCTCTTCAGCGCCCTGTCTACGATCTCTTCGAACTCATATTTGACATCCGGCTCGAGCCGGTACGGATCTTTCAGCTCGAAGTGCGTGTTGTACGCGCCATTCATGTCCTTGAGCAATCCCATCCGGTATCCGATCTCGTACATCACTCGCAAGAAATCGCGCCGCTCCCCGACCGATTTCACAACCGGCTGGCGAATCGGCCAGCTCCAAGTCCCCATGCTGCCCGGATGATTGAAGATGAACGGATAGTTGGGCGAGGGGAAGAGGCGCTCCAGGTAACACGTATCCGGCAAAACGACGTCGGCGAAATCGGTCATCTCGTTCTTGAAGATGTCGAACGAGATGATGAAGACGTCCTTGAACGCCTCCGCCACTACGTCTTTGTTACCCACACTCATGATGGCGTTCGCTCCGAAGTTGATCATCACCCTAGGCCGGCGTTGGATGTTGAACCTGTTCCACCATTTCTCGCGATCCGCGGCACCGTAAAAGGGCGACGTCATCGCCCACGGGAAGAATTCGCGCATGCCGATCGTGGTCGGAGCGGCCGCATCGTTCGCCGGGAAAGGTTTGTGCGGATGCATCCACGTGCCGGTGATCATCAAACCATCCGGTGTTGCCTCGGGGACGTAGTGCGGCCGGCCAGTGTCTGGATAGCCGTGGCAAACAGGATTGAAGCCCAGCGCTCCGCCAACGTTGTCCGCTGAACCCACTAATTGATTCAGCAGGTCGATCGCCACGCAATTCCACGTCGAGTTCTTGTGACCCTGAGAGCCACGGAAAAATATGGCCGCAGCCGGCCGGTAGGGATATTCCTCGCCGTTGATCACGATCGTGCTGCCGATGCGCGCTGCTTCGCCGAATTCGCGGGCCATTCTGCGGATGTTCGCCGCGGCAATCGTCGTAATTCCCGAGGAATATTCCGGCGTGTATTTCTTCAAGTGTTCCTTCAATATCTGAAACCCCGGTTGCGTCTTGCCCCCGTTCACCGTGAAGGTGCCCAGCAGTGCCATGCTGTCGATCGGCGCAGAGTCAAACGTCTTTGCGGTGCCGGCAGTCGCGTCCCACACCAGAGGCTTATTCGTCGCCGCGTCACGCACGTAGTGCCCGTCTTCTTTAACCAGGTACGCGGCGTTCGTGCACTGTTTCAGATAATGTCCGTCGTAGATTCCAACTTCGTTCACCAGCACGTTTGCCATCGCAAGGGCCAGGGCGGCATCCGTCCCAACGCGGATGGGAACCCACTCGTTGCCCTTGCCGGCGGCAAAATTGCACATCGGGTCCACAACCACCATCTTCATTCCGCGGGCCCGCGCGTCGGCCGCCAGTTGCGCATTCTGGTTGGCGACATGACCGGCGGAGTGTCCCTTGCTTGCGCCGAAGTAGATCGCGTAGTTGCAGAATTTGAAGTCCGGAACCAGCGACCAGGAAGCGTGCATCAAGCCGCCGATTTCGTGTGCGCCCGACCCGCAATGAATGCCTCCGCCACCTACCCAGACGGCGTTTGCGCCGAAGGCCTCCGCAAAAGTGAACAGTCCGCAATGCATTTCGGAGGCGCAAGTCGTTGTGCCCTGCAGGAAGAGCTCTCCCGGGTCGCGGTCATGCACTTCTTTCAGCTTCTTTACGGCGATGTCTAGCGCCTCTTCCCACGAAATTTCCACCCAGCCGGGATCGACGCCGATGCCTTTCTTCGGATTCGTTCGCTTCAACGGTACGTTCACGCGGTTGGGATCGTAGAGCGTCATGATCCCTGAGACGCCCTTCGCGCACAGTCTTCCCTCGCCGCACGCGCTGAGGGGATTGCCCTCGATTTTGGCCAGCACGCCGTCCACGTTATGGGCAAGGATCGAGCAGTTGCTGTAACACAGGCTACAGGAGGAGGGGATCCAGCTATCCTGCTGATGGTTTGCTGTCACTCCTGCCTTTGCCTTCTCAAGGGTTAGCATAGAATTCCTTCCTCGCGGCGCGGTCCACGTAGCACGCGTTCGCAGCTGCACGCTGCCGCCGAGCCCGCTCCCCCTGCGGCAGTTCGTTCCCGGAGCCGAGTGGAATCGCTTTCACGTCACATTTCAGACTTCCGTCGTAAAGAAGGAATTTGGACACAGACCAGCAGCCAGAGGAGTCGCAGAAGCACCAGGAACCAATGAGACTGTGAAAAGAAGCGAAACTTTGGCTGTTAGCAAGATGAAGGCACTGATAGCGAGTCGCAGGGCGATTCGGCTGACTTGCCGGTGGGTGCCTGATCTGCCCTGCGAGAGAGGCCATGCGTTATCCAGCCAACGACGCTACAGCTGACGGCCAATCTATCCAGCGACCGCTGGAATGTCAAGCCAAAAGTCCAGCGACCGCTGGACTCTTCTAGATATGTTTGAATGCTATCAGGAAGCCTATCCGATACTGTGGGTGCGCGGGAATGAGAAGAGCCGCCGGGGGATACCCTACTGCGCACGCCGCGATCGCACGCAGCTTGTGCTCGGCCACGACACGGACGCGCAGGAACAATCAATCATGTCTGTGACGATTGCTCCTCTCCGAAAGCCCTAGGTCGCCTCGATACATGGCTGAATCCACATCTCGGCGATTTGCAACTTGCCGATGTGGGCAACGCTCAAGCCAAGAAACTAATCGACGCCATGCAGGTTGGAATCGCCAAAATGGATTTCGTGTGTCACCGTTCGCATGAACGGCAGCATATAGACTCCCCAGGTCCCCAACCTGCTCAGGACATCGTAGGCGATGTAGTTTCGCCCGCGCTCTCCGCCGAGGAGTGGGGCAAGCAATCTGATCTAATCGGGTCTTGTAGGGGCGCTGCTTGCTGCGCCCTTTTGCGCCTCGGCTTTGCGTCCGCCACGCATTGTCAACGCGCCGCGCCTCGCGTGATAATGAACCCATGACCTCAACCACCGCCATAGCCAAAGGGCAGTTTGTCCAGTCACCCGAATTCGAGAAGAATCTCGATCGCCTCGCCGAAGTCGCCGTTCGCGTAGGCCTGGGAATCTCGCCCGGGCAGGAACTGGTGATGACCGCCATGCTCGACGCGGTCCCGTTGGCCCGGCTGATCACGCAGCACGCTTACAAAGCGGGCGCCTCGGTTGTCACGTCGCTGCTCGCCGACGAGCAGTCGGCGCTCGCCCGCTTCCGCTACGGCTCGGACGCCAGTTTCGACGCCGCGCCTGCGTGGCTCTACGAGGGCATGGCCGCGGCATACCGCAGCGGCGCCGCACGCCTCGCGATCGCCGGCAATGATCCTTTGCTGCTCTCGAAAGAGGACCCGGAAAAGGTGAGCCGCGTGAATCGCGCCACCTCGAAAGCATACCGCCCGGCACTCGAGCTGATCGCGCGCCACGAAATCAATTGGACGATCTGCGCCTGCGCCACCCCCGCGTGGGCGACGGCCGTATTTCCCGATTTGCCGCAGGATGAAGCGCTCGCGCGCCTCTGGCAAGCCATTTTCGCCGCGTCGCGCGCCGATCTGCCCGATCCCGTGGCTGCGTGGAAAACGCATGACGCAAACCTGCACGCCCGCGCCGACCGCTTGAATGAAAAACGCTTTGCGGCCCTCCATTTCCGCGGGCCCAGCACCGATCTACGCGTTGGCCTCGCCGACGGCCATCTCTGGCTCGGCGGCGGCACCACCGCGCGCAACGGCCGCTACTGCATTCCCAATATGCCGACCGAGGAAGTTTTCACCACGCCGCACAAGGACCGCACGGAAGGGCGCGTCACCAGCACCAAGCCGCTATCGTATCAAGGCACGATGATCGAAGAGATTTCAGTGCGATTCGAAGCCGGAAAGATCGTCGAGGCCCACGCCGCGCGCGGCAATCAGGTGTTGCAGCGCATGATCGAAACGGACGAAGGCGCGCGCAAGCTCGGCGAAGTGGCGCTCGTCCCGCACTCATCGCCCATCGCGTCGAGCGGCTTGCTCTTCATGAACACGCTTTTCGACGAAAACGCCGCCTGCCACATCGCCCTCGGCCAAGCCTATAGCACGTGCCTGAAAGATGGCGACACACAAACGCCCGAGCAGCTCGCGTCGCGCGGCGCAAACAGTAGCCTGATTCACGTGGATTGGATGATCGGATCAAACCACATCGATGTAGATGGCGTAAGCGCAGCAGGAAATTCCGAGCCGGTGATACGGGCGGGTGAGTGGGTGTAAGGTTCGCGCGGTAGCGCGATCCTGTCTTCGAATTTCCGGGTGCCCCATCCTCGGTTTGTGAGGGTGGGGCTTTGCCTTACTCAACCGCGATGCGCGACCCTTGCTGGGTTGTCCCCGAAAGGTGCTCGATGCGCTGATCGATCACGGCGCGAATCGCCTTCAGAAACTCCACGCGCGAGTTCGTCAGATGCTGCTTCACGGCGGGCGAAACCTCGAGAATTTTCGCCACGTGGTCCAGCACCTCATGGCAAACGCAGCGCTCGGTGCCCGTGCTTTGACTTGCCGGATTTGAAGCGGTCTGTTCTGTGCTCATTTGGTCTCCTTCATCTCGACGGTGAGAACTCGATTATCGAGCCTCGCTCGAGAGGGAAGCAGCGTCGCCATCGACCGCGGCAGCCCGATGTGCCTCCGGAGCGTGCCGATTTCGACGACGAGCTCGTCGCCCTTCTTGAATAACCCGACTTCGCCCTTCACCGCAAACGGCAGCAGCAGGCGAATCTCGTAAACCTCGTCCGATTTCCCGAACGTGTAGGGCTTTTCCGTCCGAGTCACGGCGGCCGGGTCTTCGCCTTCATCATACAGCACGCTGGCCAGCTCCCGCAGCCGCTCTTTTCCGAGCACCTCGTGCGCGAAAAGAGGGACGCGCCGCACCGGGACGGGCGCGAAATACTCCTCGATCTCCTCGAGCACCCTTTCCTGCGACGTGTGCCACTCGGTGAAAAACGCATCCGTCACATCCCTCGGCAGCAGCCGGTTGACGATCACCGCGTCCACCGTCAGCCCGTGCAGCGAGAAATAGACGAACGCGCGCTGCGTTTCCCGCAGCACCATCTTTTCCGGGTTCGTCACCAGCCGCACACTCGTCGTGTTCGGGTCTTCCATCAGGTCGTCCACGCCCTCGAGCTTCTCGAAGAGATTGCGGATGTTGGCGAAGTAGCTGTCGGTCGGCAGCTCGAATGGCGCCACGCGATTGGCGATCGGCCGCACCGCCTTCAGCAGGTTCCGTTGGAATGGGAAAATGTGCTTCATGTACCAATCGAGCGTCGTCGGCATGCTGATGAACCGCATAGATTCCGCGGTGGGCGCCGCGTCGAGCACGATCACGTCGTAGCGCTGCTCCCGCCGGTATTCGTTGATGTACATCATCGCGCTGAGTTCTTCCATGCCCGGCAGAATCGCCAGTTCTTCTGCCTCCACGCCGCTGATCCCGGTGGTACGCAGCACGGAGGTTACGTAGGACGATATCTCTTGCCAGTGCCGCTTGATCTCTTTCTGAATATTGAGCTCGAAAATCGAAAGCTTGTCGCTGATCGGAAACGGATCGGAAGTTTTCGTGTGAAAAAGGTCGCCGCCCAGGTCAAACGAATCCGCCAGGCTGTGCGCGGGATCGATGCTCATCACCAGCGTGCGGTGGCCGATTTCCGCGAGCCGCACGCCCGTGGCGGCGGCCAGGCTCGTCTTGCCCACGCCGCCTTTGCCGCTGAACAATAAAATTCTCATAGCCCATTATAGCGCGCTGCAAACCAATCGCCTTCGCGCCGCCGCAGCCGGACGCGGGTGGCGTGCTGGGTGGAAGCGTGAGGCTTTAGCCTCGCGGAAAAGCGCCTCGAGAACGGGGGCTTCCAGCCCCGGGGTTTCCCGTGCCCGCGAGGCAATTCCAAAGCCCCAACCGGTCGCATCCAAACGAGCCCAAGCTACATCGAATCTTCGCCGCCTATACAGGACCGGCCGGATATGCGGCTCGCCGGTGAGGGATTATGCTCACCGCCCGAGCCCGAGAGCAGTCTAAGTTAGAGCGCACTAATCTAAATTCGGCCGCCCTCGCAAAGGACGACGAATTGGGGAATTGAGGTCCATCACAATGAGCCATACCGCTACCGCAACGATAAGCAGGACGCCAGCCATACGAAGTTACGACGCTTTCGAGAAGGTGCTTCGTCTCCGAAAGCGCGAGCTACAGGCGCGGATTGCCGATCTGCTCGGCGAAGTGGCCGTGAAAGCCGAGCCCGACGATGAAGGAGACGCCGCAATCCAAAATTACTCGACCGATTGGGCGGCAGCCGCACTCGATCGCGCGCGGCGCACCCTGCGCGAGGTCGATGCTGCGCTAGCGCGCATCAAGGCCGGAGACTACGGCGTCTGCGACGTCTGCCACATGTCGATCCCTAGAGCGCGGCTGGAGGCTTTGCCTTGGGCTCGCTTATGCGTGGGCTGCGCGGAACGCAACGCCGAGGGCCGCGGCTAAACCCCGCTCCCGGCGCTGCGCCGGCGGGGCCGGTCGTCTTCCTCGGCGATGAGGACGCCGCCCTTGCCGTCGCGCGTCTTCGAACCGTGCTCTTTCAGGATGGCCTCGGCTCGGGCGGTCAGTATCTGGCTGGGAGGCCGCACGACCAGGATCGCGCCCTCCTTCTTCACGTGCGTGGCGTAAAACTCCTGCTCGCCGATGTAGTTCGGCATCTCGCCAGAGTCGTCGTGGACTTCGCCCGCACCGCACATACGCAAACCGCGCAAGGCGCGCGCCACTCGCTCGCGGATGCCCTCGTGCGGCTGGAAGCCGAGCTCTTCGGCCCGCAAATCGCGGTCGACGTCGCTCACCACCTCGATTTCCTCGCCGACAATACCGGCGAGTTCGAGGTCCTCGACGGCAGCCTCGGCTTGCTCGTAAGTGTCGAATAATCCGATCAGTGCGGTATGCATCGGCGCGTCACGCCCCAGCGCTATGGCTTCGCTCACGGACCACGCCCACCGGCCCAGCCGCGTGGCTGGTGAGCACGGTCCCGGCGCCCCGCTGCTCGTCGCGTTTTGCGCGAATCACCATCCATTCGACGTCCGTCGGCCGGCACGCTGCGCTGATCACCTCGAAGACTCCCAAGTCCTTCGCCCTCTTGTACTGCTCGGAGTCGGCAGCAGCGGCCAAGAGGACGACGCGGGCCCTCGTTCCGGGCTTTCGCCCGGCCGCAGCAGTCAGCACATCCCGGTAATCGCCATCGGCGAAGGAGCGGTCGCAGAAGACCAGTCCGACGTCATGGCCATCGAGTATCTCGCGGCACTGGCTCACGTTAGCTGCACAGAAGGTGCCGAACCCCTGTTGGTCGAGGATCGACACCAGATGGCGGCGGTTCTCCAAATCCGAAGAAGCAACCATGATCTGCCATGTGTCGCTCATGTTGGCCTCCCTGAAGGTGTCCGCCCAAAGCGTGGAAAGCAAGAATGGAGCAGACTGACATAAGAGGCAATCCGCAATAGACCCTAGAGACGCGCCCAAAAATACGGTATCGGAGTTTCCGAACGGGCGATGGGCTTCGCTGCCAGGAGACGCGCGGCATTTAGCCAGAATTTTGCGTCTCCGACGCGCCCGCAAGAGTATGATATGGCTCCCTAGGGCGCCCTACGCCCCTGCAGAGGTCTCCGCCGGAGGTTCGCCATGAAGAAGCCACTCACCATCATCGGGATCGTGATTGTGGTGTTGCTGCTGATCGTCATCATCTTGCCCTTCGTGATCAACGTGAACCGCTTCAAGCCCACGCTCGAATCCAAGCTCACGGACGCGCTGGGCCGCAAGGTCGAAATCGGCAACATCGGGCTCTCGATCATTTCGGGCAGCGTCAACGTGGACAACCTGGTGATCGCAGACGATCCCGCCTTTAGCCACTCACCCTTCCTGCAAGCCAAGGAGCTGAAGGCTGGCGTCGCACTCATGCCGCTGATCTTTTCGCAGAAACTCGAGGTGAACTCGTTCACAATCACCGATCCGCAGGTCTCGATTCTGCATTCGCCGTCGGGCAAATGGAATTTCTCGAGCCTCGGCGCCGGCGCATCGCAAACGAAAACCAGCACCTCGAGCTCTTCCGCAGCGGCGGCCTTTTCTGTCGCGGAGCTGAAGCTCACGAACGGCACGATGGTGGTGGGCAGGATAGGTCCTGGCGGGAAGACGCAGACGTACCAGGACATGAACCTCGAGGCTTCCGATCTTTCCTATACGTCCCAATTTCCGTTCAAGTTTTCGGCGAAAACGCCAGGGGACGGCACCATAAAAGTGGAAGGCAAGGCCGGCCCGATCAATGCGACGGACGCATCGCTCACGCCGCTCAGCGCGACCGTCGACGTCAAGCATCTTGACCTCGCTTCGACCGGATTCGTCGATGCTTCCTCCGGCCTCGCCGGATTGATCGACTTTACCGGCGACCTCGCCTCCGACGGCCAGCAGATGACCTCGAAGGGCACCGTAAAGGCGGACAAGATCAAAGTCGTGCCGGCCGGCTCGTCCTCGAAGGTCCCGGTCAACGTCGATTACGCCACGGCGTACGACATGAAGAAGCAGACGGGCGTCCTCAATACTGGCGACGTCCACATCGGCAGCGCTCTCGCGCATCTCACCGGTACCTACGACACCTCCGGCACGACTGCCAAGCTCGATATGAAGCTCAACGGAAGCGGCATGCCCGTCGCCGATCTCGAAGGCGTCCTGCCGGCTGTCGGTGTGACGCTGCCTTCCGGCGCAGCCCTCACGAGCGGCGGCCTGAATCTGAATCTCACGATCACGGGACCGGTCGACAAGCTCATCATCGCGGGCCCAGTCGATCTCGCGAACGGCAAGCTCTCCGGCTTCAACCTGAAATCGAAACTGGGCGCGCTTTCCTCGTTCGGCGGGCTGGGCGGCGGCGGAGGCAGCGGCTCCGACACCGAAATTCAGAAGCTGAGCGCGAATCTCCACGTCGATCCCAGTGGGACGCAGGCCAATGATTTGATCGTGGTCGTCCCCTCGATCGGCACCGTCACCGGCACGGCCAACGTCAGCGCCAGCAATCAGCTCAATTGCAAAATGTCCGCCAAGCTTGCGGGAGGCATCGGCACGGTGACTTCGGCCCTCACATCGTTTGGAGGTGGTGGCGGCAATTCGCAGGGCATCCCGTTCACCGTCACCGGCACCACGTCGAATCCTGTATTCCTGCCCGACATGAAGGGCATGGCCGGCGGCATGGTGAAGGGCCTCGGCGGGAATGCCACGGGCACCGCGGGCACCGCCGCGAGCGCGGCAAAGTCTCTCGGCGGCCTCTTCGGCAAAAAGAAAAACTAGCTTCCGCTGATGACAACAGGTTGAGACGTGGGTCGCGCGAGAACGACGCGGGTCAAGGTTTAAACGTAGCGCCGGGTCCTTTAGCCCGGCATCTTTTCTCGGGGTATCCGTTGAGCGCAGCGATGCTCCTATGAGCCTCTCGCAAATGTCCCCTCGGCCTCGCCGAAAAGATTTCGCATCGCCCGCACCACGGCGCGAATCATCGCCGCGATCACAACGAGCCCCACCACCGCGATTCCCGCGGCCGCATACGCATGCCGCGTCGCAAACCACATCAGGAACACCACCAGCGCATCCTCACTGAGACTCAGCGCGATATTGGAAAAGGGCTCCGGCGAATGTGACACCGCCGCCCGCGCGGCGGTCTTGCCGCTGTGCGCGGCCAGCGCGATCAGCGAACCAACAATCGTCGCGACCAGCCGCTCCCGCTCCGGCAATTGCGCAGTCGCGCCGTAGGTGAGCAGCCCCGCCACCGGCACGCGCACGAACGTGTGCATCGCATTCCACAGCAGATCGAAAATCGGAATTTTGTCGCCGACAAATTCGACGAGGAAGAGGACGCCGCAGATCGCGATCACGTACCAGTTGTCGACCAGCCGCAGCGGAGTCGGCAGCGTGAGAACGTGCGCGTGGCTCAGCAGCCCGAGCATCGCCACGGTGGCGTACACGTTGAGCCCCGCCGAAAAGCAAACAACAACCAGCAGCGCGGTCAGCTCGGTCCCGGACGGCACGGGCGGCAGAATCGAAGCAAAGTGAGCCAGCATCGGCCTCGAAGATACGCGGCCCGCGCCTTTTGCGCTACTGCACGTTGATCGTCAGGCCAGGAATCGTTTCCGTGACGCCGTTGATCGTCACCGTCACCGAAACGCCGTTGTAAGCTCCCACTGGCGTGCCCGGATTTGGAGGAGGACCGCTATTGCCTGAGCCACCACCACCACCGCAGCCCACGCTTACCGCCAGCAGCGCGAAGACGGCAAACATCAGCGCGATGCCCCAGCGTCGGCGTCGCTCGCGATAGCCAAACGCCAGCATGGCCGCGCACAGCAAGCATGCCAGCGCGAGAGTGCCCGCGGTCAGCCGCCAGCCGCCAATGTCCAGCCGATCGCGGGACGCGGGAATCACCGCCGAAGGTGCGGTCGTCTGAAACGTGATGGTCGCCGTGGCCGTGCCGTTCGTCGGTATCGTGATCGAAGCGCCGGAACTGCACGTCGTCTCCGAGGGCAAGCCGGTGCACATCGGCGTGACGGTCACTGCACCATTGCTGCTGAATCCGTTCTGCGCCGTGAAGGTCAGCACGGTCGATCCCATCGCGCCGGGCGCGCTCACCGGAATCGTCGTCGGATTCGCCGTCACCGTGAAGGTCGGAGGAGGAGTCACCGTCACGGTTATAGCTGACGAGGAGGATCCAACGTAGTTCGTGTCTCCGTTATACGTAGCCGTAATTTGATCGGTGCCCACTGGGAGCGCGGTGGTGATCAGCTGCGCCTGCCCGTTCCCCACGTTGGCCAAATAGCCCACGCTGACTCCGTTAGACAAGAACTGCAGGGTCCCACTAGGTTGCGCCAGACCGCTTAATCCTCCCGAGATCGTCGCCGTCAGCGTGACGCTCTGCCCAATCGCGATCGTGCTGCTCGACGCAGCCACCGCCGTCGTCGTACCTACCCTTGTTACCGTCTCCGTCACCGAGCCGGACGACGTATTGTAATTGGTGTCGCCCGAGTAGTACGCAATCACGTTGTGCACCCCGCCGGCTACCGCGGAGCTTGTCACCTGCGCCGATCCGTTTGACAGTGCCAACGTCCCGAGTCCCAGGCCGTAGTCCGTCGAGAACGAAACGTTTCCCGTAACTGCCGGACGACCGCCTTGATTCGTAGTCACTTCAGCCGTGTAAGTGACCGGCGTTCCGTACGGCACGTTGGAGTTCGAGGAACTGATTGTTACCGTGGCGGGGTAGAACACGATGACGGAGGTGGGCGAGGACGTAGAGGAGGCTGCATAGCTCGCGTCACCGCTGTATTTGGCCGTTATCATATCCTGCCCCGGAGGCAGCAAGGTCGTGCTCGTGGTCGCATACACGGAAACGCTGTGCGTCGTTTGATTGACGCTACCCGAGACAGTGGCTGTGCCGACTGTGGTCGTGCCGTTCAGAAATGTGACTGTTCCGGTCGGTCCAATATTTGAATAGATGGCATCTTCGCTGGGTATCCACGCCTGAAGCGTAAAGCTCTGTCCCACGGTGCCGTTGCCCATGAATACGAATATCGTCTGTGTGGGACTCGGCGTCAGCGTAAGCGGCGCCGTCGCAGGATTCGGGTTCGGGGCCTTGAAGCTACTATCCCCGTTGTATTTTGCGCCGAGGGTGTGAGTTCCTCCGGGCAGGTCGATGGCTCGATCCTCGGTGTAGCCCAAAGAGTTCAACGCGAATGTTCCGCCATCAATTGCGGTTCCGTTATCCGTCAGCGTAACGCTGCCAGTCGGGCACCCCGAGTTGCCCGGCGCGTTGCCCGCGCACGCATCACCGGCCTGGCTGGTCACGTTGACTCGCAGCAATGAAGGCGTGCCGAACTCCGCTGTCGTAGCATTCGAGTTCGTGATGGCTCCGCTGTTCGGGTCGATCAGTTCGTAGGCGATAGATACCTTGCTCGCTTCCGGCGCGACGGTGACAGAGATCGGGGGCGAGGATGCGCTCGATCCAAAGGTGCCGTCCCCTGCGTACTGCGCCACAACGTTGTACGTCCCGCCAGGCAGCGCGTTCGTGCTTCCGGTCGCCATACCGCTGCTCAGCACAAATCCCTGAACGCCGTCCGTCCCGTCGGGTCCCGTGTCCGCGATCAGCGAAACGTTCCCGCTCGGCGTCCCCGGGGTGCCCGAGACTCCGATATTGACGCCCACGGATTGGCCGTGCACGAGCGTGTTCAGTGTGACTCCGTTAGGTGGGGTCAGCGTCAGCATGGTCGTGCTTGTCTCGAACGCTGTCTCGGCCTTCGTCCACGCCTTCACAAGGTTATTTGTGTTTACGGAGCCAAGTCCGGTCGCGAGATCGTAGCCGGACGTGGTGGCGTACCCGGGAAGCACACCAACCGTGTCGCTGGGGTTCGAAGGTTTGCAGTTTGGACTGCCTCCAACACACGGCATCGCAATCGTCCCGTTGGTCGTGTCGTAGAAAACGCAGTTTGTGCCCGCGCCGCTGCTCGAATTGCAACTCGCTCCCGACTGTGCCGCCAGTTTGTAGAGGATGTAATTGGCGTTCCCTTGGCGGGAGCCTGTCTTCTGGTCGACCAGCGCCATGATTCCCGCGAAAGAGGGCGTCGACGCGGACGTGCCGCCGACGCCGAGAAACTCGGTGTTCGGGTCGGTTGAATCGCACGAAGTGTAGCCGGCTTGAAGCTGGTCAGCCTCGCAGATCAGATAGAACGCTCCGGACGGCGAACCCGAAGCGGCAAACAGCGAAACGTCCGGCACCGCGCGTGTCGTGCTTGTGCCCGCCTGCCACGTTGGTTTGGGGTAACCCCCCGTGCACGACGATTGATTTGTGCCGTCAGACGTTGTGCAATTGCTCTTCCCCCCCGATCCGCCGACCGCCGTCACAAAACCGTACGAAGTCAACTGGGCATTGTTGCAATTGGTTTCGGCATTCGTACTATAGCCAAGCAGAGTTCCGAACACCGCATTGGTACAGGAATCGTTCCAGGTGGTTTCGGGAATGTACGAAAGAGCCGAAAGCGTGGCGGGCGTTCCGGTTGGAGCGCCCGGTGGAATGGAGTTCGTCGAGCTCCAATACGTTTTCGGGTTCGTCAAATCAAAGAAATCGGTGCCGCCCACGGCCACGTTGTACGGCGTCGACGAGATGCCGTTCACCGAAAGGCCGTACTGCGCCGCACCTTGCGTGCCCGCATTCCTGTCGCACACTGCCGAGCCGCTGTCGCCGGTGGCGACGAGCACCGTAATCCCTTGCGCGGAGGCTTGCTGCCAGATCTGGTTGTAGAATTGGTTTCCCGCCGAACCCAGAAACAGCTCGCAAATTCCGTAGCTCTCACTGAGGATCGGCGCGAGATTGTTGTCCACTACGTACTGCGCGGAGAGATCGACGCCGAGGCTCGCTTCCGTGGTTTCCGATGTGACGACGTCGATCGTCGCTCCCTTCGCAACCGATCCTGCCCACTCGATGTCGAGATCGGATTCCGTCTCATCGCCTTGGACCGTACCGGGATCGGGCCCATCGAGGATGATGGTCGGACTCTTCGCCGGCAGGCCGAAATAGCTCCGGAAGCTGCTGATGTCCGAAAGCGCGACATCGGTCTCGGCCACGATGGCAATCGTCTCGCCCGTGCCGTCAGTGGCGGGAGTGGCATTCCACAACGGAAGAACGTTGTAGATGGTCGCGAAATCGTAGGGACTGAGGCCGTAGCAACCTACTCCTGGCACACCGCAAGTGCCCCCGAGCGTGAATAGTGGATTCGCGGATTGCAGCTTGCCGGTGGCTTTTGACCTGGAGACCACGCCATCGATGTGGTGCATCGCATGGCGCGGAAAATTGTAGAGCGAATCGATCCCCGCCACCACGGGCGTCAGCGCCGTCGGAATCTGCGGGTCGCTCGCATTGGCCCAGTGATCCTCATTATTCACGTTGTAGCGGTGAATCTCGGTATGAAACGCATCGCGCACTTGCCCCGCCGTGCCCGAAAATTCGATCACCGTGCGTCCGTTCGACACGCGGTTCACCGTAAAACCGTGCGACTCCAGCCACGATGTGATCGTCTGGATATCCGCATCCGCGGGACCGAACTGCTGCCCGAATTGCTGCGGCGTGAGCCACGCATGATAGTTCGGCGACGATGCGTCCTGCTGCTGCTCCATGAGCGTGTCGAGCGCGGATTCCTGCGTGGCGCTGCGCTGCAGCACGAGCAGCATCCGCTGCATCGGCAGGGAATCGGGCGCCGCGCCGCGATCGAACTGAGCCTGTGCGAAAGGATGCGTATTACCGCGCAAAGTGGTGAGCCGCGACTCGTCGACGGCCGCCGTGATGCGCGGCGGCACGTTGCTGGTTTGTGCGAAAGCGGCGAAAGAAACGAAAGCGAACGTTGCGGCCGCGAGACAGCCGCGAAGGAATTGATGCCGGTTTTGCATGGCCGCCTCTGGGTGGCTAACCAAGCCCCAAGTGATTTCAGTCCCTGCTGGGCGCAAACCAAGTCTTCTGCGCGCAGCCTGGAACGATCGCGAGCGCCCAACCCTCTTGTGTGGGCGATATATTGCCGATTCCGACACGGGCCGTCAAGGGCAATCGGTTGTGCGGGAGCGTACAGTTGCGGTTAGAGCATCTGCCGAAGGACGTACTGCAGAATGCCGCCGTGCTGGTAATAGGAGACCTCGAACGGCGTGTCGACGCGTACAAGAGCCGTAAAATCTTTCGTTTTCCCGGCGGCGTCGCGGGCGCGAGCTTTGATTTTCTTTCGCGGCTCGAAATTCTGCGCCAGGCCCTCGAAATCGAAGATCTCGAGGCCGGTAAGGCCGAGCGACTTGGCGTTTTCGCCGGGCAGAAATTCGAGCGGCAGCACGCCCATTCCCACCAGATTGCTGCGATGAATTCGCTCGAAGCTCTCAGCCAGCACCGCACGCACGGCTAGAAGAATCGTTCCCTTGGCGGCCCAGTCGCGCGATGAGCCCGACCCGTATTCTTTCCCCGCGATCACCAGTAGCGGCACGCCCTCTTCGCGGTATTTCATCGCGGCGTCGTAAATCGTCATCTGCTGATCGCCCGGCTGATGGACGGTCCAGCCGCCCTCGGTGCCGGGCGCGAGCTGATTGCGCAGGCGAATATTCGCGAACGTGCCGCGCATCATCACTTCGTGATTGCCGCGCCGCGCGCCATACGAATTGAAGTCTTTCGGCTGCACGCCGTGCGCGATCAGATATTTTCCCGCGGGGCTGTCCGCCGGAATCGACCCGGCCGGCGAAATGTGATCGGTCGTGATCGAATCGCCGAGCACGGCCAGCGCACGCAGCCCGCGCAAATCCGAAATCGCGCCCGGCTTCACCGGCATTTTCTCGAAATACGGCGGATTCTTGATGTACGTCGATTTGTCGTCCCACGCGTAAAGATCGCCTTCGGGAACCGGCAGCGCGCGCCACTGGTCATCACCCGTGAAAACGTCCGCGTATTCCTTGTGAAACATTTCGGTCGTCACCGAGCTGCGCATCGTCGCTTCCACTTCCTGCGGCGTCGGCCAGATATCGCGCAGGTAGACCGCATTCCCGGATTTGTCCTCGCCGATCGGTTCGTTGACGATATCGAAATCCATCCGCCCCGCAATCGCGTATGCCACCACCAGCGGCGGCGACGCAAGATAATTGGCGCGGCACAGCGGATTGATACGTCCTTCGAAATTGCGATTGCCGCTCAGCACCGACACGGCGACGAGATTATTCTCCTTGATCGCCTTCCCGATCGAATCCGAGAGCGGCCCGCTGTTGCCGATGCAGGTCGTGCAGCCGTAGCCCACGAGATTGAACCGCAGCTCGTTTAAGAACGGCCACAGCCCCGCCTTCTCGATGTAGTCGGTCACTACTTTCGAGCCGGGCGCGAAGCTCGTTTTCACCCAGGGCTTCACAGTGAGGCCGCGCTCCACGGCCTTCTTCGCCAGCAGCCCGGCGCCCAGCATCAGCGACGGATTCGACGTGTTGGTGCAGCTCGTGATTGCCGCGATCACCACCGAGCCGTCCGCAAGCTCGAATTTGTCGCCGTTGTTTTGTACGCTCGTGTGCCTCGCCGGTTCCGTGAGGACTTTTTCAAATGCCGATTTCGCCTGCGTCAACGGCACGCTATCCTGCGGCCGCTTCGGCCCGGCCATCGTCGGCACCACTTTCGAGAGATCGAGTTCGAGCGTGTCCGAGAAAATCGGATCGGCCGTCGCGTCCGTCCGAAAGAGTCCCTGTTCCTTCGTGTATGCCTCGACGAGCTTCACCTGATCCTCGTGCCGGCTGGTGAAGCGCAGGTACGCCAGCGTCTCCGAATCGACCGGGAAGAATCCCATCGTCGCGCCATATTCGGGCGCCATATTGGCGATCGTCGCGCGGTCGGGCAGCGTGAGGCTCGAAAGCCCGGTGCCGTAAAACTCGACGAATTTTCCGACCACGCCTTTCTTCCGCAGCATCTGCGTCACCGTGAGGACGAGATCGGTCGCCGTCGCGCCTCCCGGCAAGCGCCCGTGCAGCTTGAACCCGACCACGGCCGGAATCAGCATCGAGAGCGGCTGCCCCAGCATTGCAGCCTCCGCTTCGATTCCGCCCACGCCCCAGCCAAAAACGCCGAGGCCATTGACCATCGTCGTATGCGAATCGGTGCCTACCAGCGAATCGGGAAACGCGAACCGCTTGCCGTCCTGCTCCACGCTGAAGACCACGCGCGCCAGGTATTCGAGATTCACCTGGTGGCAAATCCCGGTATCCGGCGGGACGACGCGAAAATTCCGCAGGCTCTTCTGCCCCCATCGCAGAAACGCGTAGCGCTCGATATTGCGCTGCATTTCGAGTTCGGCGTTGAACGCGAAGGAATTCGCCGTGCCGAATTTGTCGACCTGAACGGAATGGTCGATCACCAATTCGGCGGGCAGCAGCGGATTGATTTTCTTCGGGTCGCCGCCGAGATTCCGGATCGCATCGCGCATCGCCGCGAGGTCAACCACCGCTGGAACGCCCGTGAAATCCTGCAGCAACACGCGCGCCGGCATGAACGAAACTTCTTTTTCGGTCGCGCCCGAGGCCGAAGTCGGATCCCACGCCGCGAGCGCCCGAATGTCGTCCGCGTGGACGAACCGCTCATCCTCGTGCCGCAGCAAATTCTCGAGCAGCACCTTCAGCGAAAAGGGCAGCCGCGCCACGTTGCCCACCTTCGAGGACGCAAGCGATTCCAGCCGGTAAATCTCAAACGAATCCTTGCCCACACGGAGCGTAGCGCGAGTCGAGAAAGAGTTTTTCGAGGCAGCCGTCATACGAGCGCGAATTCTCCTTTAGCCCAACATCATATCTTAACGCACCCGACGAGTGGCGGGTCTCCGTTTTTGGCGATTGCAGGATGTGGTACAGGCGACACACCCCAGCCGGGGTGTTCCATGAGCCGCTCGTTGCCAGGAACGCGCCAAGTGCGGCATTTTCTGCACATTTAAGGGCTGTCTAAGCGCCCGATGGGAGGGTCGTTGACTCCCCTGTCGGAGCACGAATTTCGAGAGTAGTTTTGCGTTAATGTTTCGGCGCGACGTAGCCCTCGGGCAGCTTCGAACCGTCGCCAAAGAAGAACTGCTCCATCTGTTCTTCCATGATTTTCTGCGAATTGGGATCGAGCGGATTCAGCCGAAATTCATTCAGCAGCATCTTCGAGTGGTTCACCCACATGCCCCAGGCTTCTTTCGAGATGCTTTCGTAGATGCGCTTGCCGATTTCGCCCTTCCAGGGCGGGCGGTCGAGCCCGGGCAGTTCCTTCCCGAGCTTCGCGCATTTCACCATGCGCACGGTTTGCGCGCCCGGCTTTTCGTCAGCCATCGAGACAGTGCCTCCAATCGAAACGTGCGTGAACTTCCAAGATACTTCAGCCAGATGGGAAAATCCATGTGTCGAAGGCTTCATTTCAGGCCCAAGGCCGTCGGATGTTTCGGTTGATAGAGGCCGACCTCGCCACCGCCGGGAAGCCGCATCTTCGTGATGGAACCCCATCGTTCCTCATGTACCCCGGAACATCGAACGCCCTTCTTCGCGAGCGAAGCCATCTCGGCTTCAAGATCGTCGCACATGAAATAGAGTTCGTGCCTACCGTTCTCGTCGGACGGATGGAATGCAGCTTCTCCGGGCGGCAGGGCGAAGATCAGCCAGCCATGGCCCGCATCCACCGACTTGAATCCGAGGACGTCGCGGAAGAACGCGCGGTCGGCTTCGGCATCTTTGCTGTAGACAATTACGTGGGCGCCGGAAATCATTTGCCCCTCCGAAGAAACGTTTGGAACTCGCAGGTCACAAACCGTCGTATTGCGCGGCGAGGCGCTTAGGCGCAGTGTTGCGCCAGGCCGCGGCAAGCGCGCGGCGCAAACTCGTTTTCTTGGCCGCGCGCAGGCGAACGAGTGTTGCGCCGCGCAACCCCCAGGCGCCTTTCGCAGGAGCAAACACATCCGGCTCGGCCTCGATGAAAAATACTTGCTGCTTCGGCGGAAGCTTAACCATGCCGTAGCCTTTTTCGGGATAGCCGAGCGTCGCGAATACTTTGCCGCCCACGCGAAAATCTGGATGGTCCTGGTGCGCGCTCTCGACGGCTTCGGGAAAGCTGAGGGCGATACGGCGAAATTCGGCGAGTGTCACGGGCATCGTCTAGACCTTCAAGGCAGCGAGATTCGCGAGGAAAACTTCGCGCAGCGATCGCGCGGGACGCCCGGTGAGCAACTGCACGTGATGCGAGCAGACGGAGAAATAGTGTTCGCGGATGGCGCGCTCGTAGGAGAGCATCTCGAGGCTGCCCCAGACGCCGGTGCCATCGTTATTCGCCATACCCTCGACATATTCGCGCGGGACGCCCGCCGCATCGAAGAAGGCCAGCTTTTCCTCCGGCGTGACGCCGACGTATTCGACCGGCTTGCCGCCAAGTTCGGACGCCAGCGCGGCCACGTCGACGAAGGTGTAAAGCTCGGGCCCGGTGATCTCGTACGCGGCGCCTTCGTGACCCGAAGAAGTGAGCACCGCCGCGGCGGAAGCGACGCAATCTTTTTTCGAGACGAACGCCATGCAGCCGTCGCCCGTGCTCATCACCAGCTTTCCCATTTGCAGCGCCATCGGCGCAATCATCGTGGCGACGACTTCAGCGTATTGAGCGTCGCGCAGAAACGTGAAAGCCATGCCCGAGCGACGCAGAAGTTCCTCGGTGAAATAGTGGTCCGCGCCTGCGAACGACGGAGTTTTCGGGTGAGTCCCTACGGTTGAGGTATAGACGATGTGCTTGATGCCAGCTTTCCCGGCGGCTTCGATTGCCGCGCGGTGTTGTCGCTGGCGGCGAGCGCCGACGGCCAGCGTGCTAATCAGCAGCATCTTCTCTGCGCCCGCCAGCGCCGGCACCAGCGTCTCCGGCTTGTCGAAATCGCCAGCGCGAACTTGCACGCCCCGCGCCGCAGACTGCGCAAGCGCATCGGGCTTGCGCGTCACCAGAATCAATTCCGATGCAGGCACTTTCTCGAGCAAGAGTTCGGTGACCTGGCGGCCGTAGTTTCCCGACGCGCCCGTGATGACGATGCTCATGGCTGCTCCGAAACGGCGAAGGCGAGGGAGATATTAACATCTCTCGGATGGGGCGCCCGCAATCCAAATCCGGGCGGGTTTGAAACCCGCCCCTACACCAGATAAACAGAGAATGGCGCGAGCAGATCCTTGGATGACTTCTTGACATCGGGCAAAGGCGCAGAGAGTATCGTTAGTTTCGCGAAGCGCGCACAGAGCCAACAGGCAGAGGGAGCAGCGAATTGAAGCACGTGAGATTGGGAAATACCGGACTGAGGGTATCGCGGCTGTGTCTTGGGACGATGACGTTCGGGTATCAGTGCGACGAGGCGACCTCGTTCGCGATTCTCGATCGCGCAAGCGAAAAGGGAATCGCGTTTCTCGATAGCTCCGACGTGTATCCGCTGGGTGGCGGACTCGAACGCGCGGGGCGCACCGAAGAAATCATCGGCAAATGGATTCGCGGGAAGCGGCACGACTGGGTGATCGCGACGAAGTGCTTCGGCGCGACAGGACCACAGCCGTTTCACGCCGGGAACAACCGGCGGCACATTTTCGATGCAATCGACGCATCGCTGCGGCGGCTGGGCACGGATTACATCGATCTGTACCAGTTGCATGGCTACGATCCGGAAGTGACCACGGATGAAACGCTGTGCGCGCTCGATGCGATCGTCCGTGCAGGAAAGGTGCGTTACATCGGCTGCTCGAATTATCTGGCGTATCAGCTGGCGCGGGCCATCGGGCGAAGCGATGCGCGGGGCTTCGCGCGATTTGTCTCCGTGCAGCCGCGCTACAACCTGCTATTCCGCGAATTCGAGCGCGAGCTTTTTCCGCTGTGCGTCGAGGAAGGCATCGGCGTGATTCCATACAATCCGATCGCGGGCGGCCTGCTAACCGGCAAGCACGACCGGACGAAGCCGCCGAGCGAGGGAACGCGGTTTGCGTTTGGCGGGCGCGTGAGCCATCTCTATCAGGACCGCTACTGGAAGGACAAAATATTCGACGCGGTCGACGCGCTGAACGCCTTCGCGAAAGAAGTGGGGATTCCGCTCACAACGATGTCGGTGGCGTGGGTGCTCGCGCAACCATGGGTGACGAGCCCGATTATTGGCGCGAGCCGGCCGGATCAGCTGGATGCGACGGTGGCCGCGCTCGATGTAACGCTCGATGCGGCGCTGCTGGCGAAGCTGAATGAGATGACGCTGCAGTTTCGATAGCTACTGCGCGCAAGGCGGGGCGCAGCAAGCGACGCCCCTACGAATTCGATTTCGTCCCCGCGAGGAGGGTAAACCTTGATTGTGCTACCGCCAGGAGTGTCGAGCGAAGCGTTCGAACGCGCGCTCAACAGCTTTGCGCGAGCGATTGGCGATGAGTGGGTGGTGCGCGGGGAAAAAGAGCTGGCGGAGTATCGCGATCCGTTTGCGTTTGCGTCGAGCGCCCCGGGCGAATACGCCGCCTCGGCTGCACTCAAGCCAGGCTCGGTGGAGGAGATTCAGGCGATCGTGAGAATCGCCAATGAATTCAAGATTCCGCTGTGGACCTTTTCACGAGGGAAGAATCTCGGGTATGGCGGCCCGGCGCCGAGAGTGTCGGGATCGGTGGCGCTCGATCTCGGGCGGATGAAGAAGATCGAGATCAATGAAGAGCTGTGCTACGCGGTGGTCGAGCCGGGCGTCACGTTTTTCGATCTGTACGAGTACATCCGCGAGCGAAAGATGAAGCTCTGGATTTCGGTGCCCGCGCTCGGATGGGGCAGCGTGCTGGGCAACGCGCTCGACCGTGGCATCGGCTATACGCCTTACGGCGACCACTCGGAGAAACTTTGTGGGATGGAAATCGTCCTCGCAAATGGGGAGCTGATTCGCACGGGCATGGGCGCGCTGAGCGGCGCGAAGACGTGGCAGTCGTTCAAGCCGGGCTACGGGCCGTCGGTCGACGGGCTCTTCATGCAGTCGAATTTTGGCGTGGTAACCAAAGGCGGCTTTTGGCTGATGCCACAGCCGGATTTCTTCATTGCGTGCGACCTGCATTTCGAGCGTGAGTCCGACCTCGAAGCGATTGTGGACATCACGGCGCGGCTGCGGCGCGAGGAGATTATTCAGAATACGGCGGTGCTGAGCAACGCGGTGCGGCTGATTTCGCGGCGCGGGGCGCGGAGTGAGTGGTTCTCGGGCGACGGAGTGGTGCCTGACGACGTGGTCGAGAAGGCGCTGCGCGAGAGCGGACTGGGCGCGTGGAATCTTACGTTCGCGACGTACGGGCCGGAAGAACTGGCCGATGGACGAGAGAAAATCGCGCGCGAGGCTTTTTGGGCGATCCCGGGCGCGAAGTTTGCGAGCAAGAAATTCAATGTGAAGGCCACGCCTCTGGACGAGCTTGCCGCGTCGATGGGTTCGGAGAGCGCGCAGGCCGGCGTGCCGTCGTTGATTCCGCTCGGCGTGCTGAAGTATCGCGGCGAAGACGGCGGGCATCTCGGTTTTTCTCCGGTCGTGGCGCCGCGCGGGAAGGAGGCCGTGAAGCTGGCGAATCTCGTCGGGACGCGGTGCCACGAGCATGGATTCGATTATTACGGCGGATTTTCTTTCGGCGTGCGGCACCTGTATTCCGTGATGATGATTCTCTACGACAAGCAGAATCACGAGCATCGCGTGCAGGCGAACAAGCTGTGCGAAGGTCTAGTGGTCGAGGCGGCAAAGCTGGGCTTCGGCGAATATCGCGCGCACGTTGCGTACATGGATCTGATCGGCGAGCAATACGATTTCAATCATCACGCGCTGCAGCGATTTGTCGAGACGCTGAAGGATGCGGCCGATCCGAATGGAATTTTGTCGCCGGGGAAGCAGGGGATTTGGCCGCGCGGGATGCGGCCGAAACGCACACCCGCCTGAGCGCGCTCGACTCCCGAATCACTTCCCGCGGCTAAAGCCCGAGTCTCGTTGAAGGCTTTTCGCGAGCCTGAAGGCTCACGCTTCCACCCAAAGAAAAGACACGCCGCGTCGCGAAACCCGCGACCGGCCTGTGGAAAACGTCGAAAGAGCCGGCGGGACGCCCTTCGGTTCATCCTCGGGACAAGCCGGCGGTACGATCGCGTTGCGGGCGCGATCAGTGGCTTGCGGCGGCTTGGCTGCGGCGCCAGGCGTAGTAGCCGTCCAATACCTTCAGCTTGTCGAGGTTCGGCGTCGGGATCGCGTGCGACGGATCATTGAGATTCATCACTTGCTGATCGGCGTCGGTGAATGCGGGCCACGTCGGCAAGCCCGCACCGTTGGGGTCGCCCGTCCTCGCGAAATTCACCCAGTAGGACGAGACCTGGTCCGCCATCGCTTTATCGGCGGCACTGGGTGACATCGTGGACGAGAAGTTTTCGAAGACGTACGACAGTTCGCTGCCGTGAGCCGCGCCCCAATCCTTGAACTGCGGCGTATCGGGATATGGAGGGCGGTGGCTGAAATAGTAGACGAAGACTTTTGCCTTGCCCGTTTGCGATTGCAGGCGAGCCCAGCTCCAGGTGCCCCAGCCAAAGAGCGTGTCGCGAGCCACATCACGAGCGGAGCGAAGCGCCCCGGCATCGGAATCGCCGGGGTAGGCCAAGAGAATTTTGTCCGCGTATTCGCCATAGCCGGAATGGACGGAACCGAGATAGCCGCTCTGAGTGGTGGTCCGGACAAACAGCGCGCCCTCATCCGCATTCCAGCCGATGAGCACCGGAGTATCGTTGTACCGGCCCGCCTTGTAGAGATCGTATTGGTCGCCCGGAAGAACGTAGCCGTCGAAATTGGGCCACGTGCCGCCGAGCCCGGGGCCACCCGCCTTCAGGAGAACTTCGGCCGGCAGCTTCCGTGCGTCGGCGATCGACTTTACGTCGAGCTTTGAAAGCAAAGCGGCGCCGCTTTGCTCAGCTGTGGCAAGCGAGACCATGTTTTCGCCACCTTCGCGGCCGCTGCGAGCGGGAGCGAAGTTGCCTCCGCTTTCCGAAATGGCGCCCGCGAACAAGCCCTTGGCCAGCGGCGAGGCTGCCAGCATGCTGACGGAGATTCCGCCCGCTGATTCGCCGAAAATGGTGACACGGTGAGGATCGCCGCCGAATCGCGCGATATTGTGCTGCACCCACTTGAGCCCGGCGATCTGATCGAGCAGGCCATAGTTGCCGGAGTGTCCGCCCTGCTCGGCGGTGAGCTCGGGATGCGCGAAGAAGCCGAAGAGGCCGAGGCGGTAGGCGATGCTGACGAAGACGACGCCCTTTTTCGCAAGATTCATGCCGTCGTACTGCGAGAGGGATGTACCTCCGATGGTGAATCCGCCGCCGTAGATCCAGACCATCACGGCCAGTTTGTCCTTGGGCGATTTAGCTGGAGTCCAGACGTTGAGATAGAGGCAATCCTCGCTGACCGGAATAGACTCGAGGCCCAGCGCGGGCATGACGATGGGAGTCTGCATGCAGGCGGGCGCGAATGTATTCGTTTCCTTCACGCCCTTCCATGGCGCGGAAGGCTGAGGCGGGCGCCAGCGGAGATCGCCAAAAGGCGGCGCGCCGAACGGAATGCCTTTGTACACCCTGACGCCGTCTTGCACGGTACCTTGCACGAGACCCGCTTGCGTGCGGACGGGCTTGGGCGCTTGGGCGGGTGCCGTCGAGGCAAATCCCATCACGATTGCGCATGCGAACGCGAAGGCGGCAAATCCCGAGGTTCTATTCTTCATGTTCGATTTCCTTCCTGAAACCGGGGGCATTCTACATCCAAGGATCGCAAAAATCGAAGGGACGATTGGAGTTGTCTACGTGCGATTGACGACGAGCTCGGTCGGGCGCTTGCGCGGGACGCGCTGGCCACTGTGCCCCGGGAAGTTGGCGAGCACGGGACCGTCCCATAGGCGGATGATCCGCTCTTTGAAAAGCCAGCGGCCGCGAAATTTGACGAGCTTGTCGTCCCAATAGCCGGCGAAGCGGATGAGGTAGGGAGGCTCGCCGCGGCATTCAGTGACAAGGGCGAACGCGCGGGCGGTTGCGCGGTGGCTGTTGCCTTTTACCACCAGCTGGCTGAGATAATGCTGGCGGCCAGGGAAGCCGGGAACGGCGCGAAAATGTTCGGCGAGCTTGCGAATGCCGGCGGCGCCTTCCCAACGATCGGGCTCTTCGAAGACTTCCTCGATGACGACGGCATCGGGCGTGAAGCAGGCGACGAAGGAATCGACGTCGCCGGTGTCGAGCGCCCAGGCGTAGCTGGCCATGAGGTCGTTGATTTCGATGCGATCGGCGACGGTGAGGGGCTTTGCTTTTGATTTTGCAGGTGGCTTTTTTTTCGGCATGTGCTCGATTCCTCGAAGATATTCTTTCGTCGCAGCGGACTCGGAATGACGACCAGCGACTAACTCATGTTCAGTAGCCGACGGTGAAGCGCTCGCGATGGTGGCGCGGGTGCTCGAGTTCGTCGAGCATCGCCACGGCGTAATCCTGCAGCGAGATGTGGCTCTTGCCCTTTTCGTCGTAGAGGACGTGATCTTTGCCGACGCGGTATTTGCCCGTTCTCGCGCCGGGGGAAATCATCACGGAAGGCGCGAGGAAGACCCAATCGAGGCCGCGTTCGTTTTTGAGCAAGTAGTAGAGCTCGCGGGTGCCGCGAATGCCGGGCTTGAACGGCTCGTACGCAGCAGGGAACTCGGGCGAATCGAGTAATTCGATGCCAGCGGGGGTTTTCAGGCTGGCGGCGCCGCCAACGGCGAGGAATCGCTTCACGCCGGAGCGTTTCGCCGCAGCAATAATCGCGCGATGTCCACGAATGTGGCGGTGGTAGACCTCGGGGCCGGGAGTGCCGCGCTTGGGATTGAAGGCGCTGATGATCACGTCGTGACGCGCGAGGATGCGCGCGAGGCGCTCGCGGTGCAGCACGTCGGCTCCCTTAATTTTGAGATTCGGGCGCGGCGCGAGGCGCTGCGGATGCCGGACGATGGCGGTGACTTTATGTCCGCGCCGCAGGGCCTCCGCGAGAATTTTGGAGCCGACGTAGCCCGTTCCTCCGATCAAGGCAATTTTCATGCAGGAATCCTCCGAAGGCTTCCGCCACCCGATTTGCGGAACGCGCGATTGACAGAAGCCGAGATCGGAGCGACTTTATCACATCACCGGGCCGGGCAAATCGTTCGAGTAATCGGGGCGGAGGATCCGTGATACACGCGCGACCATTTGGGCAGAAGGCATCGACGATGGCGGAGCCGAAATTGGAGTTTGCATTCGAGGTGCGGCTGCATTTTTCGCGCGTCCAGATGATCAACAACATGCCGACGGGTGCGGGGCGGGGCGGGGTTTACCTGGGCACGGGCGAATTTTCGGGACCGAAGTTGAATGGGAAAGTCGTCCCCGATAGCGGCGGCGATTACGCGTTGTTTCGCCCGGACGATACCGTGTCGTTTGACGCGCGCTATATGTTGCAGGAAGATGATGGCACTCTGATCCTGCTGCAAAATCGCGGCTACCTCTGGGGCTATGAGGACAACACGATGCGGCGGCTGAGAGACATGGCGTTTGCCGGGGGGCCCCCTGTGGCCCCGGACGAGTATTATTTGCGGTCGTTTCCGACCTTCGAGGTGGAAGCGGGCAAGCACGACTGGCTGACGCGGCATGTGATTATCGGAATCGGCGAGCGGAAGGCGGATGGGAACCTGCTCCGGTACTACGCGCTGTTGTAGCCCGGCATCGGCCGATCGCTTCGGCCGGTCGATAGGCCTGGCGAATTACTCCGATCCATTGAATTCGTATTACACGTGGGGCGAATAAGGGCCAGCGGAGATAGAATCAAGCCTGCGGCCGAAACCATCCAGATAGCGAGCGAGCGCCAGACCTGGAGTCGAGTTCGGACACGATCCGGCCAAGGAGATCACGATGAGCACCACTACCGACCCAGCTGAGTCCATCCTGACGGATGGCTACTTCTGCGAGATTCCTTCCGATCCGTGCGCTATCGTGATGTTTGGCGCCTCGGGCGATCTGGCGAAGCGCAAGCTGCTGCCGGCGCTCTTCGATCTGGCGATTCATTCGTGTCTCGCGCCGCGCTTTCGCGTGGTGGGGTTCGCGCGCACGCAGATGACCGACGAGAAATTTCAGTCCGCAACAAACGATGCCTTGCCAAAGAAGGGCGACGACGCCAAGCGCGACGATTTCTTGAAGCACCTCGAGTATTTCACCGGCGATTACGACGATCCGGAATCCTACCGGCGGCTGTCGCAGCATCTCGACGAGGTCGATCAAAAGGCGCACCTCGGCGGGAATCGCCTCTACTATCTCTCGACGCCGCCCGACGTATATCCGCACGTGATCGAGCAGCTGGGCAAGGCCGGGCTGGCGAAACCAAAGTCGAAGGATTCGTGGACGCGGATCATCATCGAGAAGCCGTTTGGCCACGACGGGCCTTCAGCGTGCAAGCTCAACGCGAAGGTGCTGCAGGTGTTCGATGAGTCACAGGTCTACCGGATCGACCACTATCTCGGCAAGGAGACGGTGCAGAACCTGTTGGTCTTCCGCTTCGGCAACGGCATTTTCGAGCCGCTGTGGAACCGGAACTACATCGATCACGTGCAGATCACGGCGTCGGAATCGCTGGGCGTGGAGCGGCGGGCCGCGTTTTACGAATCGGCCGGGGCGCTGCGCGACATGATTCAGAGCCACGTGCTGCAGCTCACGTCGATCGTGGCCATGGAATCGCCGGCGACGTTTGGGGCCACCTCCGTGCGCAACGAGAAGATCAAGATTTTGCAGTCGATCCGGCCATTCACGCCGGAGTCGACCGCGAAGTCGGTAATCCGCGGGCAGTACGGGTCCGGGACGATCGGCGGCAAGGATGTTCCCGGTTACCGGCAGGAACCGGGCGTGAAGCCGGACTCGACGACAGAAACATTTGTGGCGGCGAAACTCCTGGTGGACAACTGGCGATGGAGCGGCGTGCCGTTTTACCTGCGCACCGGGAAGCGGCTCGCGCGGCCGATGACAGAAATCGCGATCCAGTTCAAGAAGGCGCCGCACATGGTGTTTCAAGGGTCGGACGTGCAGCCAAATTCGCTGGTGATGAACATCCAGCCGGATGAAGGAATTTCACTGTCGTTCGGGGCCAAGCTGCCGGGATCGCAGATGCAGATTCGCCCTGTGAAGATGGACTTCGAGTACAAGCAGGCATTCGCTTCGGGATCGCGCGAGGCGTACGCCACGCTGATCAACGATTGCATACGCGGCGATGCGACGCTATTCGACCGGGCCGACAGCGTGGAGGCCGCCTGGGGACTCGTCGACCCGATCCTCGACGCATTTGCAAACACGAAGCCATCGTTCCCAAATTATCCCGCAGGCGGCACCGGGCCCGAAGCTGCGCACGATTTAATGGCGGCGGGAGGGCCGGGCTTGGCGGCCGCTGTAACGCGGGACTGGACCTGACGACGTCTTGCCGTTCCAAAATCAATTGTGAGACAGTTCTCGGCTTGCTGGGTGCAGGACATCCGGCGGATTGTGGCTTTGTGTCGCGGAGGCACGGATGATACTGGCCGGTGATATCGGCGGGACCAAGACCAATCTCGGACTCTTCGACGTCGCCAGCGGCGCGCTTTCGAAGGTGACGGACAAGCGCTATCCGAGCCGCGAGCACGCGGGCCTGGAAGAGATTGTGAAGGATTTCCTGAGCGTGACCGGCGCGAAGGTGAGCGCGGCGTCGTTCGGAATCGCGGGCCCGGTAGTGGACAATCAAGTCCACGCGGGGAATCTGCCGTGGGTGATCGATGGCGCGACGATGGCGAAGCTCGTCGGGCTCTCGCAGGTTCGTCTGATGAACGACCTGGAAGCGGCGGCGCATGGAATTGCCGTCATGCGGCCCCAGGATTTGGAAATGCTCTACGCGGGCGTTCCCGACCCGCGAACGCATCGCGCGGTGATCGCGGCGGGGACCGGACTTGGCGAGGCGATTCTTTTCTGGGACGGCACGAAGCACATCCCCATGGCGACCGAGGCCGGCCACGCGGATTTCGCGCCGCACACGGAGCAGCAGGCGGACCTGTGGAGATTCGTGAAGTCGCGCGGCAAATTCGCGAGCGCGGAGCTCATCCTTTCAGGGCGAGGATTTAAGACCGTGCATGAGTTTCTCGACCCATTCGTGAAACATCCGGGATTTGACGATCCCAAGGTCGATCAAGCGCCCACGATCACGCGGCTGGGACTTTCGGGCGAATGCCCGGCGTGCGTCGCGACGCTCGATCTGTGGGTTGAGGTCTACGGCTCGGAGGCGGGGAATCTTGCGGTGAGGTCTGTCGCGCGGGGCGGCATCTATGTGGCGGGCGGAATCGCGGTGAAGATTCTGCCGAAGATGACGGATGGCCGGTTCGTCGCGGCCGCGCAGCACAAGGAAAAGATGCAGGATTTTCTCGCGAAGGTTCCGATCCACGTGGTGCTCGACGAGGAATGCCCGCTCAAAGGCGCGGCCTACGCAGGCTGGAAAGGCCTATAGGCAGAGCGGGTACCAGCTCGTATAACGTTCGTAGCGGCAGTACTGGAACGCGTCCAGGATTTCTTGCCTAATCATTTTCACACTTGGGCGGATCCTTACCCACAGTTCTCAAGCATCGGCGCCCCGGCGCCAACCTCTCCTCCGAGAATTCATTGAATCGAAACTGGATAGCTCCCCTGCGAGTCGCGGGCTGTCTGGCACGGAGATTGCCGAAACCGTGTCGAGTCTCGAAAGCGTCTCCGCAGGAAGGGGCGGCATCGATGAAGCGATTTCTGGGTCTAACGGTTTTGATTTTGGGGATGTCCATACCTGCGCACGGCCAATCTGCACGGGGCGCGATGGTGGGCGGCACTGCCGGGGGAGCGTTATCGAATAATGGTGTTGGCGGAGGCGGCGGCTACGGCGGGTCGGGCGGCGGGATCACCGGCTCGACGAGCTTTCACACGCTGCCGAGTATTCCGCCCGCGAGGCTGCCATCGACTGCCGTGAGCGGCTCGGACGCCAGCTTCGTGCCGTCAACTTTTCTTCCCTACAATCAGGCGATCGCCGCAGGAGAGGCTATGCTGGACGCCCAGCACGAATCGGTGGCCGAGGCTGCGGCAAAAAATAGCCTGGTGCACCGGCTACCCGCGAAGGCGACGATTATCGAGAACGCGATCGGGAACCCTGTCATCACTACGCCGTAACATCTGCTCGATTCGACGAACTGGCAGCCGGGCCGAGCCGGCTGCCAGTTCGATACGTGTTACAACTCTCTTCACGCAAGGAATGAACCGCTCGAAGCACGACCGCTGCCCGAGTCCTTCTCACAAAAAGAAACGGCCAACCGGCGGGGGTGGAGGGCGCCGGTTGGCCGTTGATGCTGTGTAGAGCTGCGGCTCCTTCGCGCGGAGCCGGATGGCTGTTTATTTCGCGTTCGCGCTGCTGAACGAGTAGATGAAGCCCAGCGTGGCCGTGTTTTGCTCCTTGACGCTGCCCAGCTGGCCCCTTTGGAAGATCGGCTGGTTCGCGAAGTCGTAGCGGTATTCACCCCGAATGAGCAGGGCGCTGGTCAAGTTATACGACCAGTCCGCGGAGACTTCCTGAGCGAAGCCGGGAGTGCCATTAAGCACACCCGTGTAGCCGTCGGTATCGTCGTAATACTCGTAGCGAACGGCGAAGTTCGTTTTCGGAGTCCACGTGTACTTCGCGTAGCCCGCGACGCCCCACCAACTCACCGCAGGGGCGTTGGTGCAATCTACTGGAAGCGCTGCTGGGGTCACGGCGTAGTCGTTGTAGCAGGTGATCCCGGGGCGCGGACCGAAGCCGTAGTCGCCGTTCAATACGAACGCCCACTTGGCATTCGGGGTGTAGGAGATGACCGTGTCCGAAAGCTGCTTCCAGTCGGTCACGATCTTGTTGGTGTCAGAATATTGGTCGACGATCGGTCCAGCCATGTAGTTTTGTGTCAAAGACCACTTGGCATTCGGCGTCCAAGCCAAGCTCAAGCCGTACGTCAGCCCTGAACTTTGCCCGTAATTGTATTGTTGGATGACCGTGTTGTTCCAGCCGTTGACGAGGTAACCCGTGAGAGCCACCTTGCTGTTAAAGGCGTACTTGGCGCTCGCGCCAAAATGGAAGTAGGGGATCGCGTAGTAGAAGAGAATCCCGCGTGAATAGTTCCAGTTGGCGTTGCTTTCGATCACCTCGGCGCCGAACGGCGTGACGAATTTGCCGACGGTGACCGTCAGCCCCTTGCCGATCGGAGCAAGGTAGTCAACGTACGCTTCCTTGACGTAGAAGTTGCTGGGGTAGTAGCCGATAAACGCTGGGTTGTCGGAGCCGTTTACCACCTTGGCAGCCTGCCCGTAGCCGACGGCGACGTGGTAACCGAGCCTGCTTTCGGCCGATGTTGCGTCACCCGCTTTGTCCAAGATCAGTTCGGCCATGTTGAAGCCGAAACCGTTTGTGGGCCCGTCGAAGAAGCGCAAGCCGCTGCTGTTGTTGCCTGGATGATTGTAGTTGTACCCGTAGTAGACGTCGCCGAAACCGCTCAACGTCACGGGGCCAAGCAGACCAGCCAGGTTGATCTTGTCGTCTGGAGTTGGCAGGGGCGCGCTTACGGGAGCGCTTGCGGGCTCCACGTACGCGGCCGTCTTCATGCTCGGAGTGTCGCTCTCCTTCAATGCAGTGATCTCCGCCTGCAAAGCCTCGACTTCTTTTTCTAAATCTGCCAACCGCTGCGTCTCCGAAGACGCAGATGAACTCGAAGCCGGCTGTGCTGGGGCCGACGAAGCTGCAGCCGGTGGGGCCGCGGCCGATGAGGGTGTAGCAGGTGGATCATCTGCTGCCCTCGAAGCTGGCGCCCAGGCGACAAAACCTACCGCTAACATGGCCATGGCGAAGCTCGAAGCACACTTGTACGCACGTTTCATAAGCAAACCTTCCCTCCCTACCGCGCTATCTCGGTTTTCATGGATTCGCGACGGTGCCAAGCAAATTACAGACGCTTTGCTGAATGGTCAAACTCATTAAATCTATTGAAGGCATAAGGAAATAAACTGCGGCGCATTTATAAAATCCTTATGGCCGCGCAGCGGTGTTTTTCCCCTGATTTTTTGCGGGTTCCGGACGAAGGGAACGGCGTCAGTGCTTCGCGACGAGCAGAAGAAGCCCGAAAACAATGATCGGGATCAGCGCCAGCATGATGTAGAAGAGGATTCGCCGCACCCAGGGAGTGCGCCGCGTTTTCCAATCGTGAAGCTCAGGGCGTTCCGAAACGCCTACCTGGTCGATGTGCTCGAGGTCGGAGGCCATTTCCCGGGCGTTCGGATACCGATTCTTCGGGTCGCGCTCGATGGCGCGGTAAATCACCTCTTGCAACTGCGGCGAGATCGACGCGTCGAGTTCGCGCGGCGGAATCGGATTGTTCAAGAGGCGGTCGTTCATGATGGCGAAGGGATTTGGCCCTTGAAACGGCGTCTTGCCGGTGAGCATTTCGTAGAGCATCACGCCAAGCGCGTAGACATCGCTCCGGCCGTCGCCGCGCTTGCCCCTGACCTGCTCGGGCGAGATGTAGTCGGGCGTTCCCATCACATTCGAAAGCTTCGCGAACGTCAGACGCCGCGCGCCTTCCTTGCCCGCAATCCCAAAATCGATGAGTTTGACGTTGTCGTCCTTGTCGACCATGATGTTTTCCGGCTTGAGGTCGCGGTGAACCACGCCGTGATTGTGGATGTAGTCGAGCGCGTGAGCGATGTTGATGACGAGCCGCTTGGCGCGCTCCACCGGGAGCTTCTTCGCCTCGGACATGATCTGGCGAAGCAGGCGGCCGTCGACCCACTCCATCACCATGTACTGGCGGCTGCGGTCCGCGTCCGCGTAGACCTTCATCACTCCCGGATGATCGAGGCTCGTACCAATTTCCTGTTCGCGCTTGAAGCGGTCGTAGAGGACCGGCTCGGCTTCCATCTCGGGATGGGGAATCTTGAGGGCTACTTGCCGGCCATCACGGATATCCGTTGCACGGTAGATGGAGGCCATGCCGCTGCGGGCGACGAGGCTTTCGATTCGGTAGTGATCGAGTTGGTCGCCGGGGTGGACTGGAAACCTCGCGAGCAGGCGTCAGGCGAAGACCGGCGGCGTGTCAGGCTTAAGGGAGACGATAGGGCCGTCCCCGGTACATCCCGACACGTTCGACGCCCCGGACGCGAATTATCTGCAGCGAGATATTATCACTACCGTCTCGCTGATTCGCAATATCCACAAGGCGCTGCGCTGCTTTTTGCAACTCCGCGCCGTTGCCTGCGACCGCGGCCATCTCGGAGCCGGGGACGGAGCCGTGGAGCCCGTCGGAGCAGAGGACGAGCACATCGCCGACAAGCACCTGATGCTCGGAGACGTCAACGTTCACGGTGAGCGCCGACCCGAGCGAGCGGCTCAGAAGATGCCGGGTTTCCGCGCTGCCTGCCTCCGCCGACGAAATCAGGCCCATGCGCACGTGCTCGCTCGCCACAGTGTGGTCACGCGTGAGGAGGGTCGCCTGGCCCCGGCGGATCAGGTAACAGCGGGAATCGCCCACGTGCGCTACCGCGACTCGATCGTGCCGCAATGCGCAGGCCACGATAGTCGTGGCCATCCGGGAGCCTGCCGGATTGGCGTCGTGTCCGGCCTCGATCACACGCACGTTGGCCGTGCGAACCAAGCCCGTGAGGAGCGCCGGATGCAGCTCCCCGGCGCTGGACTTGCGAAAGCCCTCAAGAACGCTCTCGACGGCTGTCTTCGAAGCGACCTCGCCGAGATCGTGGCCGCCGACGCCGTCGGCAAGCACGAAAAGGTAACCGTGGCTGCGAGCTCGTTCCGGCGTATCGGGCGCGACGTGGCCGAGGTAGTCCTCGTTGCCTTGGCGGACGCGCCCGAGATCCGAGAGTTCTGCGAACTCGACATCGATCATATCGCTTGGTTCCGTGGCGTACCTTGCCACCGCAGTGGCGGCAGCGGCACCGGAGGACGACACGCTAAGACCTCTATACATTAGAACTCATCCCTCGCTAAAGAATAAAGCGCCTTCCCAAAGACAAAGGGGCGGGCTTGCGCCCGCCCCTGTTGACGTTTTTTTCGGCTATCAAGTGCGAGCCGTCACCAGCGTCGTCTTTCCCTTCTTCTTGCTTGCCATGGTGAAGTAGATACCGCCGTAGATGGCCCAGACCGCGGCGATTCCCAGGGCCAGGTAAGGCTCCATTTTCGTGCCGTAACCCATGAACGGCCCGATCAGGTAGAACGACATGCATACCAGGTTCGCTACGACTCCGAACGCTGGGATGAGCCAGTGCTTGAGGAAGCTGAAGTTCGGGTGCTTATGGTAAGCCACCATGCAAACTACGCAGCTGAGACCATAGAGCAGGAACGTCCCGAAGTTCGACGCTAAGGTCACCGTGGTGAAGGTATTCGGCAGCGCCGCCATTTTGTCGTGAGTGAGGTAGCCGAAGCTCGACCAGAACCCGTGAGGCAGGGCTGCGATCGTGGCGTCGCTTGGAGCGCCGGCGTCTCCGAACACCATCAGCAATCCAATAATGCCGAAGATGATCGAGACAATCGCCAGCGTCCAGATGGCCCTGTGCGGGCTCAGGTTCTTTTCATGCAGGATGCCGAAGTGCTCCGGCACTTCTTCGTCCTTGCCCATCGCGTAGGTGACGCGAGCTCCGGTGTTGATGCAGGAGAGCGTCGTGCCGATAAGGGCGAGGAAGACCGTGACGGCTTCGATCAACATGAACGCCCGGCCGTGGCCCGGTCCGAAGATCGAGTCGCCGATCATCACCATCATGTCGGCGATCGGAGCAGCCGAGCCGGAAGCGCTTTGCATCGAGTAGCCGCTACTTAAAGCATAGTTTGTCGCGAAATACTCGAAGAGATAGCAGAAGGCGCCTTGAACGAGCAGCGACGTGATGACCGCGATGGGGATGTCGTGCTTTGCGTTTTTGGCCTCGCCACCCAGCGATGTACACGATTCGAATCCCACGAGAATCAGGATCGCGACCGTTGCTTGAACGAACATCCAGCCGAATTTGTGGATGCCAAGCACCGATTTGGCGCCGCCCGGATGACTGAGGAAGTTCCCGCTCGCATCGTTCCACGGGTAGCTGATGTGGTAGGGAACGATCGCGCCGGAAGCGTCCTTCTTGCATACCGGGGCCATGGTTGCGTCACGGACGATATTGTTCTGCGCGTCCATCTGAAACTCGCAGTTGTACGCGTCACCCGACGTCGCATCCCACTGCCAGGCAACGCTCCCGGCAGGGTGGTTCATCCGGTAGCCGATCGCCATCACGGAGAAGACCAGGAGGGCCGAGATTTGGATCACGTTGATGGCGACGCTCACCGCCGTTGATCCTGTCACGCCGCGGTGCGCGATATAGGAGACGCCGAGCGTGAAAATCACCGCCACGAGGATCATGAACGCGGGGCCAGGATTGGAAGCGCTCATGAAGTTGGGCCAGAGCGTGCCAACGACGTAACCCACGAAGAGTCCCGTCGCTGTGACCATAACGCCGGGGTAGATCCAGTAGTACAGATGCGAGCCCCAGCCGACAATGAACTTCATCAGACGGGCGTACTTCCATGCTTTGTCATGATTCAAAAACGCCTGCTCCGCGAAGTAGTATGAACTCCCAGTGCCGGGGTATAGCTTTGCCAATTCCGCGTAAGACACGGCGGTCGCAAGACAAAGCAACAGCGCGAACAGGATCCCGATCCACATCGACGGGGAGGTTGAGCCCTCCGTCGCCTGCGCGTAGAAGGTGAGCCAAAGGAAGGCGCCGGGTGCGATCAACGCCATCGCGTTCATCGTGAGCCCGGTCAATCCCAGGGTCTGCTTCATCTCACCCGTGGTTTTCTCGGCCATTTAAACTCTCCTTTGAAGAGTGGGGACAACAAGACTTGAGGGCCGGAGATTATACGGAAGTATGAGATTCGTAAAATGCAACGTTTTGATGCAGGGGATAGATGTTTCAAATGCTGAAACGTCGAAGTATCGAGTTCCGGTTTGGAACTCGCTTTGCGTGGCTGTGGATGGCCGCGTTGTCCCCGCGCATCTCGCTTTGTTGCGGCAGCAGAGGCGCCGATAAACGGGAGCGATGCCCTTGCATCGTCGTGCCTCCCTGCTAGTATGTTCGGATGACTTTTCTCCGGGACCTGCCCGTCCGAGAGGCGGGAATTCCAGCTAGAAATGACTGAGAAGCGACAATTTAGGGCCATCAAAGGCACGCGCGACATCCTGCCGCCGGATTCGGCGCTGTGGAACTGGTTCGAGCGCACCGCGCGCGAATTCTTTGAAACTTACGGCTTCGGCGAAGTCCGCCTGCCGACTTTCGAAGAGACCGAGCTTTTCGCGAGGTCGATCGGCGGCGACACGGACGTAGTGGGCAAAGAAATGTACACATTCCTAGATCCTCCGCGCGACCTTGATCCGCTGCCGCGACCTCCCGAACCCACGCGCCCACTTTCGGACCTGATGCCAAGAGAAGTCATTTCCTTGCGGCCCGAGGCGACGGCGAGCGTCGCGCGCGCTTACATTGAGCACGGGATGCACGTGCTACCGGGCAACGTGAAACTCTACTACGTCGGGCCGATGTTTCGGCGCGAGCGGCCGCAGAAGGGAAGGTACCGGCAGTTCTATCAGGTGGGCGCGGAGGTGCTGGGGCAGTCGGATGCGCCTGCGATCGACGCGGAAGTTCTCGAGATGCTGCTGGTGCTGTTCCGCCGCGTCGGGCTTGCGAATACAAAGCTCTACGTCAATTCGATCGGCTGCAAAGAGTGCCGGCCGAAATATGTCGAATTGCTGCGCGCCGAGCTGCAAAAAGTGAAGGACAAGCTCGGGCCGGATAGCCAGCGCCGCATAGAGACGAATCCGCTGCGCGTGCTGGACTCAAAGCTGCCTGACGAGCAGCCCATCATCGAGACGCTGCCGCGCATTTCGGACCACCTGTGCGCGGATTGCTGCGAGCATTTCGCGAAGCTCAAGGACGAACTGAAGCTGCGCGGCATCGCCTACGAAGAAAACTGGCGTCTGGTCCGCGGCCTCGACTACTACACACGCACCACATTCGAAGTGACCGCCGCAGGCCTCGGCTCGCAGAACGCCGTCTGCGGCGGCGGGCGCTACGACGGGCTGGTCGAGTTGCTCGGCGGGCCGCCGACGAAGGGTATCGGCTTCGCCATCGGCACAGACCGCGCGATCCTCTCGATCCAGGAAAGCGGCAATCTGCCGAAGCTGCCTGGACTGGCCGTGTACGTCGCATGGATGGGCGCGAAAACGTATCCGACGGCGGTCGCGATTGCGCGCAAGCTGCGCGACTGCGGCTTGGCTGTCGAGCTGCCGCCCGAGGAGATGAAATTCAAAAAGTCGCTCGGGCTCGCCGATAAATTGGGCGCGCGATACGCGCTGATCATCGGCGAAGACGAGGTTGCCTCCGGAACTTACACGCTGAAACGCCTCGCGGACGCCGATCAGCGCAAGTTCAGCGAAAATGATTTGCTGGAGTACCTCGAATCGGAGAGAAGAGGCGTCTAGGCAGTGGGCTCGGGCGCCAGAGCGCGAAAGACAGCCAGATTCGGCTTTTCTTGGCCATGTAAGCCTGGTTTAAGGCCCCGACGGCAGCAACATTGTTGCTCCCAGCGGAACAGATTTGGCGAACGTCCAAAAGGCATGCAGAAAATGGTGGCGGCGATTGGCAGCTTCTAGCCGCTCGTCACTCGGAGGCAAGTGCCATTGCTCGACTCACTCGGAAATCTGAAGCGGACACAATATTGCGGCGCTTTGCGCGCGTCGGACGCGGACAAAGATGTCGTCCTGATGGGCTGGGTGCACCGGCGGCGCGATCTTGGCCAGCTGATCTTCATCGACCTGCGCGACCGCGCGGGTATTGCGCAGATCGTGTTCAACAAGGAGCTGCACTCCGAGGCGCACGCGAAGGCCGAGGGCCTGCGATCGGAGTTCGTGGTCGCGGTCGAAGGACGCGTCCTGCGTAGGCAGAAATCGAATCCCGAAATCGCCACCGGCGAGGTCGAGGTGCTAGCCACGCGCCTGCACGTGTTGAACAACTCGAAGACGCCGCCTTTCGCGATCGAAGACGAAGTGACTGCGAGCGAGGAGACGCGGCTGCGCTACCGCTATCTCGATTTGCGCCGCCCGCGGCTGCATTCGAATATCGAGCTGCGGCACCGCATCGTCCTCGAAATCCGCAAATCGCTCGACGAGCAGGGCTTCTTCGAGATCGAGACGCCAATGCTCACGCGCTCGACGCCCGAAGGCGCGCGCGACTATCTCGTGCCGAGCCGCGTCCATCACGGGCAGTTTTACGCGCTGCCGCAGTCGCCGCAGATCTTCAAGCAGATCCTGATGATCTCCGGCATGGACCGCTACTACCAGATCGTCCGCTGCTTTCGCGACGAGGATTTGCGCGCCGACCGGCAGCCCGAATTCACGCAGCTCGATCTGGAAATGTCGTTTCCGCGCCAGCAGGATATTTTCGAGGCGATCGAGCGTGTGATGGAGCGCGCGTGCGCAGTCGTTGGCGTGACGGCAAAGGGCCCGTTCCGTCACCTCGATTACAAGGACGCGATGCGCCGCTTCGGCTCGGACAAGCCCGACCTGCGATTTGGCATGGAACTGCACAACGTGACGCAGCACTTCGAGCCCGCGCGGGCCGTGTTGCATATCGAAGGCAACGTGCAGGCTGTGGTCGCACCCGGCGCGGCAGCCTGGTCTCGCAAGCAGCTCGACGAACTGGCCGAATTCGCGAAAGGCGCGGGCGCTCGCGGCGTCTATACGGTGAAAGTGACGGCTGAGGGAATTACGTCGCCGCTCGAGAAAAATCTCAGCGCCGAAGGACTGAGGAAATTGGCGGCGGAATTGGGCGCGGCACCGGGCGACTTGATCGTCGCCGTCGCGGCCAAAGAACAGATCGAGCATAGCGATACCTCGCTCGGCATCGCGGGCCAGCTCCGCTTGCACCTCGGCGACAAATTGAATCTGATCGATCGCAGCAAATGGGAGTTTCTCTGGATCACCGGCTTCGCGCTTTTCGAATGGAGCGATACGGATAAGCGCTGGGTAAGCGCGCAGCATCCGTTCACCGGGATCATCGAAGAGGACATCGAGAAGCTTGAAACCGCGCCGTGGGAGTGCCGTTCGAAGGGGTACGATCTCGTTCTCAATGGCAACGAGCTCGGATCGGGCAGCATTCGAATTCACCGGCAGGACGTGCAGGCGCGCCTTTTCAAGGCGCTCGGCCTCACGGACGAGCAGGCGCGACATCGCTTCGGCTTCTTCCTCGATGCGCTCACCTACGGGACGCCACCCCACGGCGGCATCGCGCTCGGCATCGACCGCATCGCCATGCTGCTCGCGCAGGAGAAATCGCTGCGCGAGGTGATCGCCTTCCCGAAAACCGCCAAGGCGCAGGATTTGATGGCGGAATCGCCGTCCGACGTCGATGCTGCGCAACTTGATGAATTGGGAATCAAAATCAGCGAGAATGTCCGCAAGCAATGAAGGCGCTACGCGATTTTCCGATGTGGCTGTTCAACGACGTTCCTGAGCGGGATCCGAAGTATGCGCATCGATCGCTTATGGTGATCCTTCCGATCGCGACGGTTGCAATCAGCTTTTTCGTTTGGTCGCTGGTTGCCCTCTCGATCTGGATCGCCTTGACTCTCGGGCTTATCGTGATAGGACTGGCGTTCCCCGTGATACTTGTTGCGGTGAATCGGATCTTGCCGAAGAAACTGCCAGCCGATAAGGAAATGTTGTGATGTCGCGGATACGCATACTTGCGGAAAACGTCGCGAACAAGATTGCGGCGGGCGAGGTGGTCGAGCGGCCGGCATCGGTGGTGAAGGAGCTGCTCGAAAACGCGCTGGACGCGGGCGCGCGCTCGATCCGCATCGAAGTCGAATCGGGCGGCAAGCGGCTGATCCGCGTGGTTGACGACGGCAGCGGCATGAACCATGACGACGCGCTGCTGGCCTTCGAGCGCCACGCGACGTCGAAGCTGCGCACCGCGGACGATCTGCTCTCGATCGCGACGCTCGGCTTTCGCGGCGAGGCGCTGCCGTCGATTGCATCAATTGCGCGCCTGGTGCTCGAAACGCGGCTGCCCGAGGACGAGCAGGGAACGCGCGTGGAATTCGCGGGCGGCAAGCTCATCGGAGTAAAACCGGCGGGCGTGCCGCCGGGAACGTCGATCGCGGTCCAAGATATTTTCTACTGCGTCCCCGCTCGGCGCAAATTCCTGAAATCGGAGACGACCGAGCTCGGCCACATCGCGTCGCTCGTCACGCACTATGCGCTCGCGCGTCCCGAGGTGCAATTCGTCCTGAAAACGCCGTCGCAGCTGATCCTCGATTGCGCGCCGGTGGAAAAGCTCGCGGACCGCGTCTACCAGATTTTTGGCCGCCAGGCGCTCGAAGAGTTGGTCGAGATTCCCGCGAGCGAGGCGCCGGTGCGCTCGGCAATCACCGAGCCTGCGATCGGCGAAGACGAGCTGGCGGCGATGCTGCGCGTCAGCGGGTTCGCGTCGCGGCCGGAAGTGCAGCGCACAAATCGCAACGGCATCTATATTTTCGTGAATCGAAGGCTCGTTCGGGACCGTTTGCTGCTGCATGCGATCGGCGAGGCCTACCGCAACATTATCCCGCCGGGCGTGTTTCCTGTGGTGCTGCTCTTCCTCGATCTGCCGTACCAGGAAGTCGACGTGAACGTGCACCCGGCCAAGATCGAGGTGCGCTTCCGCCATCCGCAGTTCATTCACGATTTCACGCGCGACGCGCTGCGCCAGGCGCTTTCGATCGCGCGGCCGATCCCGGAATTTCCCGCGCGCGCCGCCGCTGCTGGCGCTGGCATGCCGGGAGAGGCGAGCGGCGGGGCTGCTCCTGCGAATGGGCCGGGCAGTATGCGGGGCTACGCGCCGATGCCGGATGCGAATACGTTCCCCGGGCCGCCGCGAGCGGAGATTCCGGGAGCGCAAGGGGCGCCGCTGGGGTGGTCGTTTGGATCGGCCGCGACCGCCGCGGAGGAACTGGAGCTATCGGGCGGGCCCGATCGGCCGATGGCGCAACGGCTGGGATTCGAATCCGGCGCCGCCATGAATTTTCCAATGCCTGCTGGAGCCACGGGGGCAGATGCCGCAGCGGCCACGGCATCTACGAGCGAGGGACTGCCGGGAACGCTGCCGAGCGCCGAGGATATCGCCGATCTCAAGCCGCTGGGACAGGTGAGCTCGAGTTTCATCGTGGCGGTGAACAGCGAAGGGCTGTGGATCGTCGATCAGCACGTAGCGCACGAGCGCGTCCTTTTCGAGCAGCATTTGCGCGCGCGGCGCGAGGGCGATCTCGGCGGGCAGCGGCTGCTGGTGCCGATTGTGGTCGAGCTGAACCCGCGGCAGCTTGCAACGTTCGAGCAGATTGGGGACGAGCTTCGCGCCAACGGATTCGAAGCGGACTTGATGGGCGGCCGCAGCGTCGCGATTCAGGCCGCGCCCGCGGGGATCGCCAGCAGCGACGCGGAAAAGCTGCTCTACGAAATCCTGGACGGCATCGCGCGCGAAAATCAGGCGATTTCGATCGATTCGCTGCAATCGAAAATCGCTGCTTCGACGTCGTGTCACGCGGCGATCAAAGTGAATACGCCGCTCGACAAAACGAAAATGGAATGGCTGCTCGGAGAGCTCGCGAAAACCGAATACCCGATGAGCTGCCCGCACGGCCGGCCGGTCGTGCTGCGCTATTCGGTGCGCGATATCGAGCGGGCCTTTAAACGGATTTGACGCCGCCTGGATGTCTTTTCGACATTGAGAGAACTCATCATCGCGATTGACGGGCCGGTGGGCTCGGGGAAGAGCACGCTCGCGCGCCGCGTGGCGGAGCTGATGGGCTACGTTTACATCGACACGGGCGCGATGTACCGGTCGATAGCGCTGAAAGCGCTGCGGCGCGGCGTCCCGCTCGGAGCCGCCGATCCGCTCACGGCGCTGGCGAGCGACACACGCATCGACTTGCACGCGCAGGACGGAGGCCAGCAAGTGTTCCTCGACGGCGAAGACGTAACGTCCGCGATCCGCACGCCGGAAGTGGCGCAGGCGGCGTCGAAAGTAGCGGTGATCCCCGGCCTGCGCCGCGTGCTGGTGGCCGAGCAGCGGCGGGCCGGCGGGCAAGGCGGCGTGGTGATGGAAGGGCGCGACATCGGGAGCGTCGTTTTCCCGGACGCGGAGCTGAAGATTTTTCTGACGGCGTCGCCCGAAATACGGGCCGAGCGCCGGTGGCGCGAGCATCAGCAGAAGGGCGACGCGATCGACCTCGCGCATACGCTCGATGAAATCCGCGAGCGCGACCGCCGCGATCGCGAGCGCGAGGATTCGCCTCTCGTGCGCGCGAAAGACGCGATCGTGGTGGACAGCACCGCGATGGAACCTGAGGAAGTCGCGCGGCTCGTAGTGATGCTGGCGCGAGAGAACAAATCCGCAGCCTCTTCGACTCAATAGGCTGTTTTCCACGCAGTTCCCCAGGAGGAAGCATGAAGTCCTTATCCCTTATTGCCCTGATGCTTGCAGTATTTCTCTCCGGCCCTTCGGTTTTCGCGCAGGCTCCCGCCGCTGGAAATAATTCGTCTGACGCCGCCACACGCCAGTTGCGCGAATTCCTCGCGAAAGACTGGAAATACTGGATGCACCAGTATCCGGAATCCGCGACGGCCTTCGGGTATCCGGGCGAAAACGCGCGCTGGTCGGATTACTCTCCGGCGTCGATTGCTGCCCGCAACCGGCACCTCGAAGGTGCCCTGAAACAACTGAAAGCAATTCCTCGCGCCGAACTCCCCGCGAGCGAGCAGCTGAATTACGATCTGTACGAAGAGCTGCTGCAAACAGCGGTCGATGGCCTCCGCTTTCACGACGACCCGTTCCCGATTCCGTCCGTCTTTCCCGGCAATCTATACGTTCCGATCACTCAGGTAGAGGGGCCGCTTCAGGACATTCCGAATACGATCGATATGATGCCCGCCACGCGCCCGAGCGACTACGAAGACATCCTCGCGCGGCTCAACGGCATTCCCACGGTGATCGATCAAACGATCGACATGATGAAAGAAGGTATGGCGCATGGATGGACGCCGCCGAAGATCACGATGCGCGACGTCCCGAAGCAGGCCGAAAGCCAGATCGTGTCCGATCCGCTGGCAAGCCCGTTGCTGAGCGCGTTCAAGAACTATCCGGCGACGTTCACCGCCGAGCAGAAGGCCGATTTCACGCGCCGTGCCGAGGCCGCATACAGGGACAAAATCGCGCCGTCATTCCGGAAGCTCGGCGATTTTCTCACCAAGACGTACATTCCCGCCTGTCGCGATACGGTTTCGATCAGCGACATTCCCGACGGCGCGGCCTATTACAAGTATCTCGTCCGCTGGCACACGACCACGAACATGACGCCCGAGCAGATTCATCAGATCGGCCTCGATTTGGTGAAGCAGACACGCGCGCAGATGGACGAGCTGATCAAGCAGACCGGATTCAAAGGCAGCTTCGCCGATTTCGTCAAATTCGTGAACACCGACCCGCGCTTCAAATTTTCGAGCAAGGACGACATGCTGATGCACTACCGCGCCACGGCCAAGCGCGCCGATCCGGAGCTCGAGCATCTTTTCGGCAAGCTGCCGCGGCTGCCTTACGGCGTGCGCGCCGTGCCGGACGCCGTTGCTCCCTCGCAGACCGAGGCATATTACGAGCAGGGAGCGCCGGATGCCGCGCGGCCCGGCTATCTCTACGTGGATACGTACGACCTGCCGTCGCGCCCCACGTGGGACGTGGAAGATCTCGTGCTGCACGAGGGCGTTCCCGGGCATCACCTGCAGATTTCACTCGCGCAGGAAATGCAAGGCGTTCCGGAATTCCGCAAGCAGATCGGCTACACCGCGTTTATCGAAGGCTGGGCGCTCTATTCGGAAACGCTCGGGCCTGAGCTGGGTTTCTACACCGACCCGTACCAGAAGTTCGGATTCCTGAGCGCGGTGATGTGGCGCGCGGTGCGGCTGGTGGTTGATACCGGCATTCACTCGATGGGCTGGAGCCGCGATCAGGCGATTCAGTATTTCGAAGAGACGACCGGGCAGCCGCACCTGAATTCGGTGGTCGAGATCGACCGCTACATCGTCTGGCCGGGGCAGGCGCTCGGCTACATGATCGGCCGGCTGGAAATCCAGAAGCTGCGGCAGCGGGCCGAGCAGGATCTCGGCGAACGGTTCGACATTCGCGCCTTCCACGATGCGATCGTCGATCAGGGCGCCATGCCGATGGACATGCTCGAATCGCGCACGAATGCGTGGATCGCGGAGCAGAAAGCGAAGCATCCGGCGCACTGAGCCATGCGGACGAAGACGCCGGGGCAGGGAAGCTGGACGAATCCGGGCGGCGGGCGACGACGCGGAGGCTACGCGGGGCTGGACATCGACGCGAGGAATTCTCCGTTCGTCTTGGTCTTCGAGAGGCGGCCCAGCAGAAGCTCCATCGCTTCGACGGTCGATAGCGGGCTCAGCACCTTGCGCAGCACCCAGATGCGATTCAGCTCGTCGGCGGGCAGGAGCAGTTCGTCCTTGCGCGTTCCGGAGCGGTTGATATCGATCGTCGGGAAGACGCGCTTATCGACGAGGCGCCGGTCGAGGTTGATTTCCATGTTGCCGGTGCCCTTGAACTCCTCGAAGATCACGTCGTCCATGCGGCTGCCCGTATCGATCAGCGCGGTGGCCATGATCGTGAGCGACCCGCCCTCTTCCACATTTCGCGCGGCGGCGAAAAAGCGGCGCGGGCGCTGCAAAGCGTTGGCGTCGATACCGCCGGAGAGCACCTTGCCCGAAGGCGGCGTGACGGCGTTGTAGGCGCGGCCGAGACGCGTGAGCGAGTCGAGCAGGATCACCACGTCGCGCTTGTGCTCCACCAGGCGCTTGGCCTTTTCGAGCACCATTTCGGCCACCTGAATGTGGCGCTGCGGCGGCTCATCGAAGGTCGAGCTGATCACTTCGCCCTTCACGGTGCGCTGCATGTCGGTGACTTCTTCCGGCCGCTCGTCGATCAGCAGCACGATCAGCGCGATTTCGGGATGATTCGTCGGTGATCGAATTGGCGATGGACTGCAGCATCATGGTCTTGCCGGTGCGCGGCGGCGCGACGATCAATCCGCGCTGTCCCTTGCCGACCGGGCAGAGCATGTCGAGCACGCGTCCCGTGAGATTTTCCTTGGTGGTCTCGAGGCGAATGCGCTCCTGCGGATAGAGCGGCGTCAGGTTGTCGAAGAAGATCTTGTTGCGCGCGACTTCGGGGTCCTCGAAATTGACGGCTTCGACTTTGATCAGCGCGAAGTAGCGCTCGCCGTCTTTCGGCGGGCGAACTTGCCCCGAGACGGTGTCGCCGGTGCGCAAGTCGAATTTCCGGATCTGCGACGGCGAGACGTAGATGTCGTCCGGGCCCGGAAGATAGTTGTACTCGGGCGCGCGGAGGAATCCGAAGCCGTCCGGCAGGCATTCGAGAACGCCCTCGGAGAAAATGAGGCCGTTCTTTTCCGTCTGGGCGCGAAGAATCTGGAAAATCAGCTCCTGCTTGCGCATGCCGGAGGAGCCGGGGATGTTGAGCTCCTTGGCAATCTTGGCCAGATCGGTGATGTTCTTGTCTTTCAGTTCTGCGAGGCTAACACTCATCAGTTCTTTCCTTCTTCAAGCCTGTTTTTCAGGCGCGATTGTGATTGTTTGCGATCGATCCGGGGCGGGCGCGTTCGATTGAGGCACTCAATCCCAGATTTCAAATACGGGCTAAGTTACAGAAAGTTTTCAGACTTCGGTCGCGGGCCGAATCTGCCGACCGGACGCCTAGGGCCGAGCGAGACTTTGGGGTGACCGAAGCGGTTCAATTGGTCAATTCGTTGTCCTGCGCGACATCCGCGCCGAACTTGGGCTCGACTTCGGCTGCCGGCGGGTGCCCGGGAGCCGGGAGAGGCTTTTCGAGCGCATATTGCAAAACTTCGTCCATGGACTCGACGAAATGAAGGGCCATCTCCGCCTGGATTTCGGGCGGGATATCCGCCAGATCCTTCTCGTTGTCCTTCGGGAGAATCACGGTGCGCAGGCCAAGGCGGTGCGCGGCCAGGAGCTTTTCCTTCACGCCGCCGATCGGCAGCACTCTGCCGCGCAGCGTGATCTCGCCGGTCATCGCGATGTCGCAGCGCACGGGAATCCGCGTGAGCGCGCTGACGATCGACGTGCAGAGCGTGATGCCCGCCGAGGGGCCGTCCTTCGGGATGGCGCCTTCCGGGACGTGCACGTGAATATCGACGTGGCGGTAGAAATCTTTCGGCAAGCCGAAGAGATGGCTGCGCGAGCGCACGTAGCTCATGCCCGCCTGCGCCGATTCCTGCATCACGTCGCCGAGTTTTCCGGTCAGCGTGAGGCGGCCTTTGCCTTCCATCAGCGTGGCTTCGGTTGAGAGCACCTGCCCGCCAACTTCGGTCCAAGCGAGGCCGGTCGTGTGGCCGATCTCATTTTTCTTTTCGGCGAAGAAATCGCGGTACTTGAGGACGCCGAGATAGTCGTTCACGTTTTCGGGCGTGACGCCCGCGGTAAACGTCTTGCCATTTTCGACGACCTTGCGCGCCACCTTGCGGCAAATGTTGGCGATTTCGCGATCGAGATTGCGGACGCCCGCTTCGTGCGTGTAGTGGCGAATGATGTGCGTCACGGCCTCATCGGTGAAAGTGACGTTTTCCTTGCCCAAGCCCGTCGCTTCTCGTTGGCGCGGAACCAGGTAGCGCTGCGCGATCTGATATTTCTCCTGCTCGGTATAGCCGGGCAGGCGCAGCACTTCCATGCGGTCCTGCAAGGGCTGCGGAATCGTGTGCAGCACGTTGGCCGTGCAGATGAACATCACCTTCGAGAGATCGTATTCGACGTCGAGATAGTGGTCCGTGAACGCGTGGTTCAGCTCCGGATCGAGCACTTCCATCAACGCCGCCGACGGATCGCCGCGGAAGTCCATCGACATTTTGTCCACTTCGTCGAGGACGAACACCGGGTTGATCGTGCCGGCCTTCCGCATCATCTGGATGATCTGGCCGGGCAGGGCGCCGATATAAGTGCGGCGATGGCCGCGGATTTCGGCTTCGTCGCGCACGCCGCCGAGAGACACGCGGACGAATTTGCGTCCCGTGGCGCGTCCGATCGACATCGCAAGGGAAGTCTTGCCGACTCCCGGAGGCCCGAGGAAGCAGAGAATCGAACCCTTCGGATTTTTCACGAGCTGGCGAACGGCGAGATATTCGAGGATGCGTTCCTTGATCTTCTCGAGCCCGTAGTGATCCTCGGAAAGAATTTCCTCGGCGCGCTTGATATCGCGGATTTCCTTCGAGCGCTTCTTCCATGGCACAGCAAGCAGCCAGTCGAGGTAGTTGCGCGAGACGGTGGACTCGGCCGACATCGGCGGCATCATCTCGAGCCGCTTCAGCTCCTGCTGAGCCTTTTCCATCGGCCCTTCGGGCATGCCGGAAGTTTCGATCTTCTTTTTGAGCTGTTCGATTTCGTTGGCTTCGCCGCGCCCGAGCTCTTTCTGGATCGCCTTGAGCTTCTCGTTGAGGTAATACTCTTTCTGGGCGCGCTCCATCTGCCGCTTCACGCGGGTGTTGATCGAGCGGTCGACGTTGAGCTTTTCGATCTCGACGTCGAGGATATCGGCGATGCGGTTTAGTCGTTCGACAGGATCAAAAACTTCGAGCAACTCCTGCTTTTCTTCGACTGGAATCTGGAGGTTCGCAGCGATGGCATCGGAAAGCTTGCCGGGATCTTCAACGCGTGCCGCGGCGATCATCGTGTCGTAATTCAGGCTCTGCGAGAGTTTCACATACTGCTCGAAAAGGTTCGTGACGCGCTCGGAGGCCTGCTGCGTCTGCGGCCCGGGCTCGGATTTGACGGGCACGAGGCGGACCGTGGCGCGGAAGAATCCTTCGTCGCTCGTCACCTGCACGAGCTTCGCGCGCTCGCTTCCCTCGACCAGCACTTTGATGTTGCCGTCGGGCAGCTTCACGCTCTGCACGATATTGGCGAGCGTTCCGACCTGGTAGATTTCCTCGGGCTTCGGATCGTCCACCGAGGCGTCGTGCTGCGTGACGAGAAAAATCTTTTTGTCGCCCGCCAGCGCTTCTTCGAGCGCGCGGACCGAGGCTTCGCGTCCCACGATGAACGGGTGCATCATCTCCGGGAAAATCACCATATCCCGCACCGGCATCATCGGGACGCGCTTCACGTCGAGTTTTTCCTTGCTGAACATTGGTTCCTGTGTCAGACCCTAATCTCCCTGGCTACACCGGCCCGGACAACATTCCCAACCTAAAATTTCGCTCGGAATGACGAACTCTTGAGCGTCCTGCGCGAGCCCTGAAGAACCGGAACGATCATCCTGCCTTTTCGAGCAGGCTCCAGTTGATTTCGCGGCCCTTGACCATATCCGCCGTAACCACAAAATCGCGAAGTTTACGCTGCGCCGGCAGGTGATACATCATTTCGAGCATCAGGTCTTCGAGAATCATGCGTAGCCCGCGCGCCCCGACTTTGCGCTGCAGGGCCAGATCGGCGACCGTCTCGAGAGCGTCGTCCGTGAAACGGAGCCGGACGTTCTCGAACTCGAATAGTCTCTGATATTGACGCACAAGAGCGTTCTTCGGTTCCGTCAAGATGCGCACCAGCGCGCTCTTATCGAGATCGCTCAGCACTCCCATCACCGGCAACCGCCCGACGAACTCCGGAATTAGGCCATAGCGGATCAAATCCGTGGGCTGCGCCTGCTCGAGTACCTCGATATTCCGGCGGGTCGCCGTGCTCGGCTGCGCATCCGCATGGAATCCGAGCGACTTCTGGCCCACGCGGCGTTCGATCGTTTTCTCCAGCCCCACGAAAGCCCCGCCGCAAATGAACAGGATGTTCGTCGTATCGACCGGCGTGAACTCCTGATGCGGGTGCTTCCGCCCGCCCTGCGGCGGAACGTTGGCGACCGTGCCTTCGAGAATCTTCAGCAGCGCCTGCTGCACGCCCTCGCCCGAAACGTCGCGGGTAATCGAGGGGTTCTCGTCCTTCTTCGAAATCTTGTCGATCTCGTCTATATATATGATGCCTTGCTGAGCCTTTTGGACGTCGCCATCCGCGGCCTGCAAAAGCTTCAAGATAATGTTTTCGACGTCCTCGCCGACGTAGCCCGCTTCCGTCAGCGTGGTGGCATCGACGATGGCGAACGGCACATCCAGCATCCGCGAGAGCGTCTGCGCCAGCAGCGTCTTGCCTGTGCCGGTCGGCCCGATCAGCAGAATATTTGACTTCGTCAGCTCCACGTCGCCCGGCTGCCGGTTCAGGAAAATCCGCTTGTAGTGGTTGTACACCGCCACGGCCAGCTTCTTCTTCGTTTTGTCCTGGCCGATCACATAGCCGTCGAGAAACGCCTTGATCTCCGGCGGGCGCGGCAGGCGGCGATTCGCGGGGCTCGTCTGTTCGCGCTTCTCGTCTTCGAGAATCTGCTGGCAGACGCCCACGCACTCGTTGCAAATGTACGAGCGGGGATACTCGGATGGAGAGCTGATGAGCTTCTCCACCTGCTCCTGCGTTTTATGGCAGAAGGAACAACGCAACGGCTCTTCTGGGGTGAACCGCTTCACTGGTGGCGCCCCCTAATTTCCGAACCCCGTCCCACGACGCATCGTGAATCCATTGTAAGACGGAAGCCGCTCGCCGTGCTGAAATTCATCGCCCTCGAGATGCTTAAGATACTAACCTTTTGGAACCCGCCTAGCGATGCTTGGTGATGATTTCATCGACGATGCCGTACGCCTTCGCCTGTTCCGGCGTCATGATGAAATCGCGCTCCACGTCTTTCTCGATTTTTTCCTCGGGCTGCCCCGTGTGGAACGCCAGCAACTTATTCAGCGCAGCGCGCGTGCGAATAATTTCTTTCGCGTGAATGTCGATGTCGGTCGCCTGGCCCGAAAGGCCCGACATCCACGGCTGGTGGATCAGCACGCGCGAATTCGGCAGCGCGTAGCGCTTTTTCGGCGTGCCCGCTGCAAGCAAGACCGCCGCAATCGACGCCGATTGGCCGATGCAATACGTGACAACGTCCGGACGAACGAACTGCATCGTGTCGTAAATCGCCATCCCCGCCGAAATCGACCCGCCCGGCGAGTTGATATACACCGAGATATCTTTTTCCGGATCTTCGGACTCGAGGAACAGCAGCTGGGCGGTCACGAGGTTCGCCACGTGATCGTCGATCGGCGTTCCGATGAAGATGATGTGGTCCTTCAGCAGCCGCGAATAGATATCGTAGGCGCGTTCCCCCCGATTGGTCTGCTCGACCACCATGGGAACGAGCGTTGTGGCATGCGGACTCGCGTCGTCTGTTTGTCTCATCTGGAGTTGTTTAGCGCGCTGAGGAAACCCAAATCGAGTTACGTTTCACTTTTGGCCGTCTTTTCGATTCGGGCCGTGCGGTAGAGCCAGTCGATCGTTTTCTCGCTTCGCAACTTCGATTTGATCCTATCGAGCGCTCCTTGCTTTGTCAAGCGAGCGCGCAAAGCGGTTGCCGACTCGCCACTCTGTTCCGACAGCTTCGCTATCTCTTTCTCGACGTCTTCGTCGGTTGCATCTATGTTTTCCGCGGTCGCGACGCGGTCGAGCAGAAGCTCGGCCTTCACATCGTTCACCGCATTGTCCCGCTGGCGCCGCCGCAGCGACACCCAATCCACATTCACCGCGCGCGGATCGACGCCCTGCGCCGCAAGCGACCGCGCCATGCGCTCGAGCCGCGTGTCCATCTGGCCCTCGATCAACGCCTCGGGAACCGGAAAATCGTGCTGCTTCACGAGCTCGGCGAGGATCTTCTCGCGGGCTTGCGAGTTTTGCTGCTGTTCCTTCGCCGCATCGAGATTCTCGCGGATCTTCTTGCGAAGCTCTTCGAGCGTCGCGACGCCGCCCGCTTCGGGGCCCTCGGCGCCTGCGGCATCCTTCACAAACTCGTCATTCAGCTCGGGCAGCTTCTTTTCCTTGATGCCCTGGACTTCGACCGAATAGTTGTACGTCTTCCCGGCCAGCTTCTCGTCGGGATAGTCATCCGGATAGCGCGCTTCGAACTGGCGCGTTTCGCCGGCATTCGCGCCGCGCAGGTTTTCGTTGAAGCTGGCGAGCGTTTCCTCCGCGCCGATGTTGACGAGAATGTTGTCCGCCTGCACCGGATCGCCGCCGCCGGCCGGCACCCCGCTCAATTTAATAAGAACGTAATCGCCATCCTGCGCCGGGCGTCCCTCGACCGGAACGAACGTCGCGGCGCGCTCGCGCATCTCTTCGAGCGTCTTATCCACCTGCGCGTCACCGACCTCGATCTCGTCTACCTGGACCGTAAGATTTTTGTAATCGCCCAGCTCGAATTCGGGCAGCACTTCGAAGATCGCGCGAAAGCGTAGCGGCTCGCCTTCCTTGAATTCGACCTTATCGACTTCCGGGCGCGTGACCGGAACGAGCTTCTTTTCGTCGAGCGCCTTCTCGAGATATTCGGGCACCAGCGACTGCACGACTTCGCCCTGGATGTCGTCGGCGAACCGGCGCCGCACTAGCGTCACCGGCGCTTTGCCGGGACGGAATCCCGGAATGCGGGCGATCCGCGCGATATCGCGCGCCACTTTCTCGGTTGCCTTTTGGACGTTCTCGGCCGGAATTTCCAGCTCGATTTCGCGCTTGCAGGTTGCTTCAGTCATGAACGAGTTTTCTTTCTATGGCAAAGCCTAGAACCTCGGCTCCAGTCCTCTCGTTGATCGGATTCCGGAAGGAGGAGTGCAAGGAAGAACGGCGCACCCACGCCGCAGAAATTCGAGTATAGGGAATCGCCTCGCGCGCGTCAACTCGCGCCCACGGATTGTCGCCGCAAAATGAGAATGTCCGGTTTGTGCAAAGTAGAAATGTCCGGTTTCATCCCAAGCGGGAGGCGGGATGGAAACGGAGCGGATCGAGTTGAGCGCGAGAGAACGGGAGCGGTTGAAGGTGCTGCAACAAGTGGAAGAAGGGCATCTGAAGCAGGTCGAAGCAGCCCGGCGGCTACGGCTGACCGATCGTCACGTGCGTCGTTTGCAAGAGCGGCTGCGCAGCGAAGGAGATCGGGGGATCGTGCATCGGTTGCGAGGCTGTCGTTCGAATCGAAAGATTTCCGAGGCAGTCCGGCAGCGCGTGGTGCGAGAGCTGGGCCGGGCACGGTATGCCGGTTTCGCTCCTACGCTGGCGGCCGAACATCTAGCGCGCCAAGGGATCGTGGTGAGCCGCGAAACGCTGCGCAGTTGGATGAGCGCCGCCGAACTGTGGCAGACACGCCGCCGGAGAGGGAAGCCGGTGCACGTGTGGCGGCCACGGCGTTCCTCGTTCGGCGAGTTGGTGATGATGGACAGCTCTCCATTCCGCTGGCTGGAGGAGCGCGGTCCGGCGTGCCATCTGATTGCGATGATCGACGATGCCACCAGCAGGGTGCGGGGCCGCCTAGTGAAGCACGATTCGACCGAGGAAAATCTGCGCACGCTGCGCGGCTGGCTGGAGCGATACGGGAGGCCGCTGGCGCTGTACACCGACAAAAACAGCCTGTTTGTGACCACGCGGAGCACACAGCGGCACGAGCAGTTGCAGGACACCCCCGCGCGCACGCAGTTCGGCCGCGCGCTGGCGGAACTGGACATCGAGTGGATCGCGGCCCATTCGCCGCAGGCCAAGGGACGCGTCGAGCGGCTGTTCGGCACGCTGCAAGACCGGCTGGTGAAAGAAATGCGTCTGGCGGGAATCGATACGCTGGAAGGGGCCAATCGCTTCCTGGAAATCACCTTCTGGCCCTTCTGGGAAAAGCGCTTCACGGTCCGGGCGGCGCAAGGCCGTGACGCTCACCGGCGACTGGAGCGCGAGCATCGCTTGGAACAGATCCTCAGCGTGCGCGTCGAGCGGACGGTGGGCTCCGATCACACGGTGGTCTGGAAAGGCCAGCGATGGGGCCTGCGGCGCGAAGAGGTCTGCGTCGGACTGCGCGGCGCTCGCGCCGAAATCGAAAAGCGGCTCGACGGCACGCACTGGCTGCGCTTCCGCGGCCATTACCTGCCGCTGCGCTCTTGTCCGGAAGCGCTGCGATCCGCAAGTCCTTCCGGCCTACGGCCTCCAGAACTTGCGGATCGCAAACCAAAACCCCCAACCCAAATCAAAACCCACTACAGCCCGCCTCCCGATCATCCTTGGCGTAAACCATGGAAGCGGACATTTCTATCTGGCACAAAACCGGACATTTCTACTTTGCGTTGACACTCGCGCCCACGGATATCGGATACGGACGCGAAGATGTAATACACTCCTGAGCAGAGGAGGGTTCGCCCGTGACAGCGAAGTGCTTCGCCGCGATTTCTCTAGGAATTTTGCTGTCTTCGTCGGTCCTCGCGCAGAAACCCGTGCCACAGGACCTCTCCGGCACATGGATTCTTAACCCTTCCAAAAGCAAGCTGTCGAAGCGCACTGCGATCTATTCGGAGACCGTCGTTATCGTTCAATCCGGCCAGACTCTTCAATTCAGATTCACGTTCAACGGACAACCTGGCAGCAAGAAATACATTGTCGACGGCGAAACACATTTTGAAGGAGTGATTCTAGGCAGGAAGGTTGCATCGAAAGCGTCCTGGAGGGATTCGACGCTCGAAACGGAGGACCTCGTTGTTTCGGAGGCCAACGGACGGGCGCGAGTCGAGCGAAAGGAAGAATGGACGCTTTCCGTTGACAGTCGCACGCTTACGCGCGTGTCGCGTGATCCCAAGACCGTAAGCGTCTATGACAAGCAATAGGTGCGGTAATGCAAACCTGTAGTTTGGTTCTGCCCCGCTTTCCAACCATGCGAGCCGTCCACTACTTCAGCAGATAGAAAGGGTTCGGGAGCTTGAACACGCGCTCCGAGCAGCAGCCGGCGAGATCGCTCGCCTGGTCGCCGATATTCAGCACGATCCGGTAGCCCTCGTCGACGATTTCCTGCCGGTCCTTCGGCTTGAAGACGCCCGCTGGCAGCTTGTTTCCGTCCGGTTGCATGATCAGCTCGGTCCAGCCGGAGTAGCCCGCCTCGTTCAGGTTCTTGATTGTCATGGCGCGCTCGGACTCCTGCCTTCCGGTGACGAAGAAAATCTTCACGCCCTCCGCCTTCGCGAAATTGTAAAGCCCAAGCACCGGAGCGATCGCGGGATCATGATCCTCGGGGTAAAGCTTCCGCTCCACTGCATACGAGCAGAACCCGCAGCCGGACATCGCTTCCCAATTCGAGAGCGAGGTTTCGTCGATATCGAACACGGCCGCTAGCTTGTCAGTTTTCGGTTCCGATTTCACGGCCGCAGCCAGATACTCCCGCGCCGAATCCGTCACCACCTGGATTTCGCGGTCGTACTCGCCATAGTCGTGGTAGTGCATCAACCGCTCGACCACGAGCGTGTGATTCTCCGGCTCCTGCGGAAAGCTCTGCGCGAAGATCGGGTACGCACCCCCGCACAACGCCGCAAGAACGAGCATCTGGACAAGTCTTTTCATCGGTCGGGCCTCACTTCTATCCAATTTGGTTGGAAGGAGTGTGTCTCGGAACTCGGGATTCGCGAAAGGCCAGCGAAGCGGAAGATCTACACGCGAAAGTTCTGTCCAGTTGCGGCGCGCTTCCAATAGCCTCTTTGTTGAATCGGCCAGTTGATCTTGATCGCGCCATTCCGCGCGCACACATTCACGCAGCATCCGCAGTACCAGCACTCTTCCGGATGCAGGATGATCGGAGCGTCGCCACGCTCGGCCGCTGGAATAAACACATCGATCGGGCACACTTCCACGCAATCATTGCAGCCGTTGCAGATGGAAGGATCGATGATGACCGGTCGATTGGGAGTCGGTATGTTGGGAAGTGCGTATACCTTGTCTGGCATGGATCCGGCCTCCTAACGTTGCCACACGCCAGCATAGTCCCGGTTGTGGGCTTCGTAGTTGTTCTTCAGGTCGCCAGCGTAGTCGAGCGACCGTTCTCCTGGCACCGCGCTGTTGTTCTCAAGTTTAGTTGTCGTCAGTTTGTTCCATTCTGGCGGATCCATCTTCGGATAGTCGATCCGTTGAAAGCCTAGCCACTTGGTGCTCGCCTTGCGCGCCAGCGACGAATGCAGAATCGCCTGCGCATAGTTCAAAATACTCAGATCTTCCATGCCACGCAGGAGCTTGTGCGGGTCCGACGCATAGAGACTCGGCACCCATCGTTGCTCGATTTCGTTGAGCGACTCGAGCCCCATCTTTAGAAGGTGTTCCGTCTTATACTCCGCGCAGAACCATTGCATCACTCTGGTTATCGCGGCATTCAATTCTTTCCAGTCGATGCCGTCCGTCCTCTTGGTGGGGGCATAAACTCGTGCCTTTTCTTTCGCCACCTGCTCGGGAGAAATCGCCGCGTGCGAAATCTGCAACGCGTATTCGGCTGCCTTCCTGCCGGCATAACGGCCGGTAGCGGCGGCAAAACTGTGATCGCCGGAAACGAAGAGCTGCTCTCCGGCGGCGTAGAGACCATCCAAGTTGGTCTTCAGGTTCCAATCAATCATCACGCCACCGCGCTCGACCCCACGAAGAATTTCCCGCCACTGTGGCGGACTATTTCCTTCCAGCAACTGATATCCCATCAGCCGATCTTTGGCCATGTCAAAACCGGACTCTTCGTAACTGTCCACGATAACCTTCGTCATGGATTCTTCGCCCAGCAGGAATTTCCAGGTGACCTTGCGCTCGATTGGCGGCATCGCCGGAAAGTCGCCATAGATCGGAAGTTCGTAATCACCTTTGAGCACACCCTCCCGCACCTGAGCCCAGATCCCACCCTGCACCCGCGCGTCGCCGGTATCCGGTTTCCGTCCCCAATGGGGCGAGGTTAGGCCGCCTGGGAGCGCCTTGCCGTTGGCATCCACCAAGGGGACATTCTCATAGCTGGCGTCTCCAGCACCGGCATACCAGTGATGTTTGTGTCCGCCCCCCAGGCGGTGCGGCTCCGATTTTTCCAGCAAGGCGAGTTCGCAACCCGCTCGCCACGCCATTGCAATACCGTCTCCCGATAGCGTGCGCGGCCGGAACGCACTCAGCGCCGCAAGCTCCGTGTCAAAGGTCCAAATGTGGGCGGTTCCGGACATGCACAAAATCGTCGCCTTGGCCTTGAACACCATGAATTCACCAGTCCGGTTGTTAAATCCGGCGGCGCCCACGATTCGTTGCCCCTGCGCTCCCCCCTCGTTCAGTAAACTAGTCGCCATCACGCGATCGTAAATCTTGACGCCGAGGCGCTTGCATTCCCTCACCATCGACGGCTTAAAAGTAGTCCCCCAGACCCGCATGGTGACATTGCTTTCGTGAAACTCATTGCTTCGGGGGGAAAAGACGAACTTGGTTTTTTCGTCATAGCCTTCGGCTGTGATGAATTCACCTTGCGTATCCCGGACCTTGCCGCCCATCTGTTCCAGTTCGAGCATGGTGTCGTAATTTTCGCGGCACTGAATCTGGCGCCCGATGCCGTTCGAATAGCCGCCATTGCTGTTTGCCAGTCGCCGCGCCCATTCATCGGGATCTACCTTGGAAGAAGGATTGGCCGGCGCGTCACACCAGTGATCGCAACCCGGGCCGCCGGCGCCGCTGCGGATACTGGCTGATTTTTCGACTAGCGCGACACGGACTCCTTTGCGCGCCGCTCCGATTGCCGCCCAACAACCGGCAATTCCGGCGCCCAGGATCAGAACGTCCGTCTCAATAGCTTGCTCGTTTTCGTACTTGATCGGGTAGGGCCATTCGGGGATTTGGCCGTTCACCGCATAATCGTGCCAATTAGCCATGAAAGTCCTCCCTCATCTCGGGGATCTTACTTCGCCATGTGTCGCTCTTAAGCATGTCCAGAACTGTTTTCGAAGTACTTTTGCCGGCAACGCGCACTTTAGCAGGCGAGTTTGTTAGATGATTTATAGACGCCATACAATCGGACAGCTTCGATCAAGGCTTGCAGGTTTTCCGCAGTCGTATTATGAACCTGCGCACCGCCCGTCAAAATGTACCCGCCATTCTTCCCGCAGATCTCGATAAGATTTCTGCAGTGCTCTTTAATCTCCTCCGGGGTTCCGGCGCAGATCAACGAAGTGGGTACGTTGCCTGCAATGCAGTTCGTATCCCCGAGGATCTTCTTGGCCCGAGCCATGTCTGTGCGGTCGAACCACCAAATCACGGAACGTTCCGGCAGGTCCCGCACTACTTCCAAACGCTTGTTGTAACTGCCTTCGGCAAACAATAGCGGGACACATCCCTCCGCGACGAGGTCCAATATGACCTTTTTCAATCCCGGCCAATAGAAAGTCTCAAACTGTTTTTCGGACATGAAGCTATCGTCGCCTTTGTGCAGAGGCATAAAGACAACCGGGACTCCCGAAGCATTCGCTCCAGACACGGCCTGCTCGACGATCCATGGCGTCACCGCTTCCATCGCTTCCTGAAGTTTGGCCGGCTGGCGAAACATATCCATCATGATTCCGTGCGTCCCGCGCAACGTATCGCCGATTAGGTCAAAGGGGGCATGGGCGAAACCGCCCTGGAACGGCGGGTATCCCGCGGCCTGTGCTTCCTTCGCCACTTCCGCGACGGCGCGCCGGAACTTCGCGAGTTCCTTGCCCGTGTCAATGACGGATTGAAAGGCTTCCTGGACTTCTGGCTGCATGCAGGAGCCCAAGAAAATCATCGGCATTCCGAAGGCAAATTTGAAAGGCGGCAGCTTCCGGAACGGCTCGAAGGCCTCCATGGTGCGAGGCAAGTACACCCGCATGAAAAAGTCAGCCGGATCCTTCAGAAGGGCGTCGTACTCGTCCGCCTTCATGTATTCGCCTTCCACGAACTGAGCCATCCCAGCATCTTCCGGAAGGCCGTGTCCCGGCCACTTCGAGATACGGGTCTTCGTAATCTCGCTAGCCCTCCCGGACGTGACACTCACGCCGGGAATGACGCACGTATCCCCGTCAAAGTCATAGAGAAATTTTCGCCACGCGCGCTTCATCTCCTCGTAGTCATACATGGCCGTACGCACGGTCATTCCAGCGTAGTGAGCGGGAAACTGCCCGGCGGGGAGGATGCAAGGAACGCGATCGGGCTCTTGTACCTGGATGGCTCGAATGATTCGGGTCAGGCGCGCTCGATAGCCTTGTTCCGCGGCCGGGCTAACAAACTGAACGCCGGGAGCAGAAAGCCAGCTGCGGAACCGTTCCTCTCGTTTTTCCTCCCAGGATCTCGCGGCCATCGATTGAGCCGTAGCGGCTGTCGTGATTGATTTGGAGTTGCTCATTCTATTTACGGCCTATCATTGCAGCCTTGCTTCCCCTTAGTGAAGTTCTGCCACTCTCCGGCGTTCAATAGCAACTATCGCTCCGTCGCTCAGGAAACATGCTCAGGAAGCAATGAGCTCGTTGCGCCCACCAGTAACTCGGACGAAGCAGCTTCTTGAGCCTTCAGCTGCACGATCGCACGCCCATACGGCTTCACGCCGGCCCACATAATCAGCGCCGTCGACAATCCCATGATCAGGCTCGCGACGGTGATTGCGCGCCCCAGCAGCTTTTCGGAGTGAAAGACGAAATCGGTGAATAGCGCCACAAACGTTGGTCCCAAGCCGATGCCGACCACGTTATAGACAAATAGGAAGAGTGCCGTTACCTGGCCCCGCATCTGATTCGGCGTGACGATCTGGAGGGCAGCATTCATCGGCGCGGTCGTACAAAACACGAAAAACGTTCCCCACGTTGAGAAAGCCACGGCCAGGGGGGCCGTCGGCATTAGCGGAAAGAGAATCATCCCTGGCAACGCCAGCAGCTGCCCAATCAAGACAGTACGCATATTGGCGTCGTCATACTTCTTCGCCAATCGTTCAGCGAACAGGCTGCCGGCCAGCGCTCCGAACGGCATGATCGTCAGCGCCAGCGTGCCTTGGACTAAACCATACTTGGCTACGGTCCATCCAAACGCGCGCATGTAAAAGGCCGGCCCCCAACTACGAACGCCGAATGTCGTCGCGGCGGCAATTCCCATGCTCGCAAAAATCGGCAGGAAGATTCCGGCGTTCTTCCACATAAACACAACGACTTCCTTCACCGGGATTTGTTGGGTCGCCGCCTTCACATGGTAGCCGCCGGCGCCCGCCCGTCCACGCCGAGCCGGTTCGCGCACCGTCATCATTAGAGCGCTCATAAGCAATCCCGGGAGGCCGATGGCGATGAGCGTCAATTGCCACCCGTGCAGCGTTCCTACCAGAGGCAAAGAACGGGGCGGCAACTTCGTGAAGAAGTTGGCGAGATAGCCGCCGACGATCAACGAGATGCCCTCCCCGCCGTAAACGCCCAAGAAGAGGAATGCGAACGCCCTGGCCAGCTTCTCGCGCGGAAACAGGTCCGCAAGCATCGAAAAAGCGGCCGGACTGCTACAGGCTGCTCCTACTCCCACTCCAACCCGGCACGCAAACAGTTCACCGAAGCTGCGTGCCAATCCCGAAAGCGTCGTGGTTACCCCCCAGATTGCCGTGCCCACTCCAAGGATCGCGCGCCGGCTCTTGTAATCCACCAGCCTTGCGATCGGGAGAGCCACGATGAGATAAAAGCAGATGAACGCGAAACCCATCAGAAGGCTCATCTGCGTGTCGTTAATGTGCAGATCTCGTTTGATTGGTTCGACCAGCAGGCTCAGGATGCCCCGGTCGAGATACGTCACCATGAGTCCGAGAGCCAACACAAATACTGCGTACCAGGCTTGAGTGGGGCTGGGCCAAGGCTCGGTCGAGGATGGCGCGGGGTCCGGGGGCGCGACACCGGCGACGTCCTGGTCAGGACGATCAGATTTCACGGATTTGCCATCCCTTTCGCCCAGCGGCTGCGTGTTATCAGATTAAGACGCAGACCGTCAATACGGACCTTCAATATGTTGAAGCCACCTCGCGCGCTCACAACCGCGCTGATTCTGGCGCACTTGTGAGAAACGCCTTACGGCCGTGCGCTGTTTGGCGGTGTAGCCAGGCTCAATCATCCGCGCGACGCCTTGAGATCAACGTCTTCCTCCAGAGGGAGGCCGGAGGTTCGGTGGAGGAGGATTCTTCATGCCCAACCGGAAGTATTCGCCCGTTTCTACACGCTTCCAATTCGTTGAGATCTTTTGACTGGCCGGAAAGGGCATAATGATTCCGCCGTGGTTGCATTCCTCTGCGCACACCCCGCAGAACCAACATTCCTCGGGATACAGAATAATCGGAGAATTGTGTTTCTCCGGGTGGGGCATCATCACGTCTGTCGGGCACACGTCCACGCAGAGATTGCATCCGGTGCACACCGTGTCGTCGAACTGGATCCCTTTATTGGGCGTCGGGGGATTCGGTGTCATATAAACTTTGCCGTTCATCATGGATTGGCTCCTCGTCTCTCCAAATTAACAAGCATGGAGCGCGTAATTCTCTTCGTAGCTGGAGGCGTAAGGCGAACGAAGATGGAAATCGAGAGGAAGCTCTCGCGCTTTTACGTCACCGTCTTCCTGGCGCATGGGAAGATGTTTCGCCCATTCCGACGGGTCCATCTGGGGATAGTCGAGCCGGTAAAAATCCAGATACGCGCTGCTGCACTTTCTCAGCAGCGAAGCCTGCATCACCATCTCGCCCAGCGTGATCAGCGAGGAACATTCAAGAGTGCGTCCCAGTTCGTGAGGGTTTGCCGCGTGGACCGTTGCGCCTTCGGTCTCTTTCAGTTCATTTAGAAGACACAGGCCCCGCTTCAGGGTAAATTCATTCTTGTACTTCCCGCAGTAGTCCTGCATCACGCGAGCAATGGCGATGTTCAACTCTTTCCAGCCAGGGCCACTGCTGCTTTGTTTGATGGGCCTGTACGCGCGCTCCTTCTCGGCTTCCACTTGCTTGCGGTCCAACACGGGCTCGGGAGCGCTCTTGGCGTAGGCGGCAGCCTTTCGTGCCGCGTATCTGCCCATCGTGTGCGATTCACCGTGGCAACCAGCGCCGAAGACGGGCGAAGTACCCGCGGCGTATAGCCCCTCAAGCGAAGTCCTCAAATCCCAATCCACCAGGAAGCCGCCACCCGAGAGACTGCGCAAATGAGGAATCGGTGAGCCGCCCCAGAAATTGGAATGCTGGTATGCCTCGGGCAGCATCACGGGCGCCTGAAGCAGATCCTTATCCGGATCAAAGCCGGCTTTCGTGAGAGTCTCATAGATCGGCACGCGGCTTTTCCCTTCGTTACCGATCATCATGCCGAAGATGCAGCGCCGCTCCATTTCCGATAGACGGGTCAGATCGGCGTAGAGCGGCAATTGAAACTCTCCGCGCCGTATGCGTTCGGGCAAATCCCGGGGCAGATCGTTCCATTTGTATTCGTCTGCGTAAACTTGGAGGCCAATTCCGATACCCAGTTGGAACCTTTGCCCTTCAGCGGGCAAAAAACGCTCCTCGATCGTCTTGAGCTCGCGGCCGAAGGGATCAAACCATGGAACCTCTTTTCCATTGGCGTCGACAATTGATGTGCCGTGGTACGTGTTGCTGGTGTTGCCCATACTGTAAGGAACATATCCAAAGCCGCTCAGGCGGCCTGGCGCTGTCTGCTCCATCTGTACGAATTCCGCGCCTGCGTTCCAGCCCACAGCGTGGCCGGTGCCGGAGCTGTTCATGGTGCTCATGGATCCGGCCGCGGTGAGCTCAGGTGCGAAGGAATACAGACGACCAGCTCCTCCGCTGGCAATGATCGTCGCCTTCGATTTGAAGATATAAAATTCGCCGGTCCTCATGTTTACGCCTGTCGCTCCGACGACCTTGGTTCCTTGCACTCCTCCTTCCGTGAGCAGGCTTGTGACGACGGTCCGGTTGTACATCCCGATGCGAAGGCGTTTCATTTCGAGGTAGAGGCACTGCTTCAAATTGAAGCCCCAGATCCGCAGGATGTGGCGGTTCCTGTAATCGTACCCGAACATCAGCTTCGTTTCGTCGTCCCGGAAGTCCGCCCCTTTGAATTCGTCGTGCACATCCCTGATCTGTACGCCCATCTTTTCGCACTCAAGCAGCGTCTCCCACCCCTCCGAACACGTGATGTAACGCGCGATTCCGTTCGAATATCCGTGGGCGCTATCCATGACCGCCTGCGTGTAGTCCAATGGAGTCACTTTGGAACACGGATTCTTGCAGGCCCCGTGCCAGTGGTCGACGCCCGTGCCTCCCGAGCCGCTGCGCTTCAAATGTCCCGTTTCGACGATCACAACTTTCGCGCCCTGTCTGGCTGCGCTGATCGCGGCATGACAACCTGCCACACCTCCGCCTACGATCAGAACATCTGCCGCTATTTCGCTCTCCTGTTCGTAGCGGATGGGATAAGGCCACTCGGGCGCGGTTCCGTTTTGCTGAACATATTCATTCCAAGTCGTCATGGCAGGAGTCCTCCACCGATCGAATACCGAAGAGGCTGCCGCAAACTTTCGGTGAACTTCTTTTCGCAGAGCAGCTGCCAGAATTGTGTAGCGCGACTCGCGAGAGCGCAAGGTTGGTGTTCAGTATATTGAACGGAAAAATCAGCTATTAAAGGGGAGGTAACTCTTTGCCGGAACGCTACTTCCAGCAGCGGCCGCCTGGGTCGACGGCATCTTCCCGGCGCATGGCATTGCCCTGAGACGGCTTGAAAGTGGTTATAATCCCGCCTGACCCCGTGATGGAGCACCGCGAACTATGGAGACTCGTCGAGCAAAAAACTCGCTAGAGCGTGCACTCCTGCTGCTGGATCTTGTCGCTCGGGCGCAAAGTGGACTGACAAACGCAGAGATTAGCCGGCGCATGGGCATGGCGCCAAGCACGAGCTCCTACATTCTGACTCGACTGGAGCGGGAAGCGTATGTTCGGCGGGATAAGAGAACCGGCCGGTATCAGATCGGGTTGAGGCTCATGGAGCTTGCCTACGGCGCCCTACGCACGATCGGTCATCGCCCCATCGTCGAGCCTGCACTCCATCGCTTGGTAGAACAGACTCGGTTGACGGCTCTGGTCGCAGTATGGGTGCGGGGCCGCGCGGTAGTTGTCGACAAGGTGGAAAGCCCGGAATCCATCAGGGTCGATGTCGATATTGGTCGTCCCCTATATGCCCACTCCAGTGCACTGGGCAAAGTGCTGTTGGCGCATCTTTCGCCTGACGAATTCAACGAATTTGTTAATGAGCACGGCCTTCCGCGCCGGACCGCGAAAACGATAACGTCGCGAGCCACATTGCTGCAGCACCTCGAGACAGTACGAACGCGCGGGTACGCATCAGCGAACGAAGAGGAGTTTATCGGCGGTCGAGCCGTAGCCGCACCGATCATAGACGGTTTCGGAAAGGTCTGCGCGGCTGTCAGCGGAGCCGGCCCTTCGGTACACCCGATCTGGAAATGCCCGGAAGATGCAATCCAATGCGTCAAGGCAGCAGCCCGTGAGATCTCGAGACGGTGGGGCGGCTGAATAAGTCGAAAGCGTAACGAAAAGGCGAGTCCAGTCGAGGTTGTGCGGAAGAAGGGATACCGCTTTCCAGCTTGATTCGGTGGGACTCGCCGCTAATTGCTCTCTATACAATCCACGCTGTCCACCACTTCTCCAGCAACGGC
>CAVUDN010000043.1:0-13466 GCA_963740095.1 uncultured Acidobacteriota bacterium
TCCAGGAGGCAACAATGAAGTCCTAGTGCCCCAGTTGCAGAAGCTCTTCGTAACCATTCCGCCTTGCAAACTCAGCCCGGCGAAGTGTTCGCCTACGACGTGCAATAGCACTCCAAAGCTCGGAGCAGGGAAACGCCAACAGCGAGACCGCGAGGCGGCTGGTCCAGATTAAGAAGTGGAAATCGTAGTGGCACAATTGCTATCTGTCCGGCGAGCGAGGCAGGCGAAAATCGACCTTCACGTCCTGTTCGGTCTCTACCGGCTGTCCATTTAGCAGCGCCGGCAAAAATCGCCACTCTTTTGCCGCAGCTGCGGCAGCCGGTATCAGAATCGCCGGACCACCGAGCGGTGTGACGCTCTGGACAGCCCCGCTGGAATCGATCGCGAGGTGCAACGTTACAGTGCCCTCGATGTTCTGCGCTCTCGCGTCGACCGGGTAGTCGGGATCAAACCGATAGGTCAAATGTGCGGGGTTGAAACGGTCCATCGGCCCCAACACCCGGCCATTCACCACGACCGCGGCCGGCAACGGCTGCGTCGTGCCATTTGCGCCCACTGCCTCCGGCGGACGGACAACTGAAACCGGCGTTCCCGTTCCCTGTTTCGGAGGCTGCACGGGCTGGAGAGACCGCATGGATCGCGCAGCTTGCTGCACCGCCGGAGGAACAGACGCGGCGCTCAGTGGAATAACTCCGGAATTCTCCAGAGCCGCCTTGTGTGTCACCGCCTCAACTCGATTCCGGTGCGCAGCTGTGGGTGTCGCCGCAGCGACGACTGCCGCTGGCTGCGGCTGCGGGATCGTCTCCGTTGCGCTTTTCTGAATCTCGACAGGCAGCTGTTCCGGTGCTTGATGTACCGCTCCTCCGCCACCAAGCCACTTTCCCACGCGAAAACTACCAAGGCAAAGTACCGCACCGACGATCGCGAGCCCTGCCCATTTGTAAAATCGCATGACCCGATCGTTCGCGGGCCTAGTTGGACCAGGAACTCTCGCACCGCGCGCAAAGATTGTTGCTGAATCGATGATCGGCGGCGGCTTCACGGGAACGATCGGTGCCGCCGATTCCATGGCGGCACGTTCCTCGCTTTCGCCGCTTTGCTGCGCGGCAGCAGTAGTTACGGGCCAGCGAATCAATCCTTCCCGATGACTCTTATACCCGCTCGGCCCCATTGCCGCTGGATCCACGGTTTCGTTACCGCCCGGCGGCAGCGCAGTCGCAAGGTCGGGTGGCGAATCCTGTCGTAAGGAGCGAGTCTTTTTTGCGAGTGCGATTTCACGGAGAAATCCATGCACCGGTATCGCTGTTGAGGGATCAGACTTGCCTCTGGTTTCGCGCTTTGGACTGTTATCTGAAAACGTACTCGTCGGGTGATCGATCACCCACGGCGGCTCAACTTGTTGCCCTCCAGCCTGCCGATCGGCCAATAGACTTGACCACTTGTCCTTCCGCGGATTTACGAACACCTCCTCGTACGAGGGCGTGTTTTGCGCGTTCGTCTGCTGCACCAGTTCCTTAGACGGAGCCGCCGGAGAGCCTAGCCAGCCGCGAATTTGTGCTGTCGTCTCCTCGGGAAAATCCAAAAAGCGCAGACCCGCGTGGCGGCGCGATTCGCTCACCCACATGATTTGGGCCGCGGCTTTGATTCGTGTTTGCGAGTCGGGTACGTGAAAGCGAATGGAGACGGTCGTGAGGGCGTCGAGCGGGCTGACGGCCTGAATGCCGGCTCCATCTTCAGTCAAATCGGTGATGATTCCACCGTTGGCCGCCCCGAGATCCAGGTACACCAGCGCGCCAGGTCTCGTCCGCGTGTGTCGCCGACGCTCATTTCCGGCCCACGAAGTTCCCGAATAGATGGGTGTGTTTGGCATCGCCCTCACGAATCAGAAAGAAGCTCCGCTGCCAATCCCGCGAGCCGATCCAGCAAAAACAACCTCCGCAACGGCGGGTTCACGCCTGATATTTGGACGAAAAGATCCCCTTAGGCCCACACATGCCCTTTGACCGGAATGCACTCCAGGTGCCACGCCTGGCTAAACGCTAGATTTAGTCGTTCTAGGCCTAAGTAGTCCATAAAGTTTAGCGATCCATCCATGCAAGGCCTGCTCGGATGGCCTCTTGCGCCGGTGGCACGCGGGTTGCTCGTGAACTACCCAGTGCCGAGGCGTCCGATCTTATCTCCTCCGGGCAGAACAAAATGGGGAAAGTGGTGAGTAAATGGAGACGATTTTAGTCGATGCACCTCAAACAATTGGTGACACAGGGATCCGCCGGACCCTCCTCGAGGAGTTGGCCCTTAAGTCCCTTTATCTGAATGGCGAAATGTCTCTTGCCGAACTGGCGGAGCGCACGTGCTTGAGCTTGCCAGTAGTTGAGGAGCTATTCCAGTTCTTTCGTCGCGAGCAATTGTGCGAAGTGAAGGGCATGGTCCGCGGCACTCACGTCGTTGCCGCGAGCGGCGCCGGGAAGGAGCGGGCCGCTGCCAGCTTCGCTTTTAATCAGTATGCAGGGCCGGCTCCAGTTTCGCTCGACGAATATTCGGCGCGCGTCCACGCGCAAGGCGTGCAGCGGACTCAGGTCGGGCCTGCCGATCTCGCGCGGGCTTTCGAGAGCCTCGTGCTGAGCGAGGAGTTGGTCGCGCGCTTGGGCACGGCGGTCGTATCCGGTCGATCGGTTTTCTTGTACGGACCTTCCGGCACGGGCAAAACGACCCTTGCGTGCAACATTCCAGAGGTCTACGACGATTTCGTCCTAATCCCCCATTCGATCGAGGTCGACAGCCAGGTTATCTCTGTTTACGACCCCGTCGTGCATCGCCTGGCGCCCTATTCGATGCCCGACGACTGGGACCGCCGCTGGATGCTCTGCCACCGGCCGCGCGTGGTCGCCGGCGGTGAGCTATCGGCTGAAATGCTGGACTTGCAGTTCAACGCGAGCACTCGCTTTTTTACGGCGCCCCTTCAACTGAAGGCCAACAACGGCGTCCTCGTGATCGATGATTTTGGACGGCAGCGCATGCGTTCCGATGAGCTCCTGAACCGCTGGATGACGCCTCTCGACCGGCGCCTCGATTTTCTCACGCTGCCGGGCGGGAAGAAGTTCGAGGTTCCTTTTGATGTGCTGGTCGTGTTTTCAACGAATATCGACCCGCGAACGCTGGCGGACGAAGCTTTCTTGCGCAGGATCCCCAATAAAATCCATCTCGACTATGCAAGCCCTAGGCAGTTCGCGAAGATTTTTCGAAGAGCGTGCGCCGCGCACATGCTCGTATCCGACGAAGACCTTGCGGAATACGCCGCTGAATTCATCACGAGCGAAATGAAGCAGCCGCTGTCACATAGCTTTGCGGGCGATATTGTCGAGCAAGTTTTGTGGTCGGCGAAATACCGGGGGATTGACCCGCGGCTCACTCGCGATACTTTCCAGCAAGCGTGCTCCAACTATTTCCTTCAGATCCGCAGTACGCCGGAATAGCTTTCGTCGACAAGTGGTGGCGAAACGCCGTCTGGGACAGACTATGAAGCACAACGCGCCAGCCTCGTATCCGCGCGCATTGAATCGTGATCGATGCGAAATAGTTGTGGCGGGAATCTCTCGCACCAAAATCAGTGTCCGCTCCCGCTCCGAGGCACCTCAAGATAGCCGACCATCTCGTCATCCGAAATCTTTGTTCCGACGACCCTCAGAGGCACCGAATTCTTAGCTACGACGAATTGTACAACCTCGTGAAGCGTGCGGTTCTTCAACTCCGTACACGCATTCTGGATATATACACAGAGAGTGTAGCTCTGGTGCTTGGGACTCGCGGCTTTAAGCGCAAGGGTAACCGGTCCCACGGGCGAAGGATTCGCGCCACGGTACAGCTCGAACGGGATCGCTTCCATCTCGGTATCCGCAAGTACTTCGTCAAGCTCATCGCGGTTGCGAAGAACCTCAACGGATTGAGTTCCCACTTGGCCCGCCATCTCCGCCATTCTGTTGGTCGTCGCTTGCCAGGCTTCCTGATTCGAAGTTTCATCGTTCTTAAGCGCGGCAACGCCGTTTTGGACCGCAGCCAACTTTTGGATAGTCGCTGCGTCGGCCCCACTTACAGGGGAACCCGCCAGCCGTTGCGCAGGCTTTGCGCCAGACGCGGGCGCCTGATGAACGGCTTTCTCGCGTGAAGTCGAAACGGGCTCCTGCCGTGAGCTGGCTTCATCTTTTTTCTGCGCCAACGAAGCCCTGCGGAACGCCTCCAGTCTGTCCAAGCGCTTCTCGATATCCGCCAGGTGGTTATTCACTTCGGCGAGGGCCTGGTCATTCGGTTTAGCGGAATCGCCCACATTTTGCGGCAACAACTTGTAACCCAAAAAAGCGATCGCTGCGATTGCTACCAGGGCCAAGAGTATGCCGGCAATCGATGACGCAGGGCGCGATTTGGGCAAGTCGGGCTGCACGAACACTTGTCGATCAAAATCGATTCCCGCGGATTTATCAGCCATGAGTTCCTCTCAAACTCCTTCACCAGCGGAGCGAAAGAGTCGCTGGATATCGCTGGTTCAAATCGATAAGCACGGTCTGTGTTTCCTTGGGCATCACTCCTACTATGCGGTGACCTGTCTCTTGTCGCGGACCCTGCAAGTCCAGCCCGTATTCCCCCGGCGCAAGGAACATGAGCAAGGGAGTGTGCCCCACGAGCAGGTGATCAAGGAATATCTCCGCGTCGCTTGGATCCGAGCGGAACAACACCTTTCCCGCATCTCTTCCGGCGTTGATCTCGAAATTCCTTCTGTTTACCTCGGCCGGCGCCGGGACGGACGGAGCAATCAAAGAGCCCCCTGCGTTTGGCTTTGGTGATGCCGCCGTTCTCGTGCTCGCTGCTGGCGCAAAGATACTGTCGGCGGCGCCGCGGATCGAAGGTCTAAAGTCGGAAGTTGCTTCTGCCGCCGTCTGCGCTTGCGCGTGATTTGCGGCGAAGGCGATCAAAAGCAGCAGTAAGGCGGCTTTCCCAGTACTCATCCCTCTCGCTCCTGAGCTCCCCGATTATCCAGAATCTTGCTGAACGCCGCAGACACTTCCAACCGGAAGACCGTGCAGGACAAATGCCAAACTCTGAAAACGCCGACATTGCAAGTCTTTCTGCTGTGGTGGGATATTTCCGGGCTGCAGCTTTCTTGAACTCAGCCAAGCGGCGGTAGGCCTTTGTTCGGCTCCTGTAATGGATTCGCGGGCCAGCTATGGCGTATCCAAACGGTGACGGATCGCGCAGAACCAAACGCGAGCATGCCCGAAACGTCGAGTGACGGCCGTTAACTCACAGGAAAATTGTTGGTAGGCAACGTGCTTCTCTCTTCTCGCCGATTGTGCGAGCCGGCAAAACGATCTATGAATCGATTACTAGAAGCTTGGTCTGAGGCCGCTTCCGAATGACTCTTGGCCTAATCGAAAGGCCCGCCGCCACCCTCCCGCCCACCCGCTCGCGTCCTCCTTTCACCGAGCGTGGAGCGCTGCGACTTTTTGTGCGGCGCGACTCTGTGCTTCGCAATCTCCGCGATTGTATTGTTGCTGTCGCCAGCCCGGGACCTCCCCGTTCGTCGAATCGAGCTGCTTACTTCAAGTATGGAGAACCCGCGCGTCGTCGCAAATATGCCGGCCGCTCCGCGGGTTTATCGTTCATCCTGCATTGCGTGGCCGTAGCTGCAATGGTTTATCTGCCGTCGCTGGTTCCGGCCGAGGTGCCGCCGGAGCGCGGCTCAATGCAAGAAGTCGAGCGGCTCTACTATCGAGTGCCTGCGCGCGAATTAGTGAGAACCTCAAAGTCGTCAGCGACCGGCCAAAGGCGGCTCGCGGCGTCCAAACCGGCAAGCGTTCCGGATCCTCCCGTCTCAAGCGCGCCAAAAGAATCTCTAGCCGCCATCGTTTCCAAGCCGCCCCATCCGGATAATCTTCATCAGACGATTTATCAGTCCGCAGCTCCGCCCGATCTGACCATTAAGACCGATCAAAAGTTGCCGAATGTCGTGATCATGGGGCAAAATCTGCAGCCAATTAAGCCGTCGTACATCTCGAGCTACGCCCGGCCCGCGCCCATCGAGCGAAAGCCATTCGCTGAGCCCGCGCCGCCCACTACAAATGCGAACTCGCCCAATTCCACAGGCTTGATCCTTCCAATCACGAATAGCAATCCGCATTTGATGATCCCGGTCGTGGGCGGCGGAGGCTCACCGCTAGCGCGCACAGCGACTCCTGCGGAAGGGCCGTCGTCCAACGCTCCTGATCTCGTGGTTATCGGAGATAATCCGGCGGAAGCGTCAAACCTATTGTCCGTGCCGAACGGCAATCGTTGGGGCGAGTTCTCGATTGCTCCACCCGCTCAGCCCGCCGGTTCCGGCGATGGCGCTGCGGGCGGCACAAATGCGAAAAGTGGTAAAGACGACAATGGTGCAGCCGGAAAAGACGGCCGTGGAATTTCTGGGGCTTCCGGCGCGGCAGGCCCTGTCGACCTCGGCGGGGCCGGCGATGGCGCATCAGGAATGCTGGCCTCGAACCTGGCGCTCAGCTTGGTTTATCCCGTCGCGCAGCCGGTGACTGCGATTCGACGCAACACCATGGTGGTTTCGGCAGGTTCCATAGGTGGAGGCGGACTCAATGTCTACGGCGCCTTGAATTGCGGAAGAATCTATTCGATCTTCCTGCCAATGCCCGGGAAAACCTGGCCGTTGCAATACTGCGATCGGTCTTCGGCACAGAACGGCGCCGCTGCATCTGCTCGTGTGGGGGAACTGCGTCTTGAAAAGCCGCTCGTTCCTCCGGATGTCGATCTGAATCACCGGTATAACTTCAAGAGAATTGCCGTATCGGCGCCGAACGTAAACAAGTCCATAATCCTCAAGGGCGTGATCGAGGCGGATGGGACCGTCCAGAAGTTGATCGTTTATCAGGGCGTGTCGACTGAGCTCGACGAGGCCGCCCGGCTAGCCTTTAGCCGCTGGCGTTTCAAGCCAGCTATGCGCGACGGGAAACCGGTTGCGGTGGATATCCTCGTGGGAATACCGCCCGCCTCAGGCGAGGATCGCGTGAACCGATAGGTTGGCCCTTCGAGAGAGCCTCGAAGCGTTTTCGTTAGACAGTATCCGGATGGTGACAGCTGGTTTTCCCCCGGGTCGGCCCGCATTTTTCTCGAAATGCGAAGAGTTTTTCCACTTTTGTGAGCCGCGCGAGTAAGTTACCGGTGACGGTCTCCGATGTTTGCTACTAAAAGCAAGCAAGTTAGGAGCGCCCCCTCCAAAATCCAGGGTTAGACAGTTTTTGGCAACGTGGTTGCCACGTAAGGCCCGCCTTGCTCCACTTCGTCGTTGTAGAGGCCGTCATCAGCAAGAAATTGGGGAACCTTTTGGGCTAAGTACTCTCACGAGCGGTGGAGAGAGCTGGTCGCATCCGCTCCATATCATGACTTGGGAGAACTAGTGTCCGAAGAGAACGTGCGGGTGTGTTTTCTCAGTGAAGATTTGGCGTTTGCCGGGCCTCTCGCGCGAGCTTTGGGCGCCGGCTTCAGCGTACGCGCAGTTGACGAACTCCTGTCCTATGAAGTGCGGGACTGGTGCGACGTGGTGCTCCTCGATCTACGCTCCGCCAGCAGCGAGGCAGATTTCGAGTCGCGGCTCCAGTTAATTGAGGCAATTCGGTCAACTTCATCAGCCCCGCCCATCATCGCCCTTTGCGACGAAGGGCAAAATCGCACTGTTTTTCGGGCGATTGAGCGCGGCGTGTACGACACCGTCGCAAATCCGCCCAACATGGTCGAACTGCGTTTGGTCCTGCTCCGCGCGCACCGCTTCCAGCGCGCCATACAAGAAGTCGAGCGGCTCAAGGCAGGCGCGCGCGGCTCGGGAAGACTACACGACCTGTTGGGCACATCTCCCGCCATGCAAGAGTTGTTTGGCCTCGCTCAAAAGATTGGCCCGTGCGACGTAAACGTATTAATCACCGGCGAGACTGGCACCGGAAAAGAACTGCTGGCGCGCGCGATTCACCATCTGAGCAGACGGCAGGCGCGCCCGCTGGTGGCGTTTTCCTGCGCGAACTTGCCTGAAAGTCTGATCGAGGACGAACTGTTCGGTCATGAGAAGGGCGCGTTCACCGGAGCCTTCGCTCTGCGCCGAGGGCGGATCGAAGTGGCGGATCAATCCACGCTGTTCCTCGACGAAGTCGGCGATCTGGCGCTCGGGCTGCAGCCCAAGCTGCTACGCGTTTTGCAAGAGCGCAGTTTCGAGCGGCTCGGTGGAAACAATACGGTCAACGTCAACATTCGCCTGATCTGCGCAACGAATCGGAATCTCGCGGAACTGGTGCAGGAAGGAAAATTTCGCGAGGACCTGTACTACCGCCTGAACGTGGTGCAGATGCATCTGCCGCCTCTGCGCGAGCGGCGCGACGACATTCCGTTGCTGGCACAGCATTTTCTGGAAACCTCGGCTGAGCAGTTCCGCAAAAAAGCGAAACGATTCTCTCGATCCGCCATGCAGGCTCTCGAGGACCACGCGTGGCCGGGTAACGTGCGCGAACTGCACAACGCAATTCAGCGCGCCGTCGTGCTCGCCGAAGGTCCAGCCATCGAGCCTCACCAATTGCCGGTCGCGGTGCGGGGGGCCTGCGAATCGCAGCTGTTGAGCGGCTCGTATGAGAAAGAGGTGCGCGATTTCAAGCGCCGCTTGATCCTGCGGACGTTGCGCGAGTGCGGATGGCGAAAAGCGGAAAGCGCGCGGTCACTTGGCGTGGCCCGGGGATACTTGCACCGGCTGATCAACCAGCTTGGAATTCAGCAGGCGGAAGAAAACACCGTTGCGGCAGCGACGCCGGAGCAACCGGTTCGTCCAACGGCAGGACTGCCTCCTGTGACGCGTGTGATGTAAGCGCACCAGACGGCCTATTCGATGACGCACGGTGATGGCAATGTCGCGGTGACATTCGCGCGAGAAGCCCAAGCGGCTCGCGGGAGCGCTCACGCGACGACGCGTGCTCGGCAGACTTCGGAAGCGGTCTGGGCGCGAGCCGCGCGGTTGCTGGTGCTGGTAGTTGCCGCGGCGGTCGTGGTCGTGGGGCTGATCGACTCGGCCTTGGCGTGGAAAACGAAGTTGGTTTTATCGGCCGCGGCGCGCGCCGCGGCGAAGGTGACGGTTTCAACGCCCCTGAGCGCAAGGAACTGCGGCGGCACGCCGTGCTCGATCGAATCGGCCGCAGCGGCGGCGAAAAGTTATCTGATCGGCGCGGGCTATAGCCAAGCCTCCTGCATCGATCCTCAAAAGTCGAGTTTCTCCGGAGTGCTGGTATGGGCGTTCTCGTGCGATCCAGGCGTGGCTGGTGATCGGGCAGCGAATTTCTGCGACACGAGCGACGGCGCAGTTTGTTTGAAGGTGGATATGACCGTGGTTGAAATTCAGCGGAATGGAACGATCGTTCCGTACACGCGAGCGACGGTGCAATACCCGCATGCTTCAATGATGGCGTCGATTCTGAGGCTGCTGCCGGAAAGGCTGGTGCCACGGCTGGCGAAGAGCGTCGCAGGAAGCGCGATGCTGCGGCTGCCCGACTAGGAAGTATAGAACCACGCGGTGCCCGTGATTCTGCCGCCTCGAAGGGCGCCGCTACATGAGGACTCTGCCGCGACGGAACATTTGGAATGCTGTGTGCAGACATTAGGGGAGCGAGCGGGCGAAACCGGCGAGGTGTAACAGAATGATGACACCCTCAAATTCGATCGCAGTGCGGCGCAACAAAGAAGCGGGCCAATCGATTATCCTCCTGGCCTTGGCGCTGGTAGTCCTGCTGGGATTCATGGGATTCGGAATCGACATGGGCATTCTGCGCTACGACAAACGCGTCCAGCAAACCGCGGCAGACGCTGCTGCGCTCGCAGGCGCGAACAACCTCGGCCATGGGGGCGTCGTGGCTGGAGCACAGGATGCCTCTGCCCTGGATGGATTTACCGATACCGGTGGCGGCGAAGTCGCGAATTGCGGTTCTGGTGCGCCGGTTGGCACGGTGTGCGTGCAAATCAACAATGGTCCGCAATCGGGTCCCCACAGTGGCGACGCGAACTATGTAGAGGCCCTGGTTGCTTCGGTTCAGCCGACCTACTTCATGAGGGTCGTCGGAATCACCCAGGAAACTGTCACGGCGCGCGCTGTGGCGACAGACCTGAGTGGCTCGACTTCCACTGGAGGATGCTTGTACACGCTCGGGCCACCGAGCAGCAGCATCGAGGGGGTTAACATCAACGGAAGCGCGACCCTAAACGCGCCAAGCTGCGGAATTGTCGATAACGGCAACTTCAACACGAAGGGCAATGCGCTTACCGTTACAGCGGAGACCTTTGGCACCTCGGGTGATTGGCAAAAAAGCGGGCCGGGCGGCTCAGTAACCTGTGAAGCGACGCCCGACTCTTGCCCGACGATCAACATGCCTGCCGGGCCCAATCCGCTGGCCGGCTTGACCCCGCCGTGCAACCCTTGCACGGGCGGCGGCTCATTGAGCTCGAACGGTAATGCGACCTTCAATCCCGGCACCTACAGTTCGATCTCGCTCGCGGGAAACGGCACAGTCACGTTTAATCCCGGCGTCTACGTTATTGACGGGAGCGGGGGCTTTTCGTGCAACGGAACTCCGACCATCGTTGGAACCGGCGTAATGTTCTATTTCGCAAACTCGGCCACCATAAACTGCGAAGGAAACGACACGCTCGAACTCACCGCGCCGAGTCCAACGAACTGCGCGTCGTGTCCCTCGGAATACGATGGGATTCTCATGTACCAGGATCCCAATGATACCAACACTACGGGACCGGAGCTTGGCGGGAATACTGGCAGCTTCTTTAATGGCGTTTTGTATTTTCCGAGCGACCAACTCACGTTTTTCGGACACAACCAGAGCCTCGACGTTGCGATGGTGATTACGGACTCCCTTCAGCTGAGCGGCAACCCCACCGTTACGCTCGAAGGAGCAGGTGGTTTGCCTCCGGGTGTGACGAACATCATCACGGTCGCCACTCTTGTGGAGTGAACGTATGACGGCAAAGGTTACAAACTCGAAATTGTGCGCCGGAGGCAACCGCATCCGGTCGCAATCGGGACAGACTCTGCTCGAAGTAGCGTTGCTCACACCCCTGCTGCTGGCGATGGTGCTGGGCGTGATTGACATGGGCCGCTATGCCTACATCGCCATATTGGTGGGGAACGCGGCGCGCGCGGGCGCAGCATACGGCGCGCAGGGCTTGCCCCAATCCGTTGACACCACCGGCATCGCGGCCGCCGCCGATAACGATTTTCAGAATAACGGGGAGAACGTAAGCACCTTGGCGGTCTCGTCTTCAACGTCGTGCGGATGCGATAGCGGGGGAACCATCACGGCGGCCGGCTGTACGACCTCAGCAAACGTGAATGCGGGAAAGTGCGCCACGGGGCACTGGGTGGTAATGGTTTCGGTGACGGCTTCGGGGACGTACAGCGCGCTATTCGACTGGCCCGGCATTCCGAAATCGATCGCCATTAGCCGGACCGCGACACTGCGAGTGGCGGAAGAATGAACGGGCGCAACAATCCAGGTTGCAAAGGCCTGAAGCTCCGCCGCCGCGGAGAAAAAGGAAGCACGCTGATCGAATTCGCTCTCACGCTCATCTTTTTCTTGCTGATGATGTTTGGCGTCCTTGACTTCGCCCGTGCCCTGTATGCGTACCACTTCGTATCGAGCGCCGCGCGGCAGGCCACGCGCTGGGCCGCCGTAAATGGCGAGACCTGCACCGACGATCACAGTTGCAACGGCACGGCTCCAATGAACAACGGCGTGGCGTCGGCATCCGATATACAGACTTACGTGACGAATATCACCCCGCCCGGCATCGATCCAACCAAGGTCACAACCACGCCGACATGGACCGCTCCCACGGGGAGTCCGGAGATTTGCACTGCAGCCGTTGCGGGCCTCGGCGGCCCTTACCCAAAGTATCCCGGCTGCACAGTCGAAGTTGAGGTGCAATACAACTTCAACTTTGTCGCTCCAATCATCTCGACTGCCACGATCACAATGTCGAGCACTTCCGAAATGGTGATCGCACATTAGGCGGCGCCTTGTCTCAATCCTTCAGTGAACACGCGGCCGCTGTTCTCTCGTACGCTATGGAGCTCGATCCCGATTTCCAGCCGGCTTATCACGCCGCGACTGCCGCTGTATTCGGTCGAACCGTAGAGGCCCGCGCGCAATGAGCGAAAACAATGTTGTGAATCCGGCGCTTCTCGGCCTGGATAACACGCGAGCGCCGGCTACGCCCATGCAAACAGTGCCGCTCCGGATGGGTGGTATTCCCGTCCGATTGCACTTTTTTATGGCGTGCTGTTGCGCGCTCCTTTTCATTCCATCCGTCGCGATTGTGCCTTGGTACAGCCTGAGCTTAACGGTCGCACTTCTGATGACAGTCTGCGCACTTCCGGGAATGGTATGGCACGAGAAAAAAAATTACGAGCGGCGTGATGCCGCCCTGGTGTTGCCCTGGATTGCCGCGATGTACGTATTCCTGCGGTGCACGGCAACCTTCGCCGGGGGACTGCACTTTCCGCTCAGGGACCGGCTCTTTGCCGGTCTCGATGCGAGATTGGGCGTGAACGTAGGCGCCGTCGTGCTCTGGATGAACGTCCACCTGGTCCTCCGGGCGGTGCTTGATCGAAGTTACGATCTCCTGCCGCTTTTTCTGTTGGTCGCGGCGCTGGCGCCTGCGCTTCTGGGGAAGAAGATAGCGGCAGAGCGCTTTTTGGCTGCGAACGCAATCGCGTTCGTGACGGCGGTTCCCGTCTTCTGCCTGCTCCCGGCGATTGGCCCCTGGGCTGGAATTGGGTTTCCGGCGAGCATTGCTCAGGCCGCTTGCGAGCAGGCAGTTTTCGCTATGCGCGGTGGTGCGCATTCCGCGGTCGCCGGGATCGTCTGCTTGCCGTCATTTCACACGGTCTGGGCAGTGCTTTCCGCGTCAGCGCTGTGGCGCTGGCGATGGTTGCGTGTTCCAGTCACTGTGCTTGCCATCCTGATCGTTGTATCCACTCTCACCACTGGTTGGCACTACGCGTTGGACGTGCTTGCGGGTCTCGTCTGGGCGTTCGGTTCTCTTTAACTGGCCGATCGGCTGATACTCTCTGGAAAAACAAGCGCGGCGTGGCAGGTATCCGTCCGCAGGCGGTGACGCTTAGAGGCAGCTCCGATTTCGACCGTCTCGAATGGTTCCTATTCACCTGACATTATTGGCTTTAACTCGATACGGACGCAGGTGACGACTGGCTGTCGAAATGCATTGGAACCGTCAAGGGTGGATGCGTCCCCCGCCCTGGGCATGGATTCGCATTCTGCCTAACCCTATCTGACTGAACGCGAGGAGAAAAAAGATGAAGACGATGTTGATGAGGCTGTGGAAGGAAGAGGAAGGACAGGACCTGATCGAGTACGCGCTGC
>CAVUDN010000044.1:0-19685 GCA_963740095.1 uncultured Acidobacteriota bacterium
TCGGGTGCTCAGCATCCAGCAGCGATTCATCACTCAGGGTGAACGGCAAGGCGTACATTGTCGATGTGGAAGCCGACTGCCCTCTTCTCTACGTCCTTCGCGATGATCTCGCCATGAATAATCCTAGGTTCGGTTGCGGCCTGGGGCAATGCGGCGCATGCACCGTGCTGATCGATAACCGTGCGGTGCGTTCGTGCCTCTTGGCGGTTTCGCGTGCGGCCGGGAAAGAAATCGTCACGCTCGAAGGTCTCGGGTCTCCCGAAAATCCTCATCCGGTCCAGGAGGCGTTCATCGACGAACAGGCTTTTCAGTGTGGCTACTGCCTGAATGGCTGGGTACTGACGGCCAAGGCGCTGCTGCACAAGAACCCTCATCCGACAGAAGCCGAGATGCGACGAGCATTTGAAAGTTTGGTTTGCCGGTGTGGCAGCCACGTGGGTATTTTTAGCGCGGTGCGCAAAGCGGCCCGTGCGACGAAGCGGAGTGCGTAAAGCGATGCCCGCCAAAACCGTTTTATCGCGAAGAGACTTCGTCCGCGATGCGGGAGGCCTGCTGATCGGATTCAGTCTGGCCGACGCGACCGTTCTCCCCCGGCTGCTCGCAGCATCATCCGATGATGCGATGAAGACTCCTTCTCCCGACCAGCTTGACGCGTGGCTGCGAATCGAAAAGGACGGAGCGATTCGCGTGTTCACAGGGAAAGTTGAAATCGGAATGGGCGTCGAGACGGGCTTCGCGCAAATCGTGGCCGAGGAGTTGGATGTTGCGCCAGATCATGTCCGCTTCGTAATGGGTGACACATCGACGACCACGGACCAGGGCGGCGTCGGCGGGAGCACTTCCATCATGCTCGGCGCCAAGCCACTGCGAAATGTCGCTGCGACCGCGTGATTCCTGCTCTTGCACCTTGCCGTGCAGCACCTCGGCGCGCCGATCGAGCAGCTCGAGGTACACGACGGAATCGTGACGCTCAAAGAGCCAACTCAAAAGCGGCTCTGCGCTTCGCTGGCCTTTTTTGCGCGACAATTTCTACGACCATCGTCGAGTTCCTGTTCGTTCACGCTGCATTGACGGGCGGCTATCCCTTCTATCATCCACTTGAGATATTTTGCATTGGGATCAGGATGCTGACAGCTGTGCTAGGAATAATAGCGTCTGGAATAGCGGCGCGGGGCAAATCTCGCTTTCATCTCATCCTAATTTGCGCACTAGACCTGGCGCTTTGGCTATTGGACTCAATCGCTCAATAGCGCCCCCAATTTCAATCCGCGGAATCATTCGCCTACCGTTCGCCTTTGGTCCAGGGAGCCGATAAAAGGCAAGAAACTGGCAAAAGTGGATTTTAGGGGTCTTATTCGACCGTATAAGCCCCCGACAGGGGGATCATTGATCCCCCACTTACAGCAGAAAATATTGCACCAAAATAGTGCAACGCCCGATTCCGAAATTCCTCGCTCTGGGACTATTTCACTTCGGCGGGCGTCATGGTCGCGGGTCCTTCGCCGACGATTTCGATCACGGCGTCTCCGTCCTTCGCGCCATCGTAGTGGATTCCCTTCGCAAAATCCGTGACGTAACTGCCGGGAGGCATCGCGACAGTCTTGTCCGGATCGAATTTCGTCCCGGTGCCGACCCACCACGTGCCCGAGAGAACCGTGATGTAACGGTCGTTGGGATGGAAGTGAGGATGGCTAAAGTTGTGCGCGTGCCACTTCACCAGCTCGATGTAAAGACCGGGCTGCATCGGATTCCCGTGCAGCACGGCCGTTTCCGCCACCTTCGGATTGCCGGTCCACTTGATTTGATCCGCCTGCTGGTAGCCGACGGCCGTCGAATCGAGATCGACGGCGCGCGCCGAAGTGAGCGCCAGCGTCACCAAAACCGCCAGACTGAGCCAAAAACGCCGCAAAACGAAGAAGTTGCGCATGGTTCCCCCCTTCGAAAACTTACGCGCGAATTGTACTCCCAAAAAACGGCGGCGGCCGCCCTCTCCCGCGAACTGCCTGCGGAATCGGACGGCCGCCGAGAACATTAGACGCCGGCTCGCTTAGGAGCCGAGGAACATCACGTGCACGTAAGTGCCGAGCCGGACGTTGTAAGCCAGATACCAGCCGTCGTGGTCGGGATCGGCGTAGATGACGATGTCGTCGGAATCCCACAGCCAGCCGTTGCAGAAGTCGACATCGTATGGCGCGACGCTGAAGTAGTAGCCGCCAAACCAGAAGCGGCCCGGACCTCCACCCTCGAGATGCCAGACGTGGCTGCGACCGACTTCACCCGTGAAACGGCCATGCTCCCACGGATGATCGAGATGATAGTGAGGATCGTCGCGGCCCGTGTCGTGGCCGACCCAGTGGTCGGTTTTCACATCGACGTGAGGAGCGTTGGGGTGTCCCGCCTTCTCGCTATAGTTGCGTTGCTGCTCCTGTTTCGGCGGCGGGGCGTTATTCGGATGACCTTCGCGAGCGTTACTCGGATGGCTTTCTTGCGGAGCAGCTTTAGGCTGCCCCTTGGACGGCGCCGGACCGCGAGAGGGAATGTGGCCGCCGCCGACCTCGGGCCTGCTATTGCCACCATGTTGTGATTTCTGTTGAGCGAAACCTGGGAGCGCGATGGCAAAGAGTAAAACTGTAAGAATGCCTATGAGTTTTTTCATACCATCCTCCTATACATCGCTTGCTGATCTATTGGACTCACCAGGGAGCAAATGCGTTACAGGCTCGGATGCCCCGGCCTAAGCTTAGAATTTGCCGCGGCGGGGCATGACGTCGACCCACTCGCCTGCCTCGAGCGTGAGCCGCGTTTCGCGCACGACGAGGAAACAATTGCCGCGCACGACCGCGCCGATATCACCGGAGCCCTCCCACAACAACGTCTCGACGACGGGAAGCGCCGGCTCCTCGGGCGTTTCATCGAGCAAGCTGACGCGCGCGGGAAGAAAATGCGCGACGATTCCCTTTTCGTTCACCGGATGCTTCAACCGCGCGCGGAAAAACGGGAGATGGCGGGGCTGGCGCGAGCCGCTGAGAATTTCGATCGCGGGCACCACGAAAAGCTCGAACGTCACCATCGTCGAAACGGGATTCCCGGGGAGCCCGAAAACGGGCTTGTTGCGGCACATCCCGAAGACCGCAGGTTTGCCGGGGCGAATCGCGACGGCATCGAAGAAGATTTCCGTGCCGAGATCGTGCAGCACCTGCTCGACAAGATCGTACTTGCCGACGGAGACGCCGCCGCTCAGGACGAGGATGTCGGAGGAATCGAGAGCTTTTTCAATCTCTGTGCGGAGGTGCCCGACATCGTCTGGCACCTTGCCCGATACGACGGGTTCGCCTTCTGCGAGCGTCACCTGCGCGGCGAGAGATATGCTATTGCTGTTGCGAATCTGGAAGGGGCCGACAGGTTCGCCGAGCGTGACGAGCTCATCTCCTGTCGAAATGATCGCGGCGCGCGGCTTGCGCGTGACTTCGAGCTTCGCCTGACCGACCTCGGCCGCCATAGCGAGTTCGGCGTAGCTGAGCCGCGTGCCGCGCGGCACCATCACTTCGCCGACGCGCGCCTCCGCACCCGCCAAAACATAGTGCAGCCCCGGGTGAACGGCATTCTGGATCACGACGAAGTCGCCATCCCCGCGCGTGTGCTCCTGCATCACGACGGCATTCGCGCCGCGAGGCACCGCAGCGCCCGTGAAGATGTACACGCATTCGCCCGCTCCGACAGTGCCATCGAATGCGAAGCCCGCGCGGCTCTCGCCGATCAGCTTGAGTCGCGCACCGGGCTCGGCCGCGTCGGCGGCGCGAATGGCGAATCCGTCGCGGATCGAGCGATTGAATGGGGGGTAGTTGCGATCGGCGACGATGTCCTGCTGGAGGATGCGGCCGAGGGCCCGGGAGGGCTCGCTAGTGAGATCGACTGTCTCGGTTGCGACAACGTGGGCGCCGGCGGCGTCCGCACGCTTGGTGAGCACTTGGATCACCTTGTCGCGCGCCGTTTCGAAAGAGATCATGGCCGACTAGAGCCACGAGGCGAGTTTCGTGCCTCGCGGGACGATCGTGGCGTCGCGCTCGGGTCCGGTGGAAATCATTCCGATTTCGATTTCGAGCTCGTCGGAGATGAAATTCAGATAGTCGCGCGCGGCGATGGGGAGTTCGCGGACTTCGCGGATGCCGGGCGTCGGCTTCTGCCAGCCGGGCAGCGTGCGATATTCGGGCTCGATTTGCGCGAGCGTCTCGACATCCGGCGGCATCTCCGCCATCGGCTTTCCCTTGTAGCGATAGCCGGTGCAGACTTTGATTTCCGGCTGCGCGTCGAAGACGTCGAGCTTCGTCACGACGAGCGAATCGATTCCGCTGAGCATTTTCGCGTAGCGCAGGACCACAAGATCGAGCCAGCCGCAGCGCCGCGGGCGTCCCGTGACGGCACCGAATTCATTGCCGCGCGCGCGAACGGCTGCCGCGTCGAGGTCGGGCATCTCCGTGGGAAATGGGCCGCTGCCGACGCGCGTGGTGTAAGCCTTCGTCACGCCGACAACCCCCGCGATGCGTGTGGGACCGACGCCGAGGCCCGTGCAGGCGCCGCCGGAAATCGCGTTTGACGAAGTGACGTACGGATACGTTCCGTGGTCGATATCGAGCATCGTGCCCTGTGCGCCCTCGAAGAGCACGGATTCGCCGCGATCGAGCGCGTCATTGAGCAGCACGGTCGTGTCGGTGACGAGCCCGCGGATGTGGGCGGCGACCTCGAGATATTCGTCGGCAAGGCCGGCGGTTTCGAGCGGATGTCCGTAAGCCGCGCGGCTAATTGCATCTTTTTCCGCGATCACGCGCTCGAGTTTCTGGCGAAAGCAGTCCGGCTCGAGCAGGTCGCAGACGCGAATGCCGCGGCGCGCCATTTTGTCTTCGTAGGCCGGGCCGATGCCGCGCGAAGTGGTGCCGATTTTGGCGGCACCGCGCGCCGATTCGGCGGCTTTGTCCATTTCGCGATGATAGGGGAAGATCAGGTGCGCGCGATTGCTGAGGAAGAGGCGCCCGCGGACGTCCACGCCCGATTTCTTCAGATTTTCCAGTTCGGCTACGAGCGCCGCCGGATCGACCACGGTGCCGGGACCGATGACGGCCTTTTTCTCCGGGCGCAAAATGCCGCTGGGAACAAGCTGCAGGACGTGGCGATGGCTATTGAAGATGACCGTGTGGCCGGCATTGTGGCCTCCCGCGTAGCGGGCCGTGTAATCGAAGGAAGAGGCGAGATAGTCGACGACCTTCCCCTTGCCTTCGTCGCCCCACTGGGCGCCGACTACCGCGATCGCCTTCGTCCGAACCTTTTCCACCACTTCCCGCACCCCGCAACCACACGAATCACATCGGCCCTGCTCTCACTTCTACACGTTAAACACTGCAGGAGGGCTTTTGCGGCAACCACCGAAACTTCATCCTACGCTGAGGGAGTGCTGAAGGCAAGGGCGGGGCTTGGAGGCGGCTCACGGAACACACATGACACGAAATGCTCGCGTGGCAGGAGATCGTCGGACGATGAGCTGAGGCCGCGTATCGGCGCATAGCCGAGGCGAAGATGCCGCGCTCAAGAACGCAGCGCTACACTTAAATCTCAGGCTTTGCCGAAAATCTTTTCAGCGATGTCGGCGGCAATCGGCACGCGGAATCGCTCGCCCTGATACGCCTTGATCATGAGGAGTATCCAGAGGACGAAAGCGGCCAGATCAAGCAGTCCGTACAGCGCCCAACCGAACGAGAATCCCGTCCAGCCTCCGGCAAAAAGACTGAAGCCGAGAAACATGCCGAGAACGATGTAGATGATGTGCAAGGCGCCGAACGTCACGATCGATTGCGCCGCGTGAAAACGCACATAGGGACGCTTATCGATGAAATAGAAGATGAGCCCTGTGATCCATCCGAGGATGTAGCAAAGGAAACCAGCGACGTTCTCAGCCATCTGCGATTGGGCAGGCGCTGCAGAAGGCGCCGGAGCCGTTGAAGGCGCGGGAGCCGCGCTTGGGGCGGCCGACTGAGATGCACCACAAGAACCGCAAAACGCTGCATTATCCGCTACGGCCGCGCCACACTTCGTGCAATGTGCCATGGTGCCTCCTGGGACTTCCCCGTTGCGGCGGAGCCTACCAGAAGCGAATTACGCGGGCAAGCCCAATCAAGGTATATGTCGCCGCAAAATGAGAATGTCCGGTTTGTGCAAAGTAGAAATGTCCGGTTTCATCCCAAGCGGGAGGCGGGATGGAAACGGAGCGGATCGAGTTGAGCGCGAGAGAACGGGAGCGGTTGAAGGTGCTGCAACAAGTGGAAGAAGGGCATCTGAAGCAGGTCGAAGCAGCCCGGCGGCTACGGCTGACCGATCGTCACGTGCGTCGTTTGCAAGAGCGGCTGCGCAGCGAAGGAGATCGGGGGATCGTGCATCGGTTGCGAGGCTGTCGTTCGAATCGAAAGATTTCCGAGGCAGTCCGGCAGCGCGTGGTGCGAGAGCTGGGCCGGGCACGGTATGCCGGTTTCGCTCCTACGCTGGCGGCCGAACATCTAGCGCGCCAAGGGATCGTGGTGAGCCGCGAAACGCTGCGCAGTTGGATGAGCGCCGCCGAACTGTGGCAGACACGCCGCCGGAGAGGGAAGCCGGTGCACGTGTGGCGGCCACGGCGTTCCTCGTTCGGCGAGTTGGTGATGATGGACAGCTCTCCATTCCGCTGGCTGGAGGAGCGCGGTCCGGCGTGCCATCTGATTGCGATGATCGACGATGCCACCAGCAGGGTGCGGGGCCGCCTAGTGAAGCACGATTCGACCGAGGAAAATCTGCGCACGCTGCGCGGCTGGCTGGAGCGATACGGGAGGCCGCTGGCGCTGTACACCGACAAAAACAGCCTGTTTGTGACCACGCGGAGCACACAGCGGCACGAGCAGTTGCAGGACACCCCCGCGCGCACGCAGTTCGGCCGCGCGCTGGCGGAACTGGACATCGAGTGGATCGCGGCCCATTCGCCGCAGGCCAAGGGACGCGTCGAGCGGCTGTTCGGCACGCTGCAAGACCGGCTGGTGAAAGAAATGCGTCTGGCGGGAATCGATACGCTGGAAGGGGCCAATCGCTTCCTGGAAATCACCTTCTGGCCCTTCTGGGAAAAGCGCTTCACGGTCCGGGCGGCGCAAGGCCGTGACGCTCACCGGCGACTGGAGCGCGAGCATCGCTTGGAACAGATCCTCAGCGTGCGCGTCGAGCGGACGGTGGGCTCCGATCACACGGTGGTCTGGAAAGGCCAGCGATGGGGCCTGCGGCGCGAAGAGGTCTGCGTCGGACTGCGCGGCGCTCGCGCCGAAATCGAAAAGCGGCTCGACGGCACGCACTGGCTGCGCTTCCGCGGCCATTACCTGCCGCTGCGCCCTTGTCCGGAAGCGCTGCGATCCGCAAGTCCTTCCGGCCTACGGCCTCCAGAACTTGCGGATCGCAAACCAAAACCCCCAACCCAAATCAAAACCCACTACAGCCCGCCTCCCGATCATCCTTGGCGTAAACCATGGAAGCGGACATTTCTATCTGGCACAAAACCGGACATTTCTACTTTGCGTTGACAGCCCAATCAAGGTATAGGGGCGCTGAAGGCCCGTGCGGGTGGCGCTCGCGTCAAGTTGCAAAAACTCTACATACGCGACATTGCCGGACGGGGCCGTGCGGGGCACCGCCGATGGTATACTGGCGCTCCGCGCGGAAGTGGCGGAATTGGCAGACGCGCCAGCCTTAGGAGCTGGTGGCCGAAAGGCCGTAGGGGTTCGAGTCCCTTCTTCCGCACCACATCTTGATTCTAAAAGACTTGCCCCATTTGTTACCGCCCGACTGTTACCTGCAAAAGCTACGGAACTCAGTATTGAAGTAAAGGTCAGGAAAATGGCGTTTCTGCAAAAAGTACGAATCATGATTCGGTTCAATCGCTGCGGCAAGTGGGTAATGAAGCCGGCAATGTGGTCGGACAACAAGCGGTACCTCGTGCCGCGACGCGCGAAAGGAATGTCGCAGGAGATCGCGGGCGAGTATATGTACTACCTCCGATACTATTCGCCTCGGCTACGAAAGCGAGTGTACGAATCTGTTGGCAAGGACTCCGTGATGGCGGTCGCGGACGCGAACACACGGGACATCGAACTTATCGCGGCCGCGCGGGAACTCGCGATCGTCGAAGGATCAGGTGCCTTGCCACCACGGATGAGAGTCGACAATGCGATCCATTCGTACCTTGCGGCCCTCCACAAGCAACGGACGACGCTTCTCGCGTATCGGCGTGCGCTCGAAATTTTCGGGGAGGTGCGCGACCGCGCTTACGTCGACGAGATCTCTGTCGGCTGCGTCCGGCGCGGGCCGCTCTGAGACGGTTCCTTTTTCAACCGGGCGATCTCGAGATTGTCGCCTACCTGGGTGTGCGAGTGGTAGATGCTATGAATCGGCAGCTCGAGCACACTCATCGCTCTTAGCGACACCTTCGAGATGCGGAACGGCCGGACGTGTTCTTCGACGTGCACGACTTGCTTGTCCTTGCTGAGGAAAATCAGGTCGATTGGGAACAGCATACCGATAGTGTGGACGCCGCGAGAGGGAATAATCCAGAGTCCCCTGCCTGACTGTGCCCATCGGCCGGTCTTTCCGAGCAATCCCACAAGGCGCGTGAAATAGGAATCGGCGACTTGGGCCTGTGTCGCGACGAACGTCTCCCGAGTTTTGTTGTACACGTAGACGTGGCCGGTATGACCGTTATCGGACATGCTGTTCCCTCAGCCTTTCGTGTCGAAATTGGCTCCTACCGTAGTGGTCAAAAGCTACTCCACCGCTTTGCGCTTGCGCCGCCAGATAATCACGAGCAAAATCACAACGGCGAGAGCGCCTGCCACGATTCGAATCATAGTCACATCCATTTTCGTGCTCCTCTTCTTCGTTGATTGATATTCACTGCACTGCTGTTCCCCCGGGAAAACGCCGTACACCAGGTTACCGAATCTTCAAGAACTGCCGCATGATCGTGACGGCTGCGGGCCCCAGAATCACGACCATGAGTGCGGGAAAGATGAAGAAAACCAGCACAGGAACCATCTTCACGCTGATCTTCGCCGCCGCTTCTTCGGCCCGCTGGCGCCTCTTCAAGCGAAGATCGTCGGAATAAACCCGCAACGACTGAGCAATGCTGGTTCCAAACCGCTCCGTCTGCACCAGCATCGCGACCAGCGACTTGATATCGTCCAGCCCCGTGCGGCGGGCCAGTTCGCGCAGCGCATCTACCCGGGTTTTGCCCAACCTCATCTCCGCATTCACAAGCTGCAGTTCTTGGCTCAGTTCGGGATGGGTGATCTCCAATTCCTGCGACACGCGAAGCAACGCGTGGTCCAGGCCGAGTCCCGCTTCCACGCAGATCACCAGCAGGTCGAGTCCGTCCGGAATAGCCAGGCGCAAACGATGTTGCCGGGCGCGAATCCGCCAGATGAGCCAACTCTCGGGAATCAGGTAACCGATCAGCGCGGCCAGCGCCAAAACCAGCACCGGGTTCCATCGGTACAGCCCGCTGATGACTGCGATCACCATCAAAGCAAGCGGCAGCAGAACTTTCACTCCGTTGATTGCGAGAATCGCATCAGGCCTGCGAAATCCTGCGCGCAGCATCATGAGTTGCGAACGCGATGAGGGGGTTTTCGGCGCAATGATTTTCCCAACCGACGCAAGCGTCTCGCGTACCCGCTCTCTCTGCTTTTCCGCGAACTCCGCTTCGCGCACTGGCGCCGTCACGTTCAGAAAGCGCGACAGGCGTCCTGCGATTCCCAGTTCTCCGGGGATAAATGCAAACACCAGCGCGCCCAGCACCGCGGCCGTCGCTATAAAGGTAACGGTTGCGATTGTCCAGTCCATTTTCGTTGCCTCCGCCAACCGTCAGACTTCGATGCTGACAATCTTCCAGAGCAAAAGCGCCCCGATCACTTGCCAGATGGCTGCTCCCCACAAAATGGGAGGCCCGATCTGATCCTCATACAGAGTCGTCATGTAATGCGGGTTTACGATTCCCAGGGCGAGGACCATCAACGGAGGCAATGCGATCAAGATGCCTGCCGTTAATCTGCCATGGGCCGATTTCGTGCGAACATCCCGGTAGATTCGGAACCGGTCGCGAATAACGTGAGCCAGATTGTCCAGGATTTCCGACAGATTCCCGCCGGTTTCCTTCTGGATCATCAAAGCCGTGACGAAGAAGCGCACGTCGATTAAGGGAACTCGCTCCGCAAGATTTTGCAGAGCGTCGCGCAGCGGCAGCCCGAAGTTTTGCTCCTCAAACGTAGTCCGGAATTCTCCCGCGAGAGGCTCCGACGCCTCACTCGCGATCATTCCCAGGCCGGTCGTGAACGCGTGTCCGGCGCGGACGGCTCGGTTTAGCAGATCGAGCGCCTCGGGGAAATTCTCCTCAAACCGGCGCAACCGCTTGCGTCGCTTGATGGCTACATACGCCAGCGGCGCAGCGCCTGCAATCACGGCGGCGGCCAGCGGCAGCGGAAAAGCAAGATGCGCGGCATTGACCAACACGTACGCCACCAAGGCCAGCACGCCCGAGGTCAGGATGATTTTCCCCGGCCGCGTCTGAATCCCGGCCTGAGCCACAAATTCCTTGAACCGTGAGGACCACGACCACTTCATCAGGACGCGGTTCAGCGCCGGCACGCCGCTCATCGTTTCGTCGCGCACCAGCTGCACTCCCAGTTCGACGCTGCCGCGGCGTTCGGCTCTTTGTACCGCTTCCATCCGCCGCTGAATTACTTCTTGATTGCTGCTGCCGCCGAAAGAGAGCACGACGAACAGACAAACAACCGCCGCTACCACGAATGTCACCAGCGCAATCAACACTGCCATCTGTGCACCCTTCGCCTTAGCCGCTACCTCGGCAATTCGAACATCGACATCGGCAGCTGAATTCCACTCACCAGCAGGCGCTCGGAGAACTTCGGACGAATTCCTGTTGGGATGAAATCGCCGAGCACTTCGCCGTTTTCGCGAATCCCGCGCTTGCGAAACACAAAAATGTCCTGCATCGTCACGACGTCGCCTTCCATCCCGGTGATCTCCGCCACGCTCACAATTTTGCGGGTACCGTCGCTCAACCGGCTTACTTGTACGACCACGTCGATAGCGGAGGCAATCTGTCTCCGAATGGCGTTTTCGGGCAGGTTCAAATTGGACATTGCCACCATCGTCTCGAGCCGGCTTAGCGCATCGCGTGGGCTGTTCGCGTGAATGGTTGTGAGGGAGCCGTCGTGGCCCGTGTTCATTGCCTGGAGCATGTCTAGCGCTTCTTCGCCGCGAACCTCGCCAACGATAATTCGGTCGGGGCGCATGCGGAGGGCGTTGATCACCAATTGTCTCTGGTGAACCGCACCCTTGCCTTCGATATTGGCGGGGCGGGTTTCAAGCCGCACCACGTGTTCCTGATTCAGCAGCAATTCGGCGGCGTCTTCGATGGTCACAACGCGTTCGCGATTGGAAATGAAAGACGACAAGATATTCAGAAAAGTAGTTTTCCCGGCGCCAGTCCCACCCGAAATCAAGACGTTCAACCGCGCCTTCACGCAGCCCCGCAGCAGCTCCAGCATGTACGGGGTCATCGTCAGGTTTTCGATCAACTCTTGCGCCGACAGGCGTTTGTGACCAAATCGCCGGATCGAAAGGACCGGACCGTCGATCGAGAGTGGAGGGATAATCGCGTTCACGCGCGAACCATCGGCCAGCCGGGCATCCACCATGGGCGAAGACTCGTCCACGCGGCGGCCGACCGCCGAAACGATCCGGTCAATGATGGTCATAAGGTGAGCGTCGTCCCGGAACTGGATCGTTGTCTCTTCCAACATGCCTTTCCGTTCGATGTACACGTGCTTACACGTGTTGACCAAAATGTCCGACACGGTTGGATCGGCTAATAGCGATTCGAGAGGCCCGAGGCCGAACACTTCGTCCAAAACTTCTTGAACGAGCCGCTCCCGCTCTTGCAAATTCATGGGAGTAGATTCGCCCACAACCAGCGATTCAACGATCAATCCCACCTGGCGCCGGACTTCCTCGCGGTTCGCTTCGGTGATGCGGTCGAGGTTCAGCTTTTGGATCAGCCTGCGGTGAATCGCCGTTTTTACCGTGCCGTAGTCGGTTCGGCCGATCATGGTGTTCGTAGGAGCCATCTATGTCACCCCTTGCTCGGAAATGAAAACAGTCCGCCGAAGCCGGCCCTTCTTGCAGTTGGACCCGGATCGATTCCGGCGATTTGTGCCGCGATCTGCCGATATCGCATGCTCAGGCCATTGTTCTGGGGACTTTCGAGCAGCGGCGTACCCAGATTGATCGAAGTGCTGGCTTTTCGAAAGTCGTTCGGAATGCGGGCGAACACCGGCCGGCTGATATCCTTCTGTATCCCCTTCAGCACTTCCTCGTCGCCCTTGTGCCAACGATTGAGGACGATCCTCGCTCGTTCGCTTTCGATTCCCAGTCCTTTAAGCGCCACCAGCCGGCGCTGGAGGGTCCACAGCGATGGCACGTTGGCTTCGGCGACGATCAGAATCATCCGAGCCATTTCGAGCGTGGGGACCCACTCGCTTCCAAACTGCGCGCCCATGTCCACGACAACCATGTCGAAGTTGCTTTGGGCAACATTCACGATGCGCTGCAGAGCGGGTATCGGAATCTTCTGCCATTCTTCCGGCTGTGTTGCGCCAGCAAGCACCTGCAGCCCGGTTTTGTGCGGCGTCAGCAACCCGCCGAAAAGATGGCTGTCCAATCGGTGCAGGTTGTCGATGGCGTCGCGCACTCCGAACTGTGGCCGCATATCAAGAAGCAGATGGGCGTTTCCCAGCGGCTGGGCGAAATCGAGCAGCGCCACTCGCTTATGTGCAAACACCGACAACTGCACGCCGATGTTCACGGCGACCGTCGTAGTGCCCACCCCCCCCTTGGAACCCATCACCACGATCAACTTATCGAGCGACGGCCGCGCCTCCGCGCCCAGCTCCTCCGCGAGCCGCATCATCAAACTCTTCAAAGTCTCGACGGGAACCGGCTTTGGCAGGAAGTCCTGGACGCCGCCGCGCATTGCTTCCAAAAGGAGCGTCTGCGTTGGCGGCGTTTCCGCGCACACGACGATCAGCCGCGTGGCCGGATGGATCCGCCGCAAGTGCGCGCCAAACGAGAAAAATGCCTCGGCGTCCCGCGACAAGTCCAACAGGACCAGATCGGGGATGTCGGTCGCCGCATCCGGAAGTTTCGCGCCGGGCATCGTCCATTCCTTGATCGACTCCACCAGACCCGTTTGCTGCACAGCCGCGGCTAGCTGCGCCGAGCTCGCCGCGCCACTGCTTACTATCCCGACCGTCAGCATTTGCCCTTTACCTGTTGCTGCTAAAATCCATTTCTTGCCGCACTCGTTCCCGCCGGTCCATCTTACTTTTGAGGAATCTTCCCGGCTCCGGGCGTCGCCGGCAAGAACGGATACGGGAACGACGGCCCCTGTGGCGCTTCATTCGCGTTCTGCGGATGCACGATGTGCGGCGTCACGATAATCAAGAGCTCGTTTTTGGACTTGTTCAGCGTCTCACTTTGGAAGAGCTTGCCCAGGATCGGAATGTCGCCGATGCCCGGTATCTTCTCGAATTGTTTCGTTACGCGGTTATCGAGCAATCCGGCGATCGCGAAGCTTTGCCCGTCGTGCAAATCCATTTCCGATGTCACCCGGTCGATAGCCAGCGCGGGAATCAAAAACCCGTTCAGCTGCAGCGCATTCGTGAAATCGAGAGAGCTCACCTCGGGCGCCACGTTCAAATGAATCATGCCGTTGGCCATCAGGGTGGGCGTGAAATTCAGCCGCACGCCGTATTCCTTGAATTGAATGGTGATGGTCGAATAGCCAGCCGTGCCTGAACTTTGCGGCACCGGATACGGGAACTGTCCTCCGGCCAGGAAGCTCGCCTCTTTTCCGGACTCCGTGAGCAGATTCGGCTCCGCCAGGATTTCCAGCAAGTTCTCTTCCCGCAGCGCCTCGATGAAGATCGCCAGATTGATGTCCGGCCGGAAGATGGCGATATTCAGAAGGTTGGAAAGCAGAAAATCATTGGTCCCTGTTGTCGTAGTAGAGGTGCTGCCGCTGCTGCTCACCGTTTGCGTCGTTCCTATTCCTGGCGGAGAAAATTGCTGCGTGCCTGTAGAAATCGGCATGTTGCTGCCAAAATCTCGAATGATATTCGAGCCGAGCTGCGTGATCGCCGCCCGGTTCACTTCCGCGAATCGCACTTGCAGCGAGATCTGCGCCGTGGCCGGCGCGGGAATTTCCATCAGGTTCGTCACCTTTGGCGTCACGCCCTGCACCACCTGCAAAATCTTGTCGGCCACGTCCGGCGACGATACTCTTCCGGACAGCATCACCACGTTTCCCGACGTTTCGATCTGCACCGGCTCGCCCGGAAACACCTCGTGCACCTTTTGCGTGATTCCCAGGATGTCGATATCCACCGACACTTCGAAATTTTGGCTCTGCCCGGATTCGTCCCAGATGATCAGCGAAACACCGCCGGGCGCCTTGCCGTTGAGCTGCACCTGATAGGGCGTCACCACGATGGCCTCGGCGATCGCCGGATCGGCGATCGAAACTCTCTTCACCCGCGTTGGCGACGTGATCAGAATCGAATGCCCGACCAGCAGATGCAGCGTCTGCGGCCCCTGCGATTCCTGCGGAGCAGCATTCTGCGCCGGATCAGGCTGGGTCGCCGGTGCGACCGGTTGTGCCGTTTGCGCGGGAACTTGCCCGGCCGGAACCGCCGTCTGCGCGTCCTGCGCGGTCACTTGCGCGGGAGCACCAGCGGCCGGTTGCTGGCCTGCCGCGGCGGGCTGGTTTGCCGCGGCTGTCAAACTCACCAGAGCCAGCGCCGCGATCGGTAAGAGCCCTTTCAATCCCAGGGCTCGAGCGAAATTTGGTTGCCGGTTTTGCGTGTGCATTGTGATTTTCATGGTTTCTCTAGTTGGAGAAGTTCTTCTCTTCTTTCTTGCTTCCGTTGAGCACTTCCACGGTGTACGGCGGCGGAGGAGCTGGCCGCGCGACGCGCCCGTGTATGGGCGCGGGAACCGCCGGCCCGGCGAACAGCGCCGCCTGCAGCACGGCCGGAGGATTCGTCGATTTCGTGTCGATCGTGTTGCGCAGCGCCAGTTGGACTTTTCCCTCCGTGCTGGCCATCGTCAGCACGTCCGCGTCTTCCGGAGCGACCAGCAGCGTGACCACGGGAACTTTCACCGGCTTGCCGTCGCGGTCCTGTTGGATCTGTTGCCCGGCCGCCAGCACGCGCACGTTCTCCAGCACCGTTCGCGTGATGTTGTTGTCCGCGCCTTCGGACTTTCCGGGCAGTTGGCCCGTCGCCAGCACGTCCACCATCGTTCCCGGTATCACGAATCCCGCCACGCCCACCACGTCGTTCACCGCCACCGACACCGCGCGCATTCCCGCCGGGATCGACGCCGGCAATCCCGCGCCCGCCGCTTTCGGCGCCAGGTTGGCCTCGAGCACCGGTTCGTTCAGAGTCATCGGCGTAATCACCGCGCGACCGATGCAATCTTCCTGGCGCTGGAACGAACCCGCCAGCGGCTCATCCGCCGGCCAGGAAATCGTGCGCGTGTTGTGCTGGTCGAGCGGCGTGCCCACTTGCAGCGGCTGATCCGCCACCACGATCGTGGCCAGTGTTTGCGGCTTCACCCCACTTAACCGCTGGAACGTCCGGTATACGTAGACGCTGGCCAAAAAGGCGACTATTAGCGACAGCGACAGCCCGATAATCATTCGATTCCGATTCATCTAGTTCTCCCTTGCCGCGCCCGCGCTGGGGCGCTCTACCAGTGCGCGATTACAAAGCACAGCGCCGTTCCCACCGCCACGCACGTTCCAAACGGCAGCTTCGCCAGCGTCGGATTGTCCAGCGAAACTTCCGGGTTCGCGCGGAATCCGAGCACGACGAATCCTTTCAACAGAGCCCAAATATTCTTCATCGTCGCGATCGCGCGTCGCGTCAAAATCATCTGCACCAGCGCCGCCGCCCCGGTAATCAGGCAGCTCCAGATCAATACCGCCAGCATTCCGCGCCAGCCCATCAACGCTCCCACCGCTCCCATCAATTTCCAATCACCCGCGCCGAATCCGCGCAGCAGCACCAGCGGAAGCAAAAGCCCCAGCGCCAGCCCCGCGCCTTCCAGCGACCCGAGCGCACCGCGCCATCCGCCCAAAATCGAATTCAAAATGATGCCCAGAAAAAATCCCGATACCGTCAGCCAGTTCGGTATCCGCCGCGTCCGCCAGTCCGCGTATCCGGCGTAGAGCACCACTGCCAGCGTCGCAATCCAAATTGTGTCGGTTGAGTTCATCATTGTGTGTAGATCGGAGAGTTGCTGGCTGCCAGAAGCACCGTGATTCCGGCAGCCAGCCCTCGATACGGTTCCCCCTCGTCAGCAGGCGTGACTGGTAAGGCAGGTGTCGGCGTTCACAAATACGGTGTGGAGGTCGGCACCGATTGTCGGGAATATTGTTGCCGCGATCAGCGCAATCAGTGAGACCAGCAGCGCGTACTCAATTAGGTCCTGTCCTTCCTCTTCCTTCCACAGCCTCTTCAACATCGTCTTCATCTTTTTCTCCTCGCGTTCAGTCAGATAGGGTTAGGCAGAATGCGAAATCCATGCCCGAGGGCGGGGGACGCATCCACCCTTGAGGGTTCCAATGCATTTCGACAGCCAGTCGTCACCTGCGTCCGTATCGAGTTAAAGCCAATAATGTCAGGTGAATAGGAACCATTCGAGACGGTCGAAATCGGAGCTGCCTCGAAGCGTCACCGCCTGTGGACGGGTACTTGCCACGCCGCGCTTGTTTGGTTACGCAGAGAGTATCAGCCGATCGGACAGTTGAAGAGAACCGAACGCCCAGACGAGACCCGCAAGCACGTCCAACGCGTAGTGCCAACCAGTGGTGAGAGTCGGTGCGTAGATCAGAGTTTGGCTGGCTGCCAGAAGCACTGCGATTCCGGCAGCCGGCCCTCGATACGGTTCTCCCTCGTCAGCAGGCTCCACTGGTAAGGCAGGTGTCGGCATTCACAAATACGGTGTGGAGGTCGGCACCGATTGTCGGGAATATTGTTGCCGCGATCAGCGCAATCAGTGAGACCAGCAGCGCGTACTCGATCAGGTCCTGTCCTTCCTCTTCCTTCCACAGCCTCATCAACATCGTCTTCATCTTTTTTCTCCTCGCGTTCAGTCAGATAGGGTTAGGCAGAATGCGAATCCATGCCCAGGGCGGGGGACGCATCCACCCTTGACGGTTCCAATGCATTTCGACAGCCAGTCGTCACCTGCGTCCGTATCGAGTTAAAGCCAATAATGTCAGGTGAATAGGAACCATTCGAGACGGTCGAAATCGGAGCTGCCTCGAAGCGTCACCGCCTGCGGACGGATACCTGCCACGCCGCGCTTGCAGAGAGTATCAGCCGATCGGCCAGTTGAAGAGAACCGAACGCCCAGACGAGACCCGCAAGCACGTCCAACGCGTAGTGCCAACCAGTGGTGAGAGTGGATACAACGATCAGGATGGCAAGCACAGTGACTGGAACACGCAACCATCGCCAGCGCCACAGCGCTGACGCGGAAAGCACTGCCCAGACCGTGTGAAATGACGGCAAGCAGACGATCCCGGCGACCGCGGAATGCGCACCACCGCGCATAGCGAAAACTGCCTGCTCGCAAGCGGCCTGAGCAATGCTCGCCGGAAACCCAATTCCAGCCCAGGGGCCAATCGCCGGGAGCAGGCAGAAGACGGGAACCGCCGTCACGAACGCGATTGCGTTCGCAGCCAAAAAGCGCTCTGCCGCTATCTTCTTCCCCAGAAGCGCAGGCGCCAGCGCCGCGACCAACAGAAAAAGCGGCAGGAGATCGTAACTTCGATCAAGCACCGCCCGGAGGACCAGGTGGACGTTCATCCAGAGCACGACGGCGCCTACGTTCACGCCCAATCTCGCATCGAGACCGGCAAAGAGCCGGTCCCTGAGCGGAAAGTGCAGTCCCCCGGCGAAGGTTGCCGTGCACCGCAGGAATACGTACATCGCGGCAATCCAGGGCAACACCAGGGCGGCATCACGCCGCTCGTAATTTTTTTTCTCGTGCCATACCATTCCCGGAAGTGCGCAGACTGTCATCAGAAGTGCGACCGTTAAGCTCAGGCTGTACCAAGGCACAATCGCGACGGATGGAATGAAAAGGAGCGCGCAGCAGCACGCCATAAAAAAGTGCAATCGGACGGGAATACCACCCATCCGGAGCGGCACTGTTTGCATGGGCGTAGCCGGCGCTCGCGTGTTATCCAGGCCGAGAAGCGCCGGATTCACAACATTGTTTTCGCTCATTGCGCGCGGGCCTCTACGGTTCGACCGAATACAGCGGCAGTCGCGGCGTGATAAGCCGGCTGGAAATCGGGATCGAGCTCCATAGCGTACGAGAGAACAGCGGCCGCGTGTTCACTGAAGGATTGAGACAAGGCGCCGCCTAATGTGCGATCACCATTTCGGAAGTGCTCGACATTGTGATCGTGGCAGTCGAGATGATTGGAGCGACAAAGTTGAAGTTGTATTGCACCTCAACTTCGACTGTGCAGCCGGGATACTTTGGGTAAGGGCCGCCGAGGCCCGCAACGGCTGCAGTGCAAATCTCCGGACTCCCCGTGGGAGCGGTCCATGTCGGCGTGGTTGTGACCTTGGTTGGATCGATGCCGGGCGGGGTGATATTCGTCACGTAAGTCTGTATATCGGATGCCGACGCCACGCCGTTGTTCATTGGAGCCGTGCCGTTGCAACTGTGATCGTCGGTGCAGGTCTCGCCATTTACGGCGGCCCAGCGCGTGGCCTGCCGCGCGGCGCTCGATACGAAGTGGTACGCATACAGGGCACGGGCGAAGTCAAGGACGCCAAACATCATCAGCAAGAAAAAGATGAGCGTGAGAGCGAATTCGATCAGCGTGCTTCCTTTTTCTCCGCGGCGGCGGAGCTTCAGGCCTTTGCAACCTGGATTGTTGCGCCCGTTCATTCTTCCGCCACTCGCAGTGTCGCGGTCCGGCTAATGGCGATCGATTTCGGAATGCCGGGCCAGTCGAATAGCGCGCTGTACGTCCCCGAAGCCGTCACCGAAACCATTACCACCCAGTGCCCCGTGGCGCACTTTCCCGCATTCACGTTTGCTGAGGTCGTACAGCCGGCCGCCGTGATGGTTCCCCCGCTATCGCATCCGCACGACGTTGAAGACGAGACCGCCAAGGTGCTTACGTTCTCCCCGTTATTCTGAAAATCGTTATCGGCGGCGGCCGCGATGCCGGTGGTGTCAACGGATTGGGGCAAGCCCTGCGCGCCGTATGCTGCGCCCGCGCGCGCCGCGTTCCCCACCAATATGGCGATGTAGGCATAGCGGCCCATGTCAATCACGCCCAGCACCATCGCCAGCAGCAGGGGTGTGAGCAACGCTACTTCGAGCAGAGTCTGTCCCGATTGCGACCGGATGCGGTTGCCTCCGGCGCACAATTTCGAGTTTGTAACCTTTGCCGTCATACGTTCACTCCACAAGAGTGGCGACCGTGATGATGTTCGTCACACCCGGAGGCAAACCAC
>CAVUDN010000045.1:0-119536 GCA_963740095.1 uncultured Acidobacteriota bacterium
AAGTTGTCGGTTTAAACGACCCGTTGCAGGAAATATTTATGAAGTCGAGATTTCCGGTCGCCATCCGGAATCCAGAATCAGGAAAAGTTCCCGGGCCACCCCCCCCGGCCTTAAGTTTTTTGCCCGTAATGCCCTCTAATGGCGATCGCTCAGGCTCGTGTTGTATATTGTGCTCCCGGCGTTGCGGCGACAGTCATCCGCTACACGTATAAGTTCAGGAGGGTAACGTCAAATGAATGCCAAACGGTTTGTACTTTGTTGCGCGGCCGCGGTTGCGCTCACCAGCATGCCTGGGATTTTAGCCGCGCAAGGCCAGCAAAGTGAGCAGGCACAGAACCAGAACCAATCGACCGCACAAGCACCGGGACAACCAGCGCAGCAGGTCGGTGCGTGCGACCAAACGAATCTTGAATTCGGGACTCCCGGATGCATTTCGGAAAGCCTCAGCCGGAAACGCGCGGAGGAGTTTCGTCGCGCCCCTATCGGACGCGGCACAAACACGCCGACGTTCAAGGTCCCGCCTCCGGGAGTCACGCCGTTGCCTATTGACCTGTTCAGGTCGAAAAACTTCTATCTGGACAAGAAATATTGGATGGACCCGCGCTACTATCGGTGCAATACGCCCCGGCAGTTAACGGATATGTGGACGTCCGGCCGCATAAAGATGGGTCCCGGTGAGCCTCCAACCTCGGCTGCTTGGGGGGACTGCGAGAAAGATTATCCGCGGCAAAAGATTGTTAGTCTCTACCCGTACAAAACCGCGAAGGAGCAATACGACGCCCTGCTGGCGGTGGCGAAGGCGAAAGGCGGGCCAACTGTCTATACGAGCGCCACTTTGCCGCCCTGGGACGGATATTACACGCGCGATATGCAGGCAGATCATCAAGGCGAATGGCTTTGGGGACAGGTAAATCAGGTTCCGACGATCCTTTCTTTACTGACGCCGGAGTATCAACAGCGGATGGTTCAGGGAATCTATCATGAGGGGGTTAGCAACGCTCCGCAGTGGGAAGCGTCCTTCTGCTGGCCCGAGGGATTCCTGCGTTGGTGGACTCAGTTCTCCGGCGGCGGAGATTTCCAGCTGATAATGACTCCCTGGATTGTCCAGACTCTCGGAGGCACTGGCGACAACTTCCTTCGTCAGGTCTATATCGCCAAGAAGCACATGGACAAGGTCGCACAATGGTACGGAGAAACGGTCGGATTCTGGGACGGCACTACTTTGGTAACTTGGACGGCCAACGTTCAAGCCTGGGGAATATCGCACGGCATGTTCGAGTTTAGCGACAAGATGGAGGCCGTCGAAACTTGGAAACCCGTGTACGACAACGGGAAACTCGTGGGACTCGATCACGACACGGTATTTTATGACCCGATCGCATTTGTCCAGCCTCTCCGGGTGACATATCGTTACGTCAAGGTAGCGACGCCAGCGGCTCCAAACTACCGATATACGTACATCGAATGCCTGAGCAACATAAAGGATGTAAATGGCAGGCCCACCCAGCTTACGGCAGGCGATCCTGATTATGTGGACTACTATGGTCGTCCATGGGCCAGGGACTGGGAGAAGTGGTTCGAAAAGGGCTGGAAAGATACGCCGGACGAAAATTCGGTACCCGCGAACGTATTGGATCTCTTTAATGGCAGCAACGGCGCTCAGAGTCAGACGAAGAGTAAGGACAGCAACTAAACAAGTGCACGGCAGATGCCAGAGCTTACTTTGCTTCGCTTGGCGTGGGCGGGGAATTGTCGATCAGCCACTGGGCGCGTTTACTCGCTTCTGTGATAGCTGCCTTTTCATTCGCGAAGATGACGTTTCGGTCTCGTGGAGTCCACGCCTGACTCTGATCTTTGCCATTAATCCGATAGAGTGGGCGCCACGCTTCATTGGGCGTGTGGTTTATCTGGCGAGCTGTTGCAACTACCGCAAAGCCTTTGTAATCGTAACTGTCATTCACAGCTGTATTCTAGCACGCTGTGATCTGCTGCATTTGCTCAGATACGGGTCGTACGCCAGAGCTTTGCGTCGTCGCTGTTCCAAAAAGCCCACCAGAAAAGGATGACGTGCAGCGCGAAAAGGCAATGCGCAGCCCGTGAAGAACCCTCCGGCATCCGGTTCATAAGTCTCAGCAGTCGGTCGCAGAGATCGCGCATTTCGCCCCGTTTGAGTGTAGTGACGTCTTTCTTGTCGCGAGAGCGTCAAGCTGATTCGTGTTTCCAGGGACTACTCGGCGCGCTCTTGGTTGGTGACGCGTTCACCCGATTTGCTGGCGATTCTTTTTGGTTGGCTTGCTCTGCGGCACCACACCGCCGACCAATTCAGCCACGTCTGTTAGCTTTACCCAATATTCGTCACCGCTTGTTAGTACGCGGACTCTTGCCAATTCTGCCGTTGACTGCAGGATCACAACGGCGCCCGCTCTCTTATGGTTATGCGTTGCTTGCTCGATGTGGCTCATGTTGTCCCCTTCTCGTCTGGGGTGATAGAAACCTCAGCGGATGTAATGGAATCGGAGAACTCGCGTTTCGAGGAAGTGCAACTCTGGATTAGCCTCTTGCGCGACGGGCTCATCTTATTCGCAAGAGACCGACGCCTAGAGGGGCCAAGGAGGGTTGTGAATGGACACTTGAATAATAACGCAATTCGACGCGAATGGCAACCTAGATAAGACGCAACTGCCCGGTTAGTTGAGCTACCGAACTATTAGGCCGTAGTTTCCGGTAGCGGCGTTCATCAGGGCACTAAACGGGCGTACAACGGGAGACGCCAAAGTGTGCTGTTGTGGACAGACATCCGATTCTGCCGTCTGTATCATTGGTTCGAAGGAAGGAATATGGCGCCTAAACGAATCCGCGAAATACCACGCTACGTTGAAACCAGTGGCCAGCACACCGCCGAAAGCGACACAAGCAAGGGGAACGTCGAGATTGAATTCATGGATGGGACTACCGAGGTCTTCCACGATATTCCACGTTCGGACTTCTCCAAATGGGAGAAGTACCACTTCGAAGTCTACTGTGCTCCGTCAGGCGTAAAACTCCCAAGCGGCCCTGACGTGACTGGGGATTTTTGTACCGAGTGAAGTGAGAGAATTCCTTCGCGGCCAGTGGGTTCGACTCCCACACGCTTCCGCCAAACTTTTCGTCGCTTTCGCGGGAAAATGAGCCACAAACGTCCTGCCGCAGACGTGTCGATTAGAATGTACCCCCTTCGTTTGTTTTCATGATGTTACGGACGTTTCTAATCGCCAAATGTCGATTAGAAAAGCAGTGGTAGTGACGAATGGCCCGCCACCGCCAAAGACACGCTACGGCGCGGCAAGCTAGTGAACGGCGAAGACGGGTCGGCGAGCTAAACACAGAGATCACTGAGGGAAGGCATGAGGACACCGAGGAAGCAATTGCTCACCGCGCCCTTCCCTACGATTCACGCATCCGAATCAACACAGAAGCACCGAAGCTCGAATCGAGGTGACTGCTCGTCGCAAATTTTCAAAGAACGTTTCGGCCCTCGCCGGGAGGGGCGGGCGGCTTTCGTCGCCACAACCACACTGGCATGTTGAAACGCGCGATTCAAGCTGGCCTCAAGTACAGGATTGGGCCGGGGACGCGGTCCTGTCCGTTTGGCGACGGAACTACGGGTTCGAACGTGCCTCAGACGCCCATCTGAGAAACGAAGGGAGGTGGAGAAAGAGAGTCCACCCCAGGACCCAGGTTCCCAACCCGAACCTGGGGCACCCTTCGCGTTCTTTATCGTTGCAGGAAATATTACGAAATCGAGATTCGGCCGACTTTCCGGAATCCGGAATCCGGAATCCGGAATCAGGAAAAGCTTCTGGGCCACCCGCGTTCTTCGACAAGATACGTCGCGTAATTGTCGAGAGCCACAGCGACGGTCAGGGCAAACATAAGAACTCCAGAATCATCTGAGACAGCGACCAGCTGTTCGGAGAGGATTTTCACCTGTCGCGTTACTTCATTCTCTTTTCGCCCCTCTCCCTTCAAGAGTGTGGCCAGCACCGCACCTAATTCGGCAACGGCGTCGCGGATTTGCGACGCCACGTTGTCTTCCTTGTTTCTCAGAATGTGTTCCAGTTGGAAGTTCACCAAGGCTGTAAGAGTTAGCGCGACGACAGCCGGTGCCGCTTGCTCTGATACAAGCTGCATTTTTCCCCAAAGTGTTGACATTCGCAGGGATGATTGCTCCTCGCTAACCCCATCATCGATAAGTACCCTGCAAATTATCGCTATCCAGCGTTCAAGCTGCTCATGTGCCGCCCGCGCGGCGTCCAGAGCCCCGCTAGCGATACAAGGTTCGTTTGGTGGATTGCCCCAGCGCCCGCGGCCGGTTGAGCCGATAACAGGGCGGCCAGGGCTTTCCGGGCACGTTCCACAATTGCGTTCGTGACTTCACCGGTCGCGTCGGCACCGGCAAAATATGCGTTGGCGTAGCTCGGAAAAAGCAGAACAACCTGTAATGCTTCTCTCGCTTCGCCTTCGTAGCCCGCCTTAGCCAACAGTCCAGCCATGTCTAACAACAGCGACGGATTCATCTTGGAAGCCCAAGCCTTTAGGTAAGTCGAGCATACTTTCTTCCAGTTCTCAGGCAGTTCCTCCGACCATCTCCAACCGCGTCCAGCCATGCCTTCTAGCGCCGTAGCTGCTAGATGACGCGAAATTCCATCAACCGCGTCAGGGTGAAATACCGCTTTCCCTCCAATTTCCTCGTTAGCGAGTGACTGGAAATTCGTGATCTCCCTGTCGATTGCATCAATTTCCTCGGGAGTGTAACTTGGCAGCCCGTTCTGCCAATCCTTGAGGCCGAGAGTGCCGATCAACTTGAGTGTCAGCGTCATTCCTGCGTCTGGGTAGCGCTTCGAGGAGTGCTTAGTTCGTCCAAGTAATTTACGGACTAAGTTCATCGTAGCTTCCTTTACTCGCGATCCGGAGGCGGACCGTCGAACCTAGCACCAAGTAATGCACCAATATAGGCCAGCTTGCACCGTGTGCAACCCTCAATCCATTTCCGGAGGCTATCGGTCGTATAATTCCGAGCCATGAGAGATAACGATGGCGAGCGGCAAGCCTCAAATTCGCTTGACGTGCGGGCACCCGTAAAGGAGGACGGAAGAAGATCGCTGCGAATCACTGGGACGTGATACAACGGACCGCGTTGTTTCGCCTCGCGAAAATGACAATTTACGCGAAACCCACTGGAGGCTCCTATAGAAAAGGGCAGGGTCCAAAGAATCCAACGGTGGCGGAAGATCGCAATCGACCAGTTCGGGTACGCGTTGAGCATCACGCTTACCTTCACGGTCGCGGCGCTCGGCTACTGGTTTGCTCTGCTCAAGGATAAGGAGTTTTGGCCTGGACATCTCGCGAAAATGACCATGATTGTGTCGCTTTTTTCTCTGATCCTTTCAGCGGCTTATGGGTTTTGGTGTGTCCTCAACCGACTTTGGGATTTTAGGGGCAGTGCGCGCCGCGCTAGCTATCACCCGGACGCCCCAACCATGGATGCGTTGCGCGAGAGAGGCGAACTGACTTGGATTCTGCTGTACTCTCAGATCGCGATGTTTGGACTCGGAGCCGTCTCGCTCGCGCTAACCCTTTGGCTGACGTATGGCAGTAAGTTCTTCTAAGCCGTCGTGCTGTTTGCACCGACTCGGGCAGATCGTACCGAGTTGAGTCGTGTTCCGCGCCTAGGGCCGCCCAGAGTTGTCTTGACAACAATGTGCTACGCCGCATAAGATTTGGCTGGTCTGACGAGCTCTTGTTGCCCGATGGTTTTCGGTGTCGACGTTTCGAGGGCTTCCGCGTCACGCCTCCGGTCAGTCAGAAGGGGAATCAGGAGCGGCTATGAGCGAGACAAAGAACTTGCCAGCTGAGTTTGTCTTTTCGATTGGGGCGCTGCGTACCGAAGGCGCCGAGACGGCGGCCGTGAAGCTTGCGGTGATGAATCCGCGGGGCGAGATTCCTCCGCCGCCGACCGTGGGGATCCGGCCGCGCGTGGGCGATCTGGGCGGCAAAAAGATCGGGCTGTGCGACAACGGCAAATACGGCGCGAATTTCTTTCTCGACGCGCTCGAGGGCATGCTGAAGCGCAAATACCCGAGCGCGAGCATCCTGCGGCTGCCGAAGCCCGCCGCGCAAACCATCACTTTGACGAAAGACTGGTACCCGGAGGTCGCCGCGCAGGTGGATACATTCATCTTCGCGACCGGTGATTGAGGCAGCTGCACGTGGTGGGGTTCCCACGACACGATTGAAATCGAGAAGGCAGGGAAGCCGGGCGTCTACATCACGACGACCGAGTTCATCCACGATGCAGGTTCCGCGGCGCGCGATCGCGGCATGCCAGGACTGAGGGTCGTAGCGCTCAACGCGGAAAAATATTATCGCTCGCGTTCGAGCGCCGCAGAGGTGCAACCGGTCGCCGACGACGTCTTCGAAGAGATCGTCGACGATCTCACGCGGGCCACAACATCCGAAGAAGCCGCGCCCGAGCCTCCGCGCAAGGAAGCGCAAACCGCCACAATTCGGGCCGGCGGAAAGGACTACAACGAGGCCGCCGAACGAGTGAATCAGCTTTTCCTCGACAATTTGTGGGCCGACGGCCTGCCGATCGTCCCGCCAACCGCCGAGGCCGTCGAGCGGATGCTGGCCGGCACCACGCGCTCGCGCGACGAAGTGCTCGGCCCGGTTGCGCCCAAGGGCGGCATCGCCACAATCGAAAAAATCGCGATCAATTCCGTGATGGCCGGCGCGAAGCCGGAATATTTGCCCGCGATTATCGCGGCGATGGAAGCTTTTACCGACAAGCATTACGACACCACGCACATGCAAGCGTCCACTGGAGCGTTTACGCCGGTGATCATTTTCAATGGGCCGCTCGCCAGGGAATTGAAGTTCAACTCCGGGATCGGCCTGCTCGGCCACGGATGGCGCGCTAATAGCACGATCGGCCGCGCGCTGCGGCTATCCTTGCTGAACCTCGGATGGACGTGGCCCGCCGTGAACGACATGTCGCTGACCGGGCGCTTCGAGGCGTACACGTTTTACACGTTTGCCGAGAACGAGGCCGCCAGCCCGTGGGAGCCGTACCACGTCGGCCTCGGTTTCAAGCCCGAGGAAAGCACGGCGACGGTCGCGACCGCAGGAACTGCGCCGATGGTGCTCGGCGGCGGCGCGGTGTTTCCGTGGACGGGGCAGGGAGTGATCGACACGATCGTCGCGACGATCAGCCCGCTGCGCTTCGGCTGGTTCCATTCGCAGAACTACGTGCTCGTGCTGCATCCGAATTGCGCCGCCGATCTCGCGAAGGCGGGCTTCACGCGCAAAAGCCTACAGGAATATTTGTACGACCGCGCGCGCGTCCCGTACGAAGCGATTGCAGGCGCTACGGCGGGATTTTCGAACACGCCGCTGCTCGATTTCCTGCATGACGTGATCGCCGATGGCCGGATTCGCGCGGACCGCGCGCCGATTTTCCGCGATGCGCTGAAGCCCGGCGGCAGAGTGCCCGTGGTGCAAAGCCCCGATGATTTCCACATCATCGTCGCGGGCGGATCACCCGGCTACGATTTGCTCTTCAGCTACCCGGGGCCGAATCAGGCGCAACTGACGAAGAAAATCACGGGAGCTACGCTCACCAAAGCGGGGCGCTAGCGATTGTGCGATGCGCGACGCCGGGCTGAATCAGCCCGTCCGCATCTGCTATGCTGTCTCCGCTATGGCCCGCCGCAAGAAGCCTCGGCTGAAAATTCCCAAGGAAGCGCGACGCCGCGCGCGACTCGGCATCGGGATGCCGCCTCCCGAGCGCATCATCGTCGAGAAACGCAACAAGCCGCCGAAGCACAAGAAGACGCTGCCGGAATTGATCGAGGAAATTTAGAGACTAGGTAGCAGGTTGCTGGTGGTAGGTAGCAGATAAAACGAACGGCGCAAGGGTTTCGTAGCGGTGCCTTCTCTTCCTACCACCTGCCACCAAACACCTGCCACCTGATTAGTGAATGTTCCGTGTTTTGCGGCCGACGTAATCCATCAGCAGATACTGCCCCAGCGTGTACGGCGTGGTGAAGTAGGCTTTGCCGCGGCAAAGCTCGGTGATCTTCTGGACGAAATGGACGAGGCTGTAGTCGCTCGCCAGCATGAACGTATTGATCAGAATTCCGGCGCGCTTGCACTTCGCCACTTCTTCCATCGTCTGCGTAACGACGAGCGGATCGAGGCCGAATGCGTTTTTGTAGATGCGGCCGTCTTCGAGCGTGAGCGCCGAAGGCTTGCCGTCGGTGATCATCACGATCTGGCGCATATCTTTTTTCTGGCGCGCGAGAATTCGCTGCGCCATGCGCAATCCTTCGCGCGTGTTCGTGTAATACGGGCCCACCTGCACGCGCGCGAGCTTGCCGAGCGGAATTTCCTCCGCGCTATCGTGGAATAGGACGCAGTGCAGCGAATCGCCGGGATACTGCGTGCGGATCAGATGCGAGAGCGCGAGCGCCACACGTTTTGCGGGCGTGAAGCGATCCTCGCCGTAGAGAATCATGCTGTGGCTGCAATCGAGCATCAGCACCGTGGCGCAGGAGCTTTGATATTCGCACTGGTGGACCATCAGGTCGGGATAATCGAGCTCGATCGGCAGCCCGGCGCCTTGCCGCTGCACGGCATTGAACAGCGTGCCGCTGATGTCCATATTCAGCGTGTCGCCGAATTCGTAGGGCTTCGACGTGCCGCCCGATTCGACGCCCGTCGCGAGGTCGCGCGTGTCGTGCCGCCCGAAGCTGCTCTTGCCGAGCGACGCGAGCAAATCCTTCAGCGTCTTGAAGCCGAGAAAATCGAGCGCCTTGTCCGTGATCTCGAAGCGCGCCTCGACGTTCGGCTGGTCCTGCCCGATTTGCCCGCCGGGCGTTTGCGAAGGCGGCGGCGTGACGCGCGCCGATTGCTGCTGCGTGATGTAGCCTTCCTCTTCCATGCGCTGGATGATCTGGTCGATCAGGTCGCGCAGCTGCTGATTTTGCGAGAGGTCGGGATTTTCGCGCAGCTTGTCCATCAGCTCCGGCGGGACGAGGTCGGCCTCTTCGAGCGCGCGCAGGATCGCTTGGCGCAGCTGTTCCATGTGCTGCTCGCGCGACTTCTCCATGTCCATTTCGTAGATTCCGTAGGGAGATTCGAAGCCGCTCTGCAGGAAGAAATCCGAGAGGCGGTTCATCAGCTCTTGCAGGTCGACGTCGTCGGCTGCATCCGGTGCGTATCGGGAATACTTGATGTATTTCATAGCATTCCTCCCCGTTTCAGCCGAGGCAAGGGCGGGTTTGAAACCCGCCCCTACGCCCTTTTTCAAGGGCTCGCGACGCTAATTGAATTGCCGGCGCGGCATGCGGCCGCCGCCCTGCGCAGGCTCGCGCGGATCGCGCGGATCGGGCGTCTTGCGCACTTCCGCGAAAAAGCCGCGCTCTTCGCTGCGGCTGATCCGCTTGTGCGCCCATAGTCCTTCGAGAATAAACTCCGCCGCGCTGGCCTGAATCGCGGCATCGTCCCTTTCCTTCACGCCGAGCGTTTCCAGGTGCTCGAAAAGCCCCTGAATCTTCTTGAGCTGGCCGAGCAGTTCGGCGCTCGACGCATTCGCGGGCACTTTCAGCTCGCCGCCGATCTCGAACCACTGCACCACCGGTTGGAAATTGAGCGTTCGCAAAGTATTTCGTGAACGTCTTGCCTACCGCCGCGCGAATCAGCTCTCGCGCAATGTTATCCGCGCCGCGCATCTCGCCTTCGTACTCGAGCTCGAATTTCCCGGTCATCGAAGGAATCGCCGCATAAACATCCGCCACGCGCGCGACGACCGCCGAATCCTTGCTGCGGACCGCGCGCTGTTCCGCGCTGCTCAGCACGTTTTCAATCGTGCTGATCGGCAGGCGCTGGCTCACGCCCGAGCGCCTGTCGACGCGCTTGTCTTCGCGCGCCTGAAACGCCACTTCCTCGACGATCTCGCGAATGTACTCCGGAATCTCGACGCGGCGCTTGCCCTCGCGCGCCGTCCACGCCTCCTGCTGCGTGATCGACATGCCTTCGCTGAGCGTGGCCGGATAGTGCGTGCGAATTTCCGAGCCGATGCGGTCCTTGAGCGGCGTGATGATCTTGCCGCGCGCCGTGTAGTCCTCCGGATTCGCGGTGAAGACCAGCAGGACGTCGAGCGCCATGCGCACCGGATAGCCCTTAATCTGGATGTCGCCTTCCTGCATGATGTTGAAAAGGCCGACCTGGATTTTTCCCGCGAGGTCCGGCAATTCGTTGATGGCGAAGATTCCGCGATTCGCCCGCGGTAGCAGGCCGTAATGGATGGTCAATTCGTCGGAAAGGTTTCGACCGCCGCGCGCCGCTTTGATCGGATCGACGTCGCCGATCATGTCGGCGATGGTCACGTCCGGAGTCGCGAGCTTTTCGACGTAGCGCTGCTCGCGGCCGAGCCACGCGATGGGCGTCGCATCGCCTTCGGCCGCAATGCGCTCGCGGCAGGCGCGGCATAGCGGGGTGTACGGATTGTCGTTGATCTCGCAGCCTGCGAGGACCGGCACCTGCGCATCGAGAAACCCCACGAGCCCGCGCAAAATGCGCGATTTCGCCTGCCCGCGCAGGCCGAGCAGAATGAAGTGATGGCGCGAGAGGAGCGCGTTCGTGATCTGCGGGATCACTGTGTCGTCGTAGCCGTGCACGCCGGGGAAAAGCGTGTCGCCCTTTTCCATTTTCTTCAGAAGATTTTCGCGCAGCTCCTGCCGCACGGTGCGGTGCGCGTAGCAATCTTCCGACCAGGGACTCTTGCGAAGCTCGCCCAAATTTTTGGCTTGTGGACTCATCGGGTCACCGATTCGTTGATGAAGACACGACGCGTGCGGTCGCGCTCCCTGCCGCCATTATAGAGGAACGCTGCGCGCACGGATACTCTCGCTTGAAATCAGCTCGGAAGGCGAAGATGCTGCGCTCCCCTTCGTTCCTCAGGGTAAAAAAGCGCAGCGCTACAGGAAGCGAACACCACCTCGTATCGCTCAACCGAGACCCCGCCAAAACTGCCGCGACGGTGCCATGAATCATGGTCTCGTCGGGAGGTTAAGAGGCCGCGAAATGCAAAGAAGAGCCAATTTTGGCAGGTTTTGCATAGCTAGGCCCGGCGCGGCTCGCGGGGCAGGGGATTGCCCGCTAATTCAACGCGTGACCGTTGCCCCCGGCGCGCTTGCGCGCTCGCTCCCGGTCGGAGAGCTTCGGAAGCAGCGCGTTGATCCAGCCGAGGACCATATCCCGGCGCTGGCTCTCCGATCTGGACTCGAGGAGCGCCTGCCGCTTATCGAGTTCGACCGGCAGCAGCGCCGCCATCCGGTAGGCGAGCGTGGCTTCGTCCTCGCTTGGCCCTTGCGTCCACGGCTGGCCAAAGAGGAACTCGTGGGCCTGCTCGAAAGCGGTGACGAGCTTGGCCCGCTTGCCCGAGTCGAGACTCGAAGGTTCGTCTGTCACGTACTCGACCAGGCCTTCGTGGTATTCCTTCTCATCGAGGAGTTCCGTCAGGCGAAAGACGGCGCGACCCTCGGTCGCGATGTCGAGGCGGCCGTCCCGGTAGTCACGAATCTTGCGGACGATCTCGGCGGTGCATCCCATTGTGGCGATGTTGTTGTTAGCCGCTAGGATCATGCCGAATTCGAGCTTCTCGTCGAGGCAGCGCGCGATCATCACGCGGTAACGCGGCTCGAAGATGTGAAGCGGGAGCGCCATCGCGGGCAGCAGGACCACGTCGAGCGGGAACAGTGGAATGCGTGTCGGTCTCAACATGTGCGGCGCCGCGGGCGCCGGAAGGCTTAACGCAGCATCGCGAGGGCCGCTTCCATTTCGTCCCGCGCGTGCGCGTCGCCTGTCTTCTGCGCGACGACGATGCCGTCGGAAAGAAGTTTGCGCGCCTCATCGAGCTGCCCGAGGCGCGCCAAATACTGGCCAAACTGGAAGTATCCCGCAACGTACTCGGGATGAATCTCGAGCAGTTTGTGGAAGTGGCCAGTGGCGGCGGTGTCGTCCCCCAGCTTCACGCACTCGAGCGCGAGGCCGTAGCGCGCAAAAGCGTCGCTCGGCTTGTCGGCGACAAATTGCTCGAGGATCTCGCGGCGCGATTTCTGTGCGGTGGCCATGGGATTCGCGCCGTATTATAACGGGCGCGCCCGCGCGATCCAAGCGAGATGCTTGGCTCGTGGTAGATGAGTGCGATGGCGGCGGCAAGCGCCGAGCGGAGCAGCCGAAGGATCGATAGTTGGCCGGCGCTCATGTGCCTATTCGGATTGCCCCCGGATTGCCGACTATCCTCCCAGAACCCCGTTCTGGATAACTTCCCGGTTAGCCGACTAACCGGGACTTTGAAAGACTTGTTGCGATATGGAGATTGACGTTTAGGGGCCGAATTGAACAGCGGCTGTGGCGTCAGTTTCAATGGGCATTCCGCCCATCGTGGCCGGCTTGTGGCGCCATTGACCAACTGCGTCGATCGCCGCTTTTGTAAAAACGGGATCTCCCCTAACGACTGTCGGGTTCTTCACCTTCCCACTTTTGTCGATTAGGTAGTGGACAATGACAACGCCGTGTTTGCCGAGCCCGCCTACGGGGTAAACTGGTGAGACTTCTCTAACTAAAACAGCGGGCTGAACAAAGGACCCGCCAGTTGGAGCCGCCCCTTCAGAGCCCTCCTGCCACACCCAGAACGGCTGTGCACCAAGACCGACAAAACGGAAGGCAGCGGAATCATACGTGAACTCGTCCGCCCACGAGACCTGATCTTTTCCCTTCACGCGTATTGCGAAATGACAGTAGAACAGGGGCGGTTGTTTAAGAGCTTGTATCTCACTAATCTCGCGGCCAGCAATCGGAGAAGGTGGGATTTCCTCTTTACCCGGCTCTACGCTGATCACAAGCTCCGCGCCACGAGTTCTTTGGACATCCTCGATAGTTTTCTGGAGGGAGTCTGCAAAGCTCAGAAATATCCGATTGTAACGTTCGGCGAATTTCCCGCTTGGATCTGGTCCAAGCCGTTCTGTGAACCATTCCTCTGGGCGAGGCAATTGAAATAAATCTAGCGCTCGTCTTCCGTTCGTTTCGCCTCCGACGCGATACGCTTCAATGATCGAATTGAACTGCGAACGGAAGCCGTCAACTGACGCAGAAAACGTTTGAACAGATTGTGCGGAAACAGAGGTCTGAGCGAACTCGGTCGCGCGTCCGGACGGCGCTAGCTGCAGAAAGACGATAATCGAAACAAATGCGGCCTTGGTCACTTGAAACGTCCCTCAAGAATAGGGCTGGATCGTAGTTGGTACGTTCAGAGATGTCAATCAAAGTACGGTCTCCCGTGAGCACCCTTCTTGGAATGCTTTGGCCCTTGTTTCGTTCGTTGATTGCCCATGACGCGGGAACATTTGCAGTGTGGAATCCGCGCACTGGTCCCAGCAAGTGGACGTGTAACGGCGTAACCGGAAGTTATTCCGGGCCAAAAGTCCGCTTCTGGGAAGCCGCGTTTTCACGCGAAAAGTTCAGTGGGAGGCCAGATGATCGCGGAGCGCGTCGGCGGTCTGGAAGGCTTCCTCGACGCATTTGCCGATGGAGGGGCCTTCGAGGTAGTTGCCGGCGAAATAGAGGCCGGGGACCGTGCGCTCGGCTTCGCGGATTGCCTCGACGGCGTGGCCGTGGCCGAGGTTGTACTGCGGCAGGGCCTTCTGGTGCTTCCACACGGCTGCTGTGACGGGCGAGCCCGTGATGCCGAGAATCTTCGCGTGGTCATCTTGAACGATCGCCACGATTTCCTCATCGGTCTTCGCGACGATCCCGGGATCGGTTGCGCCGCCCACGAAGCTGGTGACGGCCATTTGCCCCTCGGGCGCGCGCCCCGCGAAAAGCGACGAATTCCACACGATGCCGAGCGTGCGATGTTTCTCGCTTCGCGGGATCAGGACGCCGAAGCCGTCGAGGGCGGGGCTCGCCTGCCGCTTGTAATACCCCATACCGACCACCGCGAGCGACGCGTACTCGATTCCGGAAAGAATGCTCGCCAAGTGCGGGGCAACGGAACCAACCAGGTGCGACGCGGCATACGCCGGCGCCGCCAGCACGACGGCCTGCGCGACAATCGTTTCTTCGCGCCCGCCGCGTGTCACGCGCACTTCGTATCCCGCATCGCCGAGATTTCCCGACCGGCTCATCGCGCTGGCGCATGCGCCCGTCTGCGCGCTCTCGCCGAGATTCGCGCCGAGCGCTTGCATCAGCGTTGTCAGGCCGCGGCGGAAGGAGCACAGCGGCGGCGGCCCCTTGCGCGCGGTGGTTGAGCCGCTCGACGCCGACCGCGATTTGATTGCGCCGCGCAGGATGCTGCCGTATTCGCGTTCCCACTCTTCGAGTGAGGGGAAGGCCGCGCGCAGGCTCAGTTTTTCCGGATCGCCCGCGTAGACGCCCGAAACGAACGGCGAGACGAGGTATTCGAGGATCTCGTGGCCGAATTTGCGGCGCACGAAATCGGCCACCGATTCTTCATCATTCGGGGGACGCGTGCGCTTGAACGGCTCGGACACGACCTTCCAGCGCGTTCCGTAGCTGAGCAGGGAAGTGGTGAGTATCGCCTGCGGCGACATGGGAATCTTGCGCAGGCGTCCTTGGCGCAGGATGTACCTGGGCGCGCTCGGATCGGCCTTGCACAGCTCGTCTTCGATGCCGAGGTCGTGGAAGAGTCCGAGCAGCGTTTCCGTGCCCTGGAAGCTTTGCGGCCCGCTCTCGAAGAGGAAGCCGCCTCGCTCGACGCTCTCGACCAGGCCGCCCACGCGCGGCGCGGCCTCGAGCAGCGTCACCGGCAAGCCCAGCTTCTTCAGCCGGTACGCGCAGGCAAGCCCCGAAACCCCGCCGCCGATCACAACTACGCTATTTGTGGAATTGCTCACGCGAGAGATTGTCCACCAAAGCGGCCAAAAAGTCTGTGACGTTGTTCACAGGGTTGGGTCAGTTTCCGAGGAGCCGACGATTCGCCCGATCGGCAGGAATTCCTCGTTCTCCGTTCAATGTCGAGGGTTGAGGTCCCGGGAGAGCATCAGCTTGAATGTCAATTTGTCGGCCCCGGCGGTCAGGCCAACTCCGACGCCAGTTTCAATGTTCACGAACTTGCTGTTGTGATCCATCACGGCCCAGATTTCATGAAACTGGTCATCGAGAGGAAGGAACTTTCGCAGCGGGCCGAAATCGTCGTACTCCTCCGCGGCAATGGCCCAGTTGTCATCGAGGTTATATGCGACTCGGCCCGCGGGAACGAACTCGAGGTTGCCGAAACCGCCCGTGTAGTCCGTGTCGACAATCGGATTGTAAATCAGGTCGACTTGATGCAAGTGCAACCCCACGATGGGCCTGATCTCAGAGGTGATACGTTTGGACTCCCAGTAGAGGGCATTGACGCTGAACTCGAAATTGACGCCGTAGAAAAACGTGTGGTCGCGAGCGTGAGGCCGGACGAATAGTTCGCGAATTTTGAAGCCGTTGATCGTTGCGCCGCGCCCCTTTGAATAGAAGCTGTACACGGGAAGATACAGGCCCTGCTCAAACCAGGGAGTCACGCCGTAAGCCCACTCCGCGGTGCCGTTGACCGAATCATCTGGAATGATGGCGCCGGGGAATACCGGAGTCGTCCGACCGATGGGCGTAAAGTTGGTGTGGACCATCAGATTGAATACGCCCGGCTCTTCGATCGCGGCATCGTAGACCTGGATCTCGTCGGTTTGCGCGAAGGCCGCTTTGGGGATTGCCAGAGCTATCACAATCAATACAGCGTAGGCCAGCCCCGAAACTCCTCTGCCGAACACGCTATTTGTGGAATTTGTCACGCGAGAGATTCTGTACCAAAGCGACCGAAAAGTCTGTCTCGTTGTTCGCAGCGAAGGGGGCAGCCGCAATGATCGCCGACTGCGGCAGCGCCGACAGCGGGACGCAGAAAAACAGCACCTTTTGGGTTTGTTTTTGCATCGAAGCCGTATCCGGGGGACGAAAGAGAAAGGAGGGCGGAATGGCTCACTCAGCGGCCAACGAGGATCCCAAAGCCACGCACGGAGGAAACACGCTCGGCCGATTGGCGGGCATTGGCGTTCTCCTTCTAGGTGTCGTCGGAGCGTTTCTCTATCTGGGCGCGTGGTTCAGCCCGCACAAACTGACGCCTGCGCGGTTCGTCGACGAGTTTCAGCGGGTAGACGGCACGTACTCGGGTTTCCGCCGGAATCACGCGAAAGGCGTCTGCGTTCGGGGAGTTTTCGATAGCAATGGCCAGGGGACGCGCCTCTCGAAGGCCGTTGTGTTCCGGACCGGCCGCGTGCCGGTGATCGGCCGCTTTTCCATAGGGGGCGGCGATCCCTATGCCAGCGATGCGCTGAGCGACGTCCGCGGCTTGGGACTTCAGTTTTCTCTGTCTGACGGCGAACAGTGGCGGACCGCGATGATCAATTTCCCGGTATTCCCATTCAAGGATGCGCAAGCCTTTTACGACAACCTGGTTGCTTCGGAGCCCGACCCCAAGACACATCAACCCGATCCGGCAAAAGGGGCGGCGTTCCTCGCGAGCCATCCGGAGACCGCGCGGGCGCTCGGAATCATCAAGAGCCATGCGCCGTCGTCCGGTTTCGCCGACAGCACTTTCTACGGGCTCAATGCTTTCCGTTTCACCAACGCGGGCGGCACGACGATCCCCGTGCGCTGGGAGCTGGAGCCGGTGCAGCCGTTTCAAGCCGCGAATCCGAGCGAAGCAAGCCAGGACAAGAATTTCCTCTTTGACGGGCTGATTGCGAGCATCCAGCAGCATCCGCTGCAATGGCACTTGATTCTCACGGTGGGACAGCCCGGCGATCCGACCAACGACGCGACGATTCCGTGGCCGGAAGGGCGCGAGGCGGTGGACGTGGGAACCCTGACTCTCAATTCTGTGGAAAGCGAAGAAACGAGTCCCGCGCGCGACATCAATTTCGATCCGTTGGTTTTGCCGGACGGCATCGCGCCATCGGACGATCCCTTGCTGAGCGCTCGATCGGCGATCTATTCGCAGTCGTTTACGAGGCGGGCGGGCGAGAAGAAAGAGCCAAGCGCGATCACGCCCGCGGAGGTGCAGAAATGAGCGCCAAGACGACGACGGAACGACAGCAATTCAATGGTCTCATGCGGTTGCTGCACTGGTTGATGGCTGCGATGGTGCTGACCATGCTCGGCATCGGCGTCGCGATGGTCGCGTCGCTCGGCGATTACCACTTGCTCGTATCGATTCATCGGCCGCTGGGGATTGGGATTCTGATCTTAGTGGTGATCCGCCTCGTGACGCGGCTGTCGAGCACGCTGCCCGCTTTCCCAGCAACCATGTCGCCCCAGGAACGCCTGGCCGCGCACGCGTCGGAAGTGTTGCTGTATACGCTGCTGTTCGTGCAGCCGCTGGTCGGCTGGGGCATGTTGTCCGCAGCGCGCTATCCGATCGTGCTGTTTGGGTCGCTGCACCTTTTCCCGATCCTTCCGCACAGCGTGATGTTGTACGCCTTCTTGCGGGAGACGCATACGATTCTGGCGTACCTCTTCTTCCTCGCGTTCATCGCCCATTTCGGAGCGATTTTGTTTCACACGCTGATCGTGCGAGACGGGATGCTCGGGCGCATGGTGCCGTGGCGAGTCCGCGCGCGCTAGCCGCCGACACGGTTGTTCGCGGGCGTGCCGTCATCCCGGCGTTACACACGGCACCATTTGGCGACTGTGGCGACGGTAAATGCGGAAATCGCGGTCCGTCGTCAAGACGACGGGGTTGGCCAGTGTTTCGGTCATGCGAACCAGACAGGCGTCGGCGAGACTCATCGGAACGTCGGAGTACTTGTCGAGTAGCTTTACGATTGGTTCCGCGTTGTCGGCAAACGTGAAGGCGACCAGCAAAGCGTGACGACGAAGCAGCGCGCCGAGGCTTGGGATGCCGCGCTCCCCGAGAAGATGAAAAGCCTCGGATAGAGCGGCTTCGCACGTGGACCACGGCGGCGGAAATTCAGTGGCCTGAGCGACGGCCCAGTCGTGGTGAGTGTCGCGGCTGCTGAGCAGCGCCACCACGAAACCAGCGTCAACGAGAACGTTTCTGGCCATAAGCGGTGGCGCGCAAATGGTGCTTCTTGCGGGCAGCTAGATCGGCCGGCAAGCCATCCACCGATCCGATGAGATCGGCGATGGCGGCGAGGGATGCCGTTCGGCGACGGTGCCGGGGACCGCGCTCAAGGCGTTCGCGAACCACATCGGACTTCGAGACTTTGCGCCCACGCGATTCCGCCTCGATATCCGCCACGAGCGGCTCGGGCAATCGCACGGTCAGGGTCTTCATAAATTCAGTGTATTACATCTCTGGCAGACATGCAATACGAGGCGCATGAGCGTACGGACCGGTGAGGCGGACCTCACTCAACGATAATCCGGTCGGCCCATTCGACGAGCGACACAAAGATCGCAGGAGTGCCGAATTTCGCGCCCCAGGTAGCCAGGTCTGTTTCCGTCACCCCACGGGCACGGGAACAAGCCCCTCAAGAAAAAACCGGAATGTGTTTTGCGACAACTTTGTCGCGCATTTCGCTCAGCGGCGGCCAGCCGATCGGCATCACCGCGTCCGCGGTGACCTTGCGCATCAGATAGGTAGCCTCGCCGGTTAGGAAAATCTGCACGTCGTGGCCGGCATCCGCGAGGGCAAGTCCATGCGCGAAGGCAAATGACGCCCTGGTGGGGTCGTCTGATCCCCAGGCACTCTTCATCATGATGTGTAGAGGTTTCTTCGATTCCTCTGCTTTGGCTCCTAATGCGAGAAAGGGTAAACCCACCAATTGCGCCAAGAAACTGCGTCTTGCCATCTGGTTTTCACCTGAGTTGGGATTCGCCCCCGGGGCGGATTCCCAACTTTATCCGCTCTTTCTTCTTCGGTGTCAAAGCCCTTGAACTGCCGAAGCGAACGGACGAAGGCCAGGCGCGGAAGGAGTCGCGAGAGCTGGCGCTATGGCTACAGCGTTTTCGAGAATAGCGGCTTCTGGTCCATTTGCTGCTCGTGCAGGTAGCGGTCGAAAACCATTGCGACGTTGCGGATGAAGATGCGGCCGAGCGGGGTGACGCGGATTTCGCCAGGCGCGAGCGTGACGAGGCCTTCGGCGCGCGGCTCTTCGAGGCGCTGCATTTCCGGCTGGAAATATTCGTCGAATGCGATGCCGAACTCGGTTTCGATCTCGTGCTTGGAAATCACGGTGTGGCACAGGAGTCGGCCGATTACCGCGCGGCGGAGGCGGTCGTCGGCTGAGAGGCGGTAGCCGCGCATTGTGGCGAGGCCGCGCTCGGCGACCGTCGATTGATACGCCGGGATTTCGCGGCGGTTTTGCGCGTAGGCGGTGCCGATCGAACTGATGGCGCTGACGCCCATGCCGTAGAGGTCGGCGCCCGCTTTCGTCGTGTAGCCTTGGAAATTGCGGTGCAGCGTGCGATTTTGCTGCGCGGTGGCGAGCTCGTCGCCGGGGCGCGCGAAATGATCCATGCCGATGTAAATGTAACCGCCGGTGAGAAAGCCTTCGAGGCCCGCGCGGAAGATGCGGAATTTTTCCGCGCCCTCGGGCAGATGCGTCGCAAATGAGCCCTGCTGCTTCTTGAGCCACGGCACGTGCGCGTAGCTGAACATCGCGACGCGGTCGGGCGCGAGCGTGAGGACCTGCTGGATCGTCGCCTGGAAGGTTTCGGCGGTCTGATAGGGCAGGCCGTAGATCAGGTCGACGTTAAGGCTTTCGAATCCCAGCTCGCGGGCGGCTGCGATCAGGTCGCGCGTCATTTCGTACGGCTGGACGCGGTGGATCGTCTGCTGCACCTTGGGCTCGAAATCCTGGATGCCCATGCTGAGGCGGTTGAAGCCCATGCGCCGCAGCGTTTCGAGGTGAGCGCGGCTGGTGACGCGCGGATCAATCTCGATTCCAATTTCGGCGTCGGGGCCGAATGAAAAGCGCTCGCGCGCGTAGCCGAAAAGATCTTCGAGCTGCGCGGGAGAAAGATACGTGGGCGTCCCGCCGCCCCAGTGGAATTGGACCACTGGGCGCTTGCGCGAGACCATGCGCGCCACGTGGTCGATTTCGCGCTTCAGCGAGGCGAGGTAGGGGATTGCGACGGCCTTGTCTTTTTGGATCGACACGTTGCACGCGCAGAAGAGGCACAGGTTTTCGCAGAAGGGAAGGTGCATGTAGAGCGAGAGCGGCGTGGTTGCTTCGTCGGCGCGGGCGCAGAATTCTTCAAGGTCCTTGGGGCCGAAATCGTCCTTCCAGACCGGCGCGGTTGGGTAGCTGGTGTAGCGCGGGCCAGGGCGATTGTATTTTTCGAGGATCGCGTCGGAAATTTGGCCGATCTCGAGGTTTGCGCCGCTTTTTGTGGTTGTGCCTGCCATTGCCGAAAACCAAGATGCCGCGCTGAAAGCTGCGGCGCTATATTTAAACCTTAATGCAAAGACCGCCGGCCTGAAGGCCGCCGCTACGAAACCGTTGCGCGCGATCCGACGAGCGCTGTTTGCCCGGCCTCTACGAATGCTTTTGCGTTTGCGACCGGCGTTGTCGGCAAAATGCCGTGGCCTAGGTTCAGGATGTGGCCGGCGCCGCCGGTTTTCTCGATGGCTTCGCGGACCGCGCGGCGCACCCCTGCTTCGTCGCCCAGCAAAATCGACGGATCGACGTTGCCTTGCAGCGCTACGCGCCGGCCCAGCCTTCGGCGCGCTTCGGCCAAATCCGTATGCCAATCGATGCTTACCACGTCCGCACCCGTTTGCGCCAGGTTCTCGAGATGCCGCGCCGAGCCTTTCGCGAAAATGATCTTCGGCACGCTTTCCGCGCCGAGAGCTTCGAAAATTCGCTGCGTGGCCGGCAGTTCGAATGCCTCGTATTCTTCCGTTGTCAACTCCGTCGCCCACGTATCGAAAAGCTGCACGACCGCCGCGCCCGCCGCGATCTGCGCTTTCAGGTAGCCGATTGTTGCAGCGGCGATTCGCGCGAGCAGCTCGCGCACCGTTTCCGGCTCTTCGCGCAGCACCTGCTTGGCGCGCGACACGTCGCCGCGCGTGCACCCTTCGATCATATAGCACGCGAGCGTCCACGGCGCAGCGGCGAAGCCGATTACGGGGACATCCGAGCCCGCCTCGCGGCAGATCGCGCGGATCGCGTCGCCGACGAATCGCGTGTCGCATTCGGGATCGAATTCGCGCAGCCGGCGCACCGCCGCCAAATCGCGCACCGGATTTTGCAGCACGGGTCCGGAATCGGGGACGTCGAGCGGCAAGCCCATTGCTTCGGCGACGATCAAGATATCTGAGAACACGATGATCGCGTCCACGCCGAGCACGCGGTACGGCTGCAGCGATACTTCCGCCGCCAGCTCCGGCGTCTTGCAGATTTCGAGGAACGTATGCCGTGCGCGCACCGCCTGATAATCTGGCAGGTAGCGCCCCGCCTGCCGCATGAGCCACACCGGCACGCGTTCGGTAACCTCGAACCGGCACGCGCGGAGGAATAGGTCTCGCTTATTTTCGCCGCTCGTTCGCATTGCTCTCACAGGAAGCTGCCATGCAATCATAGCAGAACCGGATACGGTGAGTGCCGTTCGCGCTCCATTTGCAGCGCATTCGGCGCTATAATTCACGGTTTGAACGCGCTTGGGGTTTGCCGTCGCTTCACCCCTGCGCGCCCATGCTGATGCCGATCCATCTGGCCTATCTGAGCCTTGCGCTCTACGCCGCGAGCTTCGTCTGCTACGCGCGGATTCTCTATGCGCCGAACCTGTGGCTGGGGCGGCTGGCATCGCTGCTGCTCGCGGCGGCGATCGTCGTCCACTATTACGCGCTGCTCGACCGCACACAGGGCACGCACACGATCCCGTACGACGATCTGTACGGCTCAATGTCGCTTTTCGCCTGGCTGTTGGGCATCACCTACCTCGGCCTGGAACTGCTGCACCGGCAGCGCTCGGTCGGCGCGTGCGTGACGCTATTTATGGTGATCTGGCTCGCGGCGCTTGAGATGCTGGTGCCCAAGCCGCCCTTGGTGGTGGCTCCCGCGCGCGGCGCACTTTTTACATTTCACGTGACGCTGAACACATGGGCGTATTCGGCCTTCGCGCTATCATTCGTCCTCAGCTTGGTGTATCTCGTGCAGGATCGCGTGCTGCGGTCGCGGCATCCGAGCGCCGCATTCTGGCGCTTTCCGGCGCTGGATGTGCTCGACCGGATGGCGCGCAGCAGTGTCTATATTGGGCTGGCGGCTCTGGCGGTGGGGGTGGTAACGGTAGTGATCTGGGCGCACCGGCAAACGGGAACGTACCCGGCCGAGGATCCTAAGGTGATCGTCACGATTGCGATCGTTGCCCTGTACATCGCTTATTTGCGGCTTTCGCGCACAGCGAACTGGCGCGGCGCTCGCGCGGCTCTGATCTGCGTCTTGAACTTTCTCGTGGTGCTGTTCAACTACACGATCGTGAATCGTTATCTCACGGGGTTTCATCGGTTTTACTGATGGCTGCGCCTGCCAATGCGAAGACCGGCACTTCCGGCCGCTCCCAAAGCGGCGCTCGCGGACGTGTCCACATCGTGCTGATCGGGTGCAATCATCGCACCGCGCCGGTTGAGTTGCGCGAGCGCGTCGCATTCACGCAGGAGCAGGCGCTGGACGCCGCCGCCGAGCTGCGCCGGCAGGGAATCCTGGAAGAGGCGGTTGTCCTCTCGACGTGCAATCGCAGCGAGCTCTATGGCGTCGCCGACGCCGCCTCCGCTCCGGTCACTGAGACGCTGGCGGACTTCCTCACGTCGTACCACGGGATTGCCCGCGCCGAGATCGATGGCCGCACCTATCGCTGGACCGGCCCCGATGCGCTGCGCCATCTCTTCCGCGTTGCCGCTGGGCTCGATTCGATGCTGCTCGGCGAGGCGGAAATCCTCGGGCAGCTTCGCACCGCGTACGGCAAGGCGCTCGAAAATGGGTCGACCGGGCCGCTGCTCAACCGCGCGTTTCAAGGCGCGCTCGAAGTGGGGAAGCGCGTGCGGTCGGAAACGGAGGTCGGCGCGCGGCCGATGTCCGTGGCGCTTGCGGGCGTGAAACTGGCCGAGCGCGTTTTCGGCAGTCTCAAAGGACGCGCCGCGCTCGTCGTTGGGGCTGGCGCTGTGGCGGAGCAAGTGGTCGAACACCTACGCAACCGCGGCATTGGCTCGCTGCGCGTGGTGAATCGCTCGTTCGATCGCGCTGCCGAGCTTGCCGCAACGATGGGCGGGGAAGCGGTGGCGTGGGACGCGCTCGAAAGCGTGCTCGCGGCTCCGGATATTATCGTCACGTCGGTTGGCAATGTCGGCGTAGTGCTGACACGCGAAATACTCGATCGCGCCCTCGCGGCGCGTGGCGGGCGGCCGATATTCGTCGTCGATCTGGGCATTCCGCGCAACGTCGCGCCGGACGCGGCGGGCCTCTACAATCTCTATCTTTACAATATCGACGACCTTGGCGAGATCGTCGAGCAGAACAAGCGCGCGCGCGAAGCCGAAATTCCGCGTGCCGAAGCGATCATCGCCGAGCACGTCGAGAAATTCGAAGGCTGGCGCGCGGGGATGGAGGCTGCGTCGATTGTCGACGACCTGCGCGGCCGCTTTCACGAGCAGCGCGAGGCTTTGCTGCGCGAGCGCCTCGCGGAAATGCAGGATGCATCGCCCGCGGAGCGCGAACGCCTTGCCGCCATTACCGAGGAGTTGATCGAGCAAGTCTTGCGCGAGCCTGGGGACCGTTTGCGCAGCGGGCGCGGCCTGCGCGGGCGGCTGAGCGCGATCGAAGCGGTGCGCGATCTTTTCGGCCTCGATGGCGCCGCTCCCGAAGCCACTGGCGCGGGCGGCCGCAAGCCCGAGGACCGCGAGTGACGCGCCTGCGAATCGGCACGCGCGGCAGCTCGCTCGCACTCTGGCAGGCCAATCACATCGCCGATTCGCTCGCGAAGCTGCACGGCGTCGAGACGGAACTCGTGCGCATCCGCACCTCGGGCGATCGCCTGCAATCCGCCTCTGTCGCGCAGGTGAACGACGCCATCGGGGCCGAGGGCGGCAAGGGCATCTTCATCAAGGAAATCGAGGACGCGCTGCTCTCGGGCGCCGTCGACCTTGCGGTCCACAGCATGAAGGACGTGCCGACGGAAATCCCCGCGGGCCTTGGGTTCGCCGCCATCACGCGCCGCGAGGATCCGCGCGACTGCCTGATTTCGCGCGAGAGGCTGGCACTCGAAAAGCTGCCGCAGGGCGCGCGCGTCGGAACGAGCAGTCTTCGGCGCCAGTCGCAGCTTCGGCATCATCGTGCCGATCTCGATGTGGCCGATCTGCGCGGCAACGTTGATACGCGGATTCGCAAGCTCGAGAGCGGGGAATTCGACGCGATCGTTCTCGCGATGGCGGGCGTGACGCGCCTTGGCGCGAGCGCAAAGGTCACCCAGATTTTCGACGAAGACCTGATGCTGCCGGCGGTAGGGCAGGGCGCTCTCGGAATCGAAACACGCGCGGACGACGCCGAGACTTCGCGATTCGTCGCTGCACTCGATGATGATGAGACTCGCGCGTGCATCACAGCCGAACGCGCGCTCTTGCGCGAGCTGCAGGGCGGCTGCCAGGTCCCGCTGGGCGCATGGGGACGCATGCGCCAGGGCGAGCTGCATCTCGAGGCTGCGGTCTTCTCCGCGGAGGGCACCGAATTTGTGCGCTTCGACGAAGCCGGCGCGCCCGCCGAAGCCGAGGCCATCGGAATCCGCCTCGCGCAAATTCTGATCGAGGCAGGCGCGGATAAAATCCTCCGCCTCGCCGGCCGCTCGGTGGGTTCGTCCTGAGCTTTGGGTCGGAGCGGCTCATGCAGCCCAGATCCTTGCGGCACCGTGGAGCACGCCGGGGCAAGCCCCGGCGGCAAACAGCGGCGGCAAGCCGCCGCACTCCACAACCGCTGGAACGTGCAGTGGGTTTCGTCGCGGCTTGTCCTGCTTGCCCTGACACAGGAAGGGAGCGGAGCCGAAGGGCGGCCTTCAGCGGCATAGCTTTCGCTTGATTATGACTGCAACTCAACCACTCGCCGGCAAACGCGTCGTTCTCACGCGCGCCGCCGAGGATTCCGCCGAACTCGCGTGCGCCCTCGAAACGCTGGGCGCCGAAATCATCCTCATGCCCACGGTCGCGTTCGCGCCGCCCGAGGATTGGCAGAAGCTCGACGAACAGCTCCGCCGCCTCGATTGGTTCGACGCGATTCTTTTTCTCAGCAAGAACGCCGTGCGATATATTTTTGATCGTTGCGCCCAACTGGGCATAAAGTGTGAAGTGGTCGGATCATCGAATCGATTCGTTGCGGCCGTCGGTCCGGCGACCGCCGAGGCGCTAAAGGAAAAGGGACTCCGCGTGAACTACATTGCCAAAAGCCACTCGGGCGAATCGCTCGTCGGCGAGCTTAGGGAATCGCTCGCCGGCCGCCGCGTGCTGTTGCCCCGCAGCGACCGCGGCGACGATCGCGTGCCGGCCGCCCTGCGCGAGATCGGCGCAAACGTCACCGAGGTAATCGCCTACTGCACCGGCGCGCCCGCCGCGCTCGATCCAGTGATTCTCGCGCGCATCCGGGGCGGGGAAGCGGACGCGATCGTTTTCGCCAGTCCTTCGGCGTACCACAATTTCCGCGATGCCATCGGCGCCGCCGAGCTCGCAAAGCTTTCGGCGTGCGTGCAATTTGCCGCCATCGGCCCGACAACTGCCCGCGCGATCCGCGAATCCGGCGCTCGCGTCGGCGTGGAGGCCGAAGAGGCTTCGGCCGCCGGCTTGGCCGCGGCACTGGCAAAGCATTATCAGCAAAATTCTCCGGCTGCGAGGCCCGCATGACATTCCCAATCCATCGCCCGCGCCGTTTGCGCCGTTCCGAGAAGCTGCGCGGCTTCGTTCGCGAGACGCGCCTCTCGGCCGAGGGTTTCGTCTATCCGATGTTCGCGTGCCCCGGCAGCAAGGTTCGCAACGAGATCAGCTCGATGCCGGGCATCTACCAGCAATCGCCGGATCAGATTGTCGAGGAGTGCAGGGAAGTGGCCGATCTCGGAATTCCCGCCGTGATCCTCTTCGGCCTGCCCGAGCACAAGGACGAAACCGGCTCCGAGGCCGCCGACCCCAACGCCGCGGTGCAGCGCTCGATCGACGCGATCCGTAAAGCGAAGCTCGATCTGCTCGTCATCACCGACGTGTGCCTGTGCGAATACACGAGCCACGGCCATTGCGGCGTGATCGAGGGCGGGGAAGTCGTCAACGACCCGAGCATCGCGCTGTTGGCCAATGCCGCGCTTTCGCACGCGCGCGCCGGCGCCGACATCGTCGCGCCATCCGATATGATGGACGGCCGAGTCGCCGCCATCCGCACCAAGCTCGACGCGAACGGCTTTCAGGATGTCGCGATCCTAGCGTACGCCGCCAAATATTGCTCCGCGTTCTACGGCCCCTTTCGCGAGGCCGCGCAGTCCGCGCCGCAGTTCGGCGACCGCCGCAGCTACCAGATGGACCCGGCCAACGCGCGCGAGGCGCTGCGCGAGGTCGCGCTCGATCTCGAAGAGGGCGCGGACATCATCATGGTCAAGCCCGCGCTGCCGTATCTCGATATCGTGCAGCGCATGCGCGAGCGCTTCGATGTTCCCGTCGCCGCCTACAACGTGAGCGCCGAATTTTCGATGGTCAAAGCCGCCGCACAAAAAGGATGGATCGAGGAGCAGCGCATCGTCCTCGAAATCCTCACTGGCATCCAGCGCGCCGGCGCCTCCATCATCCTTACCTACCACGCCAAAGACGCCGCCCGCTGGCTCAAGCACTGTTGAGCGAAGAAGGCTCTTCACAACAGCCAGGCGCTTTCCGTCGGACCGAGAGTGCAATCGGACAAGCGAGCGAGCGCTAGGGTGCCTCTGGAGGATGGAAATGTCCTATTTGTCGCGAATATGTCTCGCGCTGCTGTTCATCTTTTCCCCGTTTTTGAAAGCCCAAGAGACCTACAACCACGGCGTACCGGAGGAACTGGGGAAGGTATCGTTCGCGACTTCCTGCCGCCCGGCAGTTCAGCAGCAGTTTGACCGAGGCGTCGCCCTCCTTCACTCATTCGCTTACACGCCCGCCGAGAATGCCTTTCAGGGCGTGGCGAAACTGGATAGTCAGTGTGCGATCGCCCATTGGGGTATTGCCATGACGTACTTTCACCCGCTTTGGGACCCGCCCCTTTCACCCGCTACGATTCCAACTGCGCTGCGCGAAATCCAGCTGGCGCGAAAAATCGGCGCGAACTCCGAACGCGAGCGCAGCTTCATTAACGCACTGGGCTTGATATATCAGAATGCCGGCACCGTTCCCTATGCGACGCGGGTGTTGAATTACGATCACGCGATGAGTGAGCTAGCGGCGGAGAATCCGAAGGATGTTGAAGCACAAGTGTTTTATGCACTGGCGCTCCTGGCCAGCGCGTCTCCGATGGACAAAACGCACGCGAATCAAAAGCAGGCAGCCGATTTGCTTGAGCCGCTTTATCGCGCTTACCCTCTACACCCGGGAATCCCTCACTACCTCATCCATGCTTACGACAACGCAGAACTCGCACCAAAAGGCCTGCGCTTTGCAAGAGTCTACTGTGGAATCGCGCCTTCAGCGCCACATGCACTGCACATGCCATCGCATATTTTCACGCGACTCGGCTTATGGAGGGATTCTATTGCTTCCAACCTTGCGGCCGAGGCTGCGGCGCGCCAGCAGGGCGACACAGGAGAAGAGCTGCACGCGATGGATTATCTGGAGTACGCCTACCTGCAAAGCGGACGCGACAGCGATGCCGCCGGCATTGTGCGGCAGCTTGGAAAAATGCCGAACCTGGATATGAACGACTTCAAAACAGCATACGCTTTTACCGCGATCCCTGTTCGTTACGCGGTTGAGCGGGGTCAATGGGCCGACGCTGCAAAGATCGTCCCCCCTGCGGGAATCCCGCCCCATGTTCTGGCGGTTGCAGTCTGGGCTCGCGGGGTCGGACTCGCTCGGACCGGGCGGATTGCGGAGGCTCAAACAAAAGCGGATAGACTACGCCAGATCCAAGGGGAGCTTCGCACTTCGAGCAACGACTATTGGGCCACCCAGGTCGCTATTCTAGTGCGCGAGGTCATGGCATGGTCAGCCCAAGCGAAGGACGAGCCGGAAAAGGCGGCGGCACTGATGCGCGAGGCAGCCGATGAGGAAGATGCGATCGAAAAGCTCCCAGTGACGCCGGGCCCGATCCTTCCAGCCCGCGAACAGCTCGGCTACCTGCTACTGCAGCAGAATCAGCCCGCTCTAGCGTCGAAAGAATTCGCGACCGCACTCGCAAATGCTCCCGGGCGCCGAGGGGCCTTGCAGGGCGCGGAGCGCGCAGCGGAACTAGCCAGTCGGAAATAGCCGAATCGGCGCTACTTGCGGGTGCGTCGTGAATCGAGGCAATCCAGAGGTGGCGGACGGGCTGCATCCCCGCGGATCGGCTCGCATCGAATGGTTTATGTATAATGGCGGCCGCCTCAGGAGGGCATTTCATGTTGCGCATAAACGACGAAGCACCCAATTTCACGGCCGAAACATCGCAGGGGACAATCAACTTCCACGAATGGCTCGGCAACGGCTGGGGCATTTTGTTTTCGCATCCCAAGGACTTTACGCCGGTGTGCACTACGGAACTCGGTTATATGGCCGGGCTGCAGCCGGAATTCGAGAGGCGCAATTGCAAGGTCATCGGGCTGAGTGTGGACCCCGTCAGCAGCCACACCAAGTGGGCCGTGGACATCGAAGAGACGCAGGGACATAAAGTGAAATATCCAATGATCGGCGACCCTGAACTCAAGGTGGCCAAGCTCTACGACATGCTGCCAGCGGATGCCGGCAATAGTTCCGAAGGCCGCACCGCCGCCACGAACGCCACCGTGCGCACCGTTTTCGTCGTCGGCCCCGACAAGAAAATCAAGCTGACGCTCAGCTACCCGATGAGCACGGGCCGCAACTTCGACGAAGTGTTGCGAGTGGTCGATTCGATGCAACTCACGGCCAAGCACAAAGTGGCCACGCCGGTGAACTGGAAACAGGGCGACGATGTGATCATTCTCCCGTCCGTGCCGGAGGAAGAAGCGAAGCAAAAGTATCCTGGCGGCTGGAAGGCCCCCAGGCCTTACCTGCGAATTGTTCCGCAGCCGAGGTAGAGGCCCGCGAAGGGCGGTTGCGGAATGATTCTGAAGCAGTTCTATCTGCCGTGCCTGGCGCACGCTTCCTATCTGATCGGCGACGAGGCGACAGGTACGGCGGCCGTCATTGACCCGCAGCGGGATATCAACCAATACATCGCGTTTGCCGCCGAGCACGCGCTCGCGATCCAGCACGTGGTTTATGAGGACCCGGAAAATCGAATCTGAGAAGTGACGTATCTCCGTAAACCGACCCGCTGCACCTAATTTGCTTTTCTCTTTGTTTCGCGCCATCCATAATATGATTCGACCGTGACCACCTCGTCCGATCTCTTCGCTCGCGCACAAAACATTCTCGTAGGCGGCGTCGATAGCCCGGTCCGCGCCTTTCGCGCGGTCGGTGGGAGCCTCTCATCATCGCCCGTCCTCGAAATCCTCACCGGCATCCAGCGCGCCGGCGCCCCGATCGTCCTCACCTACCACGCCAAGGACGCCGCCCGCTGGCTCAAGCACTGCTAGGGGTTCCCGCCGGCTGTTCGTGATTTCCGTTGCGATCGTACACGTTCACCTTCGTGACCCAGATCACTGAACCGCATCATAAGCTCTGCGAGATTGAAAGCAGCAGACAAGGAATTCCGCCTATGCCGATCCGACTCTGCCCGACTTGCGCAAAGCCATTCGATCAGCCACTCGGTGATGCCAACTTGGTTTCCGCGTGCCGAGACTGCGCAAGGGACGAGCCTGTAAGTATGCGCGAGAGCATCGTGCGCGGGTGGCCACAAGCGATTGCCGCTATGCGCGTGCTCAATACGATTGAAGCGTGTTTGGGGATTGCGTGCACCTTGACCTTCCTGTTGACGATCGTGGGCGAGAGCGGCAGGAATGATGCGCAGACATGGCTGGTCATCCTGGTTTGGTCTTCTCCTGCTTGGCTGTACTTCGGCCTGCTTTATCTGGCGAGCAAGAACCTGCTCAGGCCACGCAATTGGGCACGGAAGCTGACTATTGGGCTTGCGGCAATTGCCGTGCTTGGTGGAGTACTGGATGTGTCCAGGTTTCTTATCCTAGCCATCAGCGGCAAAGTCAGAAGCGCAGACCTCGGCCCGTTTGCCATCGGCACGATCCTGTTGTTGGCAGTCCCAGTGTATGACGCGTGGGTGATTTCGTATCTTTCGAGACCAGACGTCAGGTCTCTGTATCTCTCGCCTAAATCGTTAGCAATTGGCTGAGGAGTGGCAACGGAAGGAAATGGATGTGCTGGTAAGCCGGAGTACTGGATATCTTACCCTAGTGTATGGCAGGCCCCTTTGATTCCCGTCAACCGCCAGCGTTGTTCCTAAACTCGCGCCGTCCGAAAAAACAGGAGGCACCATGAATTCCTGCCCATCAAACCTCAAAGACCTACAGGACAGGTTCGTAAAGTTGGAAAAGCAGAACCGCCGATTCAAACGAGTTGGGACTGTCGCGCTTATTGTCGCCGCCGCAGTCGTGGTTATGGGTCAAACTCGTTCAAAGAAAACTGTCGAGGCAAACGAATTCATTTTGAGAGACGACGGCGGAAATGTACGCGCAAAACTGTCGATGAACCCGCCTGAGAGTGTTTACCCTGCTTACCCTTCGCTAGTCTTGTTCGATGACAAGGGAAAGCAAAGAGTCCAGATAATAGGGGATCAAACGGCGTCAGGGCTGGTTTTGTTTAATAGTCAGGGCGGGAATCAGGCTAGCTTTTCTGAGGTATGGGACGGCGGCCTAATAGAATTGCGGGATAGAAATGGAACTGTCACAACGCAGGTAGATGCGGACAAAGTATTGTCGAATGAAATCGACACCAAGCATGTGGAAACGTCGGATGCCGGCGGGTTTCAGGCGATTCTTGGAACAGCCGAACTCATAACGCCACGCACCGGCGAAAAGTATAAGACGTCCGCGGCTTCTCTTGTCCTGCTTGACAAAGACAACAATGTAATCTGGAAAGCGCCGTAACGATACGGCTCGCGTGATGTCTCTTGCTTCCCAAAAGACCCTCGGCCATTTCTTGCGCCTCTTCTAGCAGTCAGCGAACACGTTCTTCGCTGCCTGAAGCGGCTCGTGATTCAGATCACATAACCAGCGGGAGTCTGCGCAATAGGATAGAGCCGACGAGAGGGGGAGCGTGGCTGATGCCAATCGGTCTACCGAGCCTCCGAAAGCGATCCCCGCAGAAACCAATTCTCATCCTGGTTCTGATTGTCTTGAATATCTTGGTTTTCCTGCTGAGAGGCTCGTTGTCGATGCTGGTTACGACTGCGAGTGATAGCTTCTTTAGTCTCGTCATAGGCTCGAATTTCGGTCCCGTAACTTTCGACGACGAGTGGGTCAGCCTTTTTACCTCGATCTTTGTGCATTTCGGCATGCTCCACCTTGCCGTGAACATGTGGTGTCTTTGGGACTTCGGCCGAGTCGCAGAGCACCTTTTAGGACGGCTGAGGTTCCTGCTCGTGTACGTGGTGAGCGGACTTCTCGCCGGTTTAACCGGCTTGTTCTGGGACCCAATGCGAATCAGCGGCGGTGCTTCGGGCGCAATATTCGGCGTCGCCGGGGCTCTTATCTCTTTCTTGTACTTCAAAAAGGCGTCGCTGACCGTCTCCGCTGCCAAAAGGGAGCTGGGAAGCTTAGCGGCTTTTACTCTCTTCAGTCTGGTCTTTGGCCTGGGCGCGCGCGGTATCGACAATGCGGGGCATTTGGGAGGATTAGTGACGGGGCTTGCTCTTGGCGCACTGTTGCCACCCATGATTCTGAAGGCCGCGTGGCCGCAGATAGAACCGCCAGCGCCGGCGGGTGGCAATGCTATGCTTCGCTCTCGTGCTCGCGTGCGCGTGTTTCTGATTGCTGCTGGGGCGGTTCTGGTGGTCATTGCCGGTTTTGCAATCGCCCGCCGTATTAATTTACCGGTACTCCAGCTCGGGGAAGCGCAAGACCTGCTCGACAAGGGGCAGACCGATCAGTTCATCAAAGAGCTCGAAAAGGTAGTTGCAAGCCGACCGAAACTAGCAGTGGCGCAATATCAGTTGGGAGCCGCTTACTTGTGGGAGGGTCGCTATAAGGAAGCGCTCCCTCCTCTCAGGAGAGCTGTCGACCTTGAAAAACATGAAAACGTATACGCCGAGAACGACTTAGCCCTGGCGTACTTAACGAACAAAGACTATGACCAAGCGATCGTCTGGTTCGAAAAGCTCGCGCCGACCGATCCAGAGGCACACCTCGGTCTGGGCATGGCTTACCTGGCCAAAGGACAGTTGAATAGAGCTGTCACGGAATTGAACGAAGGCTCGCGCTGGTTTCCTAACAGGCACTTCATTTGGCTAGGCCAAGTCTACCTAAGTTTTGGAAGGTTCGACGATGCCCGTGCAGCATTCCAAAAGGTCCTCCAGAAGTACCCGGACGCGGAAGCAGAGGCGGGCCTTAAAATGGCGGAGGCCAAAACCCAAATGGATTTGTCCGACCACCTCCTCATTCAACCGAAAGAGCTGGCGAATCCACCGGACTGGTATTGGGCTTATGGGCTTAAAGACTGACGCGAGATGTTAGAAAAGTGATTTCACGTTGTGGCCATTTGGCAGCCATCTGGCTTGAGGATGATTTCGGTTTCGCTTGTTGGGCAATCTTAAAGGCGTCTGGCCACTCCTCCCTCTTTGGACATAAAATGATCCACCGTGACCACATCATCCGATCTTTTCGCCCGTGCGCAGAAAATTCTCGTCGGTGGCGTCGATAGCCCCGTCCGTGCGTTTCGCGCTGTCGGTGGGGAACCGCTCATCATCGACCGCGCCCGCGGCTCGCGCATAGTCGACGTGGACGGCCGCGAATACATCGACTACGTCTGCTCCTGGGGCGCGCTGATCCTCGGCCACGCCGATCCCGATGTCGTCGCCGCTGTCGCCGACCAAGCCGCTCGCGGCACCAGCTACGGCATGACCTCGCCGCTCGAGATCGAGCTCGGCGAACGCATCGCCGCCGCCGTGCCGTCAATCGAGCGCATCCGCTTTGTCAGCTCGGGGACGGAAGCGGCCATGTCCGCCGTCCGCCTCGCCCGCGGTTTCACGAAGCGCGACCTCATCCTCAAATTCGAGGGCGGCTATCACGGCCACGCGGATGGTTTCCTGTCGGAGGCGGGCTCGGGCCTCGCCACTCTTGGCATAGCAGCGAGCCCGGGCGTGCCGGCGGAGTTCGCCGCGCTCACGCTCAACGCGCGATACAATGATGCGGCCGCCGTCGAACAAATCTTCGGCCAGCATTCGCGCAAGATTGCCGCGGTCATCGTCGAGCCGGTAGCCGCCAACATGGGGGTCGTACCGCCCGCGCCCGGATTCCTCGAATCCCTTCGCCGAATCACCGAACGCGACGGCGCGCTCCTCATCTTCGACGAGGTGATTACCGGATTTCGCCTCGCCTACGGCGGCGCCCAAACGGCGTTTGGAATTCGCCCGGACCTGACCGTCCTCGGGAAGATTATCGGTGGGGGATTGCCGGTTGCGGCCTACGGCGGCCGCCAGGACATCATGGATATGATCGCCCCGCTCGGTCCCGTCTACCAGGCGGGCACCCTCTCGGGCAATCCGCTCGCGATGCGGGCCGGCCTTGCCTCGCTCGGCAAGTTGAATGGCCCCGGCTTCTATGATGGCCTTGCCCGCAAGGCCGAACGCCTCGCGGCAGGTCTTCGGGAAGCGCTGCGTGAATCCAATGTGCCGGGTCAGATCAACGCCTCGGGTTCGCTGCTCACGCTCTTCTTCGCCGCAGATTCGGTCTGCAATTATGCCGGGGCAAAGAGGTCGGATACTGCCCGTTTCGGGGCGTTCTTCCGGGAGATGCTTTCCCAAGGGGTACTTATACCGCCATCGCAGTTCGAGGCCCTGTTTGTCTCGGCGGCCCATGCTGATGAAGACATTGATCGTACTGTCTCCGCCGCCCACGCCAGCCTCAAAGCTATCTCGACACCGTAGGTCGCAATTGCCGGTTACGCGAGACGCTCCGCCTGCCTGACGCGGCCTCGGCAATGCCGATCCGTTTCGTTGCGAAAGGACGCCACCCCGGAACAGCCGGCTGGCTCTATCCATTATCCAGCACGGAGCCGCCACTTTCGACGCCTATGCGACCCGCATACTTCCTTCACCACACCTCTCGGCTCTCACAAATCACCTAACGTAACATAATATTCATTCGCGGCACTGCAGGTGGAACGGTACGCCCGCCTCCTAAAACCTGTCAATCCGTATTTTTGCTGTGTGTCCATCTGCACCAGTTCGCCGAAATGCTCTTTGCGCTCGCGCCGTTGCCGATGGCTTGCGCCGCCTCCGCTCCCGGCTCCAGAGCCCCGCGCTCCGCTTCCGATGCTAAATGCGCGGACGCCAGCGTCGGACACTTCTTGCCCACCAAACTCAACACCCGGTGCCGGAATTCCTCCCCATAGCCGCGGTTGGAAACGCCGCCCCGCGCTGCGGTGCTCCAATCCCGCCGGACCTTCCTCTCGATAGCGCTTCCACAATTTTTGCTGTTTTTTGAAGGTTTTGGGCAGTATGGCCAGGGAACCGGCGGGGCTGATCGGCCTTGGCCACGGTCCTGCTCTTGCATCACGGCAACCCGGTTCTTTCGCGCCCAACTTCTGCTCTACCTACGGGCCCCTCTTCGCTCTATTGTGGTATCTCAGCCCGTCGGCACATCCGGATTCAGGCTCGTCGACGACAAATCCTCTCCGGCGGTGCTCGGTATCGCTGGCACCGTCGGTTGAGCTGCGGTCGCCTGCTCCAGCTCCGTTTCCGCTTCGGCCAAGAACTGCGCCGCGGTGATCTGCTGTTTATGCTGGAAGTGATGGAATAGCGCGACGAACGCCTTCTGCACTTCCGGCTCGAGGAGCTTGAACACCTCGATCCCAGCGTTCACTTCCGCCGCAAACAGCGCCGCGTTTCCGGCTCCGGCCACCTTAGAATCTGTACGACGGGCTGACGCCCGCCTGCCGGCGAGGCAGGCCGACCTGCCGCGCTAACTGCGCCAGATCCTCATGCGACGCGGGCACGACCGCCACCTGAGGAGTCGCCGTCGGCGTCCCGCCAAACGACGTGAGCGCCGCGTTCACGCCCAGGATAATCGCGGTCACCCACAGTTGCACCTTGCTTTGCGATCCTGCGCTCAGCACCCGCAACTGGGCCAACTCGGCCGGCGTCGCGATACCTGCCGCGAACGTGTTGAAGCACGCGAGAAACCCGGCCTTCTTCCCTCCCGCTGCGGTCGCGCTCGTGATGCATGTCTGCAGCTGTGCGTCGAGTGTCGTCCCGAGGGTTGTCCACTGGGTGACGGTCGCGGCGTCTGCCGGTGGCAGCGCTGGGATCTCAGCCTTCGCGATATTCAAAATTCCCGCGATGACGTTCGCGAAATTCTGAGCCGTCGTCGTTGCGTTGCAGCCTGCGGTCATCAAAAGCAAGATCATGAAACTTCCAGCGGCGAGCCTTTGATAAAGCGGGTGCTTCGCCGCAGAACCCGACACATTCGAAACTTTATCGCGCATTTCTTTCTCCTCGCGGGTTGCCATCCATCGTGGCCGACGTCAACTCCGCCATTCTCGAAAGCAAAAGCTCTTGCCCTTCCGCGTCCTCTGAATTCCGCTCACGACCTGCAAGTTGTGATCTGTGCCTTGCCACGCGTCGACACGCAACGGACGTGCCGACACAATGCATCCGTGCGAGGCCTGGCCCGGATGCTCGATCGAGTCGCCGTGCCAGCGGAATCCGACGCGTCCGAACATCTCGTTTGCCGCGTCCGGCGCCAGCACCAGGACGTATTCCCCACACACGGGGTCTTGGTTGATCAGCCCGGCAATTGTGTAAAAGCCGGAGGGTATCGGCCCCACATTGCGGTCCGCTTGCATTGCGGGATTGTTTTTTCCGGTGCTGTTCCCCGAATATCCCGTGCCTTCCAGCTGACCGTTGTGGAGAATGTCCCCCGTCTGCTGAACGAATGTCCACATCGCTCTATTCTCCGCGCCCGATGCCTCGATCTACTTTTCAGGACTTGGTCCCACTTGTTGTTGAATCCCGAACAGAGCCGCTATCCACGCCACCTGCGGAAACGTCGTTGATAGCAAGCGTGGCAAGTTGGTGATCGAGTGGGCAATGTTGAAAAGCCAGCGGTACCACCAACTCGACGTCGGACCCGAGCCATTGGGCGTCGGCATTCCCGCCGCCATTTGGACCGCGAACCAGCAGGCACCCACGATCTCGATCTCGTGCTTGCGTGCCACAATCCATTCCCACATGGGACGACTCCTTGTATCCGCTATTCGCCCCAACGCGGGCGAGCGGCGTTAAATTCGTGTATTGAGGGGGCAGGTAAAAGAGGCTTGATCGGCTATGCGCGTGCTTCGAGGAATGCGGCGAATGCGTCGGCGATCATCTCCGGTAGAACAGAACGATTTCGGGCGTTCGTAAGCTCGTGGCCCGCGCTTGCGATCGGGAACAGCTGGGTGCGTGGCGGGATCAGCTTCAATGCCGCGTTCATCTCAGCGATGGTGCCGAACCCGTCGCGCGTGCCATGAACGAACAGTGCAGGCGTGAGAAGGGCCGGAAAATGAGCCGTGCGCAGCTGCGTGGGAGCCTTGGGCGCATGAAGTGGATATGACAGCAAGAGCAAGGCGTCAACGAGCTCCGGGTCGGCAGCGGCCAGCATTGATGCCTGCCGCCCTCCGTACGAATGGCCGCCCAGAAAGATTCGGCTGAAACTTGTCGCCTCACCAGTTCCACCGCGCGCCGCAAGCCTTTCTGGTCGCGTTCCGCGCTGCCCCTCTGTGGAGGCCCCTGCGGCCGCAGTTGACGGAACGGCAGATCGCAGCGGAGAACCGTGAGTCCGGAGACGCAGCAGGCATTCGCGAGTGCCGCGAGGAGCGGCGACTGGCAGTTTGCCCCGGCACCGTGGGTCAGGACGAAGCCGTTATTCGAAGAATTGGCCGGGACGTGAAGGTAGCCGCGAACGGGTATTTCTCCCAGCGGTGCGTCTTCGAACGGGCAGACATCAGGCTCCATCATGGCTTACCGTCCGAGCGTGGACTCGCCTACCACTATGGTCGCACAAAGATGGCCCGCGAAGATGCTCACGGGTGTCTGTTATTCGTGGTGGCGGTCACTGAGGTCGACCCAACGGATGGGTGGGAGCGGAGCATGTTCGATTCCCTGCTGGTCGCAAAGCCTTTCGAGGCGCTCGTAGATGTGCGGCAGGTGGTTTGTCGCCATGTCGTGCACGAAGTTGCGTGTGATCTCATCGTTGCGAACGCGACGATAGAGCCAGCGCACGAAAACTGCGAAATGCGCGATCGCGGCAAGTGCGAAGGTGCACCAGTATGGATTGAGAAGTGTGTGCATAGAAGACGACGGAGAGCGACTGTCACGGTGCGTAAATCATGGTTTCTGGCTCGCGGGCCATGGTACGCGCGCCGGCGATGGCGGCGACAGTCCGGCGCTCAGCCGAAGAGCGAGGCAATCCCAGAACCGAGGCCGAAGAGACCGCCCAGTCCGCTGCTCGAACTTCCTGAGGCTCGCTGGCGGACGCTAAGCAACTGCGCTGGGACGCCCATCGCCTTGCCTAGCAGGTTCGTGTCGATGCCATAGGTTTGGCCGAGAGCGTTTAGGCCGGCTAGTTGTTCCTTCAGCTGCTGATTGGCGAATGAGATTTGATTCTGCTGGGCCTGACTTGCATCTGTCGGCGCTTGTTCACGGCCGAGCTGCGAGACGAGGTCTCCGTAGCCGACACTGTTGTTGGTGGTGGCCACGCGATTGGCGGCGCGCTGACGAAGGGCGTCAAAGGCGGTATTGGCCGCGCCGAGACTTTGCTGCGTGATGGCGGACTGCTGCTGCGGTGTGTATCCCTGGCTGTTGAGAAGGCTCGTGATCGTCGGCATCATCTGCGAACGGTCCTGTTGGCTTTGTTGGTCGGATTGCGAGATGAGCTGATTTTGCTGCGCGAGCTGCTGGTCGGTAAGCGCGCGTGTGGTGCGTTGTGCTCCGCGGGACATGGGGACCTCCGTTTAAGGCAGTGAACGGTCTTAATAGGCAACTTCTTACTGAGTACGCGTCACGGTTGTTTCGGCCCGTGAGGCCGGGAGACGATGCAGCGAATCCAGCCGATCAACGGGCCGTGATGCGAGCAGCTGCCAGACGGGCTGGGCGGCACGGTAATGAGGACAACTGCTGGCACGACGGCCGAGGCTTCGTTCGATGGCGTGCTCTCGAGTCCGGCGAGGACCGCCGTGGCCTGGTAACAGTAAGTCCCGGGCGGAACGGCGATGTCTAGGAAGCTGGTCGCGCTAATGGGCATGGTATTGAGCAATGCGAAGGTGCCCGAGCAGCTGGACGAGCGATAGACGTTATAAGTGAGGGAGGGATTGCCGGTGGCGGTGGTGCTTGCGGTCCACGCGAGGCTGACGTTGTGCTGCGCGTGCGCCGGTGCCGCAGCGAGCCCGAATGCAAACACGAGCGCAGCAAGAGCTGGAATCGATTTTTTCATAGAGTTTTCCCACGTGGCGTGGCTGTGGATTTGCTGCCGCGAGCGCGGAGGAGAGGCTTTCTCTGGACGCTCGGTCGACGATCAGGGTTCGCGCAGCCGTCGACAGTAGGGCGTCCATCCGTCATCGCGAGTCCAGCCGAGCGATTCGAGGCGTCGTCCGAAGCGCCGGGCGATTGATGGCGGCAGCCAGGCATGCGCATCGTCCAGGCCGCGTGCAAGAAGATCGTTCTCGCCCGCGCGATGAAGGGCGACGAGACGCAGGTGACGTTCGCGCGCTCCCGACTTGTCAGCCCCGCTATTCCGTTCCCCTTCGCGGTCAAGCAGTAGGTATATCTCACAGGTAAGCCGCGCGAGCGAGGCCATCACGACGCGGCCATCGGTGTTCTCGACGACAAGCTTTGAGACGAAGATCGGGTCAGCGAGATTCGGGAAGGCATAGTCGAAGCCCTGGCTGGCGTGCATACGGCGCAACGCGTCGAAGTCCGAGGGCGTGTATTCGCGAACGAGCATGAACTTGGCGGTGACCCGCCGGACCGCTATCGTCCGTTCCGGTTCTCGACCTGTCAAAATACGCGGTGGCGGAGGAGCGGATGGATGCGCCCGATCGTTTCGGCTGCGTCGAAGGTTGTGGCGCCAGGACCGACGCCGTGCGGTTCGAGTGCAACCTGCACGGTAGGCGAAAGCGGCTTTTGCGCGAGCGGGTGAGGTAGCGGCTCGAATGCGGGTTCGTCCTCAAGCGAGAGGTGCACGCCTTCGTCAGCCTCGATGAGCACAAGGATTTTCGTTTCGCCGCGCGGCATAGAGGGATCCTCGGTAGGCGGGGCATCGTTGGCTACGCTGGCGGACGCGTTCCCTCCGCCGAGCAGGACGAAATGCGAATTAGCGAAACGTGCGGCATGACGCCGCCAGTCAGCGAGTGTCGTAAGGTAATAGGCTCTGCCGGTCATCGACCTGCACCTGTCACTTGAACTGCTCGTCGATTTCGACCTGGTAGCCGGCGGCGAGGCGATTGGTTTCGTTGGCCATGCCGACGACGGCCATCAACTCGTGAAACATTGCATCGGTCATGCCGCGCTTGCGCGCCGCGGCGGTGTGCGACGCGATACAGTAGGCGCACTGGTTCGTCACGCTCACGGCCACGTAGATCATCTCCTTGGTCAACGGGTCAAGCGCGCCCGGCGCCATGATCTGCTTGATCGATTCCCATGTACGCCGAAGCGTGACAGGATCGTTGGCGAGCACCTTCCAGAAATTGTTAATCCAGTCGGTCTTGCGCGTCGCCATAATGTCGTCGTAGACGGCACGCACATCGGTGCTTGCGTTTGCGTATTCGACTAACCCGTTGCTGGCCATGCTCGCTCGCCTCTCTCGATTACTTCTTCCGAAGGATAGCAGAGCGGCGCACCAGCAGCTTACAGATCGCATGTCGAAAGGACTGCCGAAACGTGTGATAGCCTGAACGAAGCAAAGTCAGGAAATCTTAAGTGCGCTTGCTTGGAGGGGGGCCGTGCTCGAACAAGAAATCGAGATCAAGATGGCCGACGGAACATGCGATGCCTTTCTCTACCACGAGAACGACGGGCGACGCCGGCCCGCGGCCATTCATCTGCCTGACATCGCTGGAATTCGGCAATCACATCGCGACATGGCGCGCAGGCTCGCTGCGCAAGGCTACGTCGTGCTGCTGCCGAACATTTTCTATCGAACGGCGCGCACGCCCGTCTTTGACTTCCAGCCTAAATTTCCGGACGAGCGCACGATGAAGCGCGTGGGCGAACTGGCGGGTCCGATGACGCCCGAAGCGATGGAGCGCGACGCCGCAAGCTACATCAATTACCTCGCCGTGCACGATTCGGTGAGTGAAACGCGTATGGGTGTGGTCGGATATTGTTTTAGCGGCGGGATGGCGGCGCTGCGCTTTCCTGCAGCGCGGCCGGATCGCGTCGGCGCAGGTGCGTCATTTCACGGCGGCGCGCTTTACACCGATGCGCGGACCAGTCCACACCTCGTCCTGCCGCGCATTCCGACCTCGGACGGCCCGCGACTCTCTTTCGGTCACGCGACGAACGACCAGTTCATGCCGCAAGAGGCGATCGACAAATTGAACGCCGCGCTCGCGACATGGGGCGGCAAGTACGAAAGCGAAGTGTATGACGGCGCCCTGCACAGTTGGACCGTCCCGGATTCCCCAGTGTACGACCAGCCGCAAGCCGAGCGCGCGTTTGGGAAACTTACGGAATTGTTCGCTGCAACGTTGAACTAGCGGTGTCCGCAAAAGACGTTATCGTGCCTCGCTTACGTGCAGTTGGCTCTGCGGTCAGGATGAAAACGTGTAGTTATGCGTGAGCACCGCTGCGGCGAAGCGTCCGGCAAAGAACTGGTGCGAGGGGGCGCAGCTGAGCGTCACTTTTTGGCTTTTTTCGACCACTAGCTCGATTTTAGAGAGCGTAACGCGGCCAAATCTGCCCACCAGCACATCGCACATGCAGAGGCGCTCGGCGCGCATGGGAGCGCCGTCGGCGAGCGTAAAGATGTGGTGCGGCGTAACGTCGAGCGATTCGGCGTTCGAGAAATGCAGGCGAAGAAACGTGTCGGCGTCGCGGACTTCGATCCGCAAGATACGCGTCCAACCCTCGCCGCCGCTGACCGACGGGCATCTTAGGTGCTCGCCGATTTTGCACGTCTCGATCGCAACGGTGCCACGTTCTTTGGTCAGTACGACGCTGCCCGCTCGCAGACAGCTTCCGCTGCCGCCGCCCGAGCCCCCTCCCGTACCGCTGGTGGTAGTGGCTGCCGCCACCGCGCCCTGCGAAAGCGGGACCCGCCCCTGAAGGGCCTGCTGTTGCGCGGCGGAATTCGTCCTTGCGGATTGTGCATAGGGTGGCGTGCCCGCGCCGCCTGTCACCCAGCCGAGCGAGGACACACCATCGTCCCAATAGGGATAAAAGTAGTAGGTGGTGCCGGCGGTGAGGCCGCCGAGCGCGACTGAGCCGTTTGCGATAGCGGTGGTAGTGCCATCGGCGCGGGAGATCGTGAGCCCAGACCAACTCCACGTGATGCTCGAGGTGGTCGAGACGTAGGTAAACGCGCCGGACCATGTCGGCGGCACGGAGCCCTTCATCAGCACGCCGGACTTTGAGGGATCGATCTTTCCCGATGTGAGCGCCCCGCTGACCACACGTGCGTAGTCGTTGCCGTCCGCGATCTGGTTGTCGAGGCTCCAACCCTGATTAGGACCGAGCGACGCACCGGCCAGGCGCTTCAGCGATTCGTAGAGCTGCGGGTTTGCTTTGCGAAGTGCCTCGATTTGAGGGACGGTAAGCATCTCGGTTGCTCTCGCTGAAAGGAGGGTAGCAATTCAGGGGACATTTGCTTCAGCAGCGGGATGACCCACCGTGTGGCGTCGGCAAACCCGCCACTCCACCGCTCGGCAATCACGCGTTGCCGCCCCGAACAATCGCAAACGGATCCGGCTTGGCCCACGTGACAAGTTTCGTCAGCGAGAACCATGAACCCGGAGCGTTGGTGTCGAGCAGATACGAAGCGCGCTCGGCCAGCATGTTTGTGAATTGCTCCATATCGCGCGAGGCCGGCGAGCTGAGCGTCCAGGATCCGAGCTGGAGCGAGGACGCATCGCCGGGCGTGAACGCAGAGATCGCGAGCGAGCCCGAACCTTGAACATAAGCAGTGAGGTAGCCGAAAAGATTGCGCCCGCTGAGGCCCGTCGCAGCGAGGAACGCGGTCGAGTAATATGAATTTATGGCGACGCCGTCGTCGGAATATGTTCCCGGCGTGAGTGCATAGATTTTGCCGCTGGAATTGTTTGATCCGAAGAATATTTGCGCGACGCCGTTTGCCCGCTCGATCAGTCCGCAGGAATTCGCGGAGATGTTCCAAGGCGCCCACTTGCGCGAGCGCTCGGGCGCAGTGAGCATTGCGACGAGCGGATCGCCGAAACCTTCCGTGTAGTCGAGCATGAGAATTTGGTTCGGCTGGGTGGCCAAGCCCATCGGAACACCGACGAGAATGCGCTTGTGCTGCGTATCGACCTGTACCCAAATGAGTTTGCCGTACTCCCAGTTAATCGCGTCCCACGTGGGCTGGATTTCCTGCGAGATTTTCGTTGGCTCGCTCCCGTCGAAGAGGTACAGGCCGGAGCGCCCCGCAATCACTACCCATTCCTCACCGATGCCGACGCCGTGCGCAGACGGCGTGCCCACCTGGTTCGACACCTCTTCTACCTGCCAGAGTGCCGGTTCGTTGATGCCGTCGTTGGCGGTGACGTACATACTGCGTTCTTTAACAAAGTAGAGATTATTGCGAATCGTGAACGCCGCGCGAATTCCCTGCCCATTGTTCTCAGCGATGCTCATGATGCCAGTGACGCCGTCGTAAGCTTCGGGTTCTTCGGTGCCGGAGCAGCGGACGAGCGATGGATTTTGCGCCACGTCGGTCGGGAATACTTCGATATTGTCTACGAGAAGAGATTCGCCCGACGGCGCGGGAGTGAGGCCAGCGAAAACACGCAGTGTTAGGTCGGGCGGCAGGGATGCCTGCGGAGGGCAAAGCTCGGCGGTGAATTCCTGATAGCCGATGGTGGCTTGCGCAGCCGTCACGGTGAGGCCGAGGCCGACTTGGCTCATCGTCGGACTGAAAAGGTTGATTTGCAGCGTGCCGGCCGAAAGATTGGCGCTGCGCTTGACGCGGGCGCGCACCGAGTAGTCGGTATTCGGCGCGATCAACGGATTCCCGGCCGAATCGGCGATAGCGCCCTGTGAAATGTAGCCGCGCGCCGCTGAAACACCGTCAGCCGTGATGCGATAGGCATCGCCCCAGACCACGTCGCTCGATTCGCGGCTCCCGCCAGGCCCGAGAACCGAGTCAGGATGCCAGCCAAGCGGGCGCCCGCTCACGGAGGGATCCCAGCCTCCGTCGAACGAGAAGTTGCGCCAGTTGTCCATCTGTGCGCGTTCGCCCCACCAGAAGAGGCGCTCGGAATACGCGACGACCCCGAGCTGTTCGGGCAGTTCGATCTGGCTGAAGAGATAGTCCATGCTTGTGCCAGAGAGTAGGATCGTATCGGTGAAATCGACGCTGAGCGAAGTCGTCGTATTGTCGTTGATCGTCATCGTGGCGGGCACGTTTTAGAAATTCGAGCCGCCCGAGGCGGTGAACGCAAGCAACCGCTGAACGACGTTCGACGGGCCGGTGGGGATATTGGTCAGGTTTGCCCTCCACCCGCCTCCGGCGGTCCACGAAACAACAGGTGAGGGAGCGGTCCAATAGCCTTGGCGTGTGACGAACACCACAGCCACCTGATGTACGCCGGGCGAAATGCTGCCGCCGCTCGTGGAATCTACGACCGTTGGTCCCTCCCCCGGTCCGACCTGACTGACGCGATCGTAGTTTGAATCGTCGTACTGACGCGGCAAGTCTTGGCCGACGGAGCCGTCGCCGAAAGCCATGTACTCGCGGCCGAAGTGAGTGGTCGACGCTAGATAGAGATTGGGCCCCACGGCGCCGGCTACGATTAACGAGAGGACGCCGGGCGTGATTTCCTCGTACAGGTTGCCGAGCGAATCGAGGCCGAGCATGCGCTGCACGAGGTTCGTGGTGATGTACGTCTTCACGCCGTTGATTTGCGGCGCGCCGGCGAGGGCAGCATATTGCGAAACAAGTCCAGGGCGCGTGCGCACTCCCCCGGGGAAGAAATCGACGTCAGAAAGGTTCGGGGACATGCCCGCAGGCACGTCGGAGGGGTCGAGCAGCGTCACCCACGTGCCGAAGACATTGAGGGGCAACGGAGAGAAAGTTTCGATGCTCATGGGTTTCTCGGTGAAGGAACACAGTAACTGGAATCTTCTGCTAACCACTTGGCGGCGTCCGTGATGGGGTACTCGCCGCTGTATTTATTACTGCATTTTCTTGAAAATGGCGTAGAAGGTGATCGTGTCCGACGTAATCGCGGAGGGATACGCGCCCGAGGCGAGCTCCGGGAAAGCGCCAGCGCTCGCGCCCTGCTGAAAGATTTTCACCTTGCCGCTGTTCATGGTCGAGCCTGGATAGAAAACGAAATCGTAGCCGGAGAGCCCATCCATCCAAGCGGTGCCTTGAATAGGTGCTTGTGTTGCCGCAATGATCGGAAATTGCGAGAGATCGAGCGTGTCGCCGCTGGTCGCGTAATTGCCTGACGCGGTAACGGTGCCAGACACGTGAATGCGTTTGCCGTCGTCCCAAGTGTCGACGAGCGAAAATGTAAGTGCCATGTATTCCTCCGTGGACAAATGTGATTAGTGAATAGCGGACTTGTAAGGCGCCATTCGAGCAGGCCATCCACAAGCCTTCACCAATCACTAGAAGTTATCTCATAAACACTTTCAACGCACTGAACGGTTGAAAGTTATGGCGAATGACGTAAACCGGGAGCATGGACCTCACCGACGCCCAGTGGGCGTTGCTCGAACCGTTGTTTCGTCCGAAACGCAGGGACGATGGGCGAGGCCGACCGTGGCAAGATACGCGGGCGGTGCTGAACGGGGTCTTTTGGGTTTTGCGCACCGGCGCTCCCTGGCACGATCTGCCCCGTCGTTATCCTCCCTATCAGACCTGTCATCGCCGCTTCCAACAGTGGCAGCGCTCGGGGTTGCTCACCAAGCTGCTGCAGAAACTGGCCGAAGATTTGCGCGATCGCGGGAAGCTGGATTTGAGCGAATCGTTCATCGACGCCAGCTTCAGTTCGGCGAAAAAAGGGGCTCTGCTGTCGGCCCTACTCGCCGCGGCAAAGGCAGCAAAATCATGGCGATCAGCGACGGCCATGGTCTTCCTCTCGCCGTGCACGTGGCCAGCGCTTCGCCGCATGAAACAAAGCTCGTCGAAATCACGCTCGAACGGCGATTCCTCGCCGAGACTTCCGAGCGACTGATCGGCGATCGCGCCTACGACAGTGATCCACTGGACGTGCAAATTCGCGAGCGCTTCGGCGTGCAGTTGGTTGCGCCGCACAATCCTACGCGCACCCGCAAAGCCACGCAGGACGGCCGCGTGCTCCGCCGCTACCGGCGTCGCTGGAAAATCGAGCGCCTGTTCGCTTGGCTTCATAACTTTCGACGCGTCGTCATTCGCTGGGAATACTACCCAGAGAATTTCCTCGGGATGGTGCAGCTTGCTTGTGCCGTCATCCTCTTGAGGCATTTATGAGATGGCTTCTAGTCACTATTCACTAGTCGCTGGTATGATGGGCGGCTTGCGACGCAACCCGAACGCCTGCATGTGAATCCAAAGCGTCGATACATTTCAATAAGGAGAACTTGTGACGCGACTGCTGGCTGTTTGTGTGGTGGTGACAATGTTCGCAGGATCCGCCGCAGCGCAGCGAAAGGTAGAAGCCCGTGAGGCGGGTGGCGCCACGCGAAGTGTTTCGGGAGAGATTCGCGCCGCGGCGATGACGGGATCGAGTAGCTTCAGTTTTACCTACACTTTTACTATCAGTGCGCCAGGTTGTCCGCTCGGACCGGCACTGACCTTTTGCAGTCAGACGCCGGGCACCACGGGCGCTCCGGCGAGTTTCCAAATCAATGTCGTAACCGGCACCGTCAGTGCCGCGATTGCACTCGCGGCGGTGCCCGGCCTCTCAACAGACTTCGCGGCGGGCGATTTCACTCCGAGCAGCAACACGTGCACCGGCAGCCTAGGGGCGGGACAGAGTTGCACGTTCGATATCGCCTTTTCACCAACCACTGCGGGATTGCGGGAAGCCTTGCTGACATTTGCCGGGGTTCCCTTCCTCAACGTGGCGGGGACCGGCGCGACTTTGGTGATCGAAGCGCCGGCATCTCCTGTTTGTACGCCATCGTATCCCGCAGACAACGCCTTTATGTACTGCCAGCAGGCCGTGGGTTCGCCGAGCGGTACACAGACCTTTACGCTCACTTCCGCAAACACGATCACCGGGCTTAACGTCACGCTAGGGTCGATTTCCGGACTTTTGTCGCAGTTCAACGTGGGAGATTTCATAATTTCGAGCACAAACTGCACAGGTACGCTTATGGCTGCTGCGAGTTGCACCATTGATGTTTCTTTTGCGCCGACGGTTGCGGGGCTGCGCTCGGCCGTCTTGACTGCAACGGACTCCGAGGGCGATAGCGCAGCCATCTATCTAGCGGGCCACAGCAACACAGGCCTCGTGTTTTCGGGGCCAACGTCCGGGACTTGTGTGCTACGCAATTACAGCTTTTGCAACGAGCCGCTAGGTGGGGCAAGCGGGACGATTGCGTATTCGCTGGACAACGTCTCGGGGACCCAGCTAACGGGAGTTAGTGTGCCCAAGGCATCCGCGGCAGGCAATTTTACTGTGGCGAGCACAAGTTGCACCGCGACTCTCCCGGCGAATGGTAGCTGCACGGTCAATGTAGAATTCACGCCGCAGACCAGCGGATTGCTGCAAGACGCGCTGACGATATCCGACTCTGCGGGAGACGTCGGCGCGGCGAATTTGGCTGGCACGGGCGATGACTACAACTTGCAACTCGCGAGCGGCCAGCAGATCGAGCTCACAATTACGCAGGGTGGAACGGCCGTATTCAATGGGCAGGTGGCGCCGGATAGCGTTTTCGGACAGGACGGCGAATCCGTCCAGCTGATATGCCCGAAGGCATCGACGATGCCAAGCAATACGTCGTGCGTCATCGCGCCTTGCCAGGCCAAGATCACGTCGGGCACGGCCACTCCGTTCACGATTACGTTTGTCAGCTCGTCCGCGACGAGCGTTGCGCCGGTACCGCCGCAGAGCACGGGATGCACTTCGTATGGCCCGCCACCGACATCGCTGGTCGCGCCGGAGCCGCGCTTACGTGATCCGCTGGATGGCAGGCGATTCCCTTCCCGCCTGTTGCTGGCAACCTTTGTAGCATTCGTGTTATTTCTTGGCTGGTTGAGCGCAGCGACAGAGGAGTCGGCAGGGCGTAAGCGCCTGCCCTTCAGTCTCGCAATAGCAGGATTTGCCGTGGCGGCTCTCATGGGTTGTCATCATGGCAAGGGCAACATCATTGGTCCCGCAACGACGGTCGGAACCACGACTATGACGGTGACTGGCAAGGCCTTGGACGCAAACGGCAACTCTCTGAACACGTCGCGCCCGATGCCGCAGATTATGCTCGATGTCGTCGCTCAGCCGAGTGGCGGAGGTGGGTTTCCCTGATTCCTACGGTGGTCGAGCGACGGCCCGTCAGAGATAGATCACGCGCTTGTGGTAGCTGTAGGGCATCCGCCGTCGCCCCTTAAGCTGTTCCGGCCGAACGTATCTCTCGATCAGGTTCTCCGTCGCCATCTGCGCGGTGCCAAGCAGATCCTGCGCGAGTGCTCGGGCGCCGCGTGATCGCGCCGCCAAAGCCGCCGTCGCGAATGCAAGCGGGTCTGTGGCCGAGCGAATCTGCACGGGATCTGTGCCTAGCGTGAGCAGGGGCAGAATTTTCTCGTAGCGGATGCGAACCGTAATCGATTGCGTCGCTCCCACCAGGTTGACTTTGTCCTCGCGCCACTCCCAGAGCCGGAGATAGGTGCTCGGCTGCAAGTTGAGCATGCCACCCCCGCTTGTGAATTTCTCCATCGGCACGAAGACGTCTGTGATGTTCGCTGTGGCGCGTTCCCAGAGCATGTGCGGCGCCAGGCAGTCCGTTGGTAGTTGCGGGCTTGAGACGTCGCTGATTTCGGTAGGCGTCACGCCGCTGACGGAGTCGGTATCGAGTTCGAGATCTTGCTGCTCCGCAATCACGCTCACACCGCATTCGGCGAGTTCGCGCTGGAGTCCGCGATACGCCGAGTTGAGGAACGGCATCAGTACCGTGTCCGTGAAGACGGCGCCCGCTGCGTCGTTGACGAGCGCGCGCGCCAGGTTCAGCGCGTCTTCCGCCTGCGAATATGCGGTGGTAGGGACGACGGGCATGTAATCCTCCGGGGACCATTCGATGTCAAGCGATTAGCGACGATTAGCGCTGATCAGCAGTTGCTGATCGTAGGAATGAAGGCAGATTGCATGCATGCCGCAGCCATTCGAGTTAGCGAACAAAAGTGTCAACAGGCGATGAGACGCGTCGGAAGCAAATCGCGCTCAGTGCAAAATGATTGCCGGGAGACCGTAGCCGCTGTACGTCACGCCAGCCGACGGAATCGAGATTGGGAACGTCATCGCTCCGCTCGAACTGGTCGAGCTGGAAGTCGCGCCAGAAAGTGCGAGCGGTGCGGTGCCGCTGTAGGCGATCTTCGCCGTCGTGGCGTTGCCAGTGAATGCGAAGACGTACGCGCCGCTAGGGAGCGTCACGGTTCCCTGCGTACACGATTGGTCGCTCGCGCCGCCCGCCGTCAAATTTATAGCTGTGATCGAGCATTTCACATTGCCGGATAGATCAGTAATCGCCCAGCCATAGAAATCACTGGAGTTCGAATCGGTTGTCGAAACGTCCACCGTGAGATGCGAGAACTGAATGTTCGGAAGATAGATCACCGAAACGTTGACGGCATTCGCCCCACTCGGCCCCTGGCCCGCCGAAAGAAATCCCATCGCAAATTTCGTGAACTGCGTCGGGCACGCTGAACCCGAATCCTGAACATTTGTGCCGGTGAATGCCGCGCAATCGTTCGCCGTAGGCGTGCCTGTGGTGAGCGTCGCCGGCTGCGTCCCGACGGTAAGCCCGCCAGCCACGGTCAGATTCCCGTAAACCGTTGGGTTACCGCTGTCAGACAACGCTGCCGCGAACGGAACATTCGGGCTGACGGGACCCTGGCTCAGCACAGCGTCGTCGACGAAGATTGTATTTGGACTCACCGCCGTATTTTCCAAAATGAAGACCCGCATCGACTGCGCAACGGTAGAAGAACTCGAGTAGGCATTCGGAGCGCGAAATGTAACCGCGAAATTGCGCGTAGGCGTCCACGTGCTTGCGGCGGGTACTTGCCAGTCCGAACCCGTGACGTTGCAATTGCAAGTGATGCCGTTGTTATAAGTGAGCGACGCATTCGAACTTTGCCAGTTCGATCCCGTGCCCACTAGCGCGGACGTGCCCGCGTAGTTCCCCGGAGTTAGCACGCGGGCATTTGTTGCAACGTTCGTGATCTTGTCCGCCTCTGTGCAGTTCGGGTCAGAGTAAAAACGGAAGCCCGGCCGAAAATTGACGCTCGTTGAGCTAGCGGCGATACGGAAGGCAAGCGTATAGTTCATCGTCGCATCTATCTGGATGCAGCCGGAATTGATGCCTAGGCCGGCTGTGGCGTTGTCGCCGATCTTGACGTTGTAGCTTCCCTGTGTCGTGGTGTCAGCCGGCGAGCTTCCGCTCCCCTGCTGCGTATAGATACCGCTGCCTGCCTGATTGATGTTCGCGCCGCTCACGCCGCCCCAGTAATACAGCGTGGTCGAATTGGACCAGCCTTCGAATCCGGCATTCCCAAGCAGATTGCGTCCGGCAAGGTCGTTCATGCCGAAGTGCATTGAGGGCAACCAGTTTGGGCCATTGTTATCGATCGCAACCTGTGAGGTAGAAGGCTCGTTTGGTTTCACGACCTCGGTCGCTGAGACCGAAATATACGGGTCAAGGATGTGGATGCCGACGGCGCTGCCGTCAGTGGGAAATTGAAAGCAGCTGTAGACATTCTCGCAGCGGTTGTTCGGTCCGATCGTAACCGAATCCGCATTAATGATGTTGTAGCCAATCTGGCCGAATGATGTCGAAGATGCCTCGCAATCGTTGCCGTAGAACTCATCGTTGTTCGGATAGTTGCCGCTCGAATCCTTGGCCCGTTCGAAGCAGACCGTGCCGGTGTTCGACGCGGGCAAGATGCAGGTGTTCTGTTCCATCTCAATTACGTTGAATACACCGGCGAGATGCAAGCAGCGGTCGTTCTGGTACTGCGGATCGAACTCGTTGTGCTTGATCAGCGTGTTGGTGGAATCGAAGCCGCCGGTCGATGTGTCTCCGAAGATTCCGTAGGATGAGCCGCCGGTGCCCAGAATCAAACGGTTGCTTTCAATGTCCGCGTGGCCCACACTTGTGAGGTTGATCACCTTCGAGCCTGAACCAGTGGCCTCGAGGCTCATCCCGGTGACGTGAACCCAATCGACATTGCGTGTGGCGGCGTTTGGATTCCTTACGGTCGTGCAGCCCGACGGCACGCACGAGATGAACCCACCGCCGTCCGGGCGAGGTATCGTACCCGTGCCGCTTTCCTGATAGCCGATCAGCGCGCTGCCGTCTCCCATCAGCTCGACCGCATCGTCATTCGTGGTGTCGTTGATAGCAAGCTGACCAGAGCCCCAAAGCAGCACTGTTCCCGCCGGAATTTGAATGTGCGACGCGCCCGTAAGGCTCCCCGTCAGGCCACGCGCGTCGCAAAGGGAGCTCGTCGTACTCGCGGCGGTGAGGCACGCGTTGATTTTCGCCGCGACGTCGGAGCCTGAGAATCGTTCGGCCTTCTGCACCTGGTTGAGTGAATTCACCGCAGCGCTGCCGTTTACATCGAGATTGTATTGTGGGTTCGTCGTGTTGATGCCGAGCGAGTTCGACGTGAACCGGTGCTGCGCCTGGAACGAGCCGGTTGGAAAAACGGCCGCCGCCGAGGGTTGCGCTTGCCCGGTGTACAGGAAGCTCGTCGTGCTCCCTCCAGAGATGTAGAGCGCGTCGATCACGTAATTGCCTGGCGTGAGTTGGTCGGTCCGCACGTTCAGGCAGTAGCCCGCCGGCTGCAGCACTGAAGGCGCCGGCGCGGTCCAGGTGAAGTTGATCGCGTTGTTGGACCCGCTCACCGCGATGGCGCCGGAGTAGGCGAAGGTCGAGGTCGTCACCACGTTGCAGCTCGACGCGGATGTGGTCGAGAAGACCTCGGCATAATAGGTGTTTGCCGCAAGCGTTCCGCCGGTCGTGGGTGTTCCCGCAAACGACGCGGGCGGCAACAGCTTTGCGAACCCGATGTCCAACGTCTCCGGCGTCGTTTGGGACAATTGCCCACTGTATCCCGCGGTCGCGCCGTCGCCAAATAGCTCGCCCAGGTACGCGTCGATCCCGAGCGTCGAGTATCCGGCCGAGCCGCTTTTGAACCAGCGGTCCTCGATGGACGATATGCCCGTAGCGAACGGCGCGGCGATCGCCAGCTGGGTGTTGGATCCGATGTGGTCCTTGCCTGCATTGATTTCGTCTATCACTACGCCGCTGCCGGTCGGATTTCCCGAGGCGTCCACCACCGAATTCGCCAGGTCGTACCCGCCCGTGATGTCGATGCTCGTGGGCGGAGAAGAAGAGGCCGTATTCCGAATCGCGATCCCGCTGGGCGAGAGCGCATAGCGGATCGTGGCGCCATTTAGCCGTCCGTTCGGCTGGTCGAAGTTGATCAGCGCGGGAGTCATGAGCGAATTGTCCGCATCTATAATCTGGTCCATGATGATGCCGTTGTACTGGCACCCGTTTGAACTGGACTGATTGAACGTCAGAAAATCCGTGTCGGCTCCTTCGCGGACGATGTTCTTGAATATGTAGTTTGCTGCCAGCGAAACGCAGGTCCCGCGTTCCTGGATTACGTCTGTGCCTGGTCCGAGTCTTAGGTTCTCGAGGTCAACCAGGTACGTGGGTTGCCCCGCTCCGTTGTCTGTGAGAAGAAAGTTCGGAACACTTAGCTGGTTGCTCGATATATATCCGCCGCTCCAGTTGACCTCGAAAGTTCCCTTCATGATCACCGCAGCGTTGTCCGTCTGTCCTGTGGCAAAGGTTGTCAGCGCCGTCACCCCGCTCAAACTGACCGCGGCGACGCTGCTGAAAAGGAGGGCCTCGTTATATCCGCTAAAAGTCAGGTGGCTGTACCCGCTGCCATTGCCTACCGAGAGAAGCGGCGCCGGACTCGGGTTTGTTCCCGCATCCTGCGCTATGATTACGGCGACGCCAGACGAAGGCCCGACCAGCTGCTGGCCAAAGCACGACGGCAGCACCGGCGTTGTCGACGATCCCTGAGTCTGCGCAACGTCATAGGTTCCCGGCGGGAAGTACACGGGCGGCTTCGAGCCGATCCCGCCCACCGTGGAACTGCACGATGCGTTTATCGCGTTTGTAATAGCATAGGTATCGTCGTCTCGGATCGCCGCGTTTGTAACCGTCGTGCCGGCGTTCACGTTGAGCGTCAAGGTGTTTCCATTGATGGCTGTAATCTGTGCTGCGAGCTGATTGCCCGTCGCATCGGCCCCGGCGATCACCAGTCCGTTATTTACGCTCCACGCGGCACCCGAGGGCACGGTCAGTTGATTGCTGCCAGAGGCGATGCTCCCCGTGGTGCTGAGTGCACCGCCGTCGCCTCGAGCGCCGTAGGCCGGGCACGTCACATCGATGTAAGGCCGCGGGCCTCCAAAACAGCTGTTCCCGCTCACCTGCAGCGTCGATGGGGTGAAGACTCCCGGATTGAAATTCGTGGTAGTCAGCGTGCCGTTCACAGTAGCGTTTCCGGCAACCGAGAGGTCACCACCCAAAGTCAATCCGAATGCCGAGATGTCGTTGCCCGCACCGGATGACGAAACGTCCGAAGGCAAAATCACATCCGGATAGGTAAGCGTGCCATTGATCTGCGGGCTCGAGATTTGCAGGAGATACCGGCCGGCTGGCGCGTAGAAATGGTAGTTTCCGATACCGTCAGTTTGGAACGGATTCGCCGATGTCGTGGTCAGCGTCGCGTCGGTGTACACCGTTGCGAGCGGCATGCACGGTGTGCCCGTCGCAGTCGCTTGGCAAACACGCACCGTGGCCCCCGCCACGGGATGCCCGCTGGGGCCGAAGACGATATCATCCTTGCGTGATCCCTGCGACCGTACGCAAGGTGCCAGCGCCGCGAAAATGGCAGCGCCTGCCATCGCCAGAGCGATCCGCGAAGGCTGCCGGCGAGTGCCTCGTTGGATCGTAGTCGGCGGCTCCCGACGCCCGTCACGGCTGCTTGGCACGACGACTTCGCAGAAGCGATTCTTGAGTTGCATCGCGGTTGATGGCAACTTCGGCGTCATGGGCATCGTTCCTTCCCTTCCCCTTCGTGTCGACTGCTATCGCGGACGATTGTAATTCTCCTCCCGCCCGTGGGCGACAAATGTAGGTCAGAGCCTCGGCCCTGATAGCTTGCCGCCATCACCGCCCTTTGCCGGTGGGTTTGGGGCGGCCATGGGGGGGCGCCGCTTCCACGTGCCGCCGCGTTCGAGGCAAGCACGCCCAAACCGTGCTGGGCGGCTTTTTCCGCATCGAGAATCGCGTGACAATGCTTGCAGATGGCGACGCCCGTCTTCACTTTTTCTCCGCACGCCGGGCATTCGCTCATGCGCACCGGCACATACGCCCACTCCCGTTCGACGCCTAGCGTCATCGCGGCGCGCCGGTGTAAGTCCGAAATCTCCCTGAACGAATGGCCGCGCGCCCACAATGTGTCGCCCTCGCCGATGAGGCGGTGGTAGTATGTGTCGCGCCGCTCTGTCGCGGCAGCGAGTTCTTCGCTCGTTGGCCGTGGACCTCCGCAAACGAAGATGCCGTGATCCTGTAAATCCTGCAACAGATCGTCGGCTATTTCGCGCGCGGTAATCGTGAAAGGAAAGCGGCGATTGTCTCCCAGATCGATCACGTCGCCGCGCGCCGTAATCAGCATCTCGCGCACGCACGGCGTGTATCACATTCCCGCGCGCGCGAAAGGCGAGGCTTACGCGCTGCTGTGTACCAGTCCTGGTCAGAGATGGACGCGATGGCCACAGTCGCGGCCGTGTCGCCTTTCGGTTGCGTCTCAATTATGATGTCGCGTCGTCCGCCGCCAAAATGCGAGAGTGGCCGTGGAACGTCACTGCCCGCGAGATTTGCTGTCGGTGCCATTTCAGTGTGCAAGGAAGTGTCCTTTCAAATGGAGGCGTCTCGGCCCTGTCGCTCGAGCTATGTTTCTTTAAGAACTGCGTCGGCGGCGCAATCGAAATCGTGTTCACGCCTTGATTCCCGTGCGGCGAGCGCCTGTCGTGTCGCCTGTCGCGGTTGACGTCGCGACCACTCAATCGCCCGCGCGATCCAGTCGCACGCCGCCACATCGAGTGGCATGAATTGCCCGTTTGCGTGCTCGAGCGTAAAGCAGTGCTCGTATTCTCCACGGGATGGATACGGGCCGAGCGCGGGTATGCGAATTCCGTCTTCGACTTCCACCGTTTGCGCATACCACATTTCTGGCGAACCGAAGAACTCGGGCGGCATCCAACGCTCGATGTGCCAGCGATCGTGCGGAATGTACTTCGGCACACGCCGCAGTTCGATCGTCTCGCGGACGACATTACGGTTCGCATCCCGATCGATCCAGCGGCCGCCGATCCATGTGAGCCGCGAGCCGCCCCACACCACTCGAAAATTCGCCTCGCCGTAGCAGTTCGTGCCGCCTGCAAGTGCCAGGCGCTGTTGAGCCGAGGGTGGCGCCTCGTGCGTTTCTCGCGTCACTTGAATCACGGAAAAGTTGTCTGGCCTGGAATCCGTAGGACAATGAAGAAAATTCATCGGGAGCAGGATTGAAATGCACATTCGCTCGAGATACCAACTTTGGCGTCGAAGTAGTCCGTTAAGCTGGCCCGGCGGATCAGTTCTTGTGGCGCTGCGTGCGATGGCGTCGGCCGCGCTCGTGGCTGCTTGTTTATCGCTCGGCGGCGCGGCGCGTGCGCAAGACGCAGGCTACATGCGTATGGTCAGTTCGAGCGGGCGCCAGATGGCGGGCGAATCTACTGACCCTGCCCACTACGGCTGGATCCCGTTGCGCCAAGCAATCATGCCGTCCGCTTCCGAAATAGCGGCCATCGCGCAGGAATCGAAGGGCGTTTCGGCGGCAAGCGAGTCGAAATCCGTCCACCGCCCGATTGTTCTCGTCAAGGACCGCGACCGATCTTCGCTCGAATTGCTTGTCGCTATGACCAGCCATCAGCGATTTCCTGTAATAGTCGATATTGTCCTTACGAAAGGCGATCAAGTCTTGGCGCGATATAAATTGACCGATGCGACGGTGATTTCGGTTCGTGGCGGCGGAACCAACGGAGGCACCGACGCGCCCATGGAGCAGCTGCGCCTTACCTACGCGAAGATCGAAATCGAGCACTAACTCCGCGCGGACCCTCGTCTCAGGTGTGTTTCGTCATTGAGAAGGCGGCCGGAAGGCCGCCTTTCTTATCTAACGGGAAATTGCCTTATCGCTCTTGCCTTGTGGACTGGTAAGCTGCGAGAGATCGGGGGAGGCGTTGGCGGTGCCGGCGGCGGGGTACTTCATCTGGAGCCACTTATACCAGCCGCCATCCATAATCTTCACGTTGAAGTAGCCGAACTCCGCAAGTTTCTTCACCATGTCGCTGGTGTCGTTGGGGCAGGATCCGTAGAAAATCAGAACGCGATCGCGCGGCAGCGGGATCGGGAAATTCTTGATCTGCATCGTCCAGGGATAACTGATAGCGCCAGGAATGTGTCCCGCTGAATAGCCGTCAATGGGTTGCGTGTCGACAACCGCAAACTTAGCGGCCTTGTCCTGCATCATCTTCAGCACGTCGGCGGGCGCGATCGTCTGCACGGGAACGGCTGCCTCAACGACAAGTGTCGGATCAGCCGCAGGATCGACAACCGCGGAGTCATCCTGTGCCAATACTGCCGGAGCGATTAGAATCGCTGCCAACATCACGGCCATCACCGCAACCGACGTTTTCATCGTAACCTCCCGATGCCAAGTCTGCCGTGGACTTCCCCGTTCATCGCCGATAGTAGCCCTGTCCGTCCACAGGCGTCAACCTCGAGAGATTCTCCGTTTCCCAACTCCGCCACTATGGCCGAGAGTCAACGTCTGAGATGGTTTCGTAGCGGTGGCCTTCAAGGCCGGTGAATTGCCCGACACGAACAGAAAGGCAGCCTTCCTTAAGGCAACCGCTACGATCCAAGGACTAATAACCAGTCGGAATCGCCAGGTTGTCGATGTAGGCGCCGGAGCGCGGCGACTCATTCCACACCTGGAACCCTGTGACGAAGTAGAAGATATACGCCGAAGCGAGACCCCCGCTTGCGCCGTAGATCGGAAACACCGTTTGCCCGCCGACATCGTAGAAATCGATGTCCTGCATCACGGCGCGTCCCCAGTGCGACAAATCGAGGAAATCGATGCGCGACTGATTCGCATTGATGCTCGACTTGATCGGAACACCCGCCATCGACTTCTCGCCGGTGAAGAGCAGATCGAGATCGCTCGCGCGCCCGCCCGCTCCCTCCTTGATGATTTGCGAGATCGTGACGCCGAGCTGTTCCCACTGGTGCTCCTGCTCGAGCGACGTGTAGGCGATCAGCTTGCTCACCTGGTTCGTGCCGAGAGATTTCCGCACCTTGTTGATCGCGAGCCGCACAGCGCCCGGCGTGATCGCGGAGTTATTGCCGTTCACGCGTGGCGTTGCTAGCTCAACCGGGTACGTGGCGCGGTTCAGATTCAGCCATGTACCCGTGGTTGCGTTCGTCTGGTGGTAGAGGACGCCGAAGAGCGAAACGGGCTGTGCTCCCGTAAGCCCGTCGTGCACGACGATGTCATTGGCGCTCGTCCCGCTTGGCAGCGCGTCCACCTGAATCAGCGAATTGAACGGATCGACGAGCAGGACGTTCGCCGACCCACGATTGGTCGTGAGCGTCGGGTCGTATACCTGCACCGTCTGGTTGTAGTAGAAAAGCTGTGCGCCCGGCGGCTTCGCCATCGTGAATTGGGCGGCGACGCCCGATGGCAACCCGCTCGTGGTGATCGAGCCGATCGTGCCGAGCACGCCGTTGCCGTTCGTCTGCATCACCTTGTCGAGAAACGAGCGGAATTGCACCATCGCGTTTTTCACTTCGCGCTTCGCGGCGTTCTCGATGGCCTTTTCTGGCGCATTCGATGCGTATTCGACGAGCTTCGTGATCTCGACTGCGTGCCGGAAAAATACCGGAGTCACCTGCGCCACGTCGTAGATCGTGCCCGAACCGCGACCTAGGTCTCCGCCGTCCATATTCGCGAGGCCGGCCTTGCCTCCCGGACGGATTTGCAGCGGAAGCCGCATGTTGCGCGAGCTGACGCGTTCCACGTCGCCGCGCTGCTGGATCATGGTCAGCAGGATGTCGTCCCGCTCGTAGAGCAGCGGAAGTTTGTCCCGCACTTTTTCCAGTTGCAGCGCAACCGATTGATGCCATAACGACGTCGGCCTCGCGACGGCCCGAGTAAACTGTTCGGTGTTCTCCCTAACAGTGCTCGGACCGAAGGAGGCCGAGATGCGAATTATAGGATGTGATTTGCACGCTCGCCAACAAACAGTGGCGATGCTGGACACCGCAACGGGCGAGGTGGAGAAAATAACTCTCAAGCACGAAGCCAACAACGTGCGGGAGTTTTATTCCACGCTTCCGCGCCCTGTGCGTGTGGGCATCGAAGCAACGGGATCAATGCAGTGGTTTGTGAGCCTCATGGAAGAGTTGGGAATCGAATGCCTGGTCGGTCATCCGGCGGAGATTCGAGCAGCCGAGCCACGGAAGCAGAAACATGATCGGCGAGATGCGGACTTGATTCTGAAGTTGTTAGCGGAAAATCGCTTTCCGGCGATCTGGCTGCCTTCGAAAGAGCTACAGGATCTGCGATCTTTGTTGCGGCATCGTCATCAGTGGGTACGGATGCGGACGCGAGTACAGAATGCGTTGCAGGCGATTGCCTTGGCGAATGGTTTACGGCGAGGCCCATCGCTTTGGAGTGAGGCAGGTCAACACACGATCGCATCGTTGCCTCTGGCGCCGCATACCGCTCATCGGCGGAGCGAGTTGCAAGCGCTGTACGCGAAGTTCGAGACGGAGATCGAGAAACTAAACCAGCGCGTTGAGGAGCAAGCTTGCGGACGAGTGGGAGCCCGTCTGCTGATGACTCACCCGGGAGTGGGGCCGGTCACGGCTTTGGCAACCGAGGTGTTCCTGGGCGATCCAGCACGATTCGCGGACAGCAAGGCCCTGGCTAGTTATGTGGGGATGATCCCGCGTGAATATTCCAGTGGAGGGCGACAGCGCCTGGGAGGGCTGAGTAAACAAGGCAATCCGTTGTTGCGATTTCTCTGGGGTGAAGCGGGGACACACGCGGTGCGCCGCGATCCAGAGTTGCAGCGTTTTTACCGCCGCAAATTGATTCAGAAAGGTCTGGGAAAGGCCCGAGTGGCTGTGGCTCGCAAGCTCGGAATCCGGATGTGGATCATGTTGCGGGATCAGATCGAGTACAACGAGTTCTGTCGTCGCGGACAGAAGCAGCAGAAAAGCGGTGGTGCCTGTGCGGGGATGCCAGAAACGCCCTATGGTGCGAAAAGTCACCGGCCGGTTGATTAGGCTACCCGCCTCCCTTCGGAAAAAGGGAGTTCGAATAACTCATCATGGTCGATGGTGATCGAAGAGATGTTTGGTGGGCAACACTGAGTTGATGAACACAAACGGGCTGGGCAAGTTAGGGGTGACACGGATGGACGGACGCCTCAGAAACAGACGCAGCTTATGCGCCGACGAACAAGTGTGCTCGAATGCAGTAATAAGCGTGAAGAAAAACTCTTGCAATGGCCGGCGTCGTTAGAGATGGGCGTTCTGCATTTGTGCCATTGGACTGGGGTCCCCCTTGGAATGACGACGCTAAGGAAGCGTGAAGTCGTCGAATGATTTGTCGTGCGTGGATGTCCTCCTCGGACGTGAAAATCGATGTGCAAACTGATTGGCGTGGGCGTGGAGAAGGTGCTTACCCAGCCTTCGGTGCTCGGAGGCTGTTGTCCGTCACGGCTGTCACAGATTCAAAATGTCTGCGTCGGACATGCGTGCGTAGTCGACGTCGCGCGGCGTCGTCGGCCGCCGGCCATCGTTCCCAGCCCCGTTCGATCCCGCGATATCGACGCGCCGCTCTGCTGCACGTTGCCGCGCCCGCCGATCCTGGTTCGCCGCCACGACAGTCGAGGTCCACTCGTTGAGCACGCGTTTCGCCACGCCCGGCAGCGCCTGGCGCGCGCGTCCCGAAATCAGCGAAACGATCGCCCGCTGATGATCGGCGTCAAGCGCGCCCGAGCGAAACGCCTCTCGCATCTGTTGCACAAGCTGTCGGTTCGATCGCAGCGTATTGTCGAGCTCGCGGTAGATTTCGCCGACCACGCGATGCCGCGCGCTTTTCGACGCGCTCTCCGGCAGCAGCCGCTCCACCTGCGATTCGATCGCGTCCAGCACGCTTTGCACCGCAGCCGCGTTCGTCGCATGGAAGAATTCTTCCTGTGCGGCGGTCGCACCATTTCTCCCAAGTCCGTCGCCCGTGCTCGACGTCGACGCGACGGCATTCGCATTCTCGTTGGTAGCCCTTCCCTGTTCCGTTCCCTTTGTCTCGGTCGGGTTCTCTCCGTGCCTCTGTCGCTCTGTGGCTAATGCGTTCATCGCTTTTGTGAGCGAAGCAAAAGCCGCCGGGTCGAGGCTCGCAACGGCACGCGCCAGCGCGACGTGATCCTCAGGGCGTTGGGAAAAGAATAGCGAATCCATATGATCGAGGTCGGCCAGCAGAGCCGTCGCCGCGCGCGCCTCCTCCGGCGTCGCGAACGTCTCGCGGTACGCCTGCGCGTCCCGCCACGCCTGACGCAATTCCGGATTCGAGTCAAGAGCGGTGCGCAGGTTCTCCGGTTCAGCGGCCTCTTCTCGCGTTCCCTGTCCCGCGGCCGTGTCCGGCTCGTCCTCGCGTTCTCGTCCCGCAGGCGTTTTCAACCCCGCGCTCGAACTTGCACCCGCATCCTCGGTTTCTTGGCCAATTCCCAAAATTTCATCGTCCGTCGCCGCCCGCCGAGCCGGATTTGCGCGGGATTCGCCCGTATGTTTCACGGCCGACCTCGTCTGTGAACCGGCCTGCGCGGATGTTTGCGTAGCTGCCATGGTAGAAGCCTCCGTTAAATCGCATGTTTATGCGCAAACCACCAGCATCCAGATTGGCACCAAGGTACTATTCCCATCGCCCCTGCATTTTGCGAATCTGCCTATAGCGGGGAACCCTCCCAGCGCCAGGGTAGAAGCTCTGGCGTGTCTCCCGTGAATACCCTGAGGTGGTGAATGAGTTTGACGACCGTCGTTTCCGCAAACGCAAAATCCGTAGGATCGGCCAATTCAGGCGCCAATGGCATCGAGCGCCGCCGGCGCCGCCGCGCCAGAATTAGCGCTCAGCTTCGCGCCCAGCTCACGAATTCCCCCGCGGGCCTCGAGGAGGTCTGCACTACAATGGATGTCTCGCGCGACGGCCTTCTCTTTATCGCCTCGCGCCCGGGCTACGCCCAGGGCCAGATGCTCGACGTCACGTTCCCGTATTCAACGGGCCCCGGTGCGCTCAACCAGTCGCAGCCGGCCGAAATCGTGCGCGTTGCCCCGCAGGACGGCAAGTTCGCCGTGGCCGTCCATTTCGTTACGGCGAAGACTGACGCCATCGGCGAAAAGAAGCGCGGCTATACGGCCCACAACCGCGTGCCCGCGGCCGCCGAGCCCGCCACGGAGCAGCGCCAGCCCGTCGTTCTCGCGGTTGAATCCGACGTCCGCGTCTCGGACGTGATGCGCCACGTCCTCAGCCAGGATGGCTACAACGTGGTCATCGTCAAGACCGCGAAAGAAGCGCTCGATTTTCTTCGTGCGAATGTCCCGGACGTTTTCATTGCCGAGGTTGAATGCGAGGAGATCTCCGGCCACGATCTCTGCGCCATCGTCAAGCGCAGCGAACGTCTCCAGCGCGTCCCCGTGATTCTGCTCACGCGCGCGGCCCAACCCGCCGATTATTCCGCGAGCCATCAGATGGGCGCGGTGGTATGCATGGCGAAGCCGTTTCAACCGGATCGCCTCGCGCACGTCGTTCGGCTCGTCGCGCCCCCGCCGACCGCGAAGAGCTATTACGGCACCCGCGTCTCCGGCGGCGTCGACCGCAATCTCTAAAGGCATCCACGATCGCGGTCGGGAGCACCTCCCGCTCCACGTCTGGATAATCGCCGCGCCCTATCTCACAGCTCTTGGTGTCGGCGGCGCTGCTTGCTGTTGCTCTTCGCGCTGCTGCTTGAGCATATACTCCCGGTGAAACATCGCGTGCGCGCGGACGTTCGCATATCCCGCCGGCGCTTCGATCTTCGCCACCTGCCCTGCGTCTGATGAAAACCATCGCATGCAGATCTCCAGCTCGACCGCGTGATTATCCGCGAATTCATCCGGCACGACGCTCGGCAGCAGTAATTCCACACCCGTCGCGTCGTCCCGATGCACCACCGGCATTTCGCCTGTCATCTGCGCGATTTCGCGGTATTGCTTCGTTCGCGATTCCTCGTCCGGGATCACGAACTCCTCGAGCCCGATCAAGCGCTTGATCAGCGCCATGTTTTCCGGATGCGCTAGCACGGCCTGAATCTGCGGATCGGGATTCGCCAACAGTTGCATCATCACCGCGCGCTGCTGAGCCCACAGCGTCGGATACTGCTCGTCTGTTTCCGGATAGCTGAAGAGGTTCCCCTTAAGATCCGCGAGCCGAATCCATTTCGACTCGAACGCCGCACCTGCCCCGAGCAGTGTTACTTCCACATCGTTCGGCCGGTTCTGCCGGAAGCAATCGACCGCCAGTAGCATCACGTCTGCGTGGAAGAATTTCATTCGCCGCCAGACGAGCCCGATGCGCCCCATTGCCTGGTCGCGCGCCATCGAGTAGCCCGCTGCGGTGTCGTTGTTCGCCATGGCACCGCCGAAAAGCGCCGGAAACGCGCCTGTCAAAAACTGCGCAACCGGTCCCATCAGGTTCGCCGCATGCTCCGCCAAGTCCGGAGGCACTTGCGCCGGCTCGGGCTGGAAAAATCCTACCGCCAGCGATTGCCCCGGTTTCGCGCGGGCTGGATAGTGCGCGCCAGGCTCGGCCGTTTGGTTCTGCAACGAATCGAAATCGAGCACTTCGCTGTCCGCGTAGATCGGTGGAATCCCGTACTCGTACGTCTCGATCTGCAGATTCGAGAGTGTATTGAATCGTTCCTGCACGCTGATCAGGACGTCCCCGAGCGCCGGCCGCCCGCTCGATCCGTCGCCGGGTAGCGCGTGCAGCACGCGCCAATGGTCATCCATGTTTTCGTTGCGCGATTCGCAGTAAGCGTCGCCCGCGAACGCTACGTAGGCGCCATCGGGAAAGAGTTGGAGCAGTTCGTCGCGCAGCGATTTGTCATCGAGCGCAAAAAACGCAAACGGTCGTAGCCACGTCCGTTGAAACGTAATCAGATTGATGTTGAAGTCGCCGCCCTCAGTCAGCGGACCGCCCTGCGATTGCGCGAGCCGAGCCAGCCGCTCGTACTCCTGCATGCTCGTCGCGACCGGCGGCCCAATCTTGTCCGCGGCGTGCGGATATGCCGCGCGCAGCCGCGCCTGGTGCACCTCCATGTTCCATTGGAGGTACGGATACTCGTGCATATCGTTCGCCCAAGGCGGAGTCTTCAGCTCAAGTCCGCCCGTAATCGTCACCACCTCTTCGCCATTGGCCACACGCAATCGCGTCTGCGCCGCGGGCACCGTCACGGTTTCCGCCGCGACAAAATCCTCCTCCGTCAGCATCGCTCCGCATTGAGGACATGAGTCAAGTTTCTCAGCTGAGGTATCCGAGCCCGTATCGGCGGGCGTAGCGGCAGAGTCCGGCTGTTTTTTCCCCGTGACCTGTGACCCGTGACCTGCGACCCTTTCCCCAACCGCGTCGGCGTTGATTTCATCGCCGCATTCCGGGCACACGTACACGTCGCTGCCAATCCTCACTTCCCGCATCCCGATTTCCGTCTCGGGATGAAATCCAAATCGCTGCCCGTCCACCACAAACCGCACGTATGCCCCAACCTTCCCGCCGGTCCACAGGTGGAATGCCTCATCCACGATCAGGTTCCCAATGCGATTGTTCCGCTCGACGAGCGCCGCCACTTCGGTCGCAGCCTTTGCCGCAGCCACATCCTCTTCTGCCTGCGCCGACGACGGGAAAAATCGCACGCGCGGCACGTCCTGCGAAAGCACCGAAATGATCGAAAGCCCAAACGCCTGGTAAATGTTCGTGACGAATTCGTACCGCGGCAAGTCTTCGATGGAGCTGTTGTCCAGAATCTTCTGTTCAAATGGCAAGTGCCAGTTCTGGTCGCGCTCGTCCCACCACAAATATTGAAGCCCGCGCCAGAATTGATGCGCCTGCTTGATCCGGCGGATCTCCTGGCGCCGCGAAAGCTCCGATTCCGTCGAAAACTGGAAAACCAGTCTCCGCAACGCTTCCTGCATCCGCTCCGGCAGTTGCTCGTTATTCGCTCCGTACGGACTCGCGTCCGTCGGCGCCGCCCCAGTCCCCGTTGCCGCTCCGTTAGCCTCGTCATCCTGAAGCCGACGCCCTTGATTTTCGTCGGCTGAAGGATCTCTCTTCGCTGTGCCGGCAGGAACCGGCCCTTCCACCGGCACAATCGCCGGATTCGCATTCGGAATTCGTGTCTGTGTGGACATTCGTCTCTCGCTTGTGGCGTGCGCCTTCTGCTATCTTGACGACCTGATGGATGAGCCGGAAGAAGAACAACAGCAACCGAGGCGACTCTCGCGCTTTCAGCAATTCGCCGTGATCTTGCTGGGCGCGATGATGATCGTCACCGGCGTGGCTACGATCTTTGAAGGCTCGCAGTTCAATCCCTATTTCCCGGCAGCCGCTTTGTTTTCACCTTTTGCCTTGGCGGGAGGTGCACTCGTGATCATCCTCGCCATCCGCGCCGGTAAGCGGCACTGAGTGGAGTGCGGCGGCTCGCCGCCGCCCTTTTGAGGCCAGGCTTGCTTGTCCTGAGCTTGCCGAAGGGCCTCGCCGTCCCCCGTGCGACCAATCACGGCTGTGTCGGCTGCACCTCAGGCTGATCGATGGTGATCGATGTTTGCCCCAGCGCAATTGCATTCGCAAGCCGCGCCCCGTCAGCGTTCGAAGGAAACCCGAATCGGCAATTCACGAAATGTATATTTCGCAAATCGAGTTCCCCGCTCTCGTATCGCAGATGCGTGCCGACAAACGTCACGTTGCGCCAGTGGATTCCGTCGAGCGTCTGGGCGGCGCCTGCAATCGTTACATTCTCGACACGCACGTTATCGGCAAATGCCCGCGTCGCCGGCGGCAGCAATATTTCCGAGGTATCTGGCATGAACGTCGCATCGAGGTACTTGCCGCCGAGCGTCGCAGGGTCAAGCACGCTATCGGCCGCCAATTCACGCGGCGCCTCGATCGAAGGTTTATTCACATCCCGCTTTGTGCCGGTCGCGTTCGTTACAATCGGCGCAATATCATCGCTCGCCGCCTGCGTTTCCGCCGTGCCGCCGTTTTGTGACGACCGGAGTTCCGCCAGCGCGATCCGAGCCTGCGTCACGTGGTCCATCATGTCCGCGTCGCTGGAACCAGCCGCGAGAACGCGGTCGAGCTCCCCGAGCGACGCCCCAAAGAAATCTGCTTGCGTAGCGCGCGATTCCAGACGCATTGCCGTCGCCATCGACGCCGCCCGGTCCACATCCATTTCCGCGGCCGCCATTCTCCCCGCCTCTGCGTCCTGGATCCCCTCGTGGATCGAGGCCAGCATGTCGCGCTCCCACGGCGCAAAAACGTCTCCTTTGACGCCTGGCGTCGGCGTGGTCACCTGCGTCATCGCCGCCGGCTGTTCGCGACGTGCGAAGTATCGCGAGCCCTGCCACGCGAGCCGCCCGATCAGTGCCAGCGCTACGATGACGACCACCCACGCCAAATACCGCGGCCACGGACTCCGTCCGCCTGCGTTGATCACCCGACGTCGCCGCCCTCTACGCGGCGAGCCCGGCGGCCGATGCGGAATTTGCCAGCCTCCCAAGCGCATCCCCTCGCCGCCATTGTAGGACACGCCGCGCCCCGTGTGGAGCGCAGACAGCAGACACCGTCCCCCGGTGGTCCTGTCCTCTGTAGAGGATGGTATTTGGTTTGTTCCGCTTTCCTGGGCGCCCGTTGTCTCCCGCGCTTACACCTTAGCTAACGCGTCGCCGAGAAAATTCACCAGGTCGCGGTGATCGGAGAACACATGCGTCTCTGGCGCCGGCGTCAACGCTCCCCGAGTCGCGCTTCCAGTTCTATTTTGCGCCGTCCCCGAGCGATGCACCCGTGCCACAAACCCTCGCGCAGCGCGCCCCGAATGCGACGGCACTACTGCCGCCGCCTCGATCTCGACACGATGCACGGGCCCCGTACCCGGCCCGTCGGGTGCCGTCGACTCGGTGCCGTCATCAGATTCGCCGTCTCCGTCGGAAGCCGGGTCGCTGCCGCTTGCGCGCTGCGCCCGAGCCGGCTGCTCGAGTGCGAGCAGGGCTGCCTCCGCCTCGCGCGCCGCCTCCAGCGCCTCGCCCATCGTCGGATTGATGTGGTACCGCCCTCGAATGAATGGCATATTCCCTCCTCGCCCCTTGCTACGAATCAGCCGCCACAGCGGCAGTCACGCTCTTCTCTAGCCACTAGAAGCTATCTCATAAATGGCTGAACGGAAGGGCGGGGCTTCAGCCCCGCCGTCAAGCCCCCTGAAAGAAGGGCTTTAGCCCCTGAAGCCATGTTTTCGATCGCGGCCGAGTATTTATGAGACAGCTTCTAATCACTCGTCACTTACCACTGCCTTCTTCGCTGATTCAAACTCCAACATCCGATTAATCTGCTGCCAGGATCGTCGTCGCAGCGGCGCTGTCACACGAGCCCCACCATCCGCCAATCGCCGCCCAATCGATCCGCGTGCTGAGATACCCGGCCCCGAAGCGGGAGCTTCGAGGCCGGGCCGGGGTACGGGGTGGGTGATGCGTGGAGGTTCAGCGCAGCTTGTTGGAAGGTCCGTCGTAATCGGCGGGACGCCCGCAATTCCGAGAATCGAATTCAGCAGCGCCCGATTCTCCGCGCGCAGCCGTGCGACTTCGTCTTCGAGCGCGCGCCTGTAGCGCGTCGGCGTAATTCGCCGCCACATTTCGCGAATGTTCATAACTTTTCTGTGGGTCCAGCACACACCGAGTTACGGCGCCATGGAATGTTTTGAGTGGGCGTGATCCGACTTGCCCGGTGTCTCTGTGCCTAACTTCTACCGTCGGCGGTGTAGAAACGGCACGGGCCGACCGCCCCGCGTTTCTTCGATCTGCGCCTTGCGCGCTTGGATCGCCCGGATCGTAGGATCGGCCGACAGTGCCCGCGCCGCGAGTCGGTCCGCAAGCGGCATCCGCCGTTCGCCGCCGCGGTGCACGGCATATCTCGATTTCAGTCCGTATCGCGCAGCATCCGCCGGATCGTCACCGTCCATCTTCTCGATGTCTTCGATCCGCGCCGGATCGCGAACCAGATTTGGTAGCGTACGGATCAACTCGATGCAATTCTCGGTCAAGACCCATTCGCCCGCATCGAGCATCTGATACATCAGCATCCAGCCGCCGACGCGATCGTCGTCCGCTGGCACGGGACGCGGCAGACCGGCCGCCGCGAACACATCGCCCATCTGTTCCGCAATGGACGCCTCATCCGTCCGCCGTGCAAACGCATCCGGCGAAAGATAAACCGCCTCGACCTTCTCCCGATCGCCCTCGGTCGACATGCTGCGCGCGATAATCTCGCGCGCCAACTCCCGTGGCGGCGTTCGATGCGTCACGTATTCGCGGTACGTGACGATCCGGTTCGCCTCTCCCTCGCCCGCCTCGATGCCCGGCATCGCCGCATGCCAGTACACCGCCGCCGGGTGCTCGAATCCCCAATCAACCGAGATCCACCGTCGCCACCACGGCTTCCAGTCAATCTCTTCCGCCCGCGTCACATGCCGCGCGAAATCGAATCGGTCGAAATACTGCCCGGCGAATACATCCCAATCGCCATCGAGAAACGCCCGACGCAGATGCGATGGCAGCGCCCGCAGCGTCTTCAGATAATTCTCGTCCTGTGCGTAGATCGGGTTGTCGCACACGCGCGCCGGAATGAATTCGTAATCCGTCGCATCGTACTCTTCGGGATGTTCCATTCCCGGCGCTGCCTGCCTGTCGATCCACAGCGACTTCACCCACGCGTGGCCGATGTTGCCCGGATTCGTCGCGCCGGCCATGCATGGAAAAGCGCCTGGCACCGGGCACCGGTTGCGGCTCGTCAGAAATTGCCATTGCCGCAGCGTGAACATCGTCAACTCGTCCACGCCGATAAAAAGGAATTCCCCGCCCTGATACTGGTAGACGTCGCTCTCGCTCTGGCAATACCCAAAGCGCGTCGTCGAACCGTTCCACCATGTCACCACGTGCTTCGCTTCGTGGAAGCTGCGACAGAGCTCGCGCGGCACTTCGCGCCGAAAGTAAAGCAGCAGCGATTGCTCGAGTTCCGGAAACGTCCGCCGCAAAAGCAGCGTGTTCGCGGCCGGATGTTCGTGCGCCTGAAGTATCGCCTCCATCAGTAGCGCTTTCGTTTTCCCGGGGCCAGCCGCTCCGCCAAACAGCCGGTACTTTGCCGGTGATGCATGAAACTGCTGCTGCTTCGGAAATGGCGCATAACCAAGATCCACGCGCGCCGCGCCTTCCGCCGCCCACCTTTCGACGCCCGATGCGATCGTCGCCATAGAGTCGCGTGTCAGCAGCCTATCGTGTGGAGTGCGGTGGCTCGCCACCGCCGCTTGCCGCCTGAGCTTGCTCAGGCGTGCTGCAACCGCGCGCCAAGAGCGCCGGCGAGCCCGGGCACAAGCCGCTATTTTGGCTGTTGCAGGGCAGACGACTCCGCCGGATTCGCCCGAGGCGGCCGTTCGACGTTGTGCACCAACTGCACCTGAATCGAGTCTTCGCCCGCCGGTTGCGCGGCCTCGATCTGTCGCGTGCATTCCTTCAAGATTTCGACGAGCAACTTCTCATTGCTGCCCGCCTTCTTCGTGCCCTTCAGGTTGTCCACCACCTGAGCGTATGTGCCCGCGATCGTGTGCTCGTCGAGTCCCTCCCTACGCAGCGCCTCGCCCATCTGCATGCGCTTCCGTAGTCGTCGCCGCCGTCGCGGTTTCTTCTCCTCCGGAGTGCCTGAGGCCTCCGGCGTGCTCAGTTTCGCCTTCTTGTTTTCTTCGGGGTCGGATTTTGCGCACACTTTTCCCGCCCGGCCGGATCCCGTTCCCCGTCGGGACGTTGAGCATCGCGATGGCGTTTTCGAACGCGATCGCTCTCGCTCCCGCTTCGCGGCACGCCTCTTCGATTTGTTCTTTGGTGACATGGTAGGGTTCTGTGTGATGGAGGATGCCCATCATGACGCCGTTGATCGCGTCTCGATGGACCGTGCAGAACACGTCGTCCGGGCGGGCGCGCCGCACGCACCGTGCCCACGCTGCCGTGTGTTGCTGCAACTGAACGAAGCTGATGCAACGTGCCATGCAATGTAACGATGAGGATCTCGCCCATGGCCGCTTGGTGCGGATCACGCAGACTGCGGCGGGTCGCCTTGTCGCGCCGAAGCCGGAAGAGCGTAGGAGGACGTCGCCGCCCAACCGCACGGGCTTGCCTTTGTGTTGCGCCTACTATCGCCGCGCTGGCCGCCGGCTATCGTAGCCGGATGATCTGCTAAGGAATGTCGATCCAGGTGGTACAGGCGCGATGCCTGGACTCCCTGCCGTCCGGCTCGCACGCACTCACCGAGATAAGGTGCTTTCCCGACTCGAAGTCAAGCTTCGCCGGGCTTTTCCCCGTGATTCCGTGCACCAAGCCCACGGGTTTCGGGGGCAACGGTATCTCGAAGAGTTTCGTCCGGTGCTTCACGCCCGCCGAAATGTCGTACGCGACGAACTCTTCCACGCACACCGTCTTCACAGTCGCCGAGCACGCGGGCGTTTTCGTGAAGTCATAATCGAATGTCACGCTCACGAAGTGCCAGCCATGTGATGTCGTCGCCGATTGGCCACCCTGCGTCGAACTCGAGGCCTGGCCTGAAGTTTGGCCCGACGATTGGCTCGCTGCCCGTGACGTCTGCGGTGTTTCCGAGGCCTGCAGCTTCTGCGGTGCCTGCGCCGCTTGCAACGTGCCAGCTGACGCTCCGCCCGCCGCCATCATCACGCTCGCCAAATTCGCCAACACCACCGCCGCAAAGCCTCTCAGCATCCTGAGGCTATGCTACCCCATCCCGCGGCACTACAGGCTTTGCTTTGAGCGTGATAGCTCGCCTACCCCAAAATCTGGACCACCACCCCCGCGCCTCCGGTGATCGACGACACCTTCGCGCGCACGAAATTCGCGCGCACATTCGTCACCGTGCGTGATTCGCCCGCCGTCGCCGTCGACGTGTCGATCGTCGCGTATTGCGCATCGACGTCGTGCATCGCCGACTGCAGCACGACGCTGATCGCAGACGGCGCCGTGCCATAAATCGTCTGCCAGACGATCGTCCGCCCGTTGTCGGGCATCCCCGCGTAGCTCGGCAGCGCGAACTGCTGGCTCGCCTGCCCCGCGCCGGGCGCCTCGCTGTTGAACGCGAGCGCCACGTCGCCTGGAAAAATCGAATACGGCGGTACCTGTGCGTTGTAGTTCGGCATGAATGTCTCCCGAGAATTTCTGCGAATCCGTTTTATGCGGAGGGTTTTTCGTTTGCAATCGTGGTGGGTGGTCGCTGGTTTGGGCCCGGGCAGCTCTTGGGCTTGGGCTCTCGCACGGTCTTGCCGATTGACCCAAGGTGGCTTCATTCTTCGTAGGGGCGGACCTAGCCCGCCCCTACCCGCGGACGCAAGGCTGTTGCGCCAGGCGGAAACTCATGCGGCGGCGATCATCTCGCCGAACTCTGCCGAGACACACGAATGCCCTAAAGTGAATTGCTTTGTTTTACTGCCGGAAAGTTTGGATCGAGTTCGCTACTCTTCGAGGATAATGAAAATGTTTATACGCGCATTCTCTAAATCTGTCAAGTGCTTTTTTGTGTATATAAATTTCGTCCAAGGCAGCTTCGCGTTTTTGGGCCGTTCACCGCCCCATTTTCGCTCAATCGACTGTCTCCGGATCCGGCGACGGGCTGGGTGCAGGCGTTGTCGCCGGCGGCGCTGCGGAGTTACCTCTGCGCCGAACCCGGTGCGGGCCTCAGCGTGAAATTCACGCCTCGGGCCGCGTTTTCATCAACGGTACGCTGCACGTCGATCTGGTCGAGATCGATCACATTCTCGCGAGCGCCGTCGGTGATGTAGTGCAGCTTGTAATCGGCCACCCAGTAGTCGGTGACCGTAAAGCTCGTGCCGTCGTTCAGATACAGCACCGTCGTGCCGTTCGCGGATGCCTCTGACGACTCATGCGGCGCCGTATTCTGATCCGAGTACGCGCCATAATCCTGCGGCGTATCTGGCGCCGCCGCTACATCGTCGCCCGAGTAAGAGTTGAGGTAGAACCCTGGCGCGTACGGCCCGTAGTAACCGTATCCCGGGTACCCATAGGCATCACAGCCGAAGTTCCACAGCGGGTCGCAATCAAAGCCCAGTCCAAGTCCGAAGCCCCAAGGATAGAATCCCCCGAACCCGTAGCCGTACCCATATCCCGGACCAAAGAACCCGCCATGAAATCGCCGTGGAGGAAATGGACGCACCCGCTGCGATTCCATCGGCCTCGATTCAAGGAAAGAGCTTGAGCCGCCCTGGCGCACTCTCGCGCCGTTCGATCTGTTCTGCCAGATTTCGCGGCCTCGCCCTGAAAAACTCAACACGCCGTTGCCGCCATGAATCGGCGCAATCGGCCGCCATCCAGCCGCTCCGCTCGCCGCCGAACCCGGCGCAACAAATCCGTCCGCGCCGTTCGCCGGCGGAAAGCCAATCGTCACGTGCCGCGCAACCGCCACTGCATCTCCAGCGGGATGCCCTTCGGCCAACCCCACGGCTGGCCCAGTTGGACGCGCAAAACTCGACGGTGCTGCGCCATGCGAAATCACGGTCGGATTGCCGTGCTCGAAATTGATCGGTGGCGTGCCAGGCCGCACCGCAGCCCCCGATGGTGAACCGCCCGAGCGCGTCCCCGATCGCGGTGCTCCGTGTGAACCGCCGTAGCTTCCGCCGCCAAAGTGACCGCCACCTCCGCCCCCGAAGTGCCCTCCGCCCCCACCGCCAAAATGCCCGCCACCGCCTCCGCCGTGCCCGCCACCGCCATGTTGCGCCAGCATAACTTGCGGCACGCACACCAGTGCCACCGCGGCGACAGCCGCCAACAGCAAGCTCGTAATCTGGGTCGGCCGGGGTCCAAGGACGCGTGTGGAGTGCGGCGGCTTGCTTGTCCTGAGAGAAGCCGAAGGGCCGCCGCTGTTTGTCCGGCGAAACTTGCTTCGTCGAGTCGAAGCCGCTGGTGAGGAATTCCCTACCCCGTAGCTGATCGAGGCCGCCCAAGCATCAAGTTTTCCCGGAAGTGTTTTGAGGTCTGGCGTCCATTGCCTCATGTCGCACCCTCCGCTCCCAGTTAGCAGGGCAGCCGGGACGAGTGCTGCTATCTAACTCTGCCCATAAGATGCGCTTTTCCCCTCGCCGGTTTCAAGAGCAACCTTCCGCGCGACGGATCGGGGTCTCTCCTCGCCCATGCTCAGCGCCCGGATCTCATATCGTCAGCGAAATTCTGCAGGGCCGCCACATCCTCGGCCGAAGCGTAGCCTGGATGTCCTCGCCACTCGAGCGCAACCCGCGCCGCCTCGTGCGGTGACCATGCGTCCAGGAATACCCCTTCCCGCAGATATCGCAGCTTTTGCAGCGTCACATCCGACGCGCCGTCGTAACGGTCAGCCTGCCGCAGAAAATAGTCAGCCAGAGCTCCCGGAAGCTCGAATGACTCGGGAATGTCGCGCCGCGTGTACTCGTAAATCGCTTTTTGGCTCCACGGATTGAATTTCTTCGTGTCGAAGAAATCCGTCTCATCGAGAAAGATCTGCGACGTCGGCACAACAACCCGGAACACCGGTCGGTCCGCCGGATGTACCACCCAGACCGCCACCGTATGATTTGCGTACGGCCAGAACAAGCCGACGCCCTTGATTCCCGCGCGTTCCGCGAGAAAAGCATACAGCGCTGAGAGTTCGTCGCATTCCGCCGAGGCCGTCGGCCTCAAAGGCGATGGCGTCCGGACGCCCTGCCACTGGCGCCAGATGTTGTCGGAATTTGGCGGCTGATTCGTAATCGTCCAGTGAAGGTTCCAAAAGCCGGCGTCCCTCGTGGCCTCAAACAGCAGGCGCACCAAGACGAAGTCTGAATACCGGATGCTCCCGGCCGAAAGACCATGCGCGACCGAGAATGACGCGAAGGCCGCACGCATGCCCGACGCATTTTCCGCTGCCTTGGCCTTCGCGCGAATTACATCGACAAACTGGGCCAGCGTCGTGCCCGACGATGACGAAACAGGTGGTCCAGCCCCTGCAATCCCCCGCGGAACGTCGGCTGCCACCACGAACAGTACGATCGCACAAAGGCCGATCATCATTCGGCGGCGGGAGATATGTCCCATTTAATAAATACCTGGCGGGAGTGTAGACCCATCCTTCTGCGCAGGCAACCGGGATCTCAGGGCATTCGCAGCGCCGCACAACACGATTGACAGTTCCCCGCCGAACGGTGAGAGTTAAAGATTCGATCTCGTGTATCCCTTCATCCATATCGGGCCGGTTGCGGTTCCCACGTTCGGGCTGATGGTCGCTGCGGCTATGGTCGCGGCTTATTACGTCCTGCGCGCGGACATGGCCCGCCGCAGCCTCGCGCCGAAAGACTCACCGCTGGCGGAAATGTTCATCGCAGTTCCCTGCCTCGTGGGAATTGTGGGAGCGAAGCTCTACCACGCCTTCGAATCCCCACGCCAGCTTTTCGCTGATCCGATGGGAGAGCTTCTGAGCCGCTACGGCCTGGCGTGGTTTGGAGGACTGATCGCGGGATTTGCTGCTTTTGTCTGGCTTGCACGTGCGAAAAACATTCCGTTGCTCGAGATGCTCGACGCGGGCTCGCCAGCCGCCGCGCTCGGCTACGGCGTTGGCCGCATCGGTTGCTTGCTCGCGGGCGATGGCGACTACGGCAAGCCCACTTCTCTGCCCTGGGGCATGAGCTTCCCGAATGGACTTGTCCCGACCACGCAGCGCGTCCACCCCACACCGATCTATGAGCTCATCGTCGCGTGCTTGATCGCGTGGATTCTCTGGCGTCTCGGCGCGTGCCTCTTGGGAACGCGCCCCAAGAGCCGCGGCTCGGTTTTCGCCGTCTATCTCGTACTCACCGGAATCGCGCGTTTCCTCGTCGAGTTCATTCGCATCAACCCGCGCTCGTTCTTCGGCCTCACCAACGCCCAAGCCGCAAGCCTTCTCTCCATCGCCGCCGGCGTCGTCCTTTGGCTCGCAATTTCCCGCCGCCGCTCCCCCGCGGCCTAGCCCCCTCATGCCTTTGCGGACAGCTTCTTCATGCGGATCGCAAGCATTCCATCGGTGAGAATCGCGACCGATTGTTCGGGATCGACTTTCGCCGGTAATTCCAGCACGCAAAGTGCGATTCGACGCCGACGGCAATTTCGCTCACCGTCGCGCCGGGCACGCTCGCCAGCGCGTAGACGAAGTCCCCGCTCTCTTTTACATTCGTTGGCAGAGACGGCAGGAGTTCCTTCTGCGCGGCCAGCCAGTCGTCTATTTCTTTTCCAGGACTGCTGCCCCGCTCGATGTATTTTTCGTGGGCGCGCCGCGTCACGCAATCGTAGGCTTCGAGGAGGCACGCGGTCAGGTCGTGCAGCGCGAGGTACTCGCGCAGCGGCCCGTGCTGCTTTTGCGGCGCGGAGTTCGTCGGAGGCGGGCGATCCTTCGCGCCGCGCCCGCAGGCGACGTGTCGATCTGAGGCCTTCCCCTCAGCCCTTTCGTGGAACACCTCCGCGTGTGAGCGTCAGTCAAGCGCGTATTCGCTGAAGCGGTTGCGTGACCAGTTGTATCGTGCGGTCGGAATCGGGTCGGCCACCGCTGAGCCGCGCCGCGACCTTGCGGGCGCTTCTCTCTTCGAGTAGCCGGATGCCGAGCAGCCTGTCGAGTTCTGGCTCGAGCATCGCGTGACTGAGCGCGCGTTCTCCGAGAACGGTGACGCCGCGTTCGATCACCGGCAGCCACAGACAGCTTTCCGAAAGCGCCACACCCACGATCAGCGTGCCTGAATGCTGCCTCATCGCGTCGGCGAGCGCGTAGCCGCGCCCGTCGCTGAGTAACTCCGCCGCCAGCACGATGTCCAGCCGAAAGGCTTTCAGCAAGTCACGCGCCTCGCACAGTTTCTCGGCCCGGTAGGCTCCGAAACCGCGAGCGGCGAGTCGTGCTAGCACTTCAACCGTCATCGGGGCGGACGTCCCGGCATAAAGAATGCGTATTGTCGTCGCAGCCATGATCTGCTCCCACGCTCGTGGTCGTTCCAGCGGGAATTTGCAATTTTGGACAGGCCGCGCGAGCAGCGGCGAATCGTTTGCGGAGAATATGCCCGGGGACCTTCGCGAGCGTGTGTTCGCCGGGCCAGAGACGCAGCCAGCGCCCGTCGCGATTGCTTGGAAAATCAGTCCAAGCTGCGGGCAGATCTGGCTGCGCGCGAGTCCAGCCCGGTGGGCGCGCCCTCCGCTTCCCGTCAAGGGTGCTTATCGGAAAGCGGGGCGCTGAACGTTAGTCCTAACACCCCTTCCAAAACGCCGCGTGCACGCTATGCTTCCCAGCAGGCCGTTTCAACCCGAAACAATACGGAAACTGACTCTGCGGCGACCGGAAGGTCAATGTACGTAGTAATTGTACTGTTCCGGAACGCCTAACGCTTGACACGTAGGTAACGTGAGAGTAAATTCCCCGCAACATACGTTTGGGTCGTAGCAACTTTTGGGGAACGGCTTCGGCGCTGCACGGTAAACCTGGGGTCTGTTACGGACTCGGAGGCGCGGAGAAGTATGGCTTCACATCCAGCACGGCCGGAAGAAGCAGGCCCGCATTCGCCTCTTTCCCGTTCAGTACACAATTTGAGTTGCCCTTCCGATTCGAATGTCGATTATCGCAGGCCCCACAACGGAAACGGTTCCACTCACCCAATCGTTTTCAAGCATTGCACGTTCGAAGACCTCGTCAAGATGCTTCACGAATTTGTGCTCGTCCTCGATCCCCACGGAGAGATCGAAGTGGCGTGGAGTTCGAATGCCGATTTGGCGGATCAAGTAACCACGGGACTGCTAGGCCGCCGAGCCAAGGATGTGCTCGCCGCGGAATCGTATGCCCAGCTCGTCGGATGCCTTGAGCGCGGCGGCATCACCCGCTTCGAAGACCAGGTCGAATATTCGGTTCAGCTTGTCGACGGATTGCACTGGTTCGCGGTGCGTGTCTTGCCGGCTGCCCACTCCTCTTCCCGTCTGCCGATCTGCTGCGTTTATGCGCGCGACGTCACCGTACGAAAGGCCCAGCACGAGATCCTGCGCAAGAGCGAGGCCCTTCTCCGCAAGGCCGAGGAAATCGGAAAGATGGGCTCCTGGCAGCTGAACGTCGAAACAGGCGAAGGCGCCCGGTCCGAGCAACTGTACCGGCTGCTGGGCCTGGATCCAAAGGGACCGCCGATCAACAAAGCGCGTCTTCTCGAGTTGGTTCACCCGGACGATCGAGAAAAAGTGGAGAAGCTTCCCGGTCTGGTGTCCGGGACCGACGAATATCAAGAGCACGAAGCTCGCTTCATGCTGCCGGACGGACGCATTCGCACGTTCTACACGCGCGCCGTTCCACTCACCAATGCCGAAGGTCGTTTGACCGGCTTCGTCGGATTGTCCCAAGACATTTCAGACAAGAAAGAAAACGAAAATCGCCTGCGCAAGAACGAGATGCTGCTCGCGCAGGCTGAGAAACTCGCCAATCTGGGCAGCTGGGAATACGATGGTTCGTCGAAAACATTGACTTGGTCGGCGCAGTTCTGTCGCATGCTCGGTCTTGATCCGATCAACAAGCCGATTCTCCACGACGACCGTCACAAGGTGATTCATCCCGATGACGTCGAAGAAGCCGTGCGCGACATCGAGGCCATCGAGTCAACCGGAAAGCTGCTCGAGAACGAACTACGCTTCGTGACCTCCAAGGGTGAGGTGCGCATCTTCCATTCGCGAGCCGTAGCCATCAAGGATCGAGCCGGGCGGGTGATCTACATTCGGGGAATGTCGCAGGACATCACCGAACGCCGGCGCGAAGAAGAACGCGTTCGCCTAAGCGAGGCCCTCCTTGCGCAAGCGGAGCACATGGCAAATCTGGGAAGCTGGGAGTTCGATCTCAAGACGGAAAAAACGACACTTTCGAAATCGCTGCTAAGGCTCTACGGACTCGATTGCTCGGCCGAATTCACGCGCGAATGGTATTGGGAACAAGTGCACCCGAGCGACCGTCGCCGGGCGCGCATCCTGGCCAACCGGGGCTGGCGCAATGGCAAGCCGTTCGTTTATATGGCGCACTTCCACCGGCCGAATGGCCGCACGCGAGTCCATTTCGTTCGCGGCGTTCCGATACTCGGCCCCAAGGGGCGGCCCATCGGATCGATCGGCGTCGTGCAGGACATCACCGACCAGCGGCGCGTGGTGCAGGATTTGCGCCGGCTCTCGCAGGAGATGATGCGTACGCGCGATCAGGAGCGCCGCGAGGCCGCGCGGGCGCTGCATGAATCCGCGGGGCAGAGCTTGGCGGCGCTGAAGATGACGCTCGGCCGGCTGAAGCGCGCGATGAGCGATGATGGAGACAAGGCAGAACAGCTTTGGAAATCGGCCGTCGAACTCACGGAAGCCGCCGTCCGCGAAGTGCGGACGGTTTCGTATCTGATGCATCCGCCGCTGTTGGATGAAGCAGGGCTGGCTGCCGCGTTGCGCTGGTACGTAACCGGATTCACCGATCGCAGCGGGATCGACGTGAATTTGGAAGTGGACGATCACGTGGGCCGGCAGTCCGAGGAGATCGAGACAACGCTCTTCCGCATGGTGCAGGAAGCCTTGACAAACGTCCATCGCTATTCGGGAAGCCGCAAAGCGTGGATTCGGATCATGCGCTCAGGCGGAAAAATTCGAGCCGAGGTGCGCGATGAAGGCCGCGGCCTCCAAGTCGACAGTAAGGCCGTGACGAAGGCGGCGCCCCTGGGGGTTGGCATCTCCGGCATGCGCGAGCGTGTCGAACAACTTGGAGGCACTTTCGAACTCGAGAGCGCTCCTGGACGAGGCACCACGTTGCGCGCAACTCTCCCACTTGCTCCGCGCGCGAAGGAAGCAGTTCTGGATTCCGACGAAAGCGAGAGCCAAGATGCAAAGCAACAAGGACGAAAAACGAGGTGTGCCAGGGCGTAATCCATTCGACCCGCCTGAACCGGAAAGGGTGGGCGCCCGGCTCTATCGCGTTGTCATCGTGGACGATCACCCCGTGGTGCGCCGCGGGCTGCGGGCCCTATTCGACGAGCGATCCGGAATCGATGTCTGCGGCGAACTCACGACAGGCGTTCAGGCCGTCGAATTCGTTAAGAAGAACAAGCCGGATCTCGTGATCATGGATTTGACGCTGCCGGAAATGAACGGCCTCGACGCGGCGCGCACCATCCGGCAGGATTCGCCTTCGACTCAGATCCTGATTCTCTCGATGCACTTTTCCGAGGAACTTGCACGCGAGGCGCTGCGCGCAGGCGCGCTTGGATACGTGCTGAAGTCCGACGCGGATACGGAGCTGCTGGCCGCCGTCGATCACGCGCGGCGACACTTGCCGTTTTTCACCAGCACGCTCGCCCGGACGATGACGCAGAATTTCGTTGAGGGTCCCACAGCCGCACCGGCCGATGCAGGCCCGGTTCCAGGCGCGCCGCTCACGGAGCGTGAGGTGCAGGTCGTTCAACTGCTGGCCGAAGGAAAGAGCAACAAAGAAGTGGCGGCGGCGCTGAGCGTCTCGACGCGGACCATCGAGAGCCATCGGAACCACATCATGCGTAAAATGAATTTCGGCAGTTTCAGCGAACTCGTTCGGTTCGCAATTCGCGCCAATCTGGTGAATCCTTAGCCCACTTTTTTTCGAAGAGCCGTGCGAAGCAACAGGACGGAATTTGCGAACGGAAATCGCGAAAAATGGAGAAAACGAGGGCCGAAAAACAAATCCCTTATCCGGTCGATTTTGGCCAGATAAGGGATGTTAAAACGGCTTATGCGTTCACTTTTTGGCGGTTTTGCGACGGCCCCGGCGGCGTGTGGGGCGATCGGCGGGCGGTTCACCGACGAGTTCGGCCACCCAGATTGCGGTGACGAATTTCTTCAGACCGTGATTATCGAAATCAATGGTGGTGCGTTCCGTGTTTGATTCCGTGACGGTACCAATGCCGTATTGTTCGTGACGAATCGTCTGGCCCTCGGACAGTATCTGCACTGTTCGTTTCCTCCGTATAAGGACAAAAGGACTTACAACTTTCAAGGCGCACAGCATGGGCTGGGACGGACTAAGATTGCGAGGCAAAGGCCGGACGCTTGAGGCGCCCGGCCCTGCCCCTTGATGCCTGTGCGAAACGAAGTTGCTCGGCGGAGTGCTACAGACCTACGACGTTTTCAGCCTGCAAGCCCTTCGGACCCTGCTTAACTTCGAATTCGACCGCCTGCCCTTCGTTAAGGCTCTTGTACCCATCGGCTTGGATAGCCGAGAAGTGCACGAAGACGTCCTCACCGGACTGGCGCTGAATGAACCCGTAGCCCTTTGCTGCGTTGAACCACTTGACAGTACCTTGCTCTTTGCTCACCGATGTTACTCCTAGATTGTTGATGGGGCGACGATTAGCCGCCGGGATTGCTGTTCGTGCCCCCGGGTCCATCGCCGCACAAAAAAAAAGCTGTCGGGATTCTTCCCCGGCAGCGTTTATCGAATGCGAGTCGAGAGGATCACAAGAGCAACAAAAGCACAAACACGATAGCACGAATTAGACGGAAATGCAATAGGTGCCGTCGGTTGGCAGTGGTGCAGTTTGCGGGAGGACAGACTGGATTGTCTGTGCCACTCCCGTTACTTGGCGCCATGCACGGACGCCAAGGGAGTCTCGATGATGCGGCGAATGTGATGTATAGTTGCAACAATGAGACTGCTCGGGACATGCAGGGACGCCGGGGATGTGTCGGTGTTGGATTTCTCCGGGGAGATTACGCTCGGAGACGGCAGCGCAATGCTGCGAAAAATGGTGCGCGAGCTGGTGGATGGCGGGAAGCGCAAAATCCTGCTGAATCTGGCGGAAGTCCAGTATATCGACAGCGCCGGCGTGGGCGAGTTGGTGAATACATATACGACGGTGCGCGGCGCGGGCGGTGAATTGAAAATCGCGAACCTGACGAGGCGGGTTCACGACGTGATTCAACTGACGCGCCTTTACACGATTTTTGACGTGCAGCCGGACGAGCGTGCTGCGTTGAATAAGTTTCGCGGGGCGCAGTAGGCGGTAAAGGAGACACGATGTTCCCTGACATTATGGTGCAAGGTATGCGAGACGAATTGACGCGGGTAGGATTCCGAGAATTGCGGACTCCGGAGGAAGTGGATGCCGCGCTGAAGAATGAGAAGCGCACGGCCCTCGTGGTGGTGAATTCGGTGTGCGGATGCGCCGCAGGCCGGGCGCGCCCCGCGGTGGCGCGGGCGCTGGCGAATGCGGCGCGGCCCGAGATGCTGCTGACGGTGTTTGCCGGGCAGGATCGCGAAGCCACGGAGCGCGCGCGAAGCTATTTCACTGGGTATGCGCCGTCGTCGCCATCGATCGCGCTGCTGCGCGACGGGAAGGTGGCGTTCATGCTCGAGAGGCATGACATCGAGAGCCGCGATCCGTACGCAATCGCGCAGGATTTGACGCATGCGTTCGATCGGTTTTGTTCGCCGGCCACGGCGTAGGGCAGATTGCCGCAAAGGCCCCACCCGCAATGGGGCACCCGGAAGTTCAAAGGCGAAGACCTCGGCGGGCTGAAGCCCGTTTTGTTCCCTGTTTTTTCGTGAGCCTACCCTTCGACCTCAGTACCGATGTTGCCTTCTACGTTTTTCCGGCACTTCCCATCCCTGCGCTCATCCAAACCGAAAGGCTTTAGGCCTCGGTCGAATGCGACGAGGTGCGCGAGGCTTCGGATGCGCGAGGCAGCGAGAAGGCTTCGGCGAGTAATTCATAGGAGCGACGGCGATCGGCGTGTTCGTGGGCCATGGTGGTGATCATGACTTCGGAGACGCCGGCGCGGTCGGCGAGGCCGGTGATGTGCTTTCGGACGCGCTCGGGCGAGCCGGCGAAGAAGCGTTCGCGGCTAAGGGCGATGACGTGGCGCTCCTCGGGCGTGTAGGGATAGTCGGTGGCCTCGGCAACGCTTGGGAAACGCGACATCCTTCCTTGCCGGAAACGCAGGAGAGTGAGTTCCATGGGCCGCGCAAGCTCGGCGGCGCGCTCGTCGGTTTCGGCGCACAGCACAGACACGCAAAGAAGCGTTTCGGGCGCGGCGAGATGCGCCGATGGCTTGAAGTTTTCGCGGTAGATGCGCAGAGAGGCGAGCGCGTTTTCCGGGAGGATGTGGTGCGCGTAGGCGTAGCGCAGGCCGAGCATGGCGGCGAGCTGCGCGGAAAAATCGCTGGTGCCGAGGAGCCAGACCTCGGGCATGGGAACGTCATCGGGCATGGCGCGGATGTGCTGGAAGGGGTGATTTTCGGGGAATGCGCCGTCGAGGAAGCCGAGGAGCTCTTCGAGGCGGACGGGAAAATCATCGGCACCCATCGCTTCGCGCGACCGGCGGAGAGCGAGCGTAGTGATGGGGTCGGTGCCGGGCGCTCGGCCGATGCCAAGATCGACGCGTCCTGGATGCAGTGCTTCGAGGACGTGAAAGCTTTCGGCCACGCGCAACGGCGCCTGATTTGGCAACATCACGCCGCCCGAGCCGACGCGGATGCGGCGAGTGACGTCGGCAACGTGGCCGATCATCACTTCCGGCGCGGAACTGGCGATCAGAGGCGTGTTGTGGTGCTCGGCCAGCCAGTAGCGCGTGTAGCCAAGATCCTCAGCAAGGCGGGCGAGATCCAGCGTGTTTTGCAGGGCTTCGCGGCTCGATGAGTCCGAGGGCACCGGAGAGAGGTCGAGAACGGAGAGACGATAGGACTTTGCTGCGTCCGCGGCGGCCATGCGTCATTCTAGCGAAGGCTCGCTGGAATGGCGAACGCTACGCATTTCGACAGAAGCGAATGTCGATGCCAAGGGTACGGAGGTACCAAAGACGGCTGCCACCATGGTACTCCTCAATTGTGACTTTCCTTCTAGTGCGGCTAAACAGCTGAATCCGTTAACTTAGACCATCACGGAAGGGTATCTCTGAGGAGGATCGAGCACCATGAGCAACCGGTTCGAATCGAACGCCGAGAACCGGCCGCAAGGCGCCACGGCCGAACAGATGGCGGGCTCGCAGGACTCGTCTTCGAAACCCCACGAGCCAGCCCCGGAAGTCGAAAACAGCAACAATCATGCCTCTTTGAGCAAAGAACGCCGAAGCCGGCGCCGTGCGCTGATTTCGGCGCCGGTGCGCGTCAGGCAGCTCGATGTGACGAATGGCGGCCCGGACGAGATTTCGATGACGCTCGACGTTTCGCGCGGCGGGATACTGTTCACAAGTGCGCAGGGCGCGTTCGAGCTTGGTATGGAAGTAGCGGTGACGTTCCCATACAGCCGATCGCTCGTAGCGCTCCAAGCGGAGCAGATGGGCATGGTGGCCCGCGTGAGCGACTTGGGAGACGGACGCCGCGCGGTAGCGATTGCGTTCAATCCGTGCAAGGACGCCGAACTCGTGGATTCCGGCGGGCACAAGCTCGGCGAGAAATCCACGTGGATGGAATATTCGCGCTCAGAAGGCTCAACGCGGCCGCTCGTAGTGGTGATGGATGCGGACGCGGCGTTGCGCGCGTGCCTGAAGACTTATCTCAAAAGCGAAGGCTACGACGTCATAGCTGTGGGAACCGGTCTCGAGGCGCGTGAAGTGCTGGATATCCACACGCCAGCGCTGCTGATCGCCGAAATCGAAGGCCAGGACTTGCCAGGGTATGACCTTTGCGCGCACGTGAAAACGACGCCGCGGTTGCAGGCGGTGCCTGTGATGCTGATGACGCGGTCGGCGTATCCAAGCGACTATGCAAACGCGCATTCACTCGGCGCGATCGTTTGCATGGCGAAGCCATACCGGCAGGAGCGCCTGGGACACGTTGTGAAGCTACTCGCGCCTCCGCCGCACGCGAAGGCGGCAGCCTTTCCGTCGCGGCCAGCCGATCCGAAGCGCAGGCCTTGCGGGAACGGCGCCAAGAGACTGGCGCAGCAGCGAATCCGGCTAATTCACTAACGATTGGCCTGGTGGTGCATTTTCCCGCAGCGCACCCGCCCCGCCGTACAGGGGTAACCGTGTAGGCGCAACGCCGGACGGGCTTACCGACGAACGGTGATATCAACGCTAAAATCAGCACATGAACTGCCCCAAATGCGGCGCCGAGGCTCGTGACGTAGCGCGCTTTTGCACGAGATGTCACGCAACTCTGCGCTACGAATGCCCTGCCTGCAAACATGAGCAGCGGCACGGTGGGACGTGCGACAAGTGCGGCGTCGATTTCCTGAAGTACATCACGGCGGTGGTTGCGAACAAGCAGACTGAGCAGGATGCGTTTCAGGAGCGGCAGGAACGGCGCTCAACGCTGCTGAAGAATCTGCTTTACGTTCCTTTCAACCTGGGAATTCCACTGCTGCGAAACCTCTTCGCCGGCTCGCGCGACCGCGATCGAGCCAAGAACGTGCCGTTCGGCCGTCGCTAATCCGCGAGACTCGAAATAGCGCCCCGGGGGGAAAAGGCCGGTGCGTGAGAACTCCGCGCCGACCGAACGTTTGACCTCGCCAAACCAGTAATCGAACGTACCCTCAGCCACGCCTACGAGGGGAATCGAGTGCTGATAGTCCGCGCCGTGGAGGAAATATGCCTGAAAGAGCTTGAGGCGCCCCCTCCATTCCGGGCGGCGCAGCGCGTGGCGGCCGATGCGTTCAAAATCAGCGATGTATTCGCAGGCGCGCGCGCGGCCCGGACGCCACTGATATCCGGAGGATGGCGTGTCGAGACTGACGGCGCATACTGAATCGGAAGAATCCTTCAGCCACTCGCGCAAGCCGCGGTAGCGTGCGTAGCATGTATCGAAGACTTCGACGGCTTTCATGAGACCTCCCAGTTCGCCGAAGAATGACTGTCACCTTGCTGCAAAGGCGCATTGAAATGACGCGGCCGAGCGAAATAAACGCGTTCAATTGTCCCGAGGTGGTTTTGACATGCCGGCCAGGAGATCGCCGGCGTCCCATAACTTGTCCGCGCGAGCGATCTCTTCTTCCACCGCCTCGAGGCAAGTGTGAAAACACTCACGCCAGCCGGCCAAATATCCGCGCGCGTATTCGTCGGCGAGGCGTTGGCGGTCACGATGGCCGCGCTGCATCGCGAGAACATCGGCGCGTTCGATACATGGCGCCCGCAATGCGACGCGCAGGCGGTAAGCAAATTCACGCAAAACGCGCAGGATCCAGTGCAAGGGCGCTGGGTAGTAGACGCCGATGCGGCGCCGCGGCTCATACCAGGCCATCTGCCAGCCGCGAGGGATGGAAGCTCCGTGCCCCGCTTGCCTGCGACATTTCAGTTGTGAGTTCATGGGAGCTTTGCCTCCAAGGCCGTTCTAAGTACAAGAAATCGAATGATGGTCGTAGTCCCCCAACAAATCGGGGCAAGCATGGTCGGGCTGGGCATATCTTCGGTACCAGAGAGGTACCGTTGAATTACAGTAGCTATATAGTTAGTTAGCGCGCATCCCCTCCCTTTCTGTTGGGGGCCAAACAAAACAATGGAGGTATCCCATGAGCGACATTCGTCCTGCGCTCGAATACTTACTGGCTTGCTCTGACGTAAGCCTTGAGTCGTTTCGAATCTCACGCATGAACCAAGCGGCAAACCTGCGGAAGCAAGTCCGGGCCTTAGTGGATGAGTGGGTCGAGGCGGAAATAGATGCTGGCGTTTCCCGGTGGATGCTCGAATGTCGACGCACCGACGCGGCGTTTCCCGTGCTAGAACTGGATTATCCTTGGCAAGATAAATCGCTCGAGCATGTAACGATTTCTTTTCGGCCAGGACCCGTGGAATCATCGGCGATCGCCGCACACCAAGAGCGCCTGTCGACTGGCCTTGGGGAAAACGAGGATATCGGAGCGTGTCTGTTGATGGAAGACGGGACTTTGATGCTGGGTCAATGTAAGAACGCAAGCCTCGCGCATACGAAGAGACTGAGGAAACTTTACGCGAGACCGATTGCGCGGAAGCGGTTGACGAGCGTTCTCGAAGGGGCCGGTACTGTCGCACGCCCGTCCGCTCATCATTGAAAGGACAGCAGAAGTTGGGATTCGAAGAACCTCTCGTTTCTGGCGTAACAGCAGACCAAACGCCGGAAGCAGGCGCTCTGCACGCCCCCGTCGAGGGATGCCCTCCGGCACCTGAGAGAGTGTTGCACCAAGCCAGTTGCAATCACGCGGAAGCTCACGGACGCGAACTGACGTAATGACCTTTCCACGAGCCATGCATTCGTCCGTCTTTCCCGCTCGCGCCATTTGTCAATTCCTCCGCGTCCGCAGTCCGACGCTAGTCATTCCGACGACGATGACCTTCTGCTCTTGCCATCCCCAGTTGGGATTGAAACCTCTCCTGTTCTTTCATATTCGATTCTTTACCATGCGAGTCGTGTGGTCGACGAGAATACAGATCAAGGCTGCACCGACCGTTAACCGCTGCTTCTCAGTCGCCCCAAGCCATGCTTCATTCGGACCATATGTAACCGCTTCCCAAGCGATGTAGTTCGATTCTCACCACGATGACGAATCGCCTTTCATCCAAAGTTGTGTCGTGTGGTTCGTCGATGCGAAGTATGCCGCACCCTGTCCTCGTGTTCGTATCAACGCGAACAGCCTTTTTGTTGAACCTCAAATGCCGGATATAACCTTGACAAACGCGCTGCAAATTCGTTCGATTTTCGTCGGCTCAGACCGCTCGAGGTCTCCCACGCGGTGGAAGCAGTGCGACCGTCTTTGATGCTCGCGTCCAGCCGCTGCGTGCCAAACATAAAATATTCATTCGCGGAGCGATGTTGTTGTAACGATCAGGCGAGATACAGGCGAGGCGAGTGTGCACAGGTAACCGCGATGGCGCAAGAAAGCAGGTTATGGTGCCGGGGTTCCGTGCGGGGCGTTTATCGCGCGGAGATGAAGTGAGATTATCACATCCGCTTCGCTGCCCGAAATCGGAAAGCAGTTTGGGAGAGCCTACTCACATCGTATCCCCTTGGTGAAGTTGAAATGCATCAGTCCGAAGCGGTGGGAAGAACTCGCCGCCCGGCGGAGGGGGAGGAGCCGGGCGGCGCGCGCCGCTAAAATCACGGCCCTATGGCCGCCGCCCGCTATTTCGATCTCGTGCGTGAAATGAGAGACGCTTACAATCATCGCCTGCGGTTGTTGAATCGGCCCGCCAGCGCGGTCTGAAGCCCACCGCGCGCCTCTTCGCCACCACCGTGCCGACGGTTCGCAAATGGTTCCGTCGTTTTCAGCTGCACGGACCTTCCGGCTTGCAGGAACTCTCTCGAGCTCCTCATCGCCAGACCCTGAAAACTCCCGCCACTCGGGAGGCTCCCCTCATCGAACTCCGCAAGACTCTTCCGATCTTCGGCGCCCGCCGTCTGATTCGCGAATTCGATCTGCCTCTCAGCACGGCGCTCTGGAACGCATCTGGCGCGAGCACGGCCTGCTGAAGAAACGGAAAAAGAAATACCAGCGCAAGCAGGACTTGGCCCACATCAAAGCCCAATGGGCTCTGTTCCAGCAAATCAGCGCCGATACCAAGGATCTCGACGATATTCCTCACTACTGGCCGCAGGCCCATCAGTTCGACTTGCCCCGCGTTCAGTACACCGCTCGCGACGTGCGTAGCGGCTTGCTCTTCTGGGCCTTCGCGCGAAGATAGCTGAACATTGGAAATGGACACTTCGATCCAGACGATAATTCCTGTCGAGATGTTTTTCTTGCTGCGGCGAGAAAAGTTGTTTTATGTGGGAATTCGGGAAAACTGCGCCACCGGCCCGGGGCCAACCGATTCAATGCCGCTCAGTTCGATTCGATCCAGCTCAGCTTGGCTTGGTGGAAGCGGAGCCGCGCGGGGGCCAGGGCTCGAGGAGTTGTTCCTTGCGGTATATTAATGCGTTGATATCGTATGGTGCAAGCTCGATGCTGTGGCCGTGCGTGATTGCGTCAGTGGGACAAGCCTCGACACAGTATCCGCAGAAGATGCAGCGCGAATAATCGATGTTGTAGACTTTTGCGTAGCGCTCTCCTGCCGAGATGCGCTGCGAGTCGGTGTTCTCCGCAGCCTCGATGTAGATGCAATTCGCGGGGCAGGCCGCGGCGCACAGAAAGCAGCCTACGCACTTCTCGAATCCGTTTTCGTCGCGCTGCAGGACGTGGATGCCGCGATAGCGAGGCTGCACGCTCGGCGGTACTTCGGGAAAGTTCTCGGTGGTAGTTTTGCCGAACATCGCGCGCAAAGTTACGCTGAAGCCCTTGACGAGCGTGACAAACGTTTCGGCGACTTCTCCTACGATCGATGGCATCGGCTCTCGATTCTCACTTTAACAAATTTTGCGACCTTTGGTTCCTAATTTCGGTGTCGCAAACGGAAAACTTGCCGCGGGTGAAGCTGCGCATCGGTACGCGCTCCGCGCGCATTGCTATTGCGGCAGGGTTGAAACCCTGCCCTTCCACCCGACGCGAACGACGACCGCCATGAAAGGGCGCCGCTGCGAATGCCCAGACTGCGCAGCCGTCCGAGCCATTGGCGCCATTTCATTCTCCCGGGGGCGCGACGGGCGCGGGCTCGGCGATGCGTCCTTTGCCGGCCATGGCGGCGACGATCTGGCGCCCGTGGAACCGGCCATTTTCGATGAAAATGTCGCTGGTCTGGAGGCCGCCGACGACCACGCCGGCGACGTAGATCCCCGGCACATTCGTTTCCAGCGTTTCCGGATCGCAGACCGGGCGGCGCGTCTCGCGATCCAGCTTAATTCCCTGCCGCTCGAGGAAATCGAAATCGGGGTGGTAGCCGGTCATGGCGAAGACCTGCGCGGCAGGGATCGCCTTCTCGTGGGTCGACGAATTCTTCACCCAGACGCGCCCCGGCTCGATCCGCGTGACGTGCGTCTTTAAGAGCGCCTGGATTTCGCCGGCGCGGATGCGGTTCTCGATATCGGGCTTGACCCAAAATTTGAGGTTCTTGCCGAGCTCGGCGTCGCGATGGACGATCGTCACGCGCGCGCCCGCGCGGAAAAGGTCGAGCGCGGCTTCTGCTGCCGAGTTCTTGCCGCCAATGATTACGACGTCCTGGCTCCAATACGGATGCGCGTCCGTATAATAATGCGAGACGTTCGGTAGTTCCTCGCCGGGAACGCCCAGATAGTTCGGCAAATCGTAATAGCCGGTGGCGATTATGATTTTGCGCGCGCGGTAAGTATGGGCCGTGGTGCCGTGCGCCGCGCGGGTATGCGCAATGAAATCGCCGTCCGCGCCTTCGATCTGCCCCACCGTTTCGTAAAGCCGCGTATCGACTCCGTAGTGTTCCACGGCGCGTCGGTAGTATTTGAGCGCTTCGGCGCGCGTCGGCTTACCGCCGGCAGTAGTCATCGGGAGGTCGCCGATTTCCATGCGCTCGGGCGTCGTGAAGAAGAGCATGTTGGTCGGATAGTGCTGGAGCGAATTGCAGAGGCAGCCCTTGTCGATGACGAGCGCCGCCATCCCCGCGCGCTTCGCCTCGATCGCGCAGGCCAGGCCGGTCGGACCGGCTCCGATGCAGATCACGTCGTACGGCCCGTGAGGCGGTGGCTCGTGACCTGCCCGTCCGGCAGGCGGGTTCGTCCCGCGTGATTCCGGGTTCGTCGTTCGTGAATGATCGTCCGCGCTCAATTTTTCTTTGCGCCTTTGCCTAAGATTCAAATGTAGCGCCGCGGCCTTTAGCGCGGCAGCCTTTGCTCTTGCCTTCGTAGCGGCCGCCTTTTAGGCGGGCCAAAGGTTTAGGTTTGAATGTGGCGGCCGTCTCGCCGGCTCACCCCCTACCTACCGCAACCGTGTCGATTAGACTGTACACCCATCGTTTGTTTTCATCAGCTTGCAGCCATTTCTAATCGCCAAATGTCGATTAGAAACCGCCCAATTCGGCGCCGACTGACGCTTCCGGCTTTGCAGCTTCGGCATCGTTCGCTCTCAACCCTCAACTCCCAACTGTCGACTCTTCCTCAGTTAAACCCCGCTTCCCTGCTGGCCGCATGGCCGTTCCACGCGGCGACTGACGGGCCCAGGTGCGCTTTCGTCGGCATTCCTTCGTAACTCCTTAACTCTTAACTCTTAACTTCTTAACTTTCAAACTCTCAACTTTCGACTCTCACTCACCCTGCCATATCCGGGTTTTCGTCGCAAGGAATTCTCGTCGGGGTGAGCCTGCTCGCCGGGGCGAGCCTGAGAGAGGCTGAGATGCGAGGTGGTGATGCGGATGGCGAACCGTAGCCGCCAAGTCCGCCTCGCGCTCCCGTTCTGCGCGCCCCCCACATTCGCCCTGCCATAGCCGGGTGTTCGTCGCAGGGGCTTGCTGACGCCAGGCGGGAAGCTGGGCCGCGATTCGCTAGGTGTTGTGGATCACCATTTCCGAGATCTTGAGCGAATCCACAGTAAAGCGATGAGGGTATACCAGGGAACAAAATATTGAGAGCTCGGGAGCATGCTTGAAGACCTCGGGGACCCTCGGCACCCCTTCGGATGCTTCCCGTAGCTCCTTCCAACTCTGCGGGCTTTTCGGCGCACTTGTCACAAGCGAACCCTCGCCGCATCGCCATCGAAAACGCTCCCATTGATGCGTCGGAACGAATCGGGCAAATTCTACGCGTGTAATCTTGTCCCACAACGTCGCAAGCTGCCGACGAACCAATCTCCTCGCTAGAAACTGAACGAGAGGTTCCATCGCGTATGAATGGCCCGCAAACATTTCAGCGTTGAACTGATCGAGGCCATAAGCCAGGCGCAGCGCTTGCTCGGGCTCGTAGTACGGATTTGGCAGCCCTCTGCCTTTGCTCCCGTTCACCTCGGCGATGGTCCTGACGAGTCTGAGAACCATTGCCTCGGCCAAGGCATGAGCACCATGTTTCTCGATGGCCAATGCACCGATGACGAGATACGGTACCGCTGATTCCCCCCAGATTTGAGCCCTGGGTAAATGCTCACGCAAGAAATTGCGTACGAAATTCTCTTCTTGCCAAGTTTCACCGCGCAGACGGTGTGAAAGGGTACAGGCGCCGAGCAGGCCAGCCAAGATCGTGATTCGAGGGTTATAGAAGTAGCCATCGGACAAGGGATTTCCTTGCGTGAACCTTAATTTGGTAACCGTGCATTCGAGAACGAGATCGTCAAGAGCGCGTGTGGCTCCCAAGATGCACAGCTCCAGCGAGGTTTGCCACCATTGTTTCGGGACTTTGTGTCGAGACGTCACCGCGGCAATGTATGAGGCCATCACCGTCCAGGCCTCAAAGATCGCCCAATGGTTTGCCACGCGCTCGCAACCTTGCACGATATAGGTGGTAAGCAGCACCGCACTCGCGATGGCTCGCTGAACATCTCTCGGTCTCGGTCTTTTGCTGGAACGGATTTGAAGTATGGCTTCGAGAAACGACGCGAATCTGCGCTTGTCGAACTGCGCAGCACCCGAGTTCACAATTAGATCCAAGAATTTCGTGAAATCCTTCGTCTCCCGCGGCAAGAATTGCCCATGAGCCTTCACGAATCGAGTTGTGAGTTCATCTCCCGCAACAAGCGTCAGGGGACCAGCGGCGTTTCGTGCCCAGGCGAGATTTGACGCCTTGATTGCATTGATAACCGTATCTGCAACTCTTCCGTTCGTGACAAGGAAGGGCTTTTGAAGTTTTCGTACGTTTACCGAAGGATGGCTTATGGGGTAAAGGACAAGCTCGTCAATTTCGCCTTTGTACTCGCGCCAATCTGTCAGGGTAAGCTTTCCGCCTTTTAGTTGATAGGCGTGAACGCGATGATTACGGCTAATCGTGATAACGTCTTTACCTTGTTCCATCTGGCCATGCGGCGAGATGTAAATGACTGTTTCGCCCTCAGAGGCAAGTAATTGGCAAAATGGGAGTTGATACTGGCGCTCGTTGGCGCTAGTCAACCAGTTTTCGACGACTCTCTCGATCACGCCAATCCTCGTACTTCTCTGCAAGAATCTCGTTATAACGTTTCATGAACTCTTTATCCCGCTGCCACTCGGGCAGCAGTTTCTTTAGCGACTCGAACATCACAGGATGAAGAATGATCACGGTATCCTGCTTCCTAGTCTTGGGGTCGAAGTTGATTTCGCGTTTTGCGAAGGCCTCGAGCCAGAGATCCTTCGTAAGAGGACCGCCGGCGGTGACGCCTCCTCCTGCCGCGTCTATGGCTTCATCCAGCTTCCGGTAACCTATCTCCGACTGTTGACGCGCGAATTCATCGGCCATGGCGTCAATTTTCTCGAAAAGCTTGCCGCCGACCAGATTTGGAATGTCGGCAACTTTGACTTCGAACGGTACTTTTATTTCGGCGAATCCCTCGGTGAGGGTTTTGTTCCCAGTTGGGCCCACCACGTCGTGTGAATGGACACCGCCTTCGTGCTGTGTCACGCGAAATCCCAAAGAGGCCAAAGGGCTCTTCGCTTGAACGGCCATGTGCAGCCGCAACTCCAGCATTTGTTCGATCTCGCGTCTGGATTTTGGGAAGTCAGGTAACATTCAACGCGTCGCGCGATCGGTAATGATTTCGGGCTGTATCTTACACCCTATATCGCCGGCAAAGATGCCCGCGGCGAGCGTCGCAATGATCTCCGGAATCACGCCTCAGTATACGCGCCGGTCTCGGGCGTGGGTGCATCGCATGGCATGGCATGGCATGGCATGGCATGGCATGGCATGGCATGGCTATCCACTACTTGCTGACCAGTGGACGCAACAACAAATAGAATGCGGCGACGTGCGTGATCATCAGCACAGGCACATAGATGATCGGGATGGCATAGGTAGCTCCTAACTGCCCCGCCGTCGCGGGAAGGCCGACCTGAATGGCGTGGTAGTAGTCGACGAGGATGTCAGTTGCTCCTGCGAGATTGAATGCAACGACGAAAAACCAAAAGAGCGGACGTACCCTTACCGTGAGAAGCGCCAGGATGGCCAGCACTCCGGTTGCAAAGTCCCAGTAGGCGGCAAACACTGTGAACTTGGCGGAGATGTCCGGGCCCAGGATGCCCGGAAGGATAAAGACCAGCCCGAAGAAGCGGAAGCTGTGCACGGTCGCGATCGCGCGCTGCGCATCGACTCGGTCCATCGCCTTGAGCCTGGGCCAGAAGTAGGCCCCGAAGCAAAGCAGCCACGCGACATAACCAAAAACCAGCTGAATTCGGAAGATAGTTTCTGACGACATATTGACCTCCTTCTCCGATGAAGTTCGCTTCCTCTCGTTTAGTAGATGTATATACATCTATGAGGATTCAAAAAAAGTCATGCCGCCACGGCAGCTTCCGCCGCCGCGGTCAGAGTCGATTGCAGGTTGTTCCAGCCCGCCGCGCCGAGCTGGTTTCGCAGGCGCGATTGCGCGCGCTCCCAATCGGGCAGCGCGCGCTTCAGCTGCTTGCGCCCACGCGCGGTGAGTTGGAGGTGGCGTTCGCGGCGATCGGTTCCCTGCGCGGAGGCGATCCAGCGATTTTTCACGAGCGGGCGCAGCGTGCGCGTGAGCGTGGTGCTGTCCATGCAGAGGAGCGCGCCAATGCGGCCCTGGGTAACGGCGCCCGTTCTGTCGAGCGCCTGCAACAGCGTGAATTGAGTCAGCGTCAATCCGGTGGCGCGGAGTTCACCGTCATAGAGCTGCGTGACGGCGCGTGCCGCGCGGCGCAGATTCGCGCAGGCGCAAGGAAGCTGAACTTGATGCGTGGGCGTCTCCATATATACATGTATATACAGCTAATGCGGGAATGTCAAGCGGGCAGGCCGGTCGCGTCATAGCCGATATCGTGATGCTTGACCTCGAACGTGGACATCGCCGACTATCACTAGGAGAACCGTTATGACATCGATTGCCATTCATCCGGGCGAGCATTTGGCCGAGGAACTGGATGCGCTCGACATGAGCGCGGCGGAGTTGGCGCGGAAAATCGGCGTACCCACGACCCGCGTCACGCAAATCCTGAACGGGACGCGCGCCATCACCGGCGACACGGCGCTGCGCCTCGGCCATTTCTTCGGGACAAGCCCGCAGTTTTGGCTCAACCTGCAAAGGCTCTACGAACTTCGACTCGCCGAGCAAAAGGCCGGGAAATCGATTGAAGCGCTGCCCCGTCTGAAACGGCGAGAGCCGGTCCACGCGTAACTCACCGGCGATCCCCGCCCTTCCACCGATTCGTCCTGCCCACACTGCTATTGAGACTCTGCGATCTTGCCGCCTTTTGCGGAGAGCATGAGCTGGATCAGGGCTTCGGTGATTTTGGGCTCGAGGGCTTCGGTGTGTCCCTTTTTCTCGCGGATGACGTCGGCGACAACGCGACCGTCCTTGCAATCGGGATATTCCATCACCTCGGCGGTGCCGGGACGCGGCGAGTGTCCCCAGGAATCGGAGCCGGGATTCTGGTGTTCCGGGTCGTAGACGTAGCCGGGCTTGGTGTCGACCACATCGGGAAGGCGGGCGCGCGCGCCGCAACTATATTTCGCGGCCCAGGGCGAGGCGTCGGGCAAGGGCTGGCCGCCGAGTTCGTATTCGCCCGTTTCGAAGATGAACGAGAAATCGGCGGACGGAGGTTCGCGCAACGCCGCCATCGCGGCCATCAGGTCGGCGGGGCTAAGAGGCGGAAGCGTGCCGGGATTCGGCCGCGTTGCCGCGAAGAAGCTTGCCGGGATTGGCGGCTGCGGGCCCAGCCGGCCGCCGGAGAGGCTGAGCCAGCCGTCCACGCGGCTCGCGAAAAAATCCGTGCGCAAGAGGCGGTTGGATGTCATCCCGCCCTGCGAGTGGCCGACGAGCCAGAACGCTTTCACATTTTGCTTGCCGATCTGATCGACGAGCGAGGTGACGATATTTTGCAAGTACTCGTCGTCGGCCGCGGACCAGACGCGCGTCGGCGAATTCGGCGTGGCGACGACCAGCCGGTATTTGCCGACGTAATCGAGGAGCGGGAAATAGTGGCGCTGCCAGTTTCCGTAGGCGCCCGCGCCGTGAATGCTGAGAATCAGCGTGACCTTTTCGCCCGGCTTCAGGTCGCAGGGGTAGTCGAGGAAGTAGGTGCGCCGCGTTTTCATCTCGACCACGGGGCCCTGATTGATCTCGCGATCCGCCGGGCAATCCGCATCGGGACAGTGCAGGATCGGCGGGTCGAGGCAGGGCGCGCCCGCGAAACGCACGGGCGACTGCTGCGCTTGCGCGGCGGCGTATCCCATGAACGCGGCGATGGCGCCGACGATAACCAATGGCTTGGTCCAGGTGCGCGAAATTTTCATACGATTGCCTCCGATGCGATTCGGATTCCCCCTCGAACCGTTGCCAATCGCGGTGGCCCAGTTGCCTCCTTCTACATTCGGATGGCATCGCAAGGCAAGCGCAGAATTTTCGGGCTCGCCGCAGATCAATGTGCCTCAACCCGCTTCCCGGGGTGAGGCTTTTCGGCCTGCCGGCCCCGGATCGTCGCGGGAATCTGCATTTGCCTTCGTAGCGGCCGCCTTTCAGGCGGGCCGGGTTTGCTTGCGTGCAAAAACGCGCCAAAAACGTCCTTTTCCGTCCATTTAACGGCCGTTTAACCTTCCGCTAGGGGGCTGCTCCAGTCACCTGTTAATGCAATGTTTTGGACCGCGGCGCGGGTGGAATTTCGCCGCGGAGGGAAAGGCGCCTGCTACAACGGAAAACCGGCTGCGCGCTGCTTCGGAAGGCATCGCATGGCAAGAACAGAATTGTGCGCGGCGTTTGGAGGGGCTTCGGATAGAATGACGTTCGCGGTTGAATCGAGCAGCAGCGGCTCTGGGTGGGCAGGCTGTGCGTATAGCGAAGACATTTGTGTTTGCGATGCTGATTTTTTCGGCGGGGGCGATGTTTGCGCCTGCCGCCGCCGCACAATCGTCTGCGGCCTCTGCGCCCTCTCGGTCGCCGGCGAAAGCGCTCAGTTCGAAGACGCGGCTGATTACCGTGGACGTGGTCGCGAACGACTCGCACGGCAATTCGATCGCGGGGCTGAAGGCTTCCGACTTCCAGATTTTCGACGATCGCAACGGGCCGCAGAAAATCGCGCGCTTCGTATACTTCGACCGGTCGACGAGACCCGGGCAGCCTGCGGCGAGCGCAGCCGCGCACGAAACGGCCGGGACATACTCGAATCAGGTTTACGCACATCTCGCGGTGCCGCCGACGGTCCTGCTGATCGACGCGCTCAACATCGAGTTCGCGAATCACGGTGTAGCGCAACGCCATGCGCTTATGCTGCTGGACGATGTGCCGGCCGATACGCCGATCGCCGTTTTTCTGCTGACGCACTCGCTCACCGTGGCGCAGGGATTTACGACCGACCGGGCGCTTTTGCGCAAGGGCGTCGACCGCGCCTTCGGGACGAGCGTCCCCAAGATCGAGAATCCCCAAGATGATCCCGACAGCCCGGCGAACAAGGCGACGGGCGACGAGCGCCAGAAGCTCCAGGATGCCCAGCAGATGGCGTACGCGGAGCAGTTAACCGTGCTGGCGGACCAAAACGCGGACGCGATGCTGGCCATGGCGAACTATCTCAAGGATTATCCGGGGCGAAAGAATCTCGTCTGGATTTCCGAGGCGTTTCCGCTGTGGATCGAGCCCGGCGCGAATTACAACGGAAACACCGACGCGCAGCTCGCGAGCTACACGCGACAAGCTTTCGCCGGAAGCGCGTCTTTCGCGCCGCAGGTGCGCTCTGCCGCGGAGGCGCTGACCGACGCGCGCGTGACCATCTATCCGGTGGATGCGCGAGGGCTCGATGTGTCGGGGCTGTATTCTGCTTCAACAGAGCCGCCGGCGATGACGTCGGGCAATCCGCAGGACGCGGTCAACGCAGGCGCGCTGATGGGTGCGCAACTCGTCCGCGAAGATACGGACCGGGGCTTCTCGCAGGACACGATGGAAAAAATGGCCGCGGACACGGGCGGCATCGCGTGCCGGAACACGAACGACTTGTCGGGATGCGTCGCGACGGCGATGAAGGACGGCGCGTCCTACTACGAAATTTCCTACTATCCGGAGAACGTCCGGTGGGACGGAAGTTTTCATGCGATCACGGTGAAGACGGCCGTGCACGGGGTGAAGCTGCGATTCCGCCGCGGCTATTTCGCGACGGACACGGTGGGACTTGCCAGGCAGAAGCCGATGCAACTGCTGAGGGATGCCTGCGCTTCGCAATTGCCCGCGACGACGATTCCGCTCACGGCGGAGGCGATTGCGCCGCCAAAAAGCGCCAAGCAATCGGATGAGACGCGATACTTCGTGACGATTTCCGCAAGCGGCCTCAGCCTGACGTCCGTCGCCGGATCGCTCACGCTGAATTTGCAGACGGCCGTGTGCGAGTACGATCCGAAAGGCAAAACTTTTCGGATCTACGAGCGCGACATTTCGCGAGCGGTCCCGGAGGGCGCGGATCATTCGTGGCAGGCGCAGGACGTGCGGAACGTGGTGGTCTTTAAGGCGAAGCCGGATACGCAGCGTCTGCGCATCGCCGTGCTGGACGCGGCGACGGGTATGACGGGAGCGCTCGACGTGCCCGCGCATCCGCAGGATTTCGTCGCGCTTTCTTCAAGCGTGGCGCCGGGTGGATCTGCCGCGAAGCCGGATGCGGTCCTGTTCACACACCTGGCCTTTCGGTCGTCCTCGGGTGAATCCGGCTCTTTGGACGCGAAAGGCAACGAGCTGTCGTACGTGGGGAAACTGGATGCCGATCGAGCGGCGCCGGCGTTTTTCGAGAGCGTCTACGGAAAAGGATTTCATTGTGAGGCGGGAAGCCTCGTTGCAAACGACCCGTCTTTCGCGCCGAATTTCGAGTTTGCGTTTCGGAATTCCGGCGGGCTCAGCGTGATGGTCGATCTGGCGGGCGATCGACCTGCATATTCCGGCGAACTCGCCGTCGATTCGAGCGCGAAGGCGTTTTTCGATCGCGTGTGGAGACTTTGCCACTGCCAGGCACAGTAAGGGCGTGTGTTACGGGCGGACGGCGGCTAAAGTGATGAGCGGGACGCTGAAGAAGATCGCGCCGTCCGCGGCGATTTCGATGCGCAGGGCTTCGATCACCGCTGGAGAGGCATTGCGGAAGAGGCGCGTCAATTCTTCGACGGCTGCGGGCGGCGTGTTCATTCGGCGAACCCATGCGGCGAACTCCATCAGGCCCCCATTTTCCATCGCAAAACCTGTTTTCTCGGATGTGACGCGCAGGCCGGCGTCCGCGAGCATCGAGCGCCATTCGCTTGGAGTGTAGTTGCGCACGTGCGACGGGTCGCGCAGCTTTTCGATGTGATTCCACTGGCGATCGAGAGAGGCGTCTTCGGGCGAGGCGCTGTCGACGATGACGATGCGCGCGCCGGGCTTTGCCACGCGCGCCATTTCGCGGATCGCGGCGCGCACGTCCGCGAAGTGATGCGGCGCCGTGCGAACAGTGACGATATCGAAGGTCGCATCGGGGAAAGGCAGCGATTCAGCGATTCCCTGCTGCGTGACGACGTTGGCCAGGCCGCGGGCGGCGGCATTACGCGCAGTCTCGCCGAGCATCGGCTGCGTCATGTCGTAGGCGACGACTTCGGCGACGCGAGGAGCGAGCGCCAGCGCTGTGTGTCCTGCACCCGTGGCGACGTCGAGGGCGCGATCGGTACGCGCCGGTTTCGCAAGCTCGACCACCAGGCGTAGCGCTTCGGCATCGCTGTGCACGGGGCTCGTGGTGTATGCGGCCGCCGCTGCGCCGAATTGCGCGCTCACGCTATCGTGGATGCGCGACATTCGGTCCTTTTCGATTTGCTCTTGCTTTGCCATCGAGATTCTCTTCGCCAATTCTCCCTGTAAGGACGATACGCAGTCTGGCGCGCGCGTGTCCAATAGCGTTTGCTTATGCGGGAATAAGTGAACGGGTGGGACGACAACGCGTGACGCGATATCCTTCGTCGGGCAAGGCGCCCTCCTCCCTTCCTCCGTCAGGGCGAGCAGGATAACGATCCTCGCCGGATCGTCAAGCGATGGGAAGCAGAGCGTCGGCAAGCTCGGCGGCGAAGGCGTCGAGCTCGGCCGTGCGCTCGGGAGTGACTTCAACCTTGTCATGCTTGCGCACGAACCAGTGGCCGTCGGACTGGATCATCCGTGCGCTAAGCTGGCCGCCCACGAGATAGGATGGCTCGCCGTAGAGGGTGAAACCGGTGGGGCCGCTGGGGGCGAGCAGCGCACCGACGTTGCCTTTGCGCACGCCGACGAAATTCTCGTACATGGGGAAGGCGACGACGTCGAAGCCCTGCGATTTGAGCTGCGCGAGGAAGCCGACCTGTTGTGGCGTCAGTTCCATACAGAAAAAGAATACCACTTTGGCGAATCGGTGGTAACGGCCTCGAAACAGGGCTCGGAGGCGTTGCGTGCAGCTGCGGCTTTGGCGCGTGCGAGGAGCTGTGCCCATGGCGCGCCCTTGCAGCACGTCCGGGCAAGCCCGGACGGCAAGCGGCGGCGAGCCGCCGCACTCCACGGGGATGGGTTCGATGGTAGAATCCGGGCGCTTCACGCAGAAACTTTCGACGCGAGGTTGATTCCTATGCGCAAACTTTTTCTGGTTGTGATGACGCTAATCGCGTTGGGTGCGGCGGCGTTGCTGATGCCGCGGGCGGCGAGGGCGCAGCAGCCGCAGGATTTCTCGAAGGTCGAAATCAAGGTGTCGAAGGTTTCGGGCAACGTGTACATGCTGGAGGGCGCGGGCGGAAATATTGCGGCGTCGCTGGGCGACGACGGGATCCTGATCGTCGATACGGAGTATGCGCCGCTGGCCGCGAAGATTCAGGCCGCGCTCAAGGGCATCGGCATCACGGACAAGCCGGTGCGATTTGTGGTCAACACGCACTACCACGGCGACCATACCAACGGGAATGCGGCGTTCGCCGAGGCATGCGCGACGATCATCGCGAACGAGAATTTGCGCAAGCGCCTCGCGGAAGGAAGCACGGTCGGCAATGGAGGCTCGATACGCATGCCGCAGCCGGCACAGCCGAAGGACGCGCTGCCGGTGATTACGTACGATAACGGCGCGAACATCTTTCTGAACGGCGAGGAAGTCGAGGTGCGGCACATGCCGGCGGCGCACACCGACGGCGACTCTTTTGTTTTCTTTGCAACGAACAGAGTGCTGCACACGGGCGATATTTTCGTCCGGTACGGCTTCCCGTTTATCGATGTGAATGGCGGCGGGAGCGTGCAGGGCATGATCGCCGCGTGCGATAAGGCGCTCGCGGAATTTCCCCCGGACACTGAGGTGATTCCCGGGCACGGTGCGCTGGCCACGATGGACGACTTGCGCAGCTACGACCAGATGCTGAAGGACACGACGGCTGCCGTGCAGAAGGCGCTCGACGACGACAAGACGCTGGCGGAGATGAAGGAAGAGAAGATTCTCGCGCCGTGGCAGAAGCTTTCGGGAAATTTCGTCAATAGCGATGCGTTTCTGACTGAAATCTACAATTCGTTGACTCTTCACAAGTAAGGATTCGCCTGAACACAGACAGGATTGTCTGCGCCACTCTTCTCAAAGCTCGGTCTGCCGGAAACGCTTCTTGCCGGCCTGAAGGCGAGCTTTCACCTGGCAGTTAACCCTATAGGACAGGTTCTTCTTTGGGCATCATTCCTCCGGCCTAAGTACCGACAGGAAGCGATCCCTCTGATAGCGTGGAGTCTCAGCCAGTCGATGCGTCGAGGGAGGGCTTTCCATGTCGAAAACTTTGGTGGCGACGGCGATTTTGCTGGTTCTCTGCGTCGGCGTGCTACCGCGAATCGTAGCTGCGGATTCAGCCCCACAGCCGCTGAGTCAGGCGCGTCTTCTGGCGCTGGTGGCAGGCAATGCACTTCCCGAAAACGTGGTTCACGAGATCAGCGTCGAGGGTTTGGCATTTCGTCCTGACGACGCTTACCGCTCGCTCCTGACGAATGCCGGCGCAGACCCCACGGTTCTGCAAGCTCTCGCAAGTGCGAAAGTGACAATCGCCGCCGGATCGAAGGACGCGGCGGACAATGGCCTGTTGCAGCATCTCAGCAACGCGGGAAAGTTGCTTAAAGCAAAGGAGTATGACGATGCCGCGCGCGAACTTAGCGCTGTGCTGCAATCGAGCTTTCGCAGCCCCGAAGCCGGATTCGTGATGGGTGAAGTGCTCCGCCAGACAGAGCAGTGGGAGCAGGCTGCAAACGTCTACAACGAGGTCTTGAGCGAAGCGCCGGATTTCCCTGAAGCGCACACTAAACTGAGCTTCATTCTTTACAAGGAGCAGCAACCAGAGGCAGCGCTCCGAGAAGCTTTGGCGGCGCTTGCACGGACGCCTGAGAATGCAGAGGCCCACAAGAATGCGGGTGTGGCGCTTATGTTAGAGCGGAAGTTCAACGCGGCGATCGTGGAGTACGAAGCCGCCCTGCGCGATAAGCCCGATTACGAGGCCGTGCACTGCGACCTGGGAATCGTCTACGATTTGGAGAACGATACTGCAGACTCGATGATCGAATATAGGAAGTCTCTTGCGTTGAATCCCAACAATGCGGATGCAGCCTATGGCTTGGCGTACGGCCTCGACGAAACGGGAAACACCGACGCTGCCATCCGCGAATATCGCGAAGTGAAGCGAATCGACCCTCAACGATACGACGCGCGTCAAAATCTCGGGAATGCCCTGATGGACAGCGGGAATTACGCGGAAGCGGTGAAGGAGTTGCGCGCTCTGGAACAGCTTTATCCGGACGCGGAAATGTGCCATGTGGCCCTCGGTCAGGCGCTTTTCGGCACGTGGGATTTGACCGGAGCGAAGAAGGAGTATCAGAAGGCGATCGAGTTGGATCCGACCGACGCTCTCCCCCACGCGGATCTCGGTGACATTTTCGACGAACAGAAGAACTACGACGACGCGCTCGCGGAGTACTCGAAGGCCGAATCGCTGGACGCCACGCTTAACGATTCTTATCGCGGCGCGGGACGGGTGCTGATCAAGAAAGGTGACTTTGCCGGTGCCGCGAGCCGACTACAGCAAGGAGAGAATGTCGCGCCCAGCGATGCGAACATCCACGATCTCTACGGCCAGGCGCTCGAGGGGGCCGGCAAACTGGATGGGGCGATTAGCGAGTTCAGGCAATCCATTGCGCTCGGTCCCAAGCAACTCCAGGTGATGCTACGGCTGGCCGGTGCGCTGGAGAAGAAGGGAGATTGGGCAGGAGCGGTGGACGAATATCATCGCGCGGCTCTCACCGACGCGAGCGTTGATTTCCGCAACAAGATTATTCGGCGCGACGATCGCGACCCGCAAAGAGAGTACAAAGACGCGCAGCAGAGGCTGGCCGACCATCTTGCGGCGCTGAAGGCCGCGGGAAAATCATCCGAGGCGACGAATCTGGAGGCGCGAATCCACACAATGGAAGGAGCACCCGGCGTTTCCGAGCAACTGGACTCGTCGATACGGGATGGCTGGTCCGCGGCCCGGCAGAGGCATTTTGACGAAGCTCGTGAGGATTTCAAGCGGGCGGTCGACCTGGCGGACAAGCTTCAGCCACACGACGCGCGTTTAATGACCGCGCTCGACGACCTTGGGAACACCTATCTGGGGCAAGATTGGGTTGCCGCGCAGACAGCTTTCGAGCGCGAACTCAAGGTCGCGCAGGAACTCTTCGGTCCGCAATCGCCGAACTTGACGGGCCCCCTTCAGTCCTTGGGCCGAAACGCCCTCTTGCAGCACGATTATGCCACCGCGTCGAATTTCTTCTTCCGCGCGGTCGACATAAATGAAAAGGTCTATGGCGAGGGCAGCGACAAGGTTGCGGACAGTCTCGTGCAGGCCACGACGGTGTATTTTGTGCAAGAGGATTACCCGAAGGCGGAGCCCTATTTGCTGCGCGCGGTGAACATCGATCAGTCGTTGTACGGGGCGGATAGCGTCGGAATGCTCAGGCCGCTTTCGGCGCTGTGCGGGCTTTACGACCATTGGGACAAACCTGACAAGTCGGCGGCATGCGATCAGAGGTTGCTTGTCGTGCTCGAAAAACAGTACGGTGAAAATAGTCCTGTGCTTGTAACGACACTTGCGAGCGAAGCGAAAGCTCTGCGCGGCATGGGCCTCACGAGTGACGCCGATAAAGTGGACCACCGGCTGGCGTTGATCCGGGCGGCTACGATGACACCCACTAAGGACTGAAAACGACGCCATTCTTGGGCAAACCTTAGTGCGGTCTTATCCGCCGGGGACGTCGGCGAGACAGGGCGCTGCGGTGAAGACACTCCGGGGACCAGAGCTAAAAAGCCCGGTTATCGGAAGCGCCTCTTTCGCGAGTCCAAAGGCTCGCGCTTGCACCCCTGCAAACCGCTCACGCAGCGGAAGACGAGAGCGAGCCGAAGGTGATTCCCGGCCACGGCGCGCTGGCCACTATGGACGACCTGCGCAGCTACGATCAGATGCTGAAGGACACGACGGCTGCGGTACAGAAGGCGCTCGACGATCACAAGACGCTGGCGCAGATGAAGGAAGAGAAGATTCTCGCGCCGTGGCAGAAGTTTTCGGCGAATTTCGTTAACAGCGATGCGTTCCTGACTGAGATTTACAATTCGCTGACTCTCCGGAAGTAAGGATTCTCCCGGGCAGAGACAGGATTTTCGGTGCTACTCGCTAAGGCCGACGCGGCGGACCAGGTCCGCAAATCGAGGGTCGCTGCGGATTGGGTCGAAGAATGGATGCACTTTGACGAACTGCAGCATATTGGATTGTTCTTTATAAGCCTGCTCGAGCCAGACGAAGGCTTCCTCATTCTCGTCGAGTCCTAAGTACGCATTCACCAGGGCGGCGGCTGGAACATAGCCTGTGTTTCGGCGTTGCTTCAGTTCAGTCAGGAGCCGGAGGGCATCACTGCGACGTCCAGCGTGCGCATACGCCCGGACCAGTATTCCGATGGGGCCTGGGCTGCGGTTCGACATCGCAACCGCCTTCTCCAACACAGGGATTGCATCTTCGGGTTGATTGTTTGCGATCAGGACGAATCCCAAGTCCATCATGGCGCCAAAATCGCCCGGTTGCACCGCCAGCGCAGCGCGCAACTCGCGTATGGCCTGATCGTAGTGGCGGGTCTGAAACAGCGTCCAGCCGAAGTCCTCAAAGGAAACCGCCAGCGGGTCAAGTTCCCGGCCGCGCTCGGCCGATGTCACAGCTTCGTCCGCACGTCCCTGGCACGCCAGCCACAAAGCAAGTCCCTCGTAAGCACGAGCGCTGTTCGGGTCCAATTCGAGAGCGCGCCTGTACTCTGCCTCTGCATCCGCCCAGTGCCATTGCTTCTGCTTTACGTCGGCGAGCAGAACGTGCGCTTCGGCAAGATTCGGATCGAGCTCCAAGGCTTTCTCGGCCGCGCTCACAACTTTCGCGCGGGTTTCTTGGGGCGAGCCACCTATAAAGACCGTGCCGAGATTGCTGTATGCAGTTGCCAGGCCCACATAGGCGGGCGCGAAGGTAGGATCTCTCTTGATCGCATCCTCAAAGTAAGGAAGGCTGGCCTCGAATTGGGCTTTGCTGGTGCTTTTGTTGAGCGCGAATTCGCCTTTCGAATAGCTTTCGTAAACTTCGGGCGCCACGGGCCGCGCGGCGGCAAGCCTTTCGTGTTCTTCGCCGGTAGCCGTCGCTTCGACTTTCTCGGAAATGGATTGGGCCAGCTCGCTTTGTAGCGTAAAGACGTCGCGGAGATCGCGGTCGTACGTTTCCGACCAGAAATGCTCATCCGTGGAGGCGCGAATCATTTGAGCGGTGACGCGGATGCGGTTGCCGTCTCGCATGACGGAACCCTCCACGACGGCATCGACGCCCAGAATCTTGGCGATTTGCGGCACCGACATCTGCGGATTCTTGAAGCGCATCACCGACGTGCGGGAAATGACCCGCAGATCGTGAATTTGGGCGAGGCGTCCGATGAGAGCATCGGTCATCCCGTCTGCGAGATATTCCTGGCTGGGATCTCCGGTCATGTTTTTCAGCGGGAGTACCGCCAAAGACCGAATCTTGGGCGGCGCCGGAGCCGGCGTTCGGGTTCGGGATACCGCGTAAACGACAGCCAGAAGACTGAGTGCGACGATGGCGGCGACGGCAAACCAATAACGCGCCGATAGAACTGGGTTTCGTCCTTGGTCGACTGCCGATTCCACAGCCGCTTCGGGCTCTTGGCCGTTCTCTTGTTCGCCCAGGCGTGGTCGGCGGCTCCGCAGCCAGGCGTCGAGTTCCGAACCCAGGGCGTAGACGGAGCCGCGCTTGTCGTGGATGTGGCGGTGGACGGGCATCCCCTCCCGCTTTTCCCAGCGTTGGACGGTGGTGACATCGCGGCCGAGATACGACGCGATTTCCTTCCACGAATCCAGCGGGGCCTCGGCGAGCTTTTCCGGCGGCGACGTGCCGGGAAATGTTTCGCCCATTGGGCTCTCCTAAACGAATCCAGGGGTGCGGACCAGACAGGTGGCCTGATTGTATAGCGATACCTCGATAACTGCAAAAGGCGGCATTTGACGGCACTGGGCCGGTTCCGCGCATTGCCGTTTGACTGATCCACATGGCGTGTTCGATGGTTGCCCCGCGCACAGAGCGCGAAATCGCCGAAACGTACTTCTTGGGCCAGAAGTTCCCTGCGGAAGCTCCGCCATCTCTTGCCGCCCCAGAAGAAGCATTCTGCGATAGAGACACGAGTATCAAATTGGAGGTTTCTAATGAAGAGCAAAACTTTGTGGTGGACGGTACGCATCGTCGCGGTTCTAGCGCTGGGAGTAGCTACCAGCGCGCTGGCCCAGGCTCCGGCGCCCGAGCACCTAAGCGGGATCATCAATGACTATACGTCCTCGCACGACATCAAAGGCAATCTGACGGGTCCGTGGGAAATGCGAGGGACATGGTCATTGGAGGTGAATAGCAGATTGGGTGTGGCCGACTTCTCCGCAGCTATGACGATGGAGCACTCGGATTTCGCGATCTCTCAAGATGTTGTGAATGCCGACGATCCCATGACGCGCGGCGCTCATACTCATCACTTCACAATGAAGAACGCCACGATCAGCTACAATACGAGCGCTTGCCCTCCCGAACCGACTGGAAATCCTCCTACGACGGGCCGTTTCGTGCTCAACGGCTACGCCCACATTACGGGCAATGGAAGCCCCGCTCCGTTTTCGAAGAATGAGACAATCCTGTCCCCGCTGCAGGTCTGCATCACCGGAGGGACGGAAGTTCAGTTTTCGAACATCACGATGGTGCTGGGCGCGCCTGCGACCGGGCATTTCGGCACGCAACCGATCCACGGCGTCGTGCGCAGGCCGAAGGAGCCGGAGTCAGGAGACGACCACTAAGACAGGCGTCGGACATGGCGAACTTGTCTCGGTGTGCGGCGTGAGCGGGCGGGTTTGAAACCCGCCCCTACCCAGGAATGTCTCCCAGTCGAGCCCGGGCACAGACAGGATTGTCGGTGCCACTCTTGCCGGCGCTTATGTGGCGGAGGCTACGCCGCGGAGGATGAGAGCGAGCCGGATTCGAGGCGGCGCAGGACGGCGCGCAGGGTCGCTGCGAGCTCCTCGCTGCTCACGTGGCTCTTGCGGAATTGCAGGCGCAGGCGGAACGAGCCGTCCTCGGGTTCGTAATCGAAGACGAAGGGCTGCGGGCGCGGCGCGGATTCCATTTCCTCTTTGCGGGCGCGGCGCGCTTCGTCGCGCGTGAGATTGCCCTGGACGATGCGGTGTACGATCTCCTGCATCTTCTTTTCGGTGGGCTGGCGCGCGACTTGAAGAAGCAGCGACTTCGAGGCGACCCCATTTTCGATGCAGGTGTGGCGGACTTCGTCCGGGATCACGCGCAGCGACATCGTTTCGGTGACGGAGGAGCGCGAGCGGCCGATTTTCTTGGCGATGTCGTCGTGCGTGTAATCGAACTGGTCAGCGAGGCGCTGCAGGCCGTCCGCCTCTTCGAAGGCTGTGAGATCTTTGCGCTGGAGATTTTCGATCAGCGCGATTTCGAGGGTTTCGGCGTCGTCGGCGATTTTCTCGATGCACGGCAGCTCGTGCAGGCCGGCGGCCATCGATGCGTGATAGCGGCGCTCGCCGGAGATGATGTAGTAAGTGTCCTCGTGCGGGATGTAGCGGACCAGAAGCGGCTCGAGCACGCCCTTCTGCTTGATCGAGTCGGAGAGTTCGCGAACATCGCCGATGGTCTTGCGCGGCTGATCCGGATTGGGGCGGATCTTGTCGATCGGGATCATGCGCCCGACCGAGGCGCCGCTAAAGCTGGTTAAAGTCTCTACGTAATGCGCGTCATGCCGCATCTTGAGAGTGACGGGCAACCCGATCCGCTTCGACACGTTGCAATACCTCCTGAGCCAGTTTCTTGTAATCTTCCGCGCCGGAAGATTTCGGCGCATAGCTGAACACGGTTTCTTTGTAGGCCGGGCTTTCCTCGAGACGGACGTTCTTGGCGATACGCGTCTTGAAGAGCGCGCCGCCGAAAACGGTGCGAATCTGCTCGTAGGTGTCGCGCGCGATGGTGGTGCGCTTGTCGTAGAGCGTGATGACGACGCCGAGCACTTTCAAGTCCGGGTTGGGACGCGCGCGGATGCGGCCGTAGGTTTCGAGCAGGTCGTCCGTGCCCTCGATTGCGAAATAGGCCGCCTGAATCGGTACGAGCAGGTGCGTGGACGCGACCAAAGCATTTACCGTGAGGATGCCGAGGGCCGGCGGCGTGTCCAGCACGATGTAGTCGAACTGTTTCAGGATCGGTGCGAGCGAGTCTTTCAGGCGGAACGGCGCGTCGAACTGGCCGGCGAGCTGCTGCTCGAGGCGCGCGAGAGCCAGGCGGCCGGGCGCGACGAAGAGATTCGGGTCCTTCGTCGAGCGAATCACCTTTGCTATCTCGACGCGTTGGTCGGCGAAGACGTCGTACATCGTGGTCTGGATTTCGTCTTGAGTGAAGAACGCGATCGTGGCGTTGGCTTGCGGATCGAGATCGATCAGGAGCGTCTTTTTCTTCTTGAGAGCGATAGCGGCAGCAAGATTGATGGCTGTGGTGGTCTTGCCGACTCCGCCTTTTTGATTGGCGATTGCCAGGACGCAGGTCAAACCTTTGCCCCTCAGACCCGTAGTGCAACCCCAGGCCAACAGCTAGTGTCCCGTGGTTTCCCATCCACTACGAGTAGCGCTCAATGTACCTAGTCTGCGCCGCTCAACGCAAGAGAAATCTAATGCTGCCAAGGCGTGCTGGCATAGCACACGCCCCGACGGGGATCCGTGGCGACCCGACCCATCTTGATACACTGAAGGAGAGATCGAACCACTCGAGGAATGACTTTAGTGGCGCAAGCATCCCCTGCCATGGTTGCGACGAACAGCGCCGATCCCGTCGCGCCGTTGTGGCACACCATTCTATTCGTCCTGATATTTCTAGTGCTTGGCGCGGCGGACGCATTGCGTATCCAGCACACCTCGGGCGTGTATCCGCACCGGATGAGAACGTACATATTTTCCATTGCATTTGAATGGGGGATGGTCGCTTACGTCTGGTGGTTCGGATTGAGGCCGCGTGGCAAGCGTATGAGCGACCTGATCGGCGGCAGGTGGGCGCGACTGTCGGATTTCTTCCGGGATGTCGGCGTGGCGTTTCTCTTCTGGCTTGTCGTGGTGGCAATGCTCATCATGTCTCGATTTTTGTTGGGCCCCAATCCGGCTGCAACGAAAGCAATCAAGTTGTTGTCGCCTCGAACAGGGGTGGAGATGATCGTGTGGGTTCTGGTGTCGGTCACGGCGGGGATCACGGAAGAGTTTCTGTTTCGGGGATATTTGCAGCGGCAGTTCCTGGCGCTGACGAAGAGCCCCCATGTCGCCGTCGTGCTACAGGCCATCGTGTTTGGCTCCGTGCACATGTATCAGGGATGGAAGGGAGCGGTCGGAATCACGATCTACGGAGCATTGTTCGGAGTTCTCGCGTTGATGCGACGGAGCCTGCGTCCGGGGATGATGCAACATACGGCGCAGGACACATTCTCGGGCATCGCCGCGAGCCTGCTTTCGAAGCGCGGATATATGTGAGCGAGCTTTTTCCCGCGCTCATGCCGCCGGGCTACGGCCGAACTTGGCCGCTTCCGCAGGCACCTGCTAAACTCTTGTTTGCACGCCGATGGGCGTGCGCATTCGACGAAAGGTGTGCATGGCGAGCACCGAGACCGTTCTTCAGCCGCCCGACCAGAATCCGCCAGACCGCATACCCGCTGTTGCGCCGGTGTGGCACACGCTGCTGTTCGTTGTTGTCCTGCTGGGACTGTCGCTGCTGCAGGCAATGCCGCAATTTGCCGCGAGAGAGGCGAAGCTCCCCAGCCGGATTCCAACCTACATCTTTACAATGTGCTACGAATTCGTATTGGTCGGCTACGTGTGGCTCGGGGCGTGGCTGCGGCACACGAAGTTGCGCGATTTGATCGGGGGCCGCTGGGCGCAATGGAAGGATTTCTGGACCGATGTGCTGGTGGCGTTCCTCTTCTGGCTCGTTATCCTCGGGGTTTTGACGACGCTGTCGTGGGCGCTGCATTTCAATGGAAACGAGGCAGCAAGTTTTCTGATGCCGCAGACCATGCCGGAAATGATTCTGTGGGTTATGCTCGCCGCGACTGCCGGATTTTGCGAGGAATTGGTGTTTCGCGGCTACCTGCAGCGCCAGTGCCTGGCGCTGACGCAAAATGTTGCAGCCGCCGTGATTTTGCAGGGTGTGATTTTCGGGACGGCGCACGCCTATCAGGGCGCGAGAGGCGTCGTCGTGATTTCGATCTACGGGATGATGTTCGGGGCCCTCGCGGCGATGCGCAAGAGCCTGCGCCCGGGCATGATGCAGCATGCGACCGAGGACGGCGTTTCTGGACTCGTCTACCATTTCGCTTCGAAGCTCCGCCATCTGCCGCTCATCCGCTTTTAGCCGCGTAAATTCCCTGTAACGATTTGCGCACTCTCCGCACTACGCGAGCAGCAAGGTGCTGACGGCGGTTCAGGTGGGAAACTACGCCGCGACGATTGATTTCATCGGATGAAAAAGACGATGGGGCCGATTGGAGACTCGGAAGGGGCGGGTCTAAGACCCGCCCCTAGATTCAGGCAAAAGCGCGGAACAGGAGCACAGCTATCTCTTGTATCGACGCCCCTACATTGCGCGAAAACGCGGAACAGGAATTAGGCCAGGAGCACAGGCCAAGGCTACATCTTCCGCCCCGACATTGTGCGGAAACCCGGAATAGGATTGGAGCAGCAGCACAGCGAAGACTACATCTTGTATCGGCCGAGGTCCTCATCGTTGAGGTTCTCGAGCCACTTGCGCAATTCCTCGTTGGAGCTTTTCTCGGCGGTGGGGCCGGTGACCTTCGAGCTTTTCAGGACCTGATCGTCGACGTAGATCGGGCAATCGAGGCGCAGCGCGAGAGCGAGCGCGTCGCTGGGCCGCGAATCCATCGAGATGATCTGCCCTTCGCGCTCCATCCAGATGAGCGCGTAGAACGTGTCTTCCTTGAGGTCGCACACCACGACGCGCTGCACGTGGACGTTGAGGCCGTTCAGGACGTTCTTCAGCAGATCGTGCGTCATCGGCCGCGGCGTCTGGACTTTTTCGATTTCGAGAGCGATGGCGTTGGCTTCGTAGACGCCGACCCAGATCGGCAGCACGCCGCTGCCCTGGGTTTCCTTCAGGACGACCACTGGCATGTTGGTCATCGGGTCCATCATCAGTCCCCTGATCTTGACCTCGAGTTCCATGTGGCCCTCCAGTTGTTGATTTCGCTGCCCGCTAAATCACCTGCTCGCCCGCGACGCTGTTGGCGCTCGCCCGAGTAACTTTCACTTGCACATATTCTCCCAAAAGATTTTGGCGAGGCGAAGTGAAATTTACGGGGCGGTTGCTAGTCGTGCGCCCGGCCCACTGATTGCGCGATTCGTGGCGGCCGTCGACGAGGACTTCGAACGTGCCGCCGACAAGCGTTTCGTTGCGCGCGATCTGAATCTGGCGCTGGCGATCCATCAGAATCGCGAGGCGCCTCGCCTTTTCTTCTTCGGGAATCGCGTCGGGCATGGTGGCCGCCGAAGTATTGGGCCGCGGCGAATATTTGAACGAGAAGATGCCGTCGTAGCCGACCGCCTCGAGCAGCGTGATGCTCTCCTCGAAATCTTTTTCGGTCTCGCCCGGAAATCCGACGATGATGTCGGACGTGATGCTGATCGGGCGTCGGGCAGCGTGAATCCAGGAAATCTTTTCGAGATATTCGTCGCGCGTGTAGGTGCGGAGCATCGCGCGCAGGATCGGCGTCGAGCCAGATTGCACGGGCAGATGAATGTGATCGCAGAGCGCCGGAGTGTCATCGATCGCTTCGACGATCTCGCGGTGAAAATCGTTCGGGTGGGACGTGGTGAAGCGCACGCGGCGGATGCCGTCGACGGCGGCCACTTCGCGCAGCAATTCGACAAAAGTGAGGCCGCGCGGCGTGGGATCGCGATACGAATTCACCGTCTGGCCGAGCAATTGAATTTCGGTGTAGCCGGCGTTCGCCAAGCGCCGCGCTTCGGCGAGCACCGACTCGCTCGCGCGGCTGCGTTCCGGGCCGCGCGTGTGCGGCACCACGCAGTAGGAGCAGGCGTAGTCGCAGCCTTCGATGATTGTGAGGTAGGCGCGAATCGGATTGTCGCGCCGCGTGATTTCCGTCTCGAACGTTTCGTCCGTGTCGAGATCGAGGCCGCTGACGCGCCGCCCGCCCTCTTCGACTTGCGCCATCAGATCGGGCAGCTTGCGATAGCTGGCCGAGCCGCATACCAGGCTCACCCACGGCGCGCGCTCGAAAATTTCCTCGCCTTCCTGCTGTGCGAGGCATCCGAGGACGCCGATCACTTTGCGCGGTGCGGCGTAGCGGATCTCGCCAAGCCGCGAAAATACTTTCTGCGCTGCCTTTTCGCGAATGCTGCATGTGTTGTACAGGACCAGATCGGCTTGCGCCATGCTTTCCGCCACGGCGTAGCCGCGCTCGAGTAGGACGCCCGCCACCTTCTCGGAATCGTGCGCGTTCATCTGGCAACCGAAGGTCTCGATAAAGAAGCTCTTGCCGTTGGGAGGGGCCACGCTGGAATCGAGCGGGCGGAGATCGCTCGCGGCGGCGTCGATCGCAGGCAGCGCTCCTGGCGTCGCGAGCGCCTCAATCCCGATATCAAACGCTTTGCTCATGATCTGAACCGCAGTGTAGCACACGGCGCGGGGGTGATACCTCGGGCGAAAACCGCAAAATTTCGGCTCTTGCTGGATCGCGCTCGTCGCGGTTTCAATGACGGCGACTTCGCGGATGAGGATTCCGCGAAGTCGCCAAGCGAGGGAAGCTTCCTGGTCCTAGTAGTTTTCGGCGGGCGGCGCCATCACGTAATTACTGTTGTCAACGGGCGTGTAAGGAGAGCCCGCGTAGGGGGAGTCGGCGTCAGGCGAGTTGGAGTAATCCGGGCCGGGATAGACGGAATTGTACTGGTCGTTGTAATCGCCCGCTCCATTGTCCGGGCCGTTGTCCGTGTAGTAGCTGAAATCGTAATTGTCCCAGCTATATGGGTTGTACCAGTAAGGATCCCAGCCGTAGCCCCAACCCAGATAGGGGTCATACCATCCCGGGTAGCCCCAACCAAATCCCCAGTCGGGTCCCCAGCCAACGCCCCAGCCAAGACCCCAACCGTAACCGCCCCACCCCCAGCCGCAGTTCCAGCAACCACCCCGGCCGTAGCCGCCCCAACCACCGCGCCCACTGCCCCAGCCGCCATTCCAGCGGCGGACGTTGCCGAAGCCGCGGTCACCGCCGAACCTGTTTCCGCCGAAGCGGTCGCCGCCGGAGAAATTGTTGCGTCCGAATCCGGAGCCTCCGAAACGTGACACGCCGCGACCCGAAGAGACTGCGCGCGGGTCGCCCGCGAAGTTATTTCCGGACCGCCCGAAAGAGTGCCAGCGACCATCGGCAATCGCGGAGCCGTGAAAGCCAGAAGCCGAGGCGTTCATAGCACGGCCGCCGCTGCCGAACGAATGCCACCGGCCGTCCGCGACGGCATTGCGGGCTCCGAACCGGCTTGCACCGCCGAAGCGGCCAGCGCTGTTGAAACCGCGACCGTTCGCGCCAGACATTGATCTGCCGCCAAACCCGGAGCCGCGTGATGCGAATCCTCCAGAAGAACGCGAGCCGAATCCACCGCCTCTATACCCGGAACCGCCAAAGCCGCGCGAAGCGGATCCCCCTCCGCGATAAGCTCCACCCCCACGATACGCGCCGCCATACGACCGTCCGCCGCCGAATGAGCGTCCACCCCCGCTGAACCCGCCCCCACGAAAGGCGCCACCACCGCCACCGTGAAACCCACCACCACCGCCACCGTGGAACCCGCCCCCACCGCCACCGCCGCCGTGGAACCCGCCACCGCCACCGCCGTGGAATCCGCCGCCTCCGCCACCCCCGCCGTGAAAGCCGCCTCCGCCGCCGTGTCCTCCGCCCCCGCGCTGAGCGAGCGCGAGATTCGGCACAAAAAGAATGAGTGCGAGTGAGGCAATCGAGGCGAGAGATACTTTTGCGAAGGTGGATCTTTTCATGGCAGCGCCTCCACCAAGAATAACCGTTACGCGATAGGCCCGCGAATGCGAGGCCACGGCCTATCCTACTCCTTTTGATTGCGGAAAGACCATTTGGGTTGCAGCGAAGAGCCGCGACGGGCGCTAGAAACAAAGTTAGTCCGAGCGACGATGCAAACCCAACAACAGGGTATAATTAACCCGGCCTTGCCCCTTATTGGACACCAGGCTCAATAGCCATATTTCGAAATCAGATAGCCGAGACAAAAAAGAGGAGCCACACAGATGGGATACCGCGACAAGCCGGAAAAGAAAACAGGACGGGCGGGATTTGTGGAAGCAAAGCTCGAAGAGCTCCGCCGCCGTTGGGACGCCGCGACAACCGAGCGCGAAAAAGCTGAAGTCTCCGAACAGATCCGCGAGTGGCAATCCTTCCGGCCGGAGCGGTCCAGTTCCGGCGGCGGCCGCCGCTAGGCCTGTCGTCCCAAGCCTAAGATTTACTGCTGCAGCGGCTCGAAGATCGCTACGCGATGCAACGGCCCGTGAAGACGCGTACGGGCGAGCCGTCGGCGATGAATGCGGAATCGGGGGCGCGGTGCAGGACGCGGCCGAGTTCCGCGCCGTAGAGCGATTCGACGTCTCCTTCGAATGCTGCCGTCGTGCTACCCCAGACGCGCCACGGCACGTGCGAGACGTGATATTCCACGCAGCCGCCCTCGCGTTGCGCCGAATACCCCCAATAGTGTTCCGTAATGAACTGCTCGACGCTCCCTTCCGCCGCATAGGCCGGTGTGCCCGAACCCTCTGCGCGTAGCCCGCACCACTGCCCCGCGACTCGCCATTGATATTCCGCATGGACGCCCGCGCCATTCGAGTGGATCGAGTGGCGCATCGGAAGACTCACGTAGTTTTCGCCATACGCGAGCCTCGCGAGTTGCGCCACCGCGAATCGCGGCACGATTTCGCGAATGAAGACGACGCCGCGCCTCACCTCTCCGCCTTCGCGGCGCCGCACGTAGAAGCGCAGATTTACTTCGTCGAAATTGGTGTGGAAAGACAGCGGGACGAATCCGAAAAGCTTCGTCCGCAGAAAGCGGAATCCGACGAGGCTGACGAAGACCTTGCCCTCGAAAGCGTCGAGCTCGGTGCCCTGCGGAACCTGCCGCGCCACCAGCCCCGGATCGATCTCGTAGTTCAGCATCACGAGATTGCACCACTCCGCGGACAAAAACACGCGCTCGCCGGGCGGACGATCTGGCGTGGCTGGCATTTTACACGTGGCGTACGGGACGTGGACGCCTCGCCCTCATTATACCCGCCCGATGCTGGTGAAAAGTCCCCGCCACGAACGAACGCCTGCCGCACGCCTGCAAAAAATCCTTAAAACCGCTGTTGCCTTGTGCGGCAAATCGACAAATTTTGCATCTCACTGGTTTGACCCTTATACGTGCGTATGCTACGGTAGATTTGCCCGGCAAAAATTGTCTTCTGGGGAGGAAATTATTTCTGGCCTGGCGCTCGTCGTGGTTGCCAATCCGCTCACGCTCTTGGAACAGACGAGCGGCTTGGCCCGCGTTGTTCTCGGCATTCTTTTAATTCTTTCGGTTCTTTCCTGGGCCTTAATCCTGCAAAAGTGGGCGCAGCTAAGTGGACTCGACCGCAAGACCAACCGCTTCCTCCAGATGTTTCGCGCAGGCGGCGGCCTTCCCAACCCTAAAACTCTTCGCGCCGGTTCCGGCGGCACGCCGCTGATCGCTGTGTACGACGCGGGCTACGCCGAACTCTCGTCGCAAGTGGCGGGCGGCAATCCGCACGGCGGCAAAGTGAAAAATGCGAACGCCATCGGCGTCGACATGAACGTAGCCGCGGGCGACGAAGTGCGCCGCCTCGAGCGCGGGATGTCCACGCTGGCCACAATCGCTTCCGTTTCGCCGTTCATTGGCCTCTTCGGCACGGTCTGGGGCGTGATGGACGCCTTCACCGGCCTCGGCGATGCCGGCACGGCCAGTCTTCGCGCCGTCGCTCCGGGCATCGCCGAAGCGCTCATCACCACGGCCGCGGGCCTTGCCGCCGCAATCCCGGCACTCATTGCCTACAACCACTACCTCCAGGGCATCCGCTCGATCGCGTCGCGCATGGATAGCTTCGCGTCGGAGTTCGTTGCCAAGGTCGAAACCCTTTACAGTTCGCCCAACCCGCCGAGCGCTTAGATGCCACAGGCTCGACGCGAAACCGGCACGTCGCTGTCTGAAATCAACATGGTGCCGTTCATCGACGTGGTCCTCGTGCTGCTGATTATTTTCATGATCACGGCGCCGATCCTGCAGTCCGGAATCGACGTGGACGTGCCGAAGACGAAGACCGTGAAGGAACTCACGCAGGTGCGCATGGTGATCACGATCGACCGCGGCCAGCGCGTCTATTTGAACGACAAGCCGGTGAACATCCACGAGATCGGACAGCAGGTGATCGCGCAATCGCACAACCCGAAAACGCAGGCCGTCTACGTTCGCTGCGACCAAACGGTGCCCTTCGGCAGCTGGGCCACCGTGGTCGACGCGCTGCGGCAGGCCGGCATCACCAATATCAGCGTAGTGACGCAGCCGCTCGAAGAGCGGTCTCAATCGCAATGAGCGCGGGCGTGAAATCGCGGGAATGAAATGTCAACGATAGGGGCAATGCGGCCGGGCCAGACACTCAAGCCTTTCGTCTATAGATCCGTCTGGTTGCACCTTGCAATCCTCGCGTATTGCGTTGTCACCGGTTGGTGGGCTTACACGCATCGCGGCGAAAACTGGGGAGGGCCGGGCGGCTCGATCAGCGTCGGCATTGTCGGCAGCGTTCCGGCGATTCCGCTTCCCCGCCCCGATGTCGTCACGCCGAACCGCGTGGTCGATAATTCGAAGGGGCTGTTCAAGTCCGAGCCGAAGCCCGTACCGAAACCCCCGCCCGACGCGGTGCCGATCCAGAAATTCCAAATGAAGAAGCCGCCGAAAATTATCTCGCGGCCGTCGAAGGTGCTCGAGAATCCGACGCCGCCGCCCACGAACGCGATTCCGTATGGCGGAGGCGGCACTCCGACGATTCCGGTCACGTCGTTCGCCATGGGTGCCGGCACGACGCAAGCGGGGCTCTCGTTCAACGGCGTGGGCGGCGGCGATTTCGGCTCGCGCTTCTCGTGGTACGTCGAAGCGGTGCAGCGGCGCATCAGCGGCAACTGGTTGCAGTCGACCGTCGACCCAAGCGTGGCCTACGCGCCTCGCGTCGTGGCCACATTCACGATTCTGCGCGACGGCACGATCACCAACGTGCAGATCACGCAAAGCAGCAACAACTATTCGGTGGATAGCTCGGCGCTGCGCGCGATTCAGTCATCGAGTCCTCTCGACCGCCTGCCCGGCGCGTATTCGGGCTCGTCGGTCAACGTGCAGTTTTATTTCGATTATCATCGCTGAACTTATATGCAAACAGGGCAAAGGCATGGACGAATGAAACGAAAACTTCGATCCCTCTCAGTATCAGTTGTCTTAATCGTGTTTGCAATTCTTTGCTCGGCACATTCCGTAGCGGCGCAGGCTTGGTTCCAGACCGGCACGGGCCTTGGCGTAACCAAAGCACGCCTTGCCGTACCCGACACAGTAGGGAAATCAACGTTCGGCCCGCCGCTTCCGAAGGTTTTTCACGACGTGCTCTGGGCCGACCTCCAATATTCCGGAATTATCGATCTGGTGAGCCCCAGCTTTTATCCGCTGACGGATCCCGGCCAGCCCAGCGATTTGAAGGCGCAGGATTGGTCCGCAGCGCCTGCCAGCGCGTACATGGTCGCGTACGGCAATTTGAGCCAGGACAGTTCGGGTTTGGCGTTTGCCGGCTACCTCTCGCAGGTAAGTAATCCGGCAGCTCCGCTCGCGCTGCAGAAAATTTATCGCGGCCCGGTCACGGAAGACGGCGCTCGCGAGCTCGCGCACCAGTTTGCCGACGACATCGTGGCTCTCCTCAGCGGCGGCCAGCCCGGCATCGCGCAGACGAAGATTGCGTTTGTAAGCGGGCGCAGCGGCAACAAGGAAATCTGGGTGATGGACTACGATGGAGCGAACCAGCACCAGATCACGCACCTGAATTCGATCGCGCTCACGCCGCGCTGGTCTCCGGACTCGACGCGCATCGCCTTCACCTGCTACGTTCCCTATCGCGGCGTCGTGTCCGCGCAAATCTGCATCTATTCGACCGCCTCCAATCACCTGCTCGGGTTCCCTCGCTTTTACGGAACGAATAGCTCTCCGGCATGGTCGCCGGACGGCCAGCAGATCGCATTTATGTCGAGCATCAACGGCAATCCGGCTATCTACGTCGCGCAGGCCGATGGCGCGCACCTGCACCGCGTCACCTTCGGCGCGGGTGTCGCCACGTCGCCCACGTGGAATCCGAAGACCGGCAAGCAGATCGTTTTCGTAAGCGACCGCGCGGGCGATCCGGCGCTCTACCTCTCCGATGCCGACGGCTCGAATACCCAGAAGATCGACCTGCCCGACATGGGGTACGTCATCGACCCGTCGTGGTCACCGAATGGACAATTGCTCGCATTTAGCTGGAGACGCCCGAGTGGAAACTACGATATCTACGTAATGGACATCGTTTCTCATCAGCTCGTCGAGCTGACGAAAGACGAAGCCCGCAACGAACGGCCCAGTTGGGCACCGGACGGGCGTCATCTGGTCTTCGAATCGACGCGGACGGGCACCCGTCAGATTTGGACCATGCTGGCCGATGGCAGCCAGCCACGTGAGCTGACATTTCAAGGGCAGAGTGAATCGCCCAATTGGTCGCAGCGATAGGCGCGAATGAGAATCGCCCGATCGGCTGCTTTTCAAGTTTCGCGCCGTGCAATTCGCGGAGCGAAGGTCGTGCTGTTGGTGCAAGAGTGGTTTTGTCTTGTGGCACACGTTCCATCGGTACAAGTTGATTCTCGGCCGTCCCGTAAGCCCTCGCGGGAACGCCGAAGGAGGCACTAGATGCGGCACGGTACTTTTCGAAGGTTCGCGCTGTTGTTCAGCTTGTTCGCTTTCGTCGCCATCATCTCAGGTTGCAAAAAACAGGTTGCGGCCACGCCGCCGGCCCCAGCGCCGGCGCCGCCCGCGCAGCCGACGGTGACTCTCAACGCGTCGCCCACCTCGGTGAATCCGGGGGGGACGGTGACGTTGTCGTGGTCATCGACCAACGCCACCGACCTCGATATCGAGCCGGGCATTGGCAAGGTCGCGCCGCAAGGCTCGACCCCGGCCAATCCTACGACCTCAACCACCTACACCATCACGGCCACTGGTCCGGGCGGCAGCGCCACGGCCACCGCGCACGTGGATGTTTCCGCTCCGGAGGCTGCTCCTCCGCCCGCTGCAGCGCCGCCCAACGTGAGCGAGCTCTTCGAGCAGAACGTCAAGGATGTATTCTTCGATCTCGATAAGGCCGAGCTTCGCGACGATGCTCGCGCTGCTCTTACCAAGGATGCGGAATTCCTGCGTTCGTATCCCGACGTGCACATCTCGATCGAAGGACATTGCGACGAGCGCGGCTCCACGGAATACAACCTGGCTCTGGGACAGAGCCGCTCCCAGGCGGCCAAGAACTTCCTCATCTCGCTCGGCATTGCCGCCGACCGGATGGAAACCGTGAGCTGGGGCAAAGAGCGCCCGTTCTGCACCGAGCACAACGAAGAATGCTGGCAGCAGAATCGCCGGGATCACTTCGTTCTGGCACACTAGGAGCGGTACACTTCTATTGCGAGGGGCGGGCCGGCGCACAGTCCGGTCCGCCGTTCGCGAATTTTTCTGTTCAAGCGCGCCGTGCTTGACTGCGCCGCGCTTTCCGTAAGGAGGGATTCCCTTTGCGCATACGATGGGTCGTGCTCGCGGTAGTAGCGATGTTTTTTGGGGCCCTTGGTGGAGCGATCCTCGCGCCGCAGCCGGCGGGCGCCGTGTCGCGTGACATGATCGAGCTGCAGCAGACGGTGAACCAGCTCCTACAAGGGCAAACGGACATGCGCAGCGCGATTGACGGCAACAATGCCACGCTAAGAACGCTGATTCAGCAGTCGCTCGATTCCGTCAGCAAGCTGAACAGCCAGATGGACGCGCTGCAGAAAACCGTGCAAGACTCCACCGCGAATAGCGGCTCTCGCCTCGACACGGTGACGCAGCAGACGCAAGGACTCTCCGACAACGTGCAGGACATCCAGGCGCGCGTGGGCAAGCTCTCGCAGCAGCTCAGCGACATGCAGAGCCTGCTGCAGAGCATCGACTCAAAAGTTTCGGGCTCAGCCCCGGCCGGCGGCGCTCCTACAGGCGCTCCCGGCGGCGCGCCGGACGCGAATGCTCCGGGCGCGGCGCCGGCTCCCGGCGGTCCCAATACGATGAATTCGCCGCCGCCCGGCGGCGCCGCCATGCCGCCAATCTCTGCGGACACGCTCTATCAGAACGCGCTGCGCGACTACACCAGCGGAAACTACAGCCTCGCGCACCAGGAATTCTCGGACTACATCAAGCACTTTCCAACGAACGATCTCGCGTCGAATTCCCAGTTCTATCTCGGCGAGATCGCCTATCAACAGAACGATTTCAAGGGCGCGATTCGAGCTTACGAAGAAGTTCTCATGCAATATCCGCACAGCTTCAAGCTGGCCGCCTCACAGTTGAAGAAAGGCATGGCCGAGCTCGAGATCGGCGAAAAGTCCGCGGGCGCTCGCGATCTGCGCGCCGTCGTCAGCCGCTTCCCCGGCTCCGACGAATCGCGCCGCGCCGCCGCGAAGCTG